>NZ_JAIOGQ010000012.1 GCF_019904135.1 Paenibacillus caui | reverse complement strand
TATTTTTCACCTGTTTGCTCGCAACCCGCATCTATCCATAACGAGAATAATCCGCTCCAAGCAAGAGCAGCTTGATTTTGACAGCGATTCTCTGGCTTCTTAACCCTTAGAACTTTTCACTGTCCAGCCTTTTAGAATACCCAATATCGTTACGGTTGCTGCTTTTTCAGACGCAATTGTCTGGATTCTACCTCTTGCTGCCATTCGTGACCATTGGTTGGCTTGTCGTCTTTCTTGTCGGTAGCTTTCATGTTATTGACCGCATCGGTACCATTCACGCCTTTATCAAGCTTCTTGCCGCCTTTTTTATCGGACGGTACCCAAACGCCCAAATAACCGTTAACCAAAGGATTTTTAACGCCGACTACAGGAATGGTCAAAATCCCGTTTTCGTCGGTTGTATAATCTTCCTTAGTGAACCCTGTCGCGTCTACGAAAGTTTGATTGGCGTGCTGCTTGCCCATATCCACATTGATCGTGGTATTGGTGTGTTGATTGTTGCCAATCACCGTTGCCACGCCTGTATCGCGGCTGGTTCCGTAACGGACGTTCGCGAGCAAATCCCAGCCTGCGGTACCCGAAGTATTGCTTGTGTAGTAAGTGATTTTCTGATCGCCTGAAACATATTGTTGTCTGGCTTTCAGCAGTTTGACGATCGTGTCATAATAAGGCGTCTTAGCCGACATGTAGGATTTGTTTGCTTCGAACATATCCCCATAGTAGACTGTCGGAACGGTGTCTTTATTCGTCAAAATATATGCGTATTGACTTGGCACGTTGTAAGGAGCATACTGTTTGTCCGTCTTCGCCCGGTCGCTGGAATATTTTTGGAACTGGATCGCTTCATATGCCAGCGTGTGCGGCTTCGCGCCGTTCGCTTCTTCTTCCGAAACAGGAATCCACTCCAAAGCGTTGTGTTCCTGGTCATGGTTGTTGACAAAAGACCAGTTTGGCGTTCTCTGGCTGTTCGGGTTGGTTCTGTCTACGTACGAAGCGCTGACGATCTCGCTGAGCGGTCTCCAGCTGTCTACTTTCCCCAAAGAAATCCGCAGCTTGCCGAACAATCCGTGATCATAAACGAGCTGGCCGTTGTTGTTCTGGTTGTTCTGGAAATCCACTTGGTTGTCCGTGTAGGATTCAATATAGGTTAAATGGTTGTTCAAATTGCTGCCATAGCGCGAGCTCATCAATTCTTTCAAATCGGTGAGTACCTTGGTGTTGAAATGAGATGCCGCATCCACGCGGAACCCGTCAAAACCATATTCATCCATCAAGAATTTAGCCCAGTTCAGTTGCTCGGCCTGAACGGTAGGATTGGAATTGTCGATATCCGTTCCGACCAGGAATTCGTATTGCAACACGTTTTTGTTAAATCCGCTGTTGTCTTCCTTATTGAACCGCATAACGCCGGCAGGATCGGTAGCAGCAGAATATCCAGGCTGTGCCTTGATATAGTTGTCAGTCAGTTTGGTGACTGTTTCACTGTCCCCCGCGATAATCTTCTCTCTGACTTCATCGTCGCTGCTCCCTTCAAAACCATTGGCGCTCATATAATCCAGGTAGCTTTGAGTGGTTGCGCCTGCTTGAGGATCGACATAGTACAGCAGCAGTGAACGCCATACCTGATCGTTCTCCGTATTCGCACCTTTGACCGCAAAGTAGCTGTCTACAGTCAAATAGTTGTCAACGGTTTTGATTTTTCCGTATTTCTGGGCTTCGGAATTGGCCAGCCAATCCGGGAGATAGTTATCCGCACGATCAGGCCCGAAATAACGGTAAGGCTTCCCTTGTCCGTCAACCATTACGCGATACGACCCTAACGTTTGCGTACCGGTCCCGTTATAATACGTATGATTCCATTCCTTGATCAGTCCGTAGGTTTTCTGACCGATTCCGCCGCCTTTGGAATAAAGTTCAACCAATCTATTTTTATAGTTCGGATCGTTCTCGTTCCCGTAATTATCGACCGAAGTGACATTTACAATTTCCGTTTCCGGAAGTCCGAACATTTGGTTAGGCACAAGATCCTCTTGAACGCTGAGGCCTTTGGCGTGCAGCTTGTTGATTACTTTTTTCAGTTCGTCGCTCATTCCGTATTTGGTCGCTCTTTGCCCATTCAAGCCCTCGGGAAATTCCCCCAGATCATACCGGTCGGCGATCGCGTATCCTTCGCCATAGTAGGACCCGGAAAATGCCCGGTAAGCCGGCGGCATCCAAACATCGGAAATACCCCAGTCTTTCAAAAGATTGCTGTTTTTGTCCAAAACCTTGTACATATTGCTATCATAAGGTTGATACAGGCTGAAGCTTTGAAAGATGACGTGCTTGTCCAGATCAGCATTGGAAACAAACCCTTGGGAAGTTGTCGCACCCTCGTTTTGGTTATTTCCTTTTGCAGTTGTCGGAACGGCTCCGGCAAGGATTGTCCCGAATAATAAACTGCCAGATAAAGCTGCTTTCATCCATTTGCTGCTAATCCTCATTCTTTCACTCCTAGTCATGTAGTATTGCATCATAGCACAGAAGCATTAACTAAGCGCAGAGTCAGTATACTAAATCGAAAAAGAAACAGTAAAGTAACAATTATTATTAAATTCCTGATCATTCCAATGGCCTAGAAACTTGATTAAACAAGTGTTGTATGCGCATACAGTTATAATGAAAGCGATGTACTTGTTTCCAAAAGTTAATTCTTTGTAACCATTTGAGCGACGGCATGAATGGGAATTGCCTATTGCTTTTTGACTAGAAAGTTAGCAAGCATTTAGGAGGATTACAATACTTCAGGGGAAGGGAAACACGAAACCCCCGTACTCGGGGGGTTTCGTTCGACTTCGCTTTATTCTCCTTCGCCTGTTTGCTCCTTCATCCTAATCCTTCAATCCCCAAGATACCGTTCCAGCGCTTTCCTTGCCCGGTACTCGGACAGGTTAAACTCAAACCATTTGCGGGATGGCGCAAATTTTATTCTCTGCCATTTTTCGTTCAGCACGCTTTTCATCTCCGGGTATTCGTTCCGGCTGAACGCAATCAGCGCCGGCACCGCGTCGTCCGGCAGACTGCTCAGGTAATAGACGTCGATTTGTCCGCCTTCCCTGTACCGGTCAATATTGCTCTTCGCAATGATCCGATCCATCCCGATATAGTTCATCAGCAAATAGGACAGCAAGCTGACGATAATATAGCATTTTACGAGCGGTAAGCTTTTCATCCGGATTCTGAGGGCAGCTGCCAGCAGCAATACAGCCAGGAAAATCATAAAGGCATGAACGAGAAACCGGATGGAGGTGTAGCCATACGCCTGTTCATAAAGCAGCAGACGCTTAAAGGCCGAGCCCAGCATAACGGCTGAACAAACGATCAAGATATAAAGCAAGCATTGCACGGCGATTTTAAGCCGCCCCGCTGCCTGACCGGCGCCTGTCAGAGAGACGATCAGAAGAACAAAGTTGATGACGGTAACGGCCACCAATTCAAAAAAACCGCTTCTGGCATACTCCGCGTAAGAGCTGCCATCCGGCAGTTCTCCCTGCCAGGCGCCGAACAAATAGGAAAATTGCACAACGACAAAGAGTAAATACACCAGATTCACCGCCGACAGGACGGTAATCAGAATGACCGGGTCAATGTTGAAGCCTGGCCGCTTTAGCTCCTTTTGCGGAACAAGATGGTTCCATTCATACGTGCGCGTCTTTGGATCGACAAATCCCCAGGCATAACCGAAGAATAATACACTGAATACGAAAGCCCAAATCAAACGGCCCAGCCATGGCCCTACCGTTAACGAGCCAAGCCATTTCGGAAAACCGGACAGCAGCTCGTTAAACGCTCCGTCCGCGGAAGAGAGCAGCGGGATGACGATAATCAGCAAAGGGAAGGCGATCGTCAGGCCAATCAGCACTTTCCCGACCGTGCTTTTGTTTTCCTTGGCCATTTGGACTCCTCCCCCAGCCGCCTTGAGCGTCCGGAAAAATCCCGGGACATGGCGGAGAGCCTGCGGGACAAGATGGTCTAAAGCTTTTGTAAGCAGGCGGATGTCATGCCAGGCGGTCCTCTCGGCGCCAAACAAATAAGCCATATGTACAAAGACCAGACATGGAATCGCCAGAAAATTCAGCGCGTGAAAGAACGGGTTGCCAGTTAGCACAAAGGTCAGCGAAAGCAGGGCAATCACCGCGAACATCATCCATCCGAACCAATCCGGCCTGCGCATCCGCCCTTTGGCTGAAAGAACCATGTAGCCATAAAACAGGGTCACGAAGAGCGGATACGATACCCCCAGCTTGCTTTCGTAAAAAAAATACTGGTGAACCGCAGCCAGCAAGGCAGCAGCCAAAACAGCGATCAGCGACGCCTTTAGCGGGTAGGACGGTTTGCTTGGATCGCCGAAGCGGCCGGGATTGCCCGGGCTATAACGGCTGCCGGGGATGCCGGTACTTTCGCGGCTGCCTGAGTTACCGGGATTATCCGGGTTGCCGGAACTTCCAGGGCTGTCAGTACCGCCTGTGTTACCGGGGGTGCTGGGGATGCCGGTACTTCCGGCGCTGAAAGTGTTCCCTGGGTTTTCCGGGTTGCCTATGTTACCCGGGTTGCTCGAACTATCCAAGTTGCCATTGATGTTGTCATCGTTCATGGTCATTCCCTCCAAACTCTTGCTTTTCTATCCCTTATTCTAGGTGATAAAATACGAATTAAAATAGAAAGATGAGCGGCGCTAATTTCCTATTTTATCGGAGGGGCCAAGATGAAGCTGGAGAGTCAATTTTTAAAACTGCATGAAAGCAGCGGAGGACAACAATCGCTATGGGTTACCCTGGACGAGCTTGCAGCGGTTTTTGAATGCACGCACCGGAATGCCTTGAATATTGTGAAGCGGATGGAAGCAGAAGAATGGATCAGCTGGACGCCGAGCCGGGGAAGAGGACGGAGGTCTTCTTTATCCTTTCTGGCCCAGCCCGAGACAATAGCCGTTCAGGCCATGATGCAGGCGATGGATCGCCGGGATGTCCGTTACGCCGTCGACCAGATCAAGGTTCATGCGGATACCGCAGAGCTTAAGGAAAAACTGCAGGGCTGGCTGCTCACCTATTTCGGACACCATACGCAGGTGAGGGAGGACAAGCAAATTGACATGCTCAGACTGCCCGTGCGGCAAAAGCTACACACCATCGATCCACTCTATATGAACCTGCTGGCCGAATCTTTTGTATCCAGCCATGTCTATGACGGACTTGTAAAAAGAAGTGACCAAGACGGTATTCGCCCGCATTTGGCTCATGCCTGGGACGTCGATGAAAGCCGTACGCGGTGGTCCTTTTATCTTCGCAAACAGGTGCTGTTTCATAACGGAACGGTGCTAACGGCCGCCGATGTCGTCCACACCTTTGAACGGCTGATCGGGTCGCCGCAGCGAACGCTGTACCGCCCGATCATCCAGGGCATCAAATCCGTCCGGGCGCTCCATCCTTCTGTTGTGCTTTTTGAACTGAAGGAGCCGAACGAATTATTTCTGCCTTTTCTCGGCACAAGCCGGGCGGCTATCGTTCTCAAAGGGGAGGAACTGCCCGGAAAAGGAGGCTTCGGCGTAAAGCCGGCCGGAACCGGTCCGTTCAAAATCACGGAGATGACAGAAGAACGGTTTGTGCTGGAGGTGTACAACTATCATTTTCAGGGCCGGGCTCATCTGGACCGCGTGGAAATCATCTATGTGCCGTGGAGCGAAGACAGCACGGATTCCCTGCCTGAGCAGCAATCCCCCTTTCACATTATCCACAGCGCCGAATCTTCGGGGCATGGAGCCTGGAGCCGGATTCATTCCGAGGCATCGGTATGCAAATTCATCACCGTCAACTCGAGAAAAACCGGGCCTCTTCAGGATCCGGACTTCAGAAAAGCCGTGTTGTCGGTTTTGCGTACAACCGGCGTGCCTGATTCCCTGTCGGGTGATGCCCGGAACCCCCGGAACCAAAGCTCTGCCCCCTTGAAGATCGCCACCATTGCTCCTTACCGGCAGGAGGCCGAGCAGCTTGCTGAGCTGCTGGGGGATAACGGCTACCCTTCCACGGTAAACGCCGTTTCCCCGGAGCAATTTAAGGGGGCGGTCCGTCTGGAAGCGGACCTGATCCTGTTCTCGCTCATGCGTGACCAGGATGAGCAGCTAAGGCTGTTTGATCTGTTCGAGACGATCGCGAAACATGCCGAGACCGGAATCATGGCCTATATCGAGCACAGGCTGCAGCGGATCGCCCGGGAACCTGATCCTATCGCGAGAATGGAACAGTTCCGGACCATCGAAAGCAAACTGATCCGGGAATGTCATCTGCATATCCTTTATGAAAAGCCGTTCCAGACCGCTTCCCTTCCTTCCATCCGCGGCGTCGCTTTTAACAGCCAGGGGTGGATTGATCTCAGGAAGGTATGGTTTCCGCCGGATCTTTAGCGGCTGACAATCTTGAAGAGCACAACATTTATAGCTTCAATCCCGTTTTTCAGAAAAGATTGAAATAAGCATTTTTTATGCTGGGTATATCCACTACTAAAAGAAACCTTCGCCCCCTGCTGTTATTAGTGAAATGAGGCGATTAACGCCGCCTCTGCTTATGCGTCTGGTTACGCAGAAGCAGCATCCAGCGTAAAAGCAGAATACCAGGTGCTCACCAATGATCAATCTTTCTTTTTTTGATATAAGCTAAAGAAAAAAACGAAAAGATTAAACAAAAAGGATATTTGGATGAATCAACAATCATTGTGACTTTCAAAGGCATCAATAGGCAGGGACATGGCAGCATAGGTACTGACGCGAAAAACGTGAAAGTCTTCAAAGATGCGAATATCGTCGTGGATGCTATCTCTGGCGAATTTCTTTATAGTTTTAACTACAGATAAAAAACCATAATAGTAAGCCTACACATTCGTTGTGGGCTTTTTTTTGCGATCGTATAGATCGCCATATTCTTGGAGTTTACACAAAAAAACTTTATATACTATGTAATATTATGAATAAAAAGGTTAATTATTTGAGTTTATTTTCCAATATGATGAAATAAATTGTATACATATTCCATTAATTGTCTTATTATGGTATAAAGACAACGGCCGTTGCTCTATTCTTACTAATATCTTTTCTTTGAGTGGAGGCAAATCTAATGATAAAAAAATTCATAGTTACAATGATAGCAGCACTTCTTCTTTTGTTACCTATGTCTGCTTTTGCAGATGATTCTACGTCAATTAGTGAAAATTCTACACACACAGGGTATTTTTCTGATGGTAATTCGAGTATAAAAAGCAACTCTAGTATTAGTGATTTAGCGATTACGCCACCACAATGGGGAGTAATGACAGTACAGGCCCAGGTTCTTGAGGGGACAATTGTTGAAGCTAATTGGAGTGTAACCTCCAATGATTATATATATAGTGCAGAGCTAATTGCTGAACTTCAACGGTGGGATCCGGAAGACTATATGTGGGTAACGGTAGATACTAAGGGACCAAGAGATCTTTACTTCAACCCATCAACAAAAACTCCAAAAGGACAATTCAATTTCCAGAATGTTACATCACCAGGAGATTATAGAGTAATGATTTATGGAACAATGGAAGGAAGATATAATCAATTAGAACTAATTACTTCTTCGCCTTACTCTAACACTGTCACTATTGGAGGTATTGTAGTATAATGTTGAATTAACATTTATCCTTGCCGTTTACCTATTGTGGTATAGGCAAGGATTTTGTGTATATTTAGTAAAAATAGGAGGAGTATTATTATAATGAATTTTGAATGGCTTGAAAAAGACCCACAGATGATTGAAATATCAGATCCCTTGATTACACACTTCAGAATAAAGCCGATTCAATCAATATTAGAAAATGTTAATGCGTTTTCTGATACTGCATGTTTTTTTATAGCGCCGATAGCTCTAGGACATCCTAATATGGAGACAGCAATACCTATTCCGAACAAAAAAATATATGATCAATGTTTGGTTGAACTTGCTCCTTTTTTTACTACAATAGAAGGGGTTTTTTTGAATGAACAAGAGTTACCAAGCAGTATTATTTTAAGAGATTTAACTGAACATGCCAGATTAGGGATAGGTCAATTGTATAAGATTGGTTCTTTGGATCCTGTCATAAATGATTTGTATGGTAGTGAAGAACGGCGGCCTAATGGAGCTCGGGGGAAAAAGTTACTTGTTTATAAAGTGAAATTAAACAAATCAGAGAAGCTTTCGCAATCATCTTTTATGGAAGTTTGGAAGTTCATTGAAAATACATTTCTTAACGTTAATAAAGTCTTATCTTTAATACCTACAAATTGGTATCTTAATGATGAATTAAAGAAATCCCCAGCTATTAATTTTTTTAGTTCTGTAAGTAATAATATATATTTGTATGTAATTGAAGAAACGGGAAGAGTTATAGGGCTTGATATTTATAAACAAATTGATGACCGTTTTATAAGTGAAATTTGAATTTTTTGGTTCAATAACAAAGTCTGGGGAACATAGATCGACAAATCGACAATAAAAGGAAAATCCAAATCATCTGTCGTATGGAATAAGTACTGCTACTCCCCATACGAAAGGGATGATTTGGATGCTTATCCATTGTACCACGGAGCACGAGACGAAAACAGAGTCTTTTGCCGTCTTGAGTCAACTTGAAACTCCTACGGTTATCCGGATGCCGGCCTGTATCCGGGAATTATCGCTGCTTCATCAAGGCAGACACTGTCCAAATGGAAGGTTGTCGGCTAACCCATGAGCACGTTACCGAAGATGGTGATCTCTGGCTCCTATAACATCACTCCCATTTAAGATTCATTTCTTCATCGGCGGTTTGTGTGCGAGAGTTGTCATCGAACGTTCATGGAGCGACTAAGCTGGCTGCTCCCCTGCCAGCAGATGACGGAGTCAGGCCGGATCGCATTGCTCTATGCGGCTGCCAATGGCACGTTTCAAGCGGTAGGTGAAGCATTTGGACGCAGCGGACAAAATATCAAGGTTCACGTTCGACGTCATTTCGCTAAGATGAGATTCAGAAAACCCCGGCTTTTCTGGGTAACTCTCTCGCTTTTTTCTTGCCTGAAATCCCCCAATATCTAGATGATAAAAGATACCGGGAGAAGGGCAACGCATCCGCGGTACGCGCATGATAAATTACCGCCTATTTTTGAAATAGTGAGAAATTCGGAGAATAGACCATATTAAAAAATCAAGCGAGCACGGATTATCGCTATTTGTGATTTTGACATAAATTTTTTTGGACTCAGTAAAATGGCCTACATTCCTCCCTATACATTATTTGTAGCTTGATTTCTTTCGGGACAATTATACATGTTGTAATAATACCCTCTCTTTCCAATCAAAATAGGGTTCTTGCCATACAAATGACAGTCCTTTATCGGTGTAAGCGCACTCTACTTGCTCACCTGTTGGAGAATACTTAAGTTACCTTTACTGTTTCCATTAGTGAGTTCACCTATTATCATACCCAATAAAATGGGTCTGGAAAGATTTAAACAAGCAGTCAAAATACCAAATAAAGATGAGAGTATAACTAGAGGAATCTCTCTTCTAACCGGGAATAATAACATCTTTAAGCCCATTTCGACGCCTCCTAACCAAAACTCATCCCTTTTTTCTCTACCCATATGCAAGCCCCAATTAATAGCCTTTACTGGAAAAGACTCTGCTGTTCCGCTTTTACGGATAGCTTCTGAATACTCTTTGATGACTGAGAGCTTCAAGTTTTCCGGCATATACGTCACAAAATCTACCAACCATTTTATTGTCCGGGAACGCCGATCATATTGTATCCGTTTTTATTTCTTCAGCTACTATTGTCATTGAGGCTATTCAAAATTTGTTAAGTCTGATTGACCCTGCGCCTTCCAATGCATCGGAAAGCTGAAGGATGAGGATGAGGAACTGCAGGCCGGGCAACGATGTACCGGCCTGTATTCCTGTCGCTTATTCCTCGTCCTCGTCTTCCTCGTCCTTTCCTTTCCGGCCCGCGTATACGCGCTGCAGCGCCGTAACGGCCAGCCCTCCGGCCAGCGTAAGGGCCGTCTCCGCTATCCGTCCATCCAGCAAGGAAGGGATAAAGGCCAGCGACATCAGCGCCGCCGCCCATAGCTGGATGCGGAACACAAGCCGGACGGCGCTCCTTCTCCGGCTGCCTTGCGGAAGCGGGTACACGTTCAGCCAGAACGACTCGCTGTGCACCCTTCGAAGCTCGGAAAGCTGGACGCCAATCACAAATACAAAAAACAGATAAACCGCGCTGCCCAGCATATTTCCTCCGCTGAGCCAGGCCAGAAGGGCGCCGACAACTCCCGCCCGCAGAATGATCATAAACATGTCGCTGCGGACATAGCTTTTGGTTAGCAGATACCGGTAAGCCTGCTGCGGCTCCCATGGGATTCGCTCCCCTGCACGGGCAAGCCAGCGTCTCGTATGAACTCGCTGCGCACGGCCTGGTACCTCGACAAACCAGCCGAGTACCATCATCACCCGGGCGGCCTGCGCCTTCTCGGCTGAAATCAGCACTTCCCACGGAACGGCGTACCGTGGCGGAAACCGGAGAGCGGCCGCGTAGGCCGCTGCCAGCACTGCAATGAACAGAAGCGCCCGGCCGGATGGATGCCACAGCCAGGCGGCAACCGCCAGGAAGCTTATGGCCCAGCGCAGCAGCAGGCAGCCGTAGGCGCTCCGACGCGAAACAAGCGTCAGCTCCCTCCAGCTTCCCCAGCTCAGGAGGAGCGATAAAGCGGCAAGCAGCAGAGCTGTCAGGCCAAGCGGCTTGGGACTTTGCTCGGCCGCCATATACAGCGGCCACAGAGTTAGCAGAATAATGGCCTGAATCATATATTTTCGAATGATGGCACCGCGCCAGGCGGGTGCAAAGTACTGCCGCATCCTCGCCTCCTGCGGAAGCAGAAAAACGGTGTCCGGCGGCTGAAGATATGTACGAAAGCCGCCAGCCGCGGCGAAAGGAGCAAGCAGTGCAAGCGAAATCCAGCGAATGGGCAGCCCTTCGGGCAAATGCCGGATAAAGGCGGTATACCACGCGGCAAAGGCAATGAGACAGAACAGGAACAGGAAGGCTACGCCGCTCTGCAGCACATAACCGAGGTAAGGAAGAATCCCGCCCCAGAACGTGCCGCTTCGGCGGCTGCGAAGCTGCTTAAGATCCATGATCATTCCCCGTCCTGTACAAGCGAATAGAATATTTGTTCCAGCGGTTGTCCCGGCATGCCGGCCGCCGCGGCAATTTCATCAAGCGTTCCCTGCTTGATAATACGCCCCCGGTGCAGAACGACAAACCGGTCGCAGTAGTTCTCAATCGTAGACAAAATGTGCGAGCTGAGCAGAATCGACGCTCCCTCGCTGCGGAGCTTCATCAGAAAGTCGAGGAGGGAGCGGATGCCCAGCGGGTCCAGACCCAGAAACGGCTCGTCAATAATGTACAGCTTGGGCCGGGCCACAAAAGCGCACATGATCATGACCTTCTGCTTCATTCCTTTGGACAGATGGATGGACAGGCTGTCCATCTTGTCCTCCATGCGGAACATCCGGGAAAGCTCGGCCGAACGCTCTTCATAGCGGTTTCGTTCTACCCCGTAGGCGCGGGCGGTAAATTCCAGATGCTCCCGCACGGTCATTTCCTCATACAGAAGCGGCGACTCCGGGACGAAAGCCAGAGCGCCCTGATACTGTTCCAGATTTTGCGACCGGGTTGTTCCGTCAACGCGGATCTCGCCCTTCTGGGGATTCATTAGCCCCAGAATATGCTTCATCGTCGTACTTTTCCCGGCTCCGTTCAAACCGATCAGTCCAACCATTTCGCCGGGCATCACCTTCAAGCCGATATCGTGCAGCACGGGGCGGTTCAGGTTATAGCCCCCGCTTAAATCCTCAATTTCAAGCACTGGCATTGGAGTCAAGTTACATTTCCCTCCCATTTATTATCCGAATCGAACGACCAGGGTCCGTTTATGGACGGGGCGGCTTATTCTTCAGCCACTTGGGCGCCCCTTTATTTTTCCGGTCGCGGTGGCGGTCAAGCTTCCGCTGACCGGCCTGAGCTTCCGACCTGACATTTCTGACGGGCTTATGCGGGAAGGATGCTCCCGAATCCGAAGCTGCTCCCGCTCCCGTCTTCGGAGCTCCATGCTCCCGGGAAACTGCTCCCTGACTGCGGGACGCCTTCGGGTGAGCGCTTCTGCGCGGGCGGTCGTCCGGCCTTGGCGTCACTACCTTGCCGCCCGCCAGAGCGCGCAGTCCAAAATCTACGCCGAGCTCTTCGGCAAATTTGCGGATAATGAAGGTCTCCCTCGGCGTCACAAGCGTAATCGCAATCCCCTTGCGCCCCATGCGCCCGGTTCGCCCGGCCCTGTGAACGTAATGCTCCCCGTCAATCGGCGGATCGAGATTGATCACCAGGCTTAAGTTTTCAATATCAAGACCTCTTGCAGCAACATCGCTCGCCACAAGAACCCGGTATTCCCCCTCCCGGAATCTGCGCAGCACAAGGCTGCGGGTTGTTTTGTCCGCATCTCCGTAAATCGCGCCGGCTTCAAGACCGACGTAGTTCATCTTGGCTTCGACCTCGGCGATCGATTCCGTATGATTGACGAACACAAGCGCCTTGGGCACGTCCAAGGTCCGGATAATCCGGCGCAGCATGTCAATCTTGTCCCGCTGTTCACAGACAAAATAAAGGTGCTCCAGCGTAGCGGAAGTCCGCTGCTCCGGATCAATGCCGATTTCGACGGCATCTTTCATCTCCCGCCCGGCCAGCTCCCGGATTTCCGGGCTGACTGTCGCCGACAGAAACACAAGCTGCCGGTCGCGCAGCGCTCCGCGAAGGATCTGGTCCACATCTCCAGCGCCGCCAAGCTGAAACAGCTGGTCTACCTCATCGATGACCAGGGTGCGCGCCTCGTTAAGCTTCAGCTTCCGCATGGCCAGCAGCTCGCGGATCCGTCCCGGCGTTCCGATTACGAGCTGCGGATGCCGCTTCAGACGCTCCACCTGGCGTCCGATGGCCGCCCCGCCAATCAGCGCCTGGGCTTCAATGCCGGTGCCTTCCGCATAGCGCTGGCTCTCGCGCAAAATCTGCATAGCCAGCTCCTGGGTAGGAGCGAGCACCAGCGCTTGCGTCACCTTGCGCGCCGGATCGATCCGCTGCAGAACCGGCAGCAGATAGGCAAGCGTCTTCCCTGTTCCCGTCTGGGATTGGGCCAGCACGTCCCGTCCGTCCAGCACCGCCGGGATCGTTCCGATTTGTACCGGTGACGGCTGGATGATTCCATGTTCGGCAAGACGGTCCGTCAAGCCTTGCTCTATCCCGAGTTCTGCAAATGTGTGAATTGTCATCGTTTCCATCCTTTTTACTAAAGTCATTATTACCATTATATTCGATATTCCCTGTCACTCCAAATCAAATGAAAAAGGCCCCCCGGTATATCCGGGAGCGCCCACCTGGGTCTCATCTGCTTCTTATTTATTATTAATCAGCCCGCCGCTGATCTTGTCCGCGAGTTTTGGAAAAAGCTGATACAGCTTCGTTCCCAAAGCTGCCACAAAGGGAAGGTCCACTTCCGTCTTCTTGCTTCGGATGACTTTGACTACCGTCCTTTCCACCGATGATTCGGAGGACACATCCAGCTGAGCAATATCGTATTTTCCGGGCAAACCCGCTCCGACCTGCTTCAGCTTGTCCGTGGATCTGGCCGCAAGCACTACATAAGCGCCTTGACTTGACAGCTGGCGAGCCATCTCGGCTCCGATTCCGCTGGAAGCTCCGGTGATGACAATCACCTGATCCATGAGCATTCTCCCGCATCCTTTCCGCTATAACGGCAGCGTTTCCGTCCAAGAACCCCCGCTCTTTCGCCGCCTTGTTTGCAGAATCTATTTTAAGAGATCATGACCTGGATATCCAGTTCGCCGATACCGTCCATAACCAACGGAATACAAAGTACCTTACGGGGGTGCTCGTTCGATTCAGACTTTATGACCTTGGGCGGCGTAATATCGACCGAATACCCCTGGTTTGACAAAATCGTACTTGCATTCCCGCTGATCATATTGCCCAGCTCGGATATCGCGCTTTGTCCCATTTCATCCAGCTCCGTCAGCATAAATCCGCCCATCATCACGGACACGATTCGCAGCGCCACCTGTTCCTTAAGGCCAAACACTACATTGCCGCTGAACTCCCCTGTCATCCCGACCTGAATCCAAATATGATTTTCAATCGGGGCAATTTCCTTTACGCCAAGACTTCCTGTGGAAGGCGAAACCTGAATGACCTGTTCCAGTACAAGCCTTGCAGATTCCAAAAAAGGATTAATCACTTCTGCTTTCACGTAAAATGCGCCCCTTTTCACTTGGAATTAAACGAATTGTATCCCAAGTCCCGTTATAGATTATTTTGATTATACTTTATCCCTACAAATAAATCATTAAAATTCGGGCAAAACACGCCAAAAGCCCTTGGCTTGTCCCCCCCATGCAACATTCGTTCCGAATCAACCGACCTTCCGTTTTCTGTACCATTGCCCGCCCCGGACTAATCCCCTATAATAAATGAAAATGCTGACGCAGGTTCGGACCATTCTGTTTAGCTTCATAGCGACTTGCAAGGAGGGATAAAATGAACATCAGCCAGTTGGAAACTTTGATTACGATCTCCAAAACGAAAAGCTTTCGCAAGGCCGGTGAACTGTTGAACCTGACCCAACCGGCTGTTTCAGCTCAAATTAAAAGCCTGGAGGATGAATTCAAAACCGTGCTTGTCGATCGGAACCAGCCGGTCACCCTTACGGATCGCGGGCAGGTATTTTTAGAGCAGGCAGAACGAATACTGGATATTGTCGAAGAACTCAAGCAGAAGCTGTCCGATATGGAGCAGACTCCCCAAGGACACATCGTACTGGGAACAACGACTTCGATCGCCATACAGATTCTGCCGCGGATTCTTTCCTATTTTCAGGATCAGTTCCCGCTGATCAAAACAACCATCCAATCCATGCCCTCCTCCCAGATTTATCAGAATGTGGAGCAAGGGCTTGTCGATATCGGAATCGGCTACCTGATCGAGCACACACCGCAGATTCACGCTTCCGTATTGTACTATGATACGTTTGAAGTCGTTGTTTCTCCGCTTCATCCTTTGGCTAAAGAGGAGAACCCCAATCTCGAAATGCTGCGGGATCTTCCGCTTATTCTTCTGTCTCCGGATACGGTGGGCCGCCGGTTTGCGGAGCAGGTGTTCAAGGAACACAACATAGAAGCCCATGTCGTGATGGAGCTGTCCAGCAGCGAAGAAGTCAAGCGGATGGTTGAAATCAATCTCGGTGCGGCCATTATTTCCAAGCAGTCCATTACCCGGGAGCTTCGGCTGGGCACCCTGCAGATTGTACCGATTCCGGAGCTGGAAGTGACGCATCCTGTCGGCGTTATTTACAAATCCAGCCGGTACATCAATTCCGCCATGCAGCAGTTCCTTGGCGATTTGAAGGGAATGCCCGAAACCAAATTTACCGGAACCGAATAACCCATCTTCTAAGGAAAGGACATACGTCAATGAAATTCGACCTTCATACTCACCATTTTCGCTGCGGTCATGCCGATGGAACGATTCGGGACTATATTGAGGCCGGCATTGCAGCAGGGCTGCAGGTCATCGGTATCAGCGACCACACTCCTTATTTCGGCAGTCCCGAAGAGCATCCGTTTCCGCGAATTGCGATGGCCAAAAAGGAACTTAAGTCTTATGTCGAAGAGGTACTCAAGCTGAAAGCAGAATATGAAGGCCGGATTGATGTCCTGCTCGGAATCGAGTCGGACTTCTTTCCGGAGCATGCTGAAATTTACCGCTCCGCCCTTTCCGCATATCCCTTTGATTATATTATCGGCTCCGTGCACAGCAGTGATAATATCAGTATTTTCAATAAAAACCGTTGGAAGGGTCTGAGCTCTGCGGAACAACTGCTGCACAAGAAAAATTACTACGATCTGATCCGGCAATCCGCGCGCAGTGGCATGTTCCAGATTCTGGGCCACATCGATGCGATGAAGGGAAATTATCCGCGCTTCACAGACATCCCGGCAGCCGAGGCCATCGATGAGACGCTTCAGACCATTGCCGAATGCAAAACGGCTATCGAAATCAATACCTCAGGCAAAACGAAGCTGAGCGGCGGCTGGTATCCTTCCGATGATATTCTGGAACGGGCTCTGCATTATGGCGTCGAGGTTACGTTTGGTTCCGATGCCCATGTGCCGTCGCGGGTAGCCGATGAATGGGAAGAGGTAGCGGCAAGACTCAAGGAGATCGGGTTTACGCATTGGGTCTATTTCAAGCAAAAGCAGAAACAAACCGTGCCTCTATAAACTTAAAGCCGCTTTGCGGCTCTTTTTTTATTGTCCCGGAACGGTTTATACACAAAAAAAAGAGAACCCGGAAACTTCCGGATTCCAAAAGCAGATATATATATTCAAAAGGGGGTCATGTCTTCATATTACCCGCTTTCTGTTAGGATAAAATCACAGTAATATTTCATTTGTGTAACAAAGTATACCCCTCTTCAGATTTTTTCCTCTTCTCGGCTGTCATTACATAACTCGAGCCAAGCCGCTTTTCCCGTTTAGGAAACCCGATACCATCCCTATCCTTGTCCGCCGGTTCAAAACCGCATTTGATCAGCACTCGCTGCGAAGGAGCGTTATCTGAAACGCACGATGCGTAAACCGCCTTTAACTCAAGATCGTCAAAACCGAAAGACAACAGCAGGCGAGCCGCTTCGGTCGCGATTCCCCGGTTCCAGTATTCCGGCAGGACCATGTACCCCATGCTTGCGCTGCCCCTTTTCTCATTCCAGTGCTGATACGAGCACAAGCCGGCAAAAGTAAAAGTCCTATCCTCCTGCAGCACAATTGCAAAATGCAACGAGCTTAATGTATAATTGCAATCTTCGAAATAACGGTTCAAACGCTCGGGAAAACTTAAAGTTTCCGGGCGGAATGAAATGTGCCTGCTCACTTTCGGATCGTTTAACATCCGGTACAAGGGATCTCCGTCCTCGGGCAGCACCTTGCGCAGCAGCAGACGGTCACTCTGAAGCGAAGGAAACTTTTGGACAAGCTCAGCCTTACGGGACTTCATCATGACATGCTCCTTCCTAATTCATTCAAGGGTAGCGAAAATTGATTGGACTAAGCGATAAGCCGCGATCAGCTTAAGTCAGCTTGTGAGCCAGCGCTTGAACATATGCTTGGTCGTCTGCTTGTTCATTTCCGCAATCGAAGTCGTAAGCGGAATGCCCTTGGGACAGGCCCGAACGCAGTTTTGGGAGTTGCCGCAGCCTTCGATGCCCCCGTCTTCCATCAGGGCTTCCAGACGTTCTTCGGCGTTCATTTCGCCGGTCGGATGCGCATTGAACAGCCGCACCTGTGAAATAGCGGCCGGACCGATAAAGTTGGTCTTTTCATTCACGTTCGGGCATGCTTCCAGACACACTCCGCATGTCATGCATTTGGACAATTCATAGGCCCATTGACGCTTCTTCTCGGGCATTCTAGGCCCGGGTCCAAGATCATAAGTGCCGTCGATCGGAATCCATGCCTTGACCCGTTTCAGCGCATTAAACATACGGCTGCGGTCAATGATCAGATCCCGGACAACCGGGAATGTCTTCATCGGTTCAATGCGGATCGGCTGTTCCAGCTTATCCACCAGCGCCGCGCAGGCCTGCCGCGGCTTGCCGTTAATCACCATGGAGCATGCGCCGCACACTTCCTCCAGGCAGTTGAATTCCCAGCATACCGGCACCGTATGGTCTCCTTTGGCATTGACGGGGTTGCGCTGAATCTCCATAAGCGCGCTTATGACATTCATGCCAGGCCGATAGTTCAGCTCGAATTCCTCGGTATAGGGTGCCGATTCCGGCGCATCCTGGCGCGTGACGATCAATTTCACCTTTTTGGCGGCGGTCGTAATTTCGGCCATTGCCTTTCCCTCCTAGCGTATTATTCGCGATTTTTCCAGGCAGCTTGATGATGAGGCCCTCTCTCCCCTTAACATGAAACCTTTACTTATCCTTGGAATAATCCCGGATCCGGGGAGGTATCAACGATACGTCCACATCTTCATAAGAAATTTGCGGCCCGTCCGAGGTCCATTTTGCCTTCGTCGTCTTCAGAAATTCCTCGTCGTTTCGCTTAGGATAGTCCGGCTTGTAATGAGCGCCGCGGCTCTCGTTGCGAAGCAGCGCCCCGAGCGTCATCGCCTCGGCCAGCTCCAGCATGTTCCACAGCTGGCGGGTGAAGGACGCCCCGGTATTGTTCCAGCGGGACGAATCATTGATATTGATGCGCAGATAGCGCTCCTTCAGCTCTTTTATTTTGCCTATGGTCGCTTCCAGCTTGCTGTTGTAGCGCACGACCGTCATGTTGTCGGTCATCCACTGGCCAAGCTCCTTATGAATAACATAAGCGTTCTCGGTTCCGTTCATCGCCAGCAGCCGCTCGTACTTTTGCTCCTGAGCCTTCTTCGAGGCCTCAAACACAGCAGGGGATACATCGCCTGAGGACTTCTTCAGGCCGCGTATATATTCGATCGCCTTCGGCCCTGCAACCATGCCGCCGTAGATCGCAGAAACAAGCGAATTGGCGCCAAGGCGGTTCGCTCCGTGATATTGATATTCGCATTCTCCGGCGGCGAACAGGCCGGGAACATTGGTCATCTGGTTGAAATCCACCCACATGCCGCCCATCGAATAATGCACGGCCGGGAAAATCTTCATCGGAATTTTGCGCGGATCGTCTCCCATAAATTTCTCATAAATTTCGATAATGCCGCCGAGCTTCACGTCAAGCTCCTTCGGATCTTTGTGCGAGAGATCCAGGTAAACCATGTTCTCGCCGTTAATGCCCAGCTTCATATCGACGCAGACGTGGAAAATTTCGCGGGTGGCAATATCCCGGGGAACGAGGTTGCCGTAGGCCGGATATTTTTCCTCAAGGAAGTACCAGGGTTTGCCGTCCTTGTAGGTCCAGATCCGCCCGCCTTCGCCGCGCGCCGATTCGGACATCAAGCGCAGCTTGTCATCCCCCGGAATCGCCGTCGGGTGAATCTGAATGAATTCGCCGTTGGCGTAATGCACGCCCTGCTGATAAACCGCGCTTGCCGCCGTACCGGTGTTGATTACGGAGTTGGTCGTTTTTCCGAAAATGATGCCGGGTCCGCCTGTGGCGAGAATCGTCGCGTCTGCGGCAAACGATGTAATCTCCATTGAACGGAGATTTTGGGCGCATATGCCGCGGCAAATGCCTTCATCATCCATCACCGCGCTTAAAAATTCCCACGTTTCGTACTTCGTTACGAGCCCTGCCGCTTCATAGCGGCGCACCTGTTCGTCCAGGGCGTACAGAAGCTGCTGTCCGGTCGTGGCCCCCGCAAACGCCGTACGGTGGTGCTTCGTGCCGCCGAAACGGCGAAAATCGAGCAGCCCTTCCGGCGTACGGTTGAACATGACGCCCATGCGGTCCATCAGGTGGATGATGCCGGGAGCCGCCTCGCACATCGCCTTGACCGGAGGCTGATTCGCCAGGAAATCCCCGCCATATACCGTATCGTCAAAATGCTCCCAGGGAGAATCCCCTTCCCCTTTCGTATTTACGGCGCCGTTGATGCCGCCCTGGGCGCAAACCGAATGCGAACGCTTTACGGGAACGAGCGAGAACAGCGATACAGGAACGCCTGCCTCGGCCGCTTTAATCGTCGCCATCAGGCCTGCGAGACCGCCGCCTACGACAATGATGCCTTGATTTGCCATATTGATTGTCACTCCTTATCCTATGACTGTCTTCAGCGTGTGCAGCATGGCTGTGCCGCTTGCCTCAAATTCCATACCCCGGAATACGAACAGCGACCAGGTGAACATGACCGCCACTATAACGAAAAGTCCCATGCAGATATAGGAAGAAACCCGCTGTGCCCGCGGTCCAATCGTGATTCCCCAGCTGACCATAAACGACCAAAGCCCGTTGGTGAAATGGAAGGAAACCGCCAGTACGCTGATCAAATAGATCATAAAGAATACGGGCTGGGAAACGATATCATGGATGAGTCCGCCAAGCTCCTCATGCGTTACATTGCCGAGCGCAACCTGAACGCGCGTCTCCCAGATGTGCCAGCCGATGAAGAAAAGGGCTATGACGCCGGTTACCCTCTGCAGCAGATATCTGAGGTTGCGTTCATGTCTGAAGCGCCCGTTATTCGGCTTGGCCTGAAGAGCTATATAAGTCCCGTATACACCATGATAAAGCAGCGGCAGCCAGATGCCGAAAATCTCAAGGATGAGCACCAGCGGCAGGCTGTTGATCCAAACCACGCTGTCTTTGAAGCCCTGCTCGCCTCCTTCCACCGCCGAAAAATTGGTGATCATATGTTCCAGAATAAAAAAACCTAACGGAATGACACCCAGCAGCGAGTGCAGTTTTCTGGAATAAAACCCTTTCATAAATCCGCATACCCCTTTCCGTTCCGTCTTTGCCGATGATGGCGTTTACACTTTAATTCGATTCAAATCGCGGCAAGGCGTCAAAGTGCATTT
Source organism: Paenibacillus caui (assembly GCF_019904135.1). Classification (GTDB taxonomy): domain Bacteria; phylum Bacillota; class Bacilli; order Paenibacillales; family Paenibacillaceae; genus Fontibacillus; species Fontibacillus caui. The sequence continues at coordinate 107,828 of NZ_JAIOGQ010000012.1, read as the reverse complement.
TGGTTTGACCATACGCCGGTCGCTCTCTGTCATAACATAAGATGTGAACAACTTGTGTCGCCTTCAATGTTACTCTTTTTTATCTTATAATGGAATTGCAATATATTTATTAAATGTTATGCGATTATCGAATAAGCAAATGGAACAGGTTTGTAAAAATAGGAAAGGAAGCGCTGTCATGTTTGAGGATTTGCTGGTATTCACAACGGTAGTGGAGCAGTCCAGCTTGAACAAGGCGTCAAAGCTATTAAATTTGTCTCAGCCCGCCCTTTCCCGCAAAATCGCGAAGCTGGAGGAGGATTTTGGCGTTGCCCTCTTTTATCGTAAAGGAAAACGGCTCGAACTCACCGAAACGGGCCAGGCGGCCTATACGTATGCCATGGAGCAGCGGCGGCGCCATCATCAGTTCATGCAATCCATCTCCCGCTACAAAATGGCAGCCCGCACGATCGTGACGCTTGGCGCCAGCCTGACAACGATCCAGACAACGCTGCCTCCGCTTGTCGAGGCGCTTATGAACAAATACCCCGACACGGAGCTTAAGCTCGTCACCGGGAAAACACATGAAATCGTATCCCAGGTCAAAGACAGCAAAATCGATCTCGGCGTCATCGCCTCCTCCATTGCCGAACCGGGACTGCAGTGCGTTCCGCTGTTTCAGGACCATCTGGAGCTGGTCGTTCCCCGCCAGCACGAGCTGGGTCTGGAGGGCAAAACAGCCTCCATGGAGAGCCTGAACGGCCTGCCGATGATCACTTTCTCCAAAGGAACCTGGTACCGCAGGCTGGTGGATGAACTCGTCGGCAAATACGCCGTGATTCCCGACACTCGGATGGAGATCGATTCTTTCGAAGCCATTGTCCGGCTGCTTCCCATCTGCAAGGCGGCCGCGCTGCTGCCGAGATCGTATTTGCGCCCGCAGCTGCTGCGCGACAATGATCTGGTCTCCGTACACCTGAAGGAGCTCGAGGAGACCCGGCGCGCCACCTGCCTGATCTATCCCCATAAAACCGACACCGGGGCCCAGACCCAGGAATGGGCAGCAGAAATCAAGGATCTGTTCCGGAGCAGCCTGTCTTTTCCGGCCAAATAAAGCTTCAGCCGTGGAACGGGCAGCCCTTGGACAAAGCAGCCGCCAGAGGTGCTTGTCCTGCAGGCTTTCCGTAGGATGATTGCCTTTTCAATACAATACCGAATTTATTGGCCTTCCTCATATTCATCAAGGGAACTTTCGAATTCGTGTATGCTTTCATTGGTCCCGATGATGACCATGATATCATTCGAGGTTAGCCGATCCATCGAAGTCGGCGCAACAATGCAGCCGTTCAGCTTTTGCAGCGCAACAATGCTGCAGCCGAACCGCGACCGGAGTTCAAGATCGCTGATCGTTTTGCCATCCAGAGCCGCCGGCACGGTCAACTCCACAATGCTGTAGTCTTTCGACAATTCAATGTAATCCAGCAGATTCGGTGTGACCAGCTGGTGGGCCACCCGGATACCCATATCCCGCTCCGGAAAAATAACCCGGTCCACGCCAAGCTTCTCGAGCGCCCGGCCATGCAGCACGGACACCGCTTTGGCGACGACCTGCTTCATTCCCAGCTCTTTCAGCAAAATCGCCGCCAAAATACTGACCTGCATATCTTCGCCGATTGCCACGATGCCGCAATCAAAATTCCGGATCCCGAGCGAACGCAGCACGTCCTCATCCGTCGCATCTGCAACCACGGTATGAGTCAGAAAATTGCTCATATTCCCGACGACTTCCTCGTCCCGATCAATTCCGAGCACTTCATAGCCCAAATCCATGAGCTCAAGAGCAAGGCTTGAACCGAAACGGCCCAAACCAATTATGGCAAACTGCTGATTTTTCATAACAATGGTCATTCCCCTTATGCAATCATATAACAAGGATTATAAGCTTTATTTCGGTGAATCACAAAATATTTGACCGAATCCGGAATCCCCTTCGCCATGCAGTAGTATAATATAGGCTAATCAAGCATGCTCCGGTTTTATTTTGCTGTCCATTTTCGGGCCCGCAAGCCTTGGGTCATGTCAGGTCTTTCTGGAAAGCATCGCCGCATTTATGTTATGTTACTTTTAAAGAACATTATTAAAGGAGTTGTCTTTTTGAAACCAAAAGTGCTATGGAGTCTGGCCTTGCTCGGTCTTGTTCTGTTTGTGATTGTACAGGTGCTGCCGATGACAAGCTCGGAGTCGCCGGACTCCGGCAGCTCGATCAGCAAGGAACAGGCTGTGCAAACAGCGGCCGATTTCGCCGCGAATACGCTGGGGATTTCGAACATACCGAAGGAGAATGCTGCCGTTACATATACTACTCAGTCGGATCTTTACGGTTATTTGTCCAAGGAAAATCTGCTTGCCGAATATAACCGGAAATATGCAAAGCAGTTTCCTACGGAAAGATTTCGGGTTCAGTTCAAGCACCCGGATTCGCATCTTGACGCTTTGAATATCGAAATCAATATGAAAGAAGGCAATGTCGTCGGATTTGATGCGGGCGAATTGTGGAATATCCGCGTGAAAGACGATTTATTGAAGAAGGATGATGGAAGTTCCAAGATAAAGGATCTGGAAGGCAGCATAACTGCCGATGAAAAAGAAGAGCTCGCCGCTCCTTACGTGAAAGCGCTCGGGTTTAATCCGGATCAGCTGTCGCTGGACACCTCCAGTGATATAGGTTTAACGTATAACGTTAAAGGTTATACCTTAGGGGACACAAAGGGGCAGCTTAAGTTTCATTTTGAATACGGGGAGGTATCTTCCCTCGAATCACGCTTCAGCGTTCCGCAGGCGCATACCGATTACATTAACAGCCAGACCCGGCTTGCGACTTGGCTTACCATGGCCGGATACGGACTGCTCACCTTCATTCTCGGCATTCTGGCCATCGTATACAGCGCCAGAACGCGGCCTTACGCTTCCTTTAAACGCGGCATTTTTCTGAGCTTATTCTATTTGTTTATCAATGTGGCCAGCACGCTCAATATGATGCCTGCCTTTGAGGCAGAGGGCTTAAGCGGAGGGGCTCTGACCTTTGCTCTCGTCTTTCAGATGATCACCACGCTGGTGATGGCCGCATCGATCTATTTCTCCCTGGTCGGAGGGGATGGCCTATGGAAGGTGAAAGGCTCGAATATGTGGTTGCGGTCCCGCGATCCGGGGTATGGAAGCCATGTGCTGCAAAGCGCGATCAACGGCTACGCCTGGGCGCTCATTCTGCTCGGTATTCAATCGGTCATTTATATTGTCCTTGGCCTGACGATTCATACCTGGTCGACGACCGATGAAACCCAGTCGCCTTACAACATGGTCTATCCGTGGCTGTTCCCGCTGATGGCCTGGATGGCGGGCATCGGAGAGGAAGCCGTTTACCGGCTGTTCGGCATCCCGATGCTCAAAAAAATCGTGCGCAGCACCTTCGTCGCCTGCCTCATTACGACGTTCATCTGGGCGCTGGGACATACGCTGTATCCGATTTATCCTGTCATCTCAAGACCGATTGAGCTGACGTTCATCGGACTTCTGTTCAGTTATATTTTCCTCCGCCACGGTTATATCGCTGCCATGTTTGCCCATGTGATCTTTGACAGCATTCTGATGGGCCTCAGTCTGATCCTGATGGGCGGAGCCCTGAATATCACGATCGGCATCGTCACCTTCGCTTTGCCTGCCGTCGTCGGTTATGTTATTCAGCGGTTCAATCCGCCCGGCCGTGAACGCCCGGCGTCCCCGCGAAACGATAATTATGTCGAAGGGCTTGCTTCCATAACGGACTGACCCCGAGTGCCTTTAAATGAAGAGGAGCCGTCTTTACGACGGCTCCTCTTCATTTAACGCTTCGATAATCCGTGCGGCAAGCTTATCGCCGATCGAAAGAGGCCGAAAGTCTTCGACTGAGGCCTCTTTCATTTTTTTGATCGAACCGAAGTGCTTGAGCAGCAGTTTGCGCCGCTTCTCCCCGATGCCCGGAATGGAGTCCAGCTTCGACGTTACCATCGACTTGCCCCGCTGGTCGCGGTGGAAGGAAATCGCAAACCGGTGAACTTCCTCCTGAATCCGCTGGAGCAAATAAAACTCCTGGCTGTCCCGAGGCAGATCGACCGGCTCCGGCGGATCGCCTATCATAAGCTGGGCAGTTTTATGCTTGGCATCTTTGACCAGCCCGCAAACCGGAATAAACAGCCCCAGCTCATTCTCCAGCACATCGATCGCTGCAGAAATCTGCCCTTTGCCGCCATCAACCACGATCAGATCGGGCAGCTGCAAATTTTCCTTCAGCACCCGCTCATAACGGCGGCGAACGACCTCGCGCATCGACTCGTAATCGTCCGGTCCCTGAACCGTCTTGATCTTGTATTTGCGGTACTCCTTCTTGTCCGGCTTGCCATCCGTAAAGACGATCATGGCCGAAACCGGATTGGCGCCCTGAATGTTCGAATTGTCGAACGCCTCGATGCGACGGACGGAATCCAGGCCAATGTGCCGGCCGAGATTGTCTGCTGCCTTGGACGTTCTTTCCTCGTCACGGGCGATGAGCCGGAATTTCTCGTCGAGGGCAACGCGCGCATTGTCGGTCGCCATCTTGACCATCTGGCGCTTCAGCCCGCGCTTCGGCAGCAGCACCTTGACGCCGAGCCACTCCTGCAAGGATGCGGCCCCGCTCGCGTCCTCCACGGCGCCCTCCTCCACGGCTTCTGCCGCTCCGTCAGCTGCAGGTTTGTCGCCTGAAGCTAAACCTTCAGCCGTATCGTGAGCCGCAGTCGCAGTATTCCCGGCCTCCGGCTCTCCGGCCGCAGGAGGCTCTTGCCCGGAATCGGCCGGCTCTGAAGTTACGCCTTCACCCGGCAGCAAAATTTCCTGCGGCAGAGCCGGGTTGTCGCTGTAATACTGCGTCACATAAGACAAAAAGTCGCCGTAGGCGTCCCCGTAGAACGGGAAGCTCGAGGCATGCCGTTCAATCATTTTTCCCTGGCGCATATATAAAATCTGCACGCACATCCAGCCTTTGTCGACGGCAAAGCCAAAAACGTCGCGATCCCGGGAGTCGGCCATCGTAATCTTCTGCTTCTCCATCAAGGCATCGATATTGATAATTTGATCGCGAAGCTCCTTGGCCCGCTCGAAGTTCAGATCCTCGGCCGCCTCTTCCATCTTGTGCTGCAGCTCTTTCTTGATCTCCTCATGACCCCCGCTTAGAAAACGGGTAATTTCCTGGGTAATTTCTTCGTAGGTTGTCTTCCCAACTTCCTGAACACAAGGGGCCATACACTGCCCCATATGGTAATAAAGGCAGACTTCCTTCGGCATCACATTGCATTTGCGCAGCGGATACATCCGATCAAGCAGCTTCTTTGTCTGCTGGGCCGCATAGGCGTTCGGATAGGGCCCGAAATACTTGGCCTTGTCCTTCACGATCCGCCGGGTCACCTCCAGCCGCGGATGGGCTTCATTCGTTATTTTGATATATGGAAAAGTTTTGTCATCCTTAAGCAATACGTTGAAGCGAGGGTGGTGCGCCTTGATCAGGTTGCACTCCAGAATCAACGCTTCCTTATTGCTGCCTGTGACGATATATTCGAAATCCCGAATCTCGGAAACGAGCCGCTGGGTTTTGCCGTCATGACTGCCTGTAAAATAGGACCGTACCCGGTTTTTCAATATTTTCGCTTTTCCTACATAAATGATGGTGCCTTCCTTGTTCTTCATCAGGTAGCAGCCCGGCAGATCGGGCAGCAGAGCCAGCTTGTGGCGGATGGCCTCCAGCGCTTTCTCCTGCTCCTGCAATTCATCTATAAATGAATCCACGCTCCGTCTCCTCTCCGCATGGAATATGGCATCACTCGAAGAAAACGCCTCCGGCAGCCGGAGGCGTTAGATGGGCAATATCTATTATTGGTGTTTGCCAATAAGGTTCTTCAAAGCATCTTTGGAGTTAACTCCGACAACTTTGTCAACCGGTTGACCATCCTTGAACAGGATCAAAGTCGGAATGCTCATAACCCCGAAACGGGATGCGGATTCCGGATTTTCGTCCACGTTCACTTTCGCGATTTTGGTGTCTACTTCGCCTGAGAGCTCTTCAAGGATCGGAGCGATCATTTTGCAAGGTCCACACCAAGGCGCCCAGAAATCGACAAGAACCGTTCCTTGTCCTTCCACTTCGGTACCGAAAGTAGAATCGGAAACATTAACGATTGCCATGTATATTCCCTCCTGTAAAAGTATTGGGTTCTGCAAGTTTGCCCTTAGGCAGCAGCAATCTTCATCGCCGCTTTAAAAGCACCCGCCAAACTCAAACTTCATCTGTATGAGTAATGACGTGTCCGGAAATGGACACAATTGCATTATAACATTTTTTTAGCAAATAGGAAATGGGAAGCGGCTCCCTTATCGAGGGTAAAAATTCAGCGCGCTCTCCGCTGATTGCTTCCATTGACCGGTACGAGATCCACGAACGGAGCGATACGGTCCATAAGCCGCTGGCCTTTATAGGCTTCCTCCCCGTCCTTGCTGGTGAAGCTTAGATGCTTCTCAAGCCCGGCCAAATCGTAATTTGAAGTATAAAATGTAGGACGGCGGTTCATCCGGTAATTGAGAATGGAACCAAGAATATGGTCACGTACCCAGGGGTTCAGATTTTCAGCGCCGATATCGTCAAAAATAAGCAGATCCGCCTGCTTCATCGTTTCGAGCATTTCCTTCAATCTCTGGTTGTCCTGCATCATGAACTTTAGCTCTTCCACAAACTCCGGCATGTAGACAATGACGCCGGTATATCCGAATTCAGCAAGCTCATGCAGCAAATAGGACATGAGAAACGTTTTGCCTGTGCCGAAATGACCGACCAGATAAAGCCCCTTGTTTGGGAGTCCCTTTTCTCTGGCATCGCTTATATATTGAACAACTTGACCGACGGCCGGAGCCCGCCCCATATCTCTGGCCATGATTTCCACAACATTATAACCTTCGCTCAGCGCCCGTTCATCCACATAAAAGCTCCGCACCCGGTTCTTCACTTCGGTTTCATGCTCATAAGCAAGCTGCTTCGCGCAGGGAACCTTTCGTTCGTACAGCTGCGGTGCGGCAGTGACCGTTTCCACCGTCAGCCTCGTATAATGACCCTGAAAATCATTGGGACAGCGTTCCAGCCCCGGGCACGCCGCGCAGTTTCTGCTGTCTTTCACATATTGGTGCAGCTTGCCCAAGTGGAGCGTAAGCTGGCTTTTGTCCAGCTCCGGATGGAGAGCCAGCAGCTCCGCTACCTTAGGATCACCAAGCAGCTCCTGTATAATTCGTTCGGAGCGTGCCTTTATCTGCGGACTTTTCATTTGGGACAGCAGTTCTCCCAAGGATTCCATATACTCATCTCCTGCTTGTTATCTCAAACTTCCTTCTTGTGACCGCTTTGCATACGTTCGGCCAGCTTCAGCAGCTTGGCAAATTCTTCCTCGGTAACGGTTCCGTTCTGCTGAGCCGAACTTTGCACGATCGGAATTTCCGGTTTGCCCTTCGCACTGCGGGAATATGCTCTTCCTCTGCCTGTCTGGGCCGCCAGGGCCGGCTCGGACGTAGCCGTCTTCTTCACTTTGGACTGCTCGCGAATATAAGTAACGGCCTTCTCATATGTAGTGACCTGTTTCAGGAGCATATTCGATGCAATGGTTTCGACGAATTTGCGGTTGATCCGCTGTTCTCCTCCCGATGTCAGAAGCATCATCAGATAATGAATCAATACGTTGATGACCTCGCCCGGCAGCTTGTAATTCAGATCGATTTTCTCAAAAATATCCAGCAAATTATCCGGTACCGTTCCTGGAAAAAATTTCGGCAGCAGCCGGGTGTGCGGCTCGTTGCGGAGCATCATGTTGTACTGGTGCACATCGCATTTGCCCTGCAGCTGCGGCGGCACTTCCACGTAATACTCCATCTGCACGGAGTGCTCGACCGGGAGCTCCTGGGCCGCGGCATTTTGCTCGCGAAGGGCAACCACCTTGCCTGCGGCCATATTCCGCTCTTCCTGGCGTTTCTTGCCCTGGCGGAAATGAAGATTCGCCTTATGCTGCAGCACATCCAGCTGCAGCGCTCCGTCGGGGGCAAAAATGCCGTCCTCGTCCAGCAGCCGGCACAAATCCTGAATGGAAAGTTCATATTTGCGCGCCGTATAATTGACGGCACCCAGCTTGTCCGGATCAAACCGGAGTGATTCCACATGCACACGGTTGGCAGAGCCCCTTGGAAACCGAATGATAATATCGGCATAATTGAAGCCGGGTTCCTCTTGCATTCTTTCGGGCTGTCTGGATATCGCCACTTCAGAGATCGCCTGCTCCAATTCATAATCAATCGTATGGGCGCTTAGCTCAAATATATCGTAAAAAGGGACCGACAAGTTCTCTTTGTTGACAGGATGGCCGTATTCGGCCGGCTCCTTGCTGAACAGCTGTTCCTGCAGCGACAGCACGGCAAACTTTCCGACCTTGTCCCTCAAGAGCAGGGTCAAATGCTGGGTTTTGAAGAAATCCGCCGGTGACAGGGGCGGCTGCAATTCATATTCATACGAGTAATCTTCGTTGTCCGGGACATAGATCCGGCTGCTCTGCAGCAGGCCTACGGCTTCCAGCTTGGAGGTTTGTTCAATCATAAACTTCCGTCCCTTTTCACCTGGCTCTACGCCAAGCGACAGAAACAGGCTTCGCTGCTGTTCCATTGGAGAGTATCCGACTTGGTGAAGAGGGACCTGCTGAAACAGGAAATGATAGAGTGAAACCGCAAAGCCCCCTACAATGGGCTGGTAGACCGTGCTAAGCATCCGTTGGTCCACCGTTCCGAGATTAAAGTCGCGATATACGCAATAACGGTGATTTTCCGTGTAATGATGCAGATTGTTTATGCGCAAAGTGTTTATCGCTCCTTTCTGAGCGGTATCGTTTCTCTATTCTATCACAAAAAAAATCGACCGGACTCGATAAATATTAACAAAAAACCGCAGGGAAGCCAGCAGCCCTTATCTCAAGCGGAAGACTTCATGAAAATATAATGAAGCGGTTTGCCCCTTTGTCTCTGCTTGCGCTACAATATCAGATATATACCTTGAGGAGTGATTTCATGAGTGAAGCAGCTTCAACCCTGGATGGCTGGTACGCGCTGCACGATTTCCGTTCTATCAATTGGAACGCCTGGAAGGCAACCGATGATGAGGAACGCGCAGTGGGAGTCGATGATCTCCGCGTGCTTCTGAAGGAATGGGCAGATGTGGAGGAGGCCAAAACAGGCAGTACTGTTATATATAGCATTGTGGGACAAAAAGCCGATTTTGTCATCGTTCATCTTCGGGAAACGCTTGAAGAATTGAATGCGATCGAAACGGAATTTAATAAAACAACCTTTGCCGAATATACAACCAAAGCCTATTCCTATGTCAGCGTAGTGGAATTGAGCAACTATATGGGCTCCGGAGACGGCGATCCGCGGCAGAAGCCCGAAGTGATGGCCCGGCTTCAGCCGATCATGCCAAAATCCAGACATATCTGTTTCTATCCGATGAATAAAAAACGCGAGCTTGCCGATAACTGGTACATGCTCTCCATGGAAGAACGCAGAAGCCTGATGCGCAGCCACGGACTGATCGGACGCAGCTATGCCGGCAAGGTGAAGCAGATCATTACCGGATCGGTTGGACTGGACGATTGGGAATGGGGCGTTACGCTGTTCTCTGATGACGCGCTGCAGTTCAAGAAGCTGGTCTACGAAATGCGGTTTGACGAAGTCAGCGCCCGTTACGGGGAATTCGGCCCGTTTTACGTCGGCAACCTGCTGACTTTGGAAGGGTTTGAACAGTTGCTTAAAATCTAAGGCTCGGGACGATTCCTAAAGCCTACCGGCAGACGAGCCCAACCTCTTCTAATGACTTCAAAAGGTTGGGCTCGTCTGTCTTATTCTTATTCTTCCTCTTCGTCATCCTCGTCGCTGCTGCGCAGAGACTCCAGATATTCGGCCGTAGCCCGGTCGCGATCGCGGCTTTTCTCTTTCAGCCTCTCGATCGCCGGAAGAATCAGAATATCGACTTCCTTCTGGACAACGTAAGCGAGATCATAACGCTGGTTGCCTTCCAGATACGATCCGACCTCCATCAAAGCATTGTAACGGTCCAGCTCATCACGGGTGAGCAGCCCTCTTACCTGAACACTGCAGTGCCGCATTTACAGAAATCTTCCTTTCCTCAGTACAAGTGGAATGCCCCCGATAATAAACAGATATCTTAAATCCACGAGTTTCTTTAATTGCGCCGCTTTCCAGCCCTTTACCTTCTTGTCCCCTATGATGGCAATGGCTTCACCTTTCCCCAGCGAAGCAACGGTTCCCTTGTTGTTGAACGCAAATGGTTTCGATTGTCCGCCGCGGATGGCCGCGACGATATTTTTGGCGCAGCCTGCGCCCTGCTGCATGGCAATTTGAGCCGTCGGCGGGTAGGGCCGTCCTTCGGAATTAAACATCAGCGAGTTATCGCCGATAATAAATACATTGTCCATACCCGGCGCGCGCAATGTATCGTCCACCTTTACCCGTCCGCGCATCGTTTCAAGGCCGGAAGCTTCAATAATGCGGTTCCCGCGAATACCGCCTGTCCAAACAACGGTAGCCGCTTTGATCGATTCCCCCCCAGCAAGTACAACCCCGTCGGGACGGCACTCCTGGATCGCAGTGCCGAGCCTGAAGGTGACTCCTTTTTTCTGCAGGATATCCATGGCATACTGAACGAGCTCCGCATCAAATCCGGGCAGCGCGGTAGGCGCAGCTTCAATATTGTAAATATGAACCTTGGCCGGATCCACATCATATTCCCTGCAAAGTCTCGGTATCCGGTCCGCCAATTCGGCAACGAATTCAATGCCGCTGAAGCCGGCGCCGCCAACTACAAAATTGAGCCGGTCCTTGCGGCTTTCATCCGTCTTGTAGAGCGCAAACTGATATTCGATATGCTGGCGGATCATGCGGACGGAATTGATGCTGCGGATCGTAAAGGCATGCTCCTCCATCCCCGGAATGCCGAACGTCTCGGGTTCGCCCCCAAGCGCGATCACCAAATAGTCATAAGACAAAGTACCGTCTTCCAGAATAACTTTCCGGTCGGACAGGCGAATTTCGCGGACCGCCGATTTTACAAGATCGATCTTGAACTCGTCAATCAGCTTGGAAATCGGCACACGAGTGTGTTCAATAGAGTCCGTTCCGGCAGCGGGCATATGTAAATGCGTCGTAAAGTAGTGATAATCATGTCGGTTGACAAGCGTAACATCTGCTTCATTATAGTTGAGTTCCTTTTGCAATCGTTGTGCGGTCAAAATCCCTCCGTAACCCGCACCCAAAATTACAATTTTAGGGATGGTGCTCATGTTTGGTTCTGACTCCTTCCGGCAAATCACCGATTTTATCTTTAAAAAATTTTTGGATGTGCATCAAAAAAAAATTGTGAAAAGCCACACTTGAAATTTTGTGAATAACGTAATTTTCATATCAAAAAAGTGGCCAATAACCCGCAAATTGTCCGTGAACTCCCGGAAAAATACAGCTCTGGCATTACAGTTCCATTGCATTCTATAGGGAACATCCGAAAAGATCAAGGTTTATTTTTGTTCATAATTTGGCTAATCTTGTGCTTTCCCCAAGCGTTTTAAAAAGGTAGGACTCTCGCCTCCCATTTGCATTATAGGATCGTATGCTTATAATAAAGTAGAATTGACAATATCCCAAGCTTTTGGAGGTGCTTTTATTCGTGTCTTCCCTTGCCAACAACGACGATCTCACTGATTTGCTTATTATCGGCGGTGGTCCAGCAGGTATGTTTGCCGCTTTTTACGGCGGTATGCGCCAGGCGTCCGTAAAGCTTATTGAGAGCATGCCTCAGCTCGGGGGCCAACTCGCGGCTCTCTATCCTGAAAAATATATTTATGATGTTGCCGGCTTCCCGAAAATTACCGCCCAGGAACTCGTCAACAATTTGAACGAGCAGCTGAAGCTGTTCAACCCTGAAGTATGTCTTGAAGAAAAGGTTCTTCAGGTGGAAAAGAAAGACGAGCGCCACTTTGTGGTAACAACGGACAAAGGCGTTCATCACGCCAAGGCCATCATTATTACTGCCGGTGTCGGCGCCTTCGAACCACGTCGTCTTGAACTTGAAGAAGCGGCGCAGTTCGAAAAAAGCAACCTTCACTATTTCGTTAGCGATCTGAACCAGTTCCGCGGCCGCAAGGTATTGATCAGCGGAGGAGGCGATTCTGCGGTAGACTGGGCGCTTATGCTTGAGCCGATTGCCGAGCAGGTGACGCTGATTCACCGCCGTGATAAATTCCGCGCCCATGAACACAGTGTCGAGAACCTCCATTCCTCCAGAGTAAATGTCATCACGCCAACAGAGATTACCGCCCTTCAAGGGAAGGATCAAATTGAGCGTGTGACGATCTCCCATGTAAAAACAAAAGAGTCGCAGGAAATCGAAGTCGATGACGTTATCGTGAACTTTGGTTTTGTTTCGTCGCTCGGCCCTATCGCCGAATGGGGCATTAAAATCGAGAACAATTCGATTGTTGTCGACTCGCGGATGGAAACCTCGATTCCGGGGATTTTCTCAGCCGGTGATATTACGACCTATCCGGGCAAGCTCAAGCTTATCGCTGTAGGTTTCGGGGAAGCGCCGACCGCCGTGAACAACGCAAAGGTGTATATCGATCCGGATGCGAAACTGTCTCCTGGACACAGCAGCAACATGAAGCTATAAGTCTCGGATCCGGGAGGGCGTTATGATCATTTCCCGGATATAAAAAAGGGTATCCTGCACGGATGACATGACCAACTGTCCTTCGTAGTTAGGATACCCTTGCTATTTATTCTCCGTTTATGTAAACGGCTGATAGTCGGCTAAATAACCGTTTCATCTGAATTTTGTTCCAAAAAATCAATTCATGGCTATTTCAAAGCTTCAAAACCAATCATATTCTGTCTTCCATCTGCATATCTTAATGGAGAAGTGGGTTTAATTCCACATTTAGCTCGCGCTTGTGAATTTCCGCCAACAGCAGTGCAATGAATTCCCGTTCCAACTGAAGTTCAGTGGCCATTCGATAGGAATCCAGCAGCATCTCGTCTGTTAACAGCGCCATTATTAACACATCCTTTCCTTTTTTTTTCTATCATATCAAGAATAATTTAAGAGAACAAGCGTTCTTGTTATCCACAAACAGCTGTGGAAATCCTGTGAATAAATTGTTAGTAAACCACGAAATACCTCGCCTATCGCTGAGGATACTGTGGACAAAAGTTATTCACAGGACTTTTGTGGCTGTTGGTTGTCGAAAAAAAGTTTAACTTTTTTCCTTACCTTCCAAACTATTCCTTTATGTGCAACCTTTACGCAGCGAGTCTCGACACTTAAACTAAGTTACTGAGGGCGTGTATTTACTTCAAATATCCACACTTTTCCCGCTACATCTATGCCGTAGTCAAACCCGAGTTCCCCGATTCCAGGAAAGGCGTTCTCCAATACCCTGATGCTCGTATTCGTTAATTCCCTCATTTCTTTGCGTTTGCCAGCAGCTCTCTTCCTGGAAAAAGACCTGCTGAGCCCTTCCCGGGCTGTCAATTGCAAACCGCCTTTGCACAGATTAGTCACAAACAATCCGGGACGAGCGAGGCGCCCCACCATGGAACGGTAGACCCACTCCCCATCCTGTTTGACTACCTTCACCCTGTAATCGATCGGACGGCCGGATATACGGGCAAGATGAATTCCCTGCTGGATTAAATATCTTCGTTTGACCTTCACTTTGTTCAAGGCACGGTACAGACTGTCAAAAGATTGGAATGTCCTTCTTACTTCACCTTTAGTGAAGCTATAGCCGCTTCCGTTCCAGTTCACCTTGATGACTCCGTAGCCGCCGCCTCCTCGCAAAGGCTTGATCACAACCATTCCGAACTGATGAAGCATGCTTTTTAAAGCATTCTCATCAAACAATCTGGTTTGAGGAATATGTTTGGCTATGCTGGGCTCGGCGAGGAGCGCTTCGGTCTTCAGCCACTTGTCAGCTAACTGCCTTCCTGGCATATATAACTCCCCTTTCTATCTCACTGGAGACATAGTTATATATACTCAGGGCAGCTATTGTTATCTTGGATGATTGTCCAAGGCTTCAGCCTGATTTTAGGGAGATCTGTGCTGGTCGTTGTCTAGGGGATAAATGATAAAAATAACTTCGGCTTCCCGGGAATGCCTGAACCAGGGGGTTTAACGAGAGGGATATGGCCATATTTTCACAAGTATCAAAGCGGTAAAGGAAGCAGGTCGGCTCCTTTGGCATAGGGTTGCAAACCTTGCAGGCTGGGACAACGCTGCCGTGTGGACCGGCATACAACAAACGGGTTGTCTACTTCCTTTTGCAAATAGGGGGCAGATTTGATCAAAGCATGTCTGTCGCTTGTGGATCCGGCTGCTCTATTGTTTGGGAAGCCTGTCGATTTCTTCGATAAAGTTGGCACCCGAAACACTCTTTCGATTGTTCCAAAAAGCATTATACTCTATTGCAAACTGAATGAAAATAAGAATAATTTCATAAAAATAATAAATAAAAGTCATCTATTTGTTCAAGTCTGTGACTACTTTGTACCTAGAACTGTGAACCTATTAAAAAACCTTCCGAAAATGGTTATGTAACCCATACACCAATTCGGAAGGCTGAGCATGCGCAAGAGGCGCCGTCGCCAGTTATTAACAAAAAACCGCAGCCCTCGGAATGCTACTCCGCAAAGACTGCCGTGTGATAAGCGTTATAAATATTTATAGGTGATTATAAGCTATTACTTCTGCCCAATACTCAGCCCCCATGTGCTGAGCCCAAGGTACATCTTTCATAATTTGTTCATTAATTTCGGGCATGAAGGCTAGGCGCAAGGCCTCATCATAATTAAGATTAAAATTTGTAACAAGAGAAGCAGCTATCCCTTTTTTGAAATTTGGATAACCTAAATCTGCTTGTTCATTCATTTTTCTCTCGAACGATCTACGCTGGAATGTATTCTGTTCTTTTATCATGAGCCTTCACCACCCTAAGTAATTTAATTATGCCTTGATTAACAATATCTTGATTATGAATGGATAATTGATCGTAAAGGTACTTTGCAATACTCTCCAAAAAGAACTCTACATCAATTTCTCCTGTATTCATCTTATCATCATCCATTTGTGCGAGCAAGTCGTACAAATTCTGTCCATCTGCTACCCCTCCGTACACATAGTCATATGTATGAGGTTTAGAAAATTGCGGCGACCTATTGTCATAAATAAACTCTGCCCAAACAAGATCCATTCGCTGCAATATATAACTGTTGTACTCTTTTCGAAGTCTAACAGTATCAACTTCATAAATAAATACAATTGCCTCTTGGTTTACGGGGGCAGCCTTTTTAACAGCATGCTTACTTGCCTGAGTAAAATCAGAAGTTAAATAAAATCCCGTTCCAAAATCTAACTTTCGTTTACTCTGTTTTACATTTATTCCGTTATATAGTGAATTATAATTGCCTGTATGAGTTCCATGGTACATAAATTTTTCAATTCTTTCGAATACTCTTGAGAGTATGTCCGATTTAGGCATGTAGTATTCCCCCGCTATCGATTATATGAAACTATCATACCACAAATGGGAATATTTCCCTATGTAACATACCTTTGTTTTTTTGCTTTTGCCGTGTCCTAACAAGTTATTGGGCTGGGTGGATTTTTTCGTAGCCTAAAAACTGCCCTAGGCTCTCTGAGTCCGATAACGTCGGTTCATTTCGCGTCGATCGTAGTGTCTTCGCTCCATTCGGTACGCGCCGTTCCCGCTTTTTTAACGACATAAAAAGGCCTCCATGTACGTAATTAGTACGAGACTAATTCGCTATGGAGGCCGTAATCCTCAACCCTGAAACGGTCATTTACGGGTTGTTAACGTTCATCGCGGAGGGTTGTTAACGCGCTAATTTCGCCCGCAATCCTTCGCCCCGAACGTTCGTTTCCGTAGTGGCTTTTCGTTTCGGCTGCCGTCAGACCACCGGAATCAAAACGTTAATCTGGCGCGGTTTATTACTCGCAAACCTCCGGACGCCCTTCTTCATCCCGCATCTTGAACGACTGTCCGCAGCCACAGCTGGCTACGGCGTTCGGGTTATGGATGGTGAACCCTCCGCTCATGCCGGATTCCTTGAAGTCAATTTCCAGGCCGTTAAGGTAACGCAGGTTGTCTTTCTCCACCACGACCTTCACGCCGCCAACCTCCATAAACACGTCATCAGCGGATTCTTCATCATCGAACCCCATTGCATAGGAGAAACCGCTGCAGCCGCCAGGGTTGACACCGAGGCGAAGGAACATGTTCGGAATTTCTTGCTCAGCGAGCATGTCCTTGATTCTATCGAGTGCGCTATCGCTAATATTTATCATTAAGCTCAACCTCCTTCATCCTTACTATCTTCAGTATACGCCTTCTTATCCATACGCTCAATAATAATAAATGGGTATGTAAAAATACACATATACTCGCTTTTTGCCTTTATTAATGTGAAATAACTCACTCTTTCTCCTTAAGTTCCCGTTATTTCTTACACGGAGCGTTATTGCCCCTTCAGAAATGGAGGTTTATAATAGGACAGGTGATTAACCGAATAATTGTCGGAATATTGTCATGCCAAAAATTTTAGGTAATACATTGTCCATATAAGATGTGTTCATTATTTCACAAGAACATGTTTTAACAAGTCGGAAACGGAGGAAAACGCATGCCAGTTACTACACTCCCTCACCAGGATAAAAAGATGGCCGAAATCATTGAAAAGGTGCAAAACGGCGTAAGATTAAGTTTGGAAGACGGTGTTTACCTCTATAAAAGCGACGACCTTTTGACGATCGGTCAATTGGCTAACGAGGCCAACCATAGAAAAAACGGCAAAAAGGTTTATTTTATCGAAAATATGAGCCTTTACTTTACCAATGTATGCGAATCTTATTGCGCTTTCTGCAATTTTCGTAAAGATCAGGGCGAAGAGGGCTCGTACACGTTGTCCGGCCAGGAAATGATTGAATATGTGGAGCAGCATATCCACCCCGGTATCCGGGAATTTCATATCGTCGGCGGACATAACAACCACGTTCCTTTTCAATATTATGTAGACTCCCTCAAAGCGCTTAATGAGCGTTTTCCGAATGTTACCCTGAAAGCATACACGGCGGCGGAGATCGAATTTTTCACCCGTCTTAGCGGCCTTAGCACCAAAGAAGTGCTGCAGGAGCTGCAGAAGGCCGGACTTAAAACGCTGACCGGAGGCGGCGCGGAAATTTTGTCCGACCAGTACCGCCAGAAAATGAAAGTCGACAAAGCGAATGTCGATCAATATTTGGATGTGCACCGGACAGCTCACAAGCTGGGGATGAAAACCCACACCACGATGCTGTACGGATCCATCGAGACCCACGAAGACCGGATTCGCCACATGATCCAGATTCGCGATCTGCAGGATGAGACTGGCGGATTCATGGTATTTATTCCGCTGTCCATGCAGCCTAAGAACAAAAATGCCAGCATTATGCGCCGCAACTCGGCCTACGAGGATCTGAAGACAATCGCGATCAGCCGCCTGATGCTGGACAATATCGACCATATCAAGGCTTACTTCATTAATATCGGGACACAGCTTACCCAAGTCTCCCTCAGCTTCGGCGCTTCCGACGTTCACGGCACGATTCTGAAGGAACGCATCAGCCACTCGGCAGGTGCGGTAACGCCCGAAGGATTAACACGCAAGGAATTGATCTGGCTCATTCAGGGGGCAGGCCGGATTCCTGTGGAAAGAGATACTTTTTACAACGAAATTCAGGTTTACGAATAGAAAGCCCCCGGATCATGATCACCGCTTAGCAATAGCAGACCTAGGCCTATGACGTTCCGTCATAAGGCCTGTTCTTTTTTTTCAATATCGTTTCGTTGCTTAAGTCAATCCGTTAATCCAGATCCAGCAAATCCCAGGCTTCCATCTCCTTGATTTTATCCATAATAAGCTCGTACAGCTTCTCGGCGCTTTCGGCTTCCACGATCTCTCCATTGACCAGCGCATACGGAGCCATGGAGCAAAGTCCGCAGTTGTTGAGACAGCCGTATTCGATGACATCGTAATCCGGGTTCTCTTCCAGCTTTTCCATCACTTCGTCAGTGCCAAAGTGCATGTTGCTTGTGCAAAATTCAATGATTGGACGCATGCTGTAAAATCCCTCACTTTATAGCCATTTTAATTTGGACTTTTTTATAATATAATATCATTATGTCATGAAAGGAGTTGAAATCAATGAGCGCAAATGCACAAGATACATTGTATGATGAAGTGCTGGAGGTTCTTGACAAGCTTCGCCCCTTCCTGCAGCGCGATGGCGGTGACGTTGAACTCGTAGACGTCGAAGACGGCATCGTGAAGCTGAAACTGATGGGCGCCTGCGGCAGCTGCCCAAGCTCCACCATCACTCTGAAGGCTGGTATCGAACGCGCCCTGTTTGAAGAAGTAGAAGGCGTACAAGAGGTCGTACAAGTATTTTAATTATAGAAAGTCTTGGGTTCCCTTCGGAATCCAAGACTTTTTGTTTATTCCTCTTTTCTTGCTCCAATGGCTTTAGACGGAATCAAGGGCCTGATCGGATCGAGTCCGCCCGATATGTCCATAATGTTTCCAGTAATGAAATCCGAGGCCTTGTGGCACAGAAACGCGATGACTCTGGCTACATCTTCTCCGCTGCCCGGCCGCCCGCGGGGCGTCTCCCCATCCTGCATGCCGCTGACCTCGGCGATGGATTTCTCCTTATTGTCTCCACGGATGTCACCGGGACATACCATATTCACCGTAATTCCATGCGGCGCTTCCTCTACGGCAAGCGTCTTGGTGAAGGATACGAGGCCCGTCTTGGCCGCTGCGTACACAGCCCTGTGAGGCCACGCCCTCGATTCCGAAGCATGTCCGAACCCGAAGTGAATGATCCGTCCCCAGCTTTGCCGGCGCATCCCTTCCAGCACAAGATGATCCAGCAGCATGGTGCCCACCAGGTTGCCTTCGATCAGCGACAATATTTCTTGCCTGCTGTACTCCGAGAACAGCTTCCGCTCGCGAATGAACGGACCTGCGTTATTGACCAGAATATCGATCCTGCCGAGTTCCCGCTGAACCGTACCCACCAGCCTTTCAATTTCATCGTGCCTGGATACGTCGCCCTGAACGGCGATGCAGCGTACGCCTGTATGTTGAATTCGAGCTTGCAGCTCTCTTGCTTCCTTCTCGCTGTGAACATAATTAAGAGCAATATCGCAGCCCTGCTCCGCCAAAGCAAGCGCCGTCCGTTTTCCCAAACCTTTTGCGCTGCCTGTGATGAGGGCAATATGAGCGTTCAATTCCAATCCTCCTCCTAAACAAACACAGCGGTTCCCTACCTGAGTAGTATAAAAGATTTAAAAGCCGATCACAACCGGAGCAGTTCCTTACCCTTTCATCCCGGAAAACTCTAAGCCCTGCATGGGCAGGCTTATTCTGTTCTTTCAAACAAAAGAGGCGAAAGACCAGCCATCACCTGCGGTGACGTTCGGTCTTTCGCCTTAAAGCATTGCCCCGGGTCTAAACGCCGGGACAATTGGGGCTCGATTGTCCTGCGCCAACTTAAAACGCTGGAACAACAGCTCCTTTATATTTATCCTCGATAAACTTCTTCACGTCTTCAGAAGTGAGCGCTTTGACCAGCTTCTGAATCGCGTCGGAGTCCTTGTTGTCCGGACGGGCTACCAGAATATTGGTGTAAGGGGAATCTTTATCTTCGATAAAGAGTGCATCCTTGGTCGGAACGAGGTTGGCTTCAAGCGCATAGTTCGTATTGATGAGAGCCAGGTCCACTTCATCCAGCTGGCGCGGAAGCATAGCCGCATCCAGTTCCTTGAATTTCAGGTTTTTCGGATTTTCCGCGATATCCGCCTTTGTAGCCGTAATGCCTGCTCCGTCTTTCAGCGTGATCAGACCGTTCTTGGCCAGCAGAAGCAGGGCGCGTCCGCCGTTGGTCGCATCGTTCGGGATTGCAACCGTAGCACCGTCCGGAAGCTCATCAATGGATTTGATTTTATGGGAATAAGCGCCAAACGGCTCGATGTGTACCCCGGCAACGGACACCAGGTTGGTCCCCAGTTGTTTGTTCTGTTCATCCAGGTATGGCTGATGCTGGAAGAAGTTCACATCCAGCGACTTGCCTGCCAATTCCTTGTTAGGCAGCACATAGTCCGTAAATTCTTTAATCTCCAGATCAACGCCTTCAGCCGCCAGCGCAGGCTTGATATGCTCCAAAATTTCGGCGTGAGGCACAGCCGTTGCTCCAACTCTAAGCTTGACCGGCGTGGCTGAAGCCGACTCCTGAGGCGCAGCCGATGCATTGCCTTTGGCAGCCTGGCCATTGCTGCTATTTTTCGCATTGTTGCCGCAAGCCGCCAGCACCACTACGAGTGACAGCGTAAGAAAAGCGAGAGCCCATTTTTTCATTTTCAATACCTCCAAATGAATGATTTTTTTGAATAAGGACTTACTTTCTGAAGTTATATTTGTTGTTTCCTTATTTCCTTGTAAAATGCACCACGAGCCGGTCGCCGGCCATTTGCAAAATTTGCACCAGCACAATCATGAACAGCACCGCAATAATCATGACTTCCTTCTCGTATCGGTAGTATCCGAAACGGATGGCCAAATCGCCCAGTCCGCCGCCTCCAACCATGCCCGACATCGCCGTATAGGAAACCAGCGTAACCGCCGTAATGGTTGCTCCGGCAATCAGTCCGGGCAGCGATTCGGGCAGCAGCACCCGCCGCACCACCTGTCCGGTGGAAGCTCCCATCGCATGGGCCGCTTCGATGACGCCCCAATCCACTTCCCTAAGGCTTGTCTCGACAAGCCGGGCGAAGAAAGGAGCCGCTCCGATGACGAGCGGAGGAATCGTCCCCGTAACGCCGAGAGTTGTGCCGACAATCAGCTTGGTCAAAGGCAAAAGCGAGATAATGAGAATAACAAAAGGTATGGAACGCAAAATATTGACCACAAACGAAATGACCCGATAAGTCCATCTGAAAACTAAGGAATTGGAACGCGCCGTCATGTAAAGAATGATACCGAGCGGCAATCCGATCACGATGGTGAACAAAAGCGAATATCCCATCATGGAAAGCGTATCGTAGGATGCCTGCGTCATCTCATTCCAATCCAATTGTGAAAAATCCAGACCCCACATTTTAGTCTATCACCTCCACATCCAGTTCCCGCTGCTGGAGCTTGGCGACCGTTTGGGCTACCGCTTCGGGTTTGCCTTCAAACGATACCGTCAGTTGGCCATAGGGAACATCTTTAATTGCGGAGATCGTACCCTGCAGGATGGCAAAATGTACGCCGGTTTCGCTGACCACCTCGGACAGCGTCGATTCGTAGGTTTGGGTACCCAGAAACGTGATCCGGTAAATCCCGATCCCTTTCGGCTTCAGCAATTCGATAGCCTGCTTCAGCGGTTCGCCGCCGGCTACATCGCGGCTGATAAATTCTTTTGTCACCGGGTGCTGAGGCTTCAGGAATACCTCCGTTACCGGACCTTCCTCGACAATGCCGCCTTGATGAATGACGGCAACCCGGTCACAAATGCTCTGGATGACATGCATCTCATGCGTGATCAGCATGATCGTCAGTCCCAGCTTCCGGTTAATGTCCAGCAGCAGCTTCAAGATGGAGTCGGTTGTCTGCGGATCAAGCGCCGATGTCGCTTCGTCGCACAGCAGCACACCCGGATCGCTGGCCAGCGCCCGGGCTATGCCGACACGCTGCTTCTGTCCGCCGGACAGCTGGGACGGATATTTGGCGCTGTGGGCTTCAAGTCCGACGAGAACGAGCAGTTCCTCTACCTTCGCCTTGATCTTCGCTTTGTCACTGCCCGCAAGCTTAAGCGGAAAGGCGATGTTGTCGTACACGGTTGCCGATGACAGCAGATTAAAATGCTGAAAAATCATGCCGATTCGCCGCCGCTGCTGCTGCAGCTCTCTTTTTCCGAGACGGGTCAGGTTTACGCCGTTCACCCAAACCTCGCCTCTCGTCGGCCGCTCCAGTAAATTGATGCACCTGATCAAGGTGCTCTTCCCCGCACCTGAATGGCCGATCACGCCGAATATCTGGCCTTTCTCAACCGTAAGATTGAGGCCGGACAGCGCGGTGGTTGTCTTTTGCTTGGAGCCATATACTTTTGTAATTTCCTTCAGCTCAATCAAATATGGACCTCCTGTTCTAAGAAAAAACTAAAAAAGAGCCCTAGGCAGATGCCCGGGACTCTCCAACTTGTCAGAGATTATACCTTCTCATCTGCCAGAATGCATTGCAGCGCATCCTGAGGAATTAGCACCATGACATTCGGTATGCCTAATCAACATTCCGAATCGGTTGCCGGGCTTCATCGGGCCTTTCCCTCCGCCTCTCTTGATAAGAAATATGAAATTCCAAGAAAATTCAGCTGAATTTCAGAAATTGAAGCTAGAACCTAGTATAGTAACTCTCACATCGTTTGTCAAAGAAAATTTTTGGGATTATGGTTGGGGCTTCGTCCGGGTCCAATGCTTGCCCATGTAATCAAAAACGGCGATCAGCGAATTGCAGGCCATTTCGTATCCTAGCCGCAGTTCCTGCATGTGCTGGTCCAGATCCTCCAGCTCGATTTTGCCGTACAGAGCCTGATGCCGCTGCCACAAATCATCCTGCATCTCGGAATTCATAAAATGAATTTCCGTATTCCGCCGTTTCCGGAGAATCGAAATCGGCTCTTTATACTCCTCTTTCAGGCTATCCAGCCGTTCTCCCAGATCGGGATGAACCTTCAGATACGGGAACTGCCTCAGCACCGTAAAATAAGAAAAATGCGGCTTGACCTTCGCCGTATTCAGCCCGTAGAACTCGTCCAGCAGAATGCCCAGCTTGTCGAGCAGAGAAAACAGCCGCACAAAACCATCCTTGTAGAAAAATACGTAACGTGCATAGTCGCCTTTCTCCTGCGGGTTCATATCCTCCACAAAATCTTTCTTGACCTTTTCCCGGAAAAAGCCGGCCGCGAACGTACACTGCTCCAGTTCATCAAGCGAAGATATGAGCCCGCGGGTCCAAATTTCAAGCTTGCGGCAATCATGGGAGGGATCCTGGCTGCGCTCAATTTCCTGTTCCAGCAGATAAACCGTCCGGGCCATGGCCCGAGTAGCGTCCGCAATCAGTCCTTCGTTCGCTCTAGGAGGCTCTCCCAGCAGCGTTCGCAGCATATCCATCCCTCGCTTTTTTATCGTCATATGAGCAGGTTATCCTTGAAAATAAGTATTCCAGCGTTCGTCCACCAATTTCACAATATCCTCTCTCGGGAACAGCTCGTCCGGATATCCCGGCTTCATCCGCGCGTCGATGACCAGAGGCAGACTGTAGGCCAGATGATGCTGGCGCACGTCCGCTTCCGAATAAATATCGGTGGCCGGATTGAAACGCGTAAAGACCGTCCACAGAAACTTGTTCGTGCTGGATGCAACCGTGTCCGCATCATCTACCAGAACGACTAGCGGCCAGGCCGTACCGCGCTCGCGAAGTCTGGACAGCAGCCGGACCGGAAGCTCCGGCTCCCGCTCATAAGATGCCCCGGAAACGACCAGGCAACCCTTGTGGTACGGCGCAATCCGCTCGATCTCCGCAATTTCGCCTTCGTTGTACTCTGAAGGCAGCTTTCGTACCGGTTCTCCGACGCCGATCAGAATGGCTTTGCTGCCGTGGTTCAGTCTTTTTCCGGTATAATCCAGCGTGTCATGGGACGTATTGTTGAAAATAAACAAGTCTGTCGACGGATTAAACCGCTCCAGAACGGCTTCCAGCAGCTTGCGGAAATCGGCCAAATCCAGATGCTGATCGGTCAGCATGAGGAATTTGGTCAGTGAAAGCTGCCCCTGTCCCAGAATCGAGAAGCCGGCAACGAGCGCTTCCCGGGAATAACGTTCCTTCACGATGGCCGAAGCCAGGGAATGGTGGCCCGTCTCTCCATAAGTCCAGACCGTATGGACGGATGGCATGACGAGCGGGAACGCCGGAGACAGCAGCTTTTGCAAGAAATCGCCCAGATAGTAATCCTCCTGCCGGGGTTTGCCGACAATGGTTGCCGGGTAAATCGCATCCTTGCGGTGCCACATATGATTTACGTTCAGCACGGGAAAATCATGCTGCAGGGAATAATACCCGTAGTGATCGCCAAACGGTCCTTCCGGACGGCGTTCATGCGGCGCAACAAAGCCGTGGATGGCAAATTCCACTTCGGCCGGAATCCGGTGGCCGCCGAGCGGGTTATTCGCCATAGGCAGTCTTTCCCCGAGCACAAAGGAAGTCAGCAGCAGCTCCGGCAAATGCTCCGGCAGCGGAGCGATGGCCGAGGCGATCAAAGCCGGCGGTCCGCCGATAAAGATGGATACCGGCAAGGCCTGATTCAGCTTCTCCGCCTCGTGGTAATGAAATCCGCCGCCCTTGTGAATCTGCCAGTGAACGCCGGTTGTCTGATCATCGTAGAGCTGAATCCGGTACATGCCGAGATTATGATCCTTCGGTTTGAGCGGATTTTCGGTATAGACGAGGGGCAGCGTAATAAAAGGTCCGCCATCCTCCTGCCAGCTTGTCACCTTGGGAAGCTCGGCCAGCGGCTTGTCGGTGCGGCACACCTGCAAAACGGGGGCCTCTTCTTTTGAAACCGTTTTCGGAATCGTGCCCCATCCCATCTTTAACGCTTCCCAAATGAGTCCCCGTTCATTCCATAGCGCCTTGGGGGTCGGCGGCAGCATCGTGTCCAGGGCGCCGACCAAACGGCTCGCAAGCTGCTCCGGTCTTGGTCCAAAGGCCAGATCAACCCGTCTGGCGGTACCGAACAGGTTTGTCGCAACGGGGAACGGAGTCCCTTTCACGTTAGTGAACAGCAGCGCCGGCCCTCCTTCTTCAATGACCCGGCGGTGGATTTCGGCAAGCTCCAAATAAGGATCCACCGGCACATCGATGATGGCCAGATCATTCTCCTTGCGGAGCGCCTCAATCCATTGACGTAAATTTTTATAGCTCAAGCGGTTTCCCTCCCAAACTAAAGCCGCCTTAGCGGACGTGCTCTTGTCCGAACCCGCGGTTATTCCAAGGCTTTAGCTTTCCACATATTTTTCGGTTCTCCTAATATATCATATTTACCTTATGTCTTCTTGCAAAAGCAAGTCCGTTCGTAAAGGAAACAGGAGTAGCCTTTATAAACAAACAAGCCCGCGGAGCGGCAAACCGCCCGCGGGCCTAAAGCCAAACGTTATCCAAGAGGGACCCGAACATGATCCTCCTGTAGACCAAAGCCGGTTTAACCCGGTTCCCCGTCTTTATCTTTTCTCGCCTCGGCTCAGCAGCCACGTTCTCACGCTCATATAGCAGAGAAGGCCGAACAGCACTTCGATCACCAAGATATGGGAAATCGACGTAAACAGATACCAGTTATAATCGTTAACCGTATAAACGACCGCAACCCCTGCGAGAATCTGCAAAATAATGAGAATGATCGACGCCAGTCCAAGACCGCGGATCTCCCGGTTCCCGGACGGGTTCCGGTAAGCAAAATGCGCCAGCACCGCAATGACTACGAGCAATAGAACGGCTGCCGCACGGTGCATGAACTGGATGCCTTCCCCGCCCGACAGCGGGGGCACTAACTGACCGTTGCAGAGCGGAAATCCATAACAGGCTCCGGCTGAATCGGTATGAGTCACATAAGCGCCGGTATATACGACGATATAGGTATAGATCGCTGTAAACACGCTCAGGTTGCGAAGGCCTTTCGATACTTTGCGCGGCGGCTCCGCCGGGGTCATCGCTTCGTTTCTCGCCTGTTCCCGTATCCCAAGCGATAGCATGACCGAGCTTGCAAAGGCGATGAGGGCAAATCCCAGATGCAGCGCCATAACCGGCGCCGACTGGGAGAAGACGACCGCCAAAGCGCCCATAATCGCCTGAATGACGACAAACAGCAGCGCCAGAAACGAATAGATGCGAAGGTCAAGGCGATTTCGGCGGAAAATCATGAAGCATACAAAAGCCGCCAAGGTGAGCAGCCCGGCCAGTCCGCTTACGGCCCGGTGGGAAAATTCAATGATCGAAGCGACCGTATGCGCCGGAACAAACTTGCCGTTGCACAGCGGGAACTGGTTGCCGCAGCCGAGTCCCGATTCCGTCTTGGTGACGACTCCTCCGCCAAAGGTGGCCAAAAAGACGAACAGCGTGGCGGCATAGGCAAGCCATTTCAATTGTTTGGTTGTCATTATATCACCTGCAATGTATTTTTTTATTGTTAAAGAGCTTGGTCAATCCATATTCAATTATAACGGATGGACAAGCTCCTATCACAGGCGACATGTGACAAAATGTTCAAATCTGGGGCGGCCCTGCACGCTATTGCTGTGACATTTATGATTGTGCTTTAAGCGTTCCGTATACAGCAACCGCCTTGTTCAGGAAATCTTCGATTTCCGAACGCGACTTCCGCAGTTTGTTCACAAAGCGGACCAGCTCCCGGCCGTCTCCATAGGCTACGAAGCTTGGAATCCCCATAATCCGCTGTTCCTGGCTGATTTCCTCCAGCTCATCCACATCAATCTGAATAAGGGTAAGGCGGTCTTTGTACTGCTCCTCCACCTCGGGCATAAACGGATCGATAAATTTGCAGTCTCCGCACCAGTCTGCCTTGAAGACCGCTACCGTGATCCCTGCCGAAGCTGTCAGCTCGCGAAATTGCTCGGCTGTTGTGACTTTTATCATTTTCATTCATCCCTTCACAAATTTTGGTTCATCTATTCTTACCTTTAGTAGAACAAACCCGCGAGTGGAAGTCAAATATTTGGGTCATAATGGAAGTAGCCCAATCCATTGACCTGAAAGCGGCTCGCAACCAACCGGCGGGCGGCAGGATTTTCAGAAAGAAAGGACTTTGCAAATGACAAGCCCGGATCGCTGCAAACCGAAAAAACCGGCTGGCATTTGGCTGGACATGCTTGCTTCCTTTCCCTCCGCCCTATGGAGAGCCACTCGCGGCAAAGCGGAGGACCTGGCCGCGTCAGGACGCCTGCGGGCGGCAAGATGCCGTCTCGACTGGAGTGAAGCCGGCGCCGGCTTGGTCCGCTCCGCTGTTGAAGACATGCTGAACAAAAGCGGCCAGCCGCGCCTTTCCAGTCCCCAGAGCAAGCAGAATACAAGCGCCGACCGGGAAATAGCGGCCGAAATCGCCCGTGCCACGGAGATGCATAACCGCAGCAATATTACCCGCACGCAGGCCTATCTTGACATCTACCGGGCTTTTCCGGAGCTGCACTGGGCGCTGCAGGCCCATCTCGTATCCCGCAATGCGGGCTGGAATATGAGCGATCTGAAAGGCGGGCAGGAAGACGGCCTTCTGCAAGATCAGGCCAGGTATAGATACTACCGCTTTTTGGAACGCAGCAACGCGCTTATTTTTCAGGACGCCTATCCGCAGCTCATGCTGTACGCTCAAAGCAAAAAATGCGGAAAAAGCCTGTTTCATCTTCTTCCCTGCTTTCACGTATCCCGGTTCATGCTTCCCTTCTGGGAACAATTCTGGCTGCGCCGCTCCAGCTCCCTGCTTGCTGTCGGCCTGATTATCAACGAGCAGAACTATATTGAGAAACGCGTCTTGCAGCATCCTTTCTTCCGGACAACGGTGATGAACAAGCCGGCTTTTCGGCTTGGCTCCTTGGCCGGACTCAATCAAATCGTCATTCCGTATGCCCTGTCGGAGGAGATCGGACCTGGAGAAACTGAGGGAACTGGATACGGTCAGCCCAGAGTGGCGGGAAGAGTCCTTGCCGATTTTGCCAATCTGCATGCAAGAATCGGCATCGGCAAGCACCTTTACGCGATATTGTTCGGCCTGCCCGCTGTGCTGCAGGGAGCCGAAAGGTTCGCGAATTCCGTTGCCCACACCGGTTCCCGGGCCGACTACTGGCCCGGCCTTTTTACCGCAAAACAAGAAGAAGCCCGCACATCCCCTGAACAGGGCGCGGAGCTTCTGCGAAATGATTTTAATCCGGCAGGGGGCAAAATTTTCAGTCCCCGCCTGCAAGGCAGCTTCGGGGATACTCCTTACGAGCCGATTACCCGTGAAGACTGGCTTCAGCAGCATAGCGCCCTAAGCGATATCAGCATCCCCCGGCTTCCTTTTGTATGCGAGATCAGCCACGGACACCGGCTGAACATGCTGAAGCGCGCTTTCGCGCACGACGCTGCTGCCGGAGCGCGCAGGCTGCGGGCCTAGCCACCTAGCCAGCCGGATAACGCGGCAACATCAGCCAGATCAGCCTTCCGACCGGCGCTGTGCCGGAGCGAAACGCATCAGGGGTCTGAGCACCTTGCGGACAGCCCCCGGATAGCTGTCCAGCTCTTCCCGGCGAATGACGCGCAGGACGATCAGCATGACCGGATACAGAGCGGTTATAGCTGCGCCTACCATACAGCAGGTGATGAAAAATGCCACCCGGTCCGGCAAGACGTCCACAAGCTGGATGCCTGCTTGATTGAGGCCGTAACCGATCGCGGCCAATGCCGCCACGGTCAGCAGAAATCCTGTCCACCGTCCGCCAAGAATGGAGAAGGAGACGATCCGCTTCAGTGAACGCAAATTGAGCAATGTAATGACCAGGAAACATAGTCCCGTGCCGGCGATGATGCCATAGATGCCAAATAGCGGGGCCAGCGCAAAGCTGGCCGCAAGCTTGACGGCGATACCGATCAGGACATGGACCATGGACAGATTCGGTTTGCCCATGCCGAGCAAAATCGAGCTGCTGGTCGACATGGTAATTTGGAAAATGGTCCCCAGCGTCAGCAGCGCAATAATGCCGCTTCCGTCCAGGCTGCTGTAGAGCAGGCCGTTGACGGAGTATGCTGCCGTGCACAGGATGAGCACGATCGGCATCCCCGTTAACACGGAGATCCGCATGGCCAGTGTGATCTGCTTTTGCAGATAAGGCATGTCCTTCCGGGCAAAGGCGCCGGAGATGATCGGAATCAGCGAAGTGCTGAGCGCGATGGACAGAATTGGCGGAATGCCGGCAATGCTCTGGGCCCGGCTGCCGAGAATGCCGAGCAAGTAGGTTGCCTCGTCTACGCCGATGCTGCCGTTCAGCATCGGTTTGACAATCGATCCGTCGATAAAATAAACGGCCGGAATGGCCAGGGAAGACAGCACGATCGGAATCGACAGTTTGAAAATATCGGCGTAAATCCGCTTAAGCGGCACCGGCTTCGTGCCCGAAGACAGGTCTTCAAGCCGGGCCCTGCGATCCTCCCTGCGCAGCTTGGCGGCATAATACAGCATGATGCCGAAGGCGCCGATGCTGCCCAGCACCCCGCCGAAGGATGCGCCGGCGGCGACCCATTTATCGGCGTAGCCGGCATGCAGCATGACCGCGGCAATGCCGATCGCGGCGGCGACCCGCAATATTTGCTCCGCAATTTGCGAAATCCCGCCGGCCGTCATGTTGTTGCGGCCCTGAAAATAGCCGCGCATCATCGCCACGGTCGGGAACAGCAGCAGCGCAGGAGCCAGCGCCCGAATGGCCGGCGTCGCTTCCGGTGAGGAGATGGCATCAGCGTATATGGGAGCGAGCACATAGAGCAGCGCCGTGATGATTACGCCGGTCACAGCCGCGAAGATCAGCGCGGCCGTGTAAATGCGCTTCGCCTCTCCCGGACGCTTCAGCGCATAGCGCTCCGATACCATTTTGCTAAGTGTGCTTGGAATGCCGGCAGTCGCCACAGTCAGCAGCAGCAGATACACATTGTTCGCTATGGTGAAGGAGGCATTGCCCACCGCGCCGAAAATATGCTCCAGCGGCACCCGCTGGACCATGCCAAGCACTCTGGCCACCAGCGCGGCCGCAGCCAAGATTAATGTTCCTTTGATAAACGACTCTTTCTTAGACAAACGAATTTCCCTCTTTTCTAGAATGCAAAAATCCAGATAAAGAACACCACGATCATGACGAGCTGCAAAATAATTTTAACGGCCATGCTGCTGAACAAGCCAACGACCGACCCGACTCCGGCTTTAAGCGACTGCTTCAGGGAAGCTCCTGTAAGCAGCTCTCCGATCACCGCGCCCACGAACGGACCGATGACAAGCCCGAAGGCCGGAATGACAAAAGGACCGATAATCGCTCCGATCGTACTGAGCCAGACAGAGGCTTTGCTGCCGCCGAATTTTTTGACGCCCCAGGCTCCTACCAGATAGTCCGCAACCAGCAGCACGACGACAATAAGCGTCTGCAAGGTCCAGAACACCCAGCCGAAATGCTGAAAGCCGAAAAACCATCCGTAAACAAAAAAGGCCGCATACACGGCGACAACACCGGGCAGCACCGGAAATATCGCTCCGGCAAGCCCTGTCAGGAACAAGGCGACAACCAGAATCCACCCGATGACAGCAATCAATACGATCACTCCTTAAGCCAATATAAATTTGCGGATCACTTCCGCAATGCCATCGTCATTGTTGGACGAGGTGACGTAGTCCGCATTCTCTTTCACGGCCAGTTGGGCATTCTCCATGGCCACTCCCAAACCGGCTGCCTGAATGGCCGCCAGGTCGTTCAGGCTGTCCCCGACAGCAACGGTCTCGGACATATCGATGCCAAGCAGTCCGCATACCGTGCGAATCCCGCTGGCCTTGTTGATGCCCTGCGGGTTCACTTCGATGTTCCATGGCGTTGAATTCGTGATCTCCAGACCGCCAATGTTCTGAAGCTCCATCAAAACCTCATGCCGCAATTGATCGTCGCTCACGTTATACCCGAATTTAAGCCATTGTTTTTCCTGGATCGCACCGTCATACCAGTTGTGCTCATTGTAGAGGCCCTCTACCGAATAAGCCCAGAACCAGACCTTTTTATCACGGGACAAGCGGTACATTTGGGCTATAAGTTCTTGTCCGAGCAGTTCCCGGTGATACAGCTCGTGGGGATTCTTCCAAACTTCACTCCCGTTGACCGTAATCATCGGCGTATCCAGCCCCAATTCTTCTCCGAACGGGGCTGCTTCATCATAGGATCTGCCCGTTGACAGACAGACGTGAACTCCCGCTTCTGCAGCCTTGCGAATCCATTTTGCCGTCTCCGAAGAGATCTGGTGGTTATCGGTGAGCAGCGTTCCGTCCATATCAAGCGCGAGCAAACGGTACTTCATTTCTCTCATCCCCTATCCTATCCTTTGTTCAAGGATAGATCTGTTCTCTATTTCACACGCAACGCCATTTTACCATATTCATTTAAAGGCACCAACTATAGCGTGTAAAGCGGTTGTTAAAAGGATTTACCTGCTGCAACTCGGGAGCGCATGGGCGAATATCCCGACCCGGAAACATTAAGAAAAGACGTCCAGAAATATCGCTAGACGGTGGGAGCTCCATAATCTTTTTTTTGGAAAAATAAGGATTTCTCAGGTATCTGTGTGTATAATTAACCTATTCTTGCCCGTATGACAGGAGGGGCTTATCAATGACTTTTATGAAACTTAATAGCTTAAGTGCTTTATATGCATTTGTCTTCTTTGTTCAAACTGAATTAATGTTAAATGTATATCGTATAGCCAGAATCACAGGCTGGAATAACAATTTAGCTAGTACAGCAGTTAATTTGGCGATATTCCTGGTCTTTGCACTATCTTCAATCTTATGTTATTTTTCAACTAAAAAACTGCTGGGTATAAAAAAAATAAAGTACATTTCATCAGTACTATGGATTCCTTACTACTTTATTTTTATAAAACTTTTTTCTTCATTATTTCCAATAACAAATCCTCAAGAAATGCCGCTACCAGGGGTTGGACTAGTAGTGATAGCCGCGCTGATCATTTATCCTTTTTATATTTCATTAATTAATTTTTTAGTAACAATAAGAGCGAGTAATATATCCTGATATCAAATGTTTATCCGCACTGTGATTTAGGCACGCATAGTTAAAAAAGAGCGTCCCCTTCCATACCCTTTATGGTTTGGAGGACGCTCCCTGCAGTTTTCGTTAAAAGCTCAAGCTGCCGCCGATTTTAACCTGCGGCGCTTCAGGTATCGTGCCGCAACACCATGCAGCGGCGAAAAAATAAAGGCCAGCAGAAACAGGATGCCTGCCGTCACGATCATGGCGCCGGCAATGGACGAATCGAGCCAGACCGCCGCATAATAGCCTCCCGCGGAACTGACGGCGCCGGCCACAACGCTGTATAGCAGCATGACGCTCAGCCGGTCTGTCAGCAAATAGGCGGTGGCGGCCGGGATAATGAGCATCCCGACGACCAGAATGGCGCCGACGCTTTCGAATGACGCTACGGTCGAGACGGACACCAGTCCCATCAGGAGGTAATGGAACAGGGCGACCGGAATGCCGCAGGCCAGAGCCAGCGCCGGATCGAATGCGCACAGCTTGAACTGCTTGTAGAACAGTCCGACGCACAGAACAATCAGCAGCAGCGTTCCGCCCAGCATCCAGACGGCCGAGGGCCCCAAATCGTACCCGTTCAAGATCCATGTATCCCACTGAACATAAGCGATTTCCCCGAACAAAACACAGTCCAGGTCTAAATCGATATGCGAGGCGTTGCGGCTGATGAGAATAACGCCGAAGGCAAACAGAGCCGTAAAGACGATGCCGATCGAGGCGTCTGCCTGCAATCCGCCACGCTGCAAAAACTGAATCAGAAAAACCGTAATAAGCCCAAAAACCGCCGCCCCGGCCAGCATGAACACGGAATCCCTTGAATCGCTGAGCAGAAAAGCGAAGGCAATTCCAGGCAGCACCGAGTGGCTGATCGCGTCGCCGACCAGCGCCATTCGGCGCAAAATGAGAAAACAGCCGAGGATGCCGCAAGACGCCGCTGCCAGCGTTCCCGTCAAAATAATCCAGAAGTCCGCCATCTCCTTAAACCTCCTCTCCGCTTGCCTTGACCGTTGTCTGCAGTTCCGGGGAGTTCCCGGCCTGCTGCAAAACGTAATCGCTCTTCACCTTGCGGCTCACCAGTGCTTTGGCGATAACACCCCGGCCGGGTGCAAACAGTGCGGACAGCACAAACAGGGAAGTCGCCGACAGCACGGTCACCGGACCGGTAGGCAGATTATCCAGGGCGGAGCTGACCAGAGTTCCGGCAGCTCCGCTGAGTGCGCCAAACAAGCCAGCCAGCACAACCATGACGCCCAGCCGGTGGGTCCAGTATCTTGCAGCCGCCGCCGGCGTGATGAGCAAAGCGGCGATCAGGACGACGCCAACGGCCTGAACGCCTGCCACAACCGAAACAACGGTCAAGAACAGCAGCAATTGTTCCAGCGCCGCTGCAGGGTAGCCCAACCCGCGGGCATAGCCGGGATCGAAGCTTACCAGCTTGAACTCCTTAAACAGCAGGATGCTGAGCAGTATCAGTCCTGCCGACACGGCCGCCATCATATACAGGTCCGGCTTCATCATTGATGCAGCCTGGCCAAACATGTATTTATCCAGTCCGCTCTGGTTGCCGTTGCCGCTGTGCTGAATATGCGTCATTAACACAATGCCGATCCCGAAAAAGAACGACAGCACGATCCCCATAGCCGCGTCCTGCTTAATACGCGTATATCTGGTAATGGCATGGATGCCAAAAGTCGCGACCATGCCGGAAAGAATAGCTCCGACCACAAACAGGCCCACAGATTTTACGCCGCTCAGCATAAAAGATATGCAGATTCCCGGCAAGGAGGCATGCGCCAGGGTGTCTCCAAGCAAACTTTGCTTGCGCAAATACGAGAACGAGCCGATCACCCCGTTGCCAAGGCCCAGTAGTAGCGAGCCGAAGAGGATCCAGCGGACGTTGGGGTCGGTCAGCATGCCGGCGAGCCAGTTCAGCATGACGCATCCCCTCCGTATCCCGGCGATGCTGCATTCCCTTTTATAAGCGCCATTGTTCCGCCATAGGTTCGCTGCAGATTTTCCGGAGTAAACGTCTCGTTGGTCGGCCCTGCCGCAATCAGTTCGCCATTCACCAGCAGAATATGATCGAAGTACTGTTCCACCGTTGCCAGATCATGATGGACGACAAGAACCGTCTTTCCCTGTGACTTAAGCTGATGCAGCAAACCGATAATCGCTTTCTCCGTTTTGGCGTCTACGCCGGCAAAAGGTTCATCCATGAAATACAAATCCGCTTCCTGGGCCAGAGCTCTTGCCAAAAAGACCCTCTGCTGCTGTCCGCCGGACAGCTGGCTGATCTGTCTCCCCGAAAAGGCGGACATGCCCACCTTATCCAGACATTCCATGCCGAGCCTTCGCTCTTCAGCCCCCGGCCGTCTGAACCAGCCCAAATGCCCGTATCGCCCCATCATCACGACATCAAGGGCATTTGTCGGGAAATCCCAATCGACCGATTCCCGCTGCGGGACATAACCTACCTGCTTGCGCCGGTTCCGGTACGAGCCTCCAAAAATGGATACCTCGCCGTCTACCTTGGGAACAAGCCCCAATATGGCTTTGATTAGGGTCGATTTTCCGGCCCCGTTAGGGCCAATAATGCCAATCAGTTTGCCTTCGGGGATATTGAACCCAACGTTCCGCAGCACCGTTTTTTTCTGGTAAGCAACCGTCAAATTCGATACCTGCAGTGGAAAAATGCCTGTCATATCCTATCCCTCCCCGTTATTTCAGCGCTTCGACGATCGTATCCACATTATGCCGAACCATTTTGATATAAGTGTCCGCATCCGAGCCGGGCGAACCCATGGAATCCGAATACAGCTCTCCTCCGATCTTTACTTCGTGCCCTTTCTCCCTGGCGCCGGCAATGACAGCTTCCATCGACTTCGTGGGGATGCTTGATTCCGTAAAAACAGCCTTGATCCCGTTCTCGACAAGAAAATCACGCAGATCGCCGACATCTTTGGAGCCATACTCCGCGGCCGTGCTGATTCCCTGCAGTCCCATCACTTTCATTCCGTACGCTTCACCAAAATACCCAAACGCATCGTGCGCAGTCACGAGTACCCGGCTCCGTTCCGGGATCATGCCGATCTTGGTTCTGATCTCTTGATCCAGGGCATCCAGCTGCTTGATGTAGGCTTCGGTTCGCTTCCGGTACGACTCCGCATGCTCCGGGTCATATTCCGTCAGAGTTTGTTCGATCGTCTGGGCCGCGCTGATCCAGTGCTTGACATTAAACCAGATGTGCGGATCGTACTGTGTTCCGCCCGCATCCTTACCCGAACGGAGCAGAGAAGGGTCGATATTGCCCGATACGGCTACGGTCCGCTTCTTGCTTTCCAGCTTCTCCAAAATATCCGTCATTTTCCCTTCCAAATGCAGCCCGCCATAAAAAACAATGTCCGCTTGGTCCAGCTTTCGGATATCGCCCTGGGAAGCTTTATACAGGTGCGGATCAACGCCCGGACCCATCAGTCCGGTGACCTCTACTTCTTCACCGCCAATCTGCTCTGCAACATCCGAAATCATGCCGATCGTTGCCGTGACCTTAATCTTGCTTTCGCCACCTGAGCGAACGGCGCTCTTCCCTTCCTGCTCTACCTTCGTACAACCGACAACCGCGACCAGCATGATGATTGAAAGTGTCATTTTGACGCGCTGAAACGGACTTTTTTTGACACGCAATTCGTGCATAGGACTCCCACCTCTCTATTTTTCCTCATGGAATAAATATTTGTATAAGCCATATATTTTAGATAGAATTAAAAAAGTTTCTCTAATGCAAATTCTAAACGAAACCCATGCAAAAAGGCAAGGGGGAATTTTCCCTTGCCGCAACTATTTTTCAAATTGAAATAAATGATGGCTTCCGTTTCGTCAAAGGCTGCCGGGTGCAGGCTGCAGGTTCAGCTCCAGCGCTTTATTCACTCGGCCAAATCCGCGGATCCTGACCTGGGTCCCGGCCACGATTTCGACTGGGGATGGCTGATCCAAGTGCTCAAAATTCGAGCTGTCTTCGTCAACGGAAAAGGAGAACAAGAGCGCCGCTTGCTGCAGTTTGCGAAAGTCCAGCCTTACCCTGGGACCGGAATACAACACCAGATCCGTATACAGAACGGTCTCATCTCTATGAATCTCCCAGCTTAGCCGCTGCTCCTGTTCCTCTACTGACAATTCCGAGAATCCGGTGAACAGGTTTCCAATCCGGAAATAGAGACCGCAAACCTCAATTTCAGCCCCTCCTTCCAAGGCGCTTGCCGACACACGATCCAGACAGCCTCCGACTTCAAGACGCAGCCTTAAGTCCCCGGCTTCAATCACGCCTTCAATTTTGTCCAGGCTCGGGTGGGTGTCCCCGCCATCCGTCACAAAATCGATCCCGAGCAGCATATCGCTCTGCTCCTGACAGCTCCGGAACCGGGCCGAGCAATAATCATAGCCGTCATGCAGGAAGCGCAGACGCATATAGGTTGGGCTGCCCCCGTTATCAATATAGGCCAGCAGAGGTCTTCGTTGATTCCAGAAGTCCATTTGATCGAATGAGCCCAGGCTATACTGCTGAGTTCGGTAGGTTATGGCCCATTTTCCGGCTGGTTCACCCTCGTTCCCTTCAAAGAGCTGGCGGATCTGCCCTGTGTTCTGAACGGTAAAAAACGCAAGGTATTCCGGCGGGCACAAGACCCCGCTTTTATACCATTCCTCTTCATAGGGAAGCTCCTCCCAAGGGAAGAACATCAGTGCACCTTCTGTGGCAATCTGAAGAAAAGCTTTGGTGTGATCGTTCAGCAGCGTCTCGTAACAGCGCGCGTGAGGGCCGGACCACTGCTTTGTCCGGACATGATAATGCTCGGCCACGGTTTTCCAGGTCATCCGGAGCAACTGCTCGCTAATCTCCACAGCTCTGCCGCTTCGCGCCTCCTCGCGAAGTTTGGATAGTTCAAGCAGGGCGACGCAGGTATATACCGGGCTGTTGTACTCCTGAAACGCCTGGCGAGGCTTCGTGTAGTCGTACAGTTTGATCAAGCGCTCCAGTCCATAGGCGGCATACGCCTCATGCCCGAACTGCTCTCCGGCAACCAGGGTGACCAGGGCTCCGAGAATCGCAATATTGGTGTAGTCAGGCCCAACGTTGCGTTTGATGATGGCCTCGCACGCATTGCAAACGGACTGGGCAGCTGCTTCACGTAGAGGCTCCGGAAACCGGTGCCCATGGCGTTTTACCGCAAGGAGCAGCTTGCTGCCGCAAAAATCGGCCCAGTTCCAATCCGGCGGGGCCATCTGATCCAGGGGCTCCTCATAGAACCAGGGCCAAATGCCAAAGGTGTCATGGCTGCGGTCGCTATCCTGCAGAGAGACGACCCGCTCGATGATATCGAGCGCCTGCTGCTCGTATTCGGGAAGCTCCGTATCGAGAAGACCCAGAGCATAATTTAACGAATCCCGGGTGGAATGGATGTAATCGGCTGCCTTGATCGTTGTATGATAGCCCGGGCTGCTGAAGGCGGAACGCAGCAGTCGGACCTCAGGATTGTAACGGGATTCCATCGACCGGATTTTACGGATTAGCATCTGCCGGTGATCCACAAGCTTCATCTCCTTCTTCGGCATTCTGATGGCCGTCAAGCTTCTGTATTTGAACACCAGCAAGCTTCTTCTTCTGAACGTCCCAGGATTTCTGCATCGCCAGCGTTTGGGCAAGCAACTGCATCGTTAAGCCTTGTCCGTAGAGGGTCGGATAAACCGGCACCTCGTTGTAGGCTTCGGCAGTAGCCAGAACCGGCGTTCCTCCCGATCCCCCCTTGACCTCGCCTTCGGGAGTGATCAGCGGAAGCACCCCATTCAGGGTACGGCTTGCGATTTGGCAGTATGAGGCATCCAGCAGACCGGTACGAACCGCTTTCAAATACCCGCAGGCAATGCCCGCGCTGGCAGAAGTCTCCTTATAAAAATCCGGCCGGTCCACGACGGTATGCCATAACCCATCCGCTGCCTGGCGAGATCGCAGGCCCGCAGCCAATCTCTCGTACCGCGCGCACAGCTCATCGGGGATATCTGCAATCCCCCTGATTTCCGAAACGATATCCGGGATCGCCAGCACAAGCCAGGCATTGGCGCGGGCCCAGCGCGCCTTCGACATATGATGGCCCGCCTCGCAGTTCCAGCCATGGAATGAAATCCCTGTCCCCGCATCCTGCAGCAGTCTCATATGGATAAGCGTCTGCCGCAGCGCCTCATCCGCAAGCTTCCGATTGCCCATCAATCCGGCGAGCCTGGCGAGAAACAGCACGGCCATGTATACCGTGTCGGCCCATACCTGCTCGCGGAAGCTTGCCGCTTCCGTTACGGTATGCTCGAAGGCCTGTTCCCGGGTCCGCGGGGCTTCTTCCAGCATCCAGCGGGCTATGCTCCACGATTTGATCAGAAAAAGCTCTTCATGGGTCTGACGGTACAATTCAGGGTAAACCGCGAACGGAGCCATGGCATTAATGACTTTCATCCGCCCCGCCTTCGGCTCATTCCGGCGCACCCATTCCTGTACATAGTGGACCGCGGTCTGCTTCTTCAAAGTCGTTCCGTATTCCATAATGGAGATCAGTCCTACACCAGGCACCCAATCCCATTGTTCTATATCCATCCCCCAATCGCGCTCGCCGTCTTCGTTCGTCATATACGTAAACAGACGATGCAGCGTATCCGTTAGGATAAATGCGTCCTGCATGTTCCGGCCTCCTTTCCAATAATCTGAATCTGCACCTCGCCGGGCGCTTCCAACCGCACCGGAGACACCCCTTCAAACGGAATTTCTCCAAAAATAGCCTGGAGCATCATCTCCAGGGTGTCTTCATGCAGGGAATACGCATTCACCAGAGTATCCAGGAAAGGAATATCATGCAGCAAATACGGCGTGGCAAACGAAATGCCGATCGGGGAGATCGTCTCCGCATGCTGCATGGCCCATATGCCCTTGGCCGATTCCCCTACCGGTCTGGCCGTATTCATCATGCCATGCAGCGTCAAAAAGTAGGGTATGAACGCGGCATCCCATCTCCTGCCTTCCTGCTCCCAGCGCCGGATCGTGTCCAGCGGCTCAAACTCATCCAGAACATCCACCTGAAGCCCCCGTGCTTCAAGCAGCTCGATAAACCGGTCCATCCGGTGAAATGTTCGGCCTTCCGCCGGTTTATTCAGCTTGATCACCAGGACATTCCGCGTCTTATCAATCGGCAAGGGCAGAATCCCGGCACGGTTGCGGACAAGCGTAATGCATCTGCGGGCTGTCTCCCGGCTTACTGTCCGCGCCTCTGCATCCAGCTCCTTCGGCAGCTTATCCTGCTGCAGCCTAACCGCCTGCGGATCCCGCCCTTCCGCATCGATCAGCCGGACGCCCAATCTCGCCTTCAACTCCAGGACATGGCGGACGCTCTGATCCAGCCTCTCCAGGCTCACCTTTCCGGAATCCAGAGCCTTCTCCATAAGCTCGAAATACCGGATACCCGGCCACAGCAGCACGTCGGTTCCGCTGTTGAAGCAGTCGAGCGTGCGCTTCTCATAACCGCCCCAGGACAAAAATCCGCCCATATCAAGGGCGTCAGACAGAACGACCCCGTCAAAGCCGAGCCGTCCCCGGAGGAGATCGGTCGTCACCTTGCGGGAGACGGTTGCCGGAACCGGCTGATCGCACGGCGTCGTTCCTTCCATCCAGGGCAGCGCAATATGTCCTGTCATGCAGGACATCAGCCCCTGCTGGATTAAGCGTTCTGCTACATATCCGTAGGTGGACCACCACTCCTCTTCGGGCAGAGAGTTGACCGTCGTAATGATATGCTGGTCCCTGAAATCAACGCCGTCTCCCGGAAAATGCTTCGCGCAGGCTGCCAAGCCGTTCTCCTGCATGCCCTGAATGATGGCGGCGGACAAGCGCGCCACCCGCTTTGCATCATCTCCCAGACAGCGCGTGGTAATGATGGGATTCATCCAATTGAGCGCAATGTCCGTTGTCGGTGCGAACGCCCAGGTGAACCCGGCAGCCCTGCCCTCCATGGCGGTATACTTGCCGTATTCGTAGGCCAGGGCCTCGTCGTTCGCCGCAGCCAAAGCCGGCAGCGGCGGAAACGCCGTCAGGCTGCCGACCGCAGAGCCGGCCCCGAATTCAAGGTCGCCCGAGAACAGCAGCGGATATTTGCTCGCCTTCTGGAACATGGAGGTCCAGCTCCGGTAATCCTCCGCTCTCCCTGACGCTTTCAGAATAATCTCGCCGCCAATGAAAAAGCTGCCGACCGGATATTTTTCCAAATACGCCCCGATCGTCTCTTCATTCAGATCTTTGAATGGAAGCCTGCCGGCATGATCCTGCATCGTCTGTCCGATCTTCTCCCGCAGTGTCATCGACGCTAAAGTTTGTTCGACCCATAATTGTTCCTCGCTGGTTAAAGGCCTGAGCATGTTCTTCGATCCTCCCCGCGTAAAATGTCCACTGATTGGCTCCTGTTGTAAACAGCCCGAAAGAGCCCTGCCTCCTCCCTCTAATCTCGAAGGAAGCATGGGCTCTGCCCGGGTTATCACCTGCATGCCTAATTATTCGGATGATCCGCCTACATTCAGCGTCGTGCTGAGCGTATTGTTATCCCGGCTCATCTCCGGATAGCGCTTGATGTCATTGACGAGGAAGCCGACCGTAAATTGGCCGTTCACCGGCACGATCCACTGCGGCGTCCCTTGGGCGCTGCCGTTAGCAGTCAACGTCACTTCATCTCCCGGCTCAATAACTTTATTGTACGTGTCCGACCAGGATACGACTCCGCCGTTGACGGAAAAGACGCCGCCCGTAATCATTCCGGCTCCGGTCGAAGTGTTCAAAGGCGTGGGCAGGGCTCCGGCATTTTTGACTTTTGCCCAGAATACCAGGGCATCCCCCACTTGAGGGGTTTGCCGGTCTACAGGCTGGCCATCGGAACCAACAATAGTCCAGCCGACCCCCGTCACCGTCATATCCGCCTGTGGCGTGGGCAGGGCGGAGTCGTAGCTTTCAAATTCGAAGCCGTGCACCATGACTTTGCCCTCCTTGACCCTGACCTCAATCCGGTGCAGCCCGTTTTCCAGTCCGGTTGCCTCGAAGACCTTCTCATCTTCCCCTTCAAGCCCTGCTCTGGCGATGTCAACCGTTTCCTTCAGAACGCCGTCCACATAAACATCCGCGCTGCCCATATCGCTCCGGATATCGGACCGCCAGCGGATGCCGGTTCCGTTAAAGTAAAGAACGGCTGAGGCTCCAGGCGTACTTGAAATATGCGACACGCCATTAGGCGCAAGCTCAAATCCCGAATACAGAATCGCTTTGTTGTCATGCTGAGCCGGATACCAGTCAAGCACAGGAACATAGGCTCCGGGAACAAGCTTGAAATAGTCGATATTCGCGCCATTTCCGGCGTTTTTGATATAAATGTTGTTATATCCCCGCTTAAGAGTGACGCTGTACAGCTTCTCGGTAAAACGGTCCGTCCAGCTTCCGGTAGACGGTAGCGATATCGTGGAAAGCTTCTGACCGTTCACGATGATATCCTTCTTCGCATCGTCATTGGAGGTATAAGCAACGGTCAGTGTATAGGCTCCCCCCTCATCGCTATGATAGCCGAGTATAGTCAGTCCGCCGCGGTGGGTCTGCTCCACGACCTTTCCGCCCGATGCC
The DNA here is from genome assembly GCF_019904135.1 of Paenibacillus caui. Taxonomy (GTDB): domain Bacteria; phylum Bacillota; class Bacilli; order Paenibacillales; family Paenibacillaceae; genus Fontibacillus; species Fontibacillus caui. Next base: position 66,020 of record NZ_JAIOGQ010000012.1, on the reverse strand, counting down.
TTCGCATTGGCGCTAATCTTGAGCAGTTCATCCAGTTGCGCAGCCTCGGCTTCAAACTTGGTCGGATCGCCCTCTGTATGCGGCGTCACCGGAATCTTAGGCGTGGTTGCAGCTGCCTGCTGCGACAGCTCCGAGGTATTGCCGAAATCGTCCACCGCCTCGACCCGGTAGGTGTAGGTGGTTTCCGGCTCTACGGCATCATCATTCATAAAGTTCAAGATGCCCGGAACGGTCATGAGCGGCTCGGTCCGGTCGCTGCGATACACCCGGTAAGCGGCTACGCGGTCATTATCGGCAGACGGATACCAGGTCAGCTTGATCCGGTTGTAGCTTACCGCTTCGGCTGTTACGTTGTCCGGTACCGTCGGTCGCTCGTCCTCATAGCGGTCCAGAATATATTGGACCGTCTCTCCGGGACTCAGCGAAACCTCAAGCATCAAATATGGTTTCGCTTTCATTTTTACGGTGGAATGAGCTGCCTCGTAAGTCTCGCCCGGCCCGAACCGGTCGCCCGCATACGTTCCCTTCTCCGGCATCGTGACCAGAACCTTCATCGTTACCGGCTCCGTCTCGAAATTGACGAAATTCAGCAAGATCTTATCCGAGCTGGCCCCTACAGCCGAAGTTCCCAAAGCCGAGGTGTCCACGCCGCGGAAGTAGGCCTTTTTGCCGGTCAATTCGGTCTTATTGATGACTTCATAGACAAGCGGGCTGCCATGGGTCGCATAAGCGGCCGCCAGTCTGCGGTACGTCTTAAGCCGCGTCTCTCCAAGCTCATTCGGATTCGCGGGAACCGCTTTCGTGTCCTCAAACCGGTGCGTGTTCCAGTCGAGACGGCTGTCGAACAGTCCGAAATCGGTATTGTCGTAAAAGAAAGCCGCATGCTGCATAATATGATCGGCGTAACCGATATCTCCGCGCAGCTCGCGGTCAAACGCTGAAGCAAAGCGGAAGGCGTAAGTTCCGTACTTCGTGTTATCGGCATGGTTGTCATTGGCGCCGACTTCACTCATCGCCATCTCCTTGCCGAAACCTTCATCCTGCCCGGAATAAACCCTCAGATTCTCATACAGGCTCGCTCCCGGGAGCGGCTGTACACCGGTTCCCCCGTAGCTATGGCCGTTCGTAATATCGGCGATTGCCTCAATCGGTCTTCGCTGCTCCGCATCCCGTTCCCAGCCGTCCGGCGTACCGTTGTAAGGCCAGTAGGCCCACCCCGGTGCTACAATTTTCAAATCAGGCTGCTGATTTGTCTTTCTTTCATCCGCCAGCATCTGAGCCGCCGCCAGCACCGCTTTCTGCGACCAGCCAAACAGGCCGGGCTCGTTGTTGACCTCCACGTACTGGTACAAATCGCCGAACCGGCTCACAAAGCTCCGATAGTAGGACAGGAGCTGTTCGCTGATGATCCCCTGATTCAGATCGGGATCCTTCTTCCAGTTGCCGCCGAGGAAGCCCACCATTGGCTGCAGGTTCAGATCGCGCAGCGCCAGCAGGTAATTTCGGCCCTGCGGCTCCCATTCGGGTCTGGTATCGGACCAGAATGCGGTACGCATCCAGTTGCCGCTGTAGGCGATGCCCATCCATTTGGCCATGGGCTCCAGGTGACGGATCGTATTATCATCGTATTTAAAGGATTTATAAACGATCGTGCTGCCCAGATGGATGTATCTGCCATGAATCGGCTCGGCAGCCGGCGCCTTCAGCGCTTCAAGCTTGAAGTGATCCCATTCGAACCATAAATGTTTGTCGCCATCGTATCCCTCTGCCTTTGGATCGGCATACAAGCCGCGATCGAGGGTGAGCTGCAGCTCGTTTTTGCCGGCCTTCAGCTGCTCTTTTGGAATATAAAGCTTATAGGTCTGCTTCCAGGTCTGGGCAAGTACGGCTTCGCCGTTGTTCAGACCCGTCACCTGGATCAGTCCGCTCATCTGGCCGTTGGAGAACACCGCTACCTGCGGAATGGCCGTGCTGGCATCCATCACCTTGAAGCTGAACTGAACCCCGTACTCCGGAACCTTGTGAAGCGTGTATGAAATTTGCATTGTTCCATTCGCGTCAGCCTTCATTCCTTTGGAGATGGAGCTTAACCGGTCACGCTCAACCGGGACCGACACGCTCTCCGCTCCTCCGGCATTAAAATCCTTGAATTCGGCGGAACTATTGTCGGGAGTTCCCACCTGCCACAGCAAAGTTAGCGGCGCCTCGGATGATGCCGGCCCCCGTCCGGCCTGAGCCTCAGGAGCCAATTGTTCAGGCGGGGCTTCCGGAACCGCCTCCTCAGGCGAAGCCTCCGGAGCAATCTGAGCTTGCTGCACCCTAGCCGCAGCTGCACCCGCCGCCCCGTTATCTTGGGCAGAAGCGGAAGCAGTCCGCCACCCCGGTAAAACACTGGCAATCAGCATCAGAACCAGCATAAAGCTGATGGATTTCATCACATTCGAATTAGACATGGCGACCTCCTAAAAGTTTTGTGAAGCTTAAGCTCCAAAGAATAGGCTTCGCAACAAAACTTGCTTCGGAAGCATAGGCTTAGTTTTGTGAAGCGTAAGCTTTTGGATTAGCTTCGCAACAAAACTTGCTTCGGAAGCATAGGTTTAGTTTTGTGAAGCTTAAGCTTCTCGGATTAGCACCCCAACAAAACTTGCTTCGAATAGGCTACCTTTTGTTCTATTCGGAATATGATCTCTTCTCCATGGTATAAACGATGATCTCTTTATTCGGCAAGGATCCCGGCGGGCGAGAGGGTGGAGGAGGCTGACTCCGCCGGATTTACCGGAAACAGGCTTATTTCTTGGAGGCCAGGAACGCATCCACCTGGGACTGAACTTCCTGGATCACGGCGTCAATCCCGGCAGCCTTCAGCTTGCCGTTCATTTCTTTCAATAAAGGCTCCGGATCCTTCTGCCCCGAGTACAGCGTATTCTTGTATTGCTTCGTAATATTGACGAGCGCTCCGATCTGTGTCTGCACTTTGGACGAGTCAAACACAAAGCCCAGCAGCGGAGATTTCACCGAATTTTCGTTCCAGTCTTTGTAAAGCTGTACGCGTCTGGGATCCTCATCCTTATTAACGTAGCTGAGGAGCACATTGCCGACCATCCAGGGCGAAACTGAATTGTAACCGCTATCAGGAATAAATTCGACAGTACCGTTATCCAGCTTTTTGTAGTGTTTCCCTTCGATGCCGAAGGTCAGCATATTATAAAGAACCGGATCCGTGTGAATGAGATTAATGAACATCATGGCGCGTTCCGGATTTTTGGATGTTCGGGAAATCGCCATCATTGAGCCTTGAAGGCTTTTGGTCGTTACCTTGACGGGAAGCAGCGTCTTGATCATCATCGGCCGTCCCGCAAGCTTGGTCCAGTCATTCGTCGAAGTAGGGTTCATGTTGCCATAGGTAAACCACGCCTTCCCGGTCTTGACGGCATCCTTGAGCTCGGTTTTGTCCGTAGCTGCGTTTTTGTTGATGTAGCCGGCTTCATACCATTTGTGGATCAGCTGCATCCGCGCAAGCATTTCAGGCGTATCGTACTCATTAAAAACCTTCATCGTGTCATAATCGAGCATGGTCGGAACATCGTTGCTGCCGTCCACATCCTCACCGTTCGGGTAAACCGTGAACCAGTGCAAGCTGTCGGTATGATTCATGAAAAACGGAGACATTCCTGGCTCGTTGTCCTTGATCGTTTTCAGCATGGGCTCCAGATCTTCAACCTTCTTGATGCTGTCGATATCGAATTTGTACTTATCCACGACCGCTTTATCAAAGGCAAAACCGGCTGACTGCCCCAGCTCCTTCTCCGTCGGAATCGCGTACAGATGCCCGTTCACCGTCGCAGCCTCCAAATAGGCCGGGTTAATCTGGGCTTTGGTTTCCTTGCCGTATTGATCCAGCAAATCCTCGAGCGGCTTATACGCGCCTTTAGTTGCGTTCAGCATAAAATCCCAGGTATAGATCAGATCGAAAACCTCGCCGGATTGAATCATCAGATTGGCTTTATCCGCCGGCTTATCCCAGCTGAGCTGATGAATTTTGATGGTGGCGTTGATTTTATCCTTCAAATAGGCATTGATCTCTTTCTCTACGGACTCCACGTCTGTGTCCGGCCCCCCGGGAATGTACATGGACAGCTCCACTGTCTCCAGCTTGCTGCTGTCATCGCCTCCGGACTCGGGAGCGGCGCTGCCACCTCCTTTCTTTGAACCGGAGCAGCCGCTGAGTACAATGGCCACCGCCAGCATAAGAGTAAGCATGCCCCCCATGAATCTCCTTACTGTCATGATTGTAGCCTCCTTTTTCATGATGATAGAACATATATGCTAACCGGATAAATCCGGGATTAGCCTTTAATGGAGCCGAGTGTCAGCCCTTTGATGAAGAAACGCTGGAAGAAAGGGTAGGCCAGAACGATCGGCCCGATTCCAATCAAAGCCATGGCCATGCGGATCGTCTCTCCCGGAAGTTTGGCCAGCTCGGTTGCCGACCCCTGGATCAGGGCGCTGTTCCGGCTCAAATAGTCGGCCTGGGAAATCATTTTGTACATCAAATACTGCAAGGAGTACAATTTCGTATCGGTTATAAAAATCATGCTGTGAAACCAATCGTTCCAGTAATGCAGCGTATTGAAGAGGCCTATTGTCGCAAAAACCGGCAGGGACAGCGGAAAGATGATTCTGCAGAAAATCCGGATTTCACCGGCTCCGTCGATTTTGGCGGCTTCGATCAAGGCGGTAGGTACCGTCATTTGAAAGTAGGTCTTCATAATCAGCACATTAAACGGAGACAAAAGCATAGGGAAGATAAGCGCCCAAATCGTATTTTTCAAATCCAAAATTTGCGTATAAACGATATACCAGGGAACAAGGCCTCCCCCGAACAGCATGGTGAAAAAAATGAAGAATGCAAACATGTTCCGGTACCTGAAATCGGTTCTTGAAAGCGGATAGGCATAAAGCGCGGTAATGAGCACGCTGAGCAGCGTTCCGGAAACCGTTACCAGGATGGAAATTCCGTATGCTTTTACAATGACGCCATAGTCCTTGAAAATATAAGCATAAGCCTCCAGACTCAGATGATCGGGGATAAATTGATATCCGTGTTTGACGATCGAGTCGTAATCCGTAATGGAAATCATAAACACCAGCACAATCGGCAACACGCAGGCAGTGCAGATCAGGATAAAAATAACATTCAGGATCGCGTTGCTAGTCCTGGATATTTCGTTGCTCATGGATATCCCTTCCCTCCTTAGAAAACCGCTTGGTCCTTATCGATTCTGCGCACGATCCAGTTAGCGCCAATGACGAGGAAAAATCCGACAACGGCCTGATACAGGCCCGCAGCGGCTGACATGCCGAGATTCCCCATATTGATCAATGCGTTGTACACATAAGTGTCTATAACAAGGGTAGTCGGATAAAGAGCGCCGGAATTCAGCGTCGTCTGATAGAACAGCCCGAAATCGGAACGGAAAATGCCCCCAATAGCTAAAATCGTCGTAATAATCATGACCGGACGAATGAGCGGAACCGTGATATGGATGATCTGGTTCCATTTGCTGGCTCCGTCGATTAAAGCCGCTTCATAATATTCCGAGTCGATTCCGATGATCGCGGCCAAATAAATGACGCAGCTGTAGCCGACGCCCTTCCAGATGTTGATCAACGGCAGGATAAGGGGCCAATATTTCGGCTCCGAATACCATTCCACCTCGTTCATGCCGAACAGGGCCAGCACGCCTTTGTTAATGAAACCGTATTCAACATTCAGAAAACCAAAGACGAGGTAGCTGACGACCACCATGGACAGGAAATAAGGAAAGAACATAATGCTCTGATAGAATTTGGCCGCGAGCTTGCTCTTCAGCTCGCTCAGCCCGATCGCGACCGCGACGGCAATCACCAGATTGAGGGTAATAAAAACCAAATTGTACAGCACCGTGTTCCGGGTAATAATCCAGGCATCCTCGGTGGCAAACAGGAAATTAAAATTAGTAAAGCCTACCCAGGGGCTCCCCAGAATTCCGTCGGTATAGTTGATATTTTTGAAAGCAATGACAATGCCAAACATCGGCAGGTAGTTATTGACGAGCAGGAAGACCACGCCGGGCAACAGCATCAGCAGCAGCACCCTGTGTTTGATCAAATGCTTGAACGCGGAAGACTTGTTCCTTTTTAGCTTTAAGGCTGCTCCCGCAGCGGCCGAAACACGGGCCTTTTTAGTTTCCGTAATCACAGCTCCACCTCCTGATTGATCTGCTATGCGCCTGATTCAAACTTTGCCGTATAGCGTTCTACGCCTTAAGTGTAGCTGACGGCCGGTTTAAGCTAAATAAGCTCATCTATAATAAAAGTTCGATATCCTACGGAGTTATTTAAATTAGGAAAAACCGGTGTGTGCTAACCCAAACGCGTGAGTGCAGGGGAGGAAATGGGCATTGGTTTCCGGGATCATCTTCATATATGAAAAGAACCAGACCTCTCATTGGAGAAGGGTCTGGTTCTTATGCTTCCTTAAGCTAATCTCATCTTGAAATCGTCATATCCGAATTCACGCGCGATTTGGCAATCGCCATCTTTGCCCTTGACGGCGATCGCGGGAAGCGGCATTCCGTTAAACGTCGTGTTCTTGACCATCGAGTAAATCGCCATGTCGCCAAAGACGAGCCGGTCGCCGCTCTGCAGCGGCCGGTCAAACGAATAGTCCCCGATATTGTCTCCCGACAAGCAAGTGGGTCCGCCAAGCCGGTACGTATAAGGCTTCTCGCCCGGTTCCCCTGAGCCAAACAAGGGCGGACGATATGGCATTTCGAGCACGTCGGGCATGTGACAGGATGCCGAAGCGTCAAGAATCGCGATATCCATCCCGTTATGCAGGGTATCAAGTACCGTCGTGATCAGATAGCCGGCATTCAAAGCAACGGCTTCCCCAGGCTCAAGATAAACCTGCAAACGGTATTTGTCCTGCATGCGCTTGATGCAGTCCTCCAACAAGGGGATATCGTAATCCTCTCTTGTAATGTGGTGGCCTCCGCCGAAGTTAATCCATTCCATTTGGGACAGCCAAGGTCCGAATTTCTCCTCAACCGCATCCAAAGTGGTTGCCAAATCATCCGAGTTCTGCTGACAAAGCGTATGGAAATGCAGCCCGGAGACCCCATCCAGCAATTCAGGGCGAAAATGCCCGATCGTAACGCCAAACCGGGAGCCTGTCGCACAAGGGTTGTATATATCGTGCCCCACTTGCGTAGAGCATTCCGGATTGATGCGAAGACCGATTCTTTTGCCTGCCTTTATAACTCTATCCCGATATTTCTCCACCTGCGAAAAAGAATTGAAAATAATATGATCGCATAGCGAGATAATTTCCTCCATTTGATCTTCCCGGTAGGCCGGGGCAAAGACGTGGTTTTCTTTTCCCATCTCCTCATAGCCCAGCCGTGCCTCATACAATCCGCTGGCCGCCGTACCGCTCAAATACTTCCCGATCAGCGGATACATTCTCGACATCGAAAAAGCTTTTTGCGCCAAAATAATCTTCGAGCCGGTACGTTCCATGACTCCGCTCAGGATCTTGAGGTTTTTCTCAAGAAGCTCTTCATCCACTACATAACAAGGTGTAGGCAGTTCCTCCAAGCGCATCTTATCTGGTGAGCCCCGTTTCCAAAAGCTCCGGCGACGTCCCCTTCTCAGGATAGGCGTCTACCAGTTCGGGATTGAAGCTTTCTTTCCACGGCAGTCCCCATTGGTTCAGCGCGTCCATGAACGGATCCGGATCGAATTCTTCAATGTTGTAGACGCCCGGCTTATTCCATTTGCCCGTCATCAGCATCATGGCGCCGATCATGGCAGGCACGCCCGTTGTATAAGCAACGGCCTGAGAGCCTACTTCTTGGTAGCATTCTTCGTGGTCGCAAACATTGTATACATAGTACAACTTGTCTTTGCCGTCTTTTTTGCCTTTAAAAATGCAGCCGATGTTCGTTTTCCCCTTGGTGCGCGGACCGAGAGATGAAGGGTCGGGCAGCATCGCTTTCAGGAACTGCAGCGGAATAATTTGTTTCCCTTCGTATTCAATCGGCTCAATCGAGGTCATGCCCACATTTTCAAGGCATTTCAGATGCGTTAAATAACTTTGGCCGAAAGTCATGAAGAAACGGATTCGCTTCACGCCGGGAATATTTAAGGCAAGGGATTCGATCTCTTCATGGTGCAACAAATACATATCTTTTTCGCCGATTTCCGGGAAGTTGTAGACCCGTTTGATCTCCATCGGTTCGGTCTCGATCCATTCCCCGTTCTCCCAGTAACTGCCCTTTGCGGAAACCTCGCGGATGTTGATTTCAGGATTGAAATTCGTCGCAAAAGGGTAGCCGTGATCCCCGGCGTTGCAGTCCAGAATATCGATGTACTCGATTTCGTCAAAATGGTGCTTCAGCGCATAAGCGGAAAATACGCCGGTCACGCCAGGGTCAAAGCCGCTCCCCAAAAGCGCCGTAATGCCGGCTTTTTCAAAACGCTCGCGATATTCCCACTGCCATTTGTATTCGAATTTCGCCGTATCTTCCGGCTCGTAGTTGGCGGTATCCAGGTAGTTCGTTTTCGTCGCCAGGCAAGCGTCCATAATCGTCAAATCCTGATACGGCAAAGCCAGATTCATAACGATGTCCGGTTTTACCTCTTCGATCAGAGCGATCAGTTCGTCGACATGGTTGGCGTCCACTTGGGCGGTCGTGATTTTTGTTTTGCCTCCATCCAGCTTGGCCTTCAGCGCGTCGCATTTCGATTTCGTGCGGCTGGCAATGCAAATTTCCTCAAAAACCTCGCTGTTTTGGACACATTTATGGATGGCCACAGCCGCAACGCCGCCGCATCCGATGATCAGTGCTTTTCCCATTTTTCCTGTCTCCTTACCGAATAAATTTTCAAATCCATACGCACACAAAAAAAGCAAGTGAACAGACGCATTACCTGCGCATCACTTGCTTTTGATATACATCGATATTAAGAAAGCTCCAATAATGACTGGACGAACACCTAATGTCATCGTCATTCGGCCATAAAAACTTCCGCTTTTATGTAACGCTTTTATGGAAAGTCTCTCAATACTCAAATATATCATGTTAGGTTCAGAGTCTATATAGCAAATAATCGCCTTTACCACTCTTATTGACCGTTTCACAAGTTGATGTGCATATGCACCGGTTGTAAAGTAACCAACTTATAAAATTTGAGCTTTTAACTCAATCAATAAGGCAACAAAAGTTGCCAATCGGCATTTGACCCGGCTGTCCGTATGGCCTTAACTTCTTTAAGGAAGTGGTCAAAATTATCTGCTTGGAAAGACTCGAAAGTTATATTGAATATTAGCTTTCCAAAATCACGCTCTTTTATATTATCAGGATATCGGGCAAACGGCAATAGAAAGTTTAAAATTGACGCACGTCGACTTTATGACCGGCTCCGCCGATCCGACATCGACGGCGAACTGGCCGACGGCACGATCGAACCGGGGTTCCCGCATAGTGAACGTGGTGTAGTCCCTTAGAACCATTAAATAAAGCTTCCAAACCACCTTTATGGGGGCGAGGAAGCTTTTTTTTCGACAGATTGTAATATGAAGTGCAACAGATAAAAAAAGAAAACGCCCATGTATGGATTCGTGTAAAATGGAAGTTACCACACTAACCATTGAACAGGAGAACCCAACATGAGCTACTCCCATCTTAGCATCATTGAACGCAGTAAACTAGAAACTTTACATCGCCTTGGCTGGACAACGCACCAAATCGGTCGTGAGCTAGGTAGACATCATTCTACGATCGCCCGTGAAATCAAGCGAGGAAGCTTGGAGCAAACGTATGAAGCACAGTCGGCTCAAGAAGCTTACTATAATCGCAGGGCATCCCGTGTTCCTGCTGGCAAGTTCACTACGGAACTTGCAAACGAACTGAACGAGAAGCTACGTCAGACTTGGTCACGCTGGCGATGTCCAGGTATTGCGTCATAAAGGTAAGCGACAGAAACCAGTAGAAACACGAGGTCGTTTCATGGTAGGTACCCCCATTAGCAAGCGTCCTAAGGAGGTTCGCAAACGTGAAGCCTTCGGTCATTGGGAACTGGATACCGTTGTCTCTAGCAGAGGCAAGAGTAAAGCCTGTGTAGCCACGTTTATTGAGCGCAAGACACGTCACTACATGGCATTGAAAATGCCGGATCGCACCGCCTATACGATGGAGGTCGCTTTTGGTGTCGTTGCAAGCCAATATCCTCAAGACACCTTTCAAACGGTGACCGTAGATCGTGGAAAAGAGTTTGCTTGTTATGCAAACCTGGAGAACTTCCATAACCTAAAGGTTTACTTTGCAGACCCTTATTCCTCCTGGCAACGAGGCTCTAACGAAAATGGGAACGGTCTTCTTCGGGAATTCCTCCCTAAAGGCCATGACTTCGCCCAGGTCACTGACGAAGAATTAGCTGAAGCCATCCGTCTCATTAACCATCGCCCTCGTAAATGTCTAAGTTGGAAAACTGCTCACGAAGCTTTCATGGGTGAACTGTCGTCGCACTTAGCCTGACGTCGTATATAAAATACATGCAATCAAGTTAATTATATAGATGTGATAGACTTAACCATAATAAAGAAATGGGGATTCATTCATTTTGGTTTGGAATTTTTTTTAATTAAAAATATTATAATCAGAACAATTAAAAAGAGAATCGCCAGTGCAATAAAAAAATTAGGCCAAACAAAAGCCAAAATTCCATCATCTCCCTGTAGTATTTATTTCCACAAATTGATTATATCCAATTATTTTGGATAAATAAACAACCTCATACATATTGTTGATGTATAAATAATCATCATTCAAGTAATTAATATTATTAATGGCTTGAATTAGAAAATGAACTGTTTTTTCAATATCTCCTTCTGAATGATAATTAAGATGAAATAATATTTCATTTGCTAATCTTGTTGAAAAAATATCACTACTTTCACCATTGCTTCCAGTAGTATATAAATTTATTTTCTTTTGATCTTCTATAGGTAAAAATCTATAACCACCATCAGACATTTTTAAATCTTGCAATTTTTCTATTATCTCATTTCTATTTATTGGAATATTTAAGTAATATTTCACCATAAATATATAATATAAAGCTTTGATGCTTTTCTTATCAATATCAGACAAATCATTTTCAACTGAGGAAAGGTTTTTGATGATTAGCTTTATAGTTGATTGTGAAATTTCTAGATCAAATTTATTAGCTATATATAAGAAATTATAATGAATTTGTGTTTTATATTGTTGATTGTTATTAATGGCATTGGGATCATTCTTTGGAACTTTTTCAGATTCTTTTATCAAATATTGTTCAAGAGTTCTTATTATTTTTGTTTTTAAATTATTTTCAAGATTAATTTGTAATTCATTGGCTAAGTCGATCGTTTCTTTTTCATTAGATAATCCTCTATTAATTTTACTAATATCGGTCATATCTAATAATCTAGAATATACTACTATCTTTAGTTTATCTCTATTTATTTTAAATTGATCACCAAAATAATCATTTATCAGAAAAGAACGATATGTTAACATAATATCATTTTTCTTAGTAGTAGAATTTATAAAGCCAGCTTCATAATCATTTTCATAATAAATGTCCTGATAGATTTTGTCTAATTTGCTAATATTTACATTTTTGCGTGAATACTCACAAGAAGAGACTATTAACGATATAGTTATTAGAATGATGAATAATGAAATTTTTCTCAAATTTATCCCCCTAATTAATACAGAGACTATGTCAGAAAATTTTGAAGTTTTTTCTGACATAGTCTCTTAAGTTAGAGATTATTGTTTTGTTGGCGTACCAGTAATATTAAGTGTTCCACTTGAGTACGTTAATGAGCCTTCTGGAAATAATTCATACATTGATACTGAAGCATAAGTTGTTTTTGATATCCCAACTGATGCTGATGTTTTACCTGTAGCTGATTGAGTCCAATCAGCGACTTTGCCTACATATGGTGATTCAGTAGAGAGAAGACCATAAGCTACAAATCTAAAATTTGCTTTCGCTCCAGTAACTGTTCCTCTAACAGTAGTTGTGTCCAAATTTCCAGTTACAGAAACCGATGTAAATCCTACGTCAACTGTGACGTCACCATAAACGTCACCTTCAACAAGATTGTTGCTACTTCTTGCCATACCAAAAATACTCCAATTATCTGTCTGAAGTGATTGAATAGAAAAATCCGACGAATTTCGACTATTTTTTTACACTATACACATTATTTAGAATTATCTTCAAATCTTTTTCGCTGAGTTTTTCACCAATTTCATAAGCATCTGCTATTTTTTTTGTTTCTTGTTGAATAGCTTCTTGTGGATTTAAAGATTCTGCACTAACTAAGACAGGAAAAAAAATAGCAGTAATCAGTAGAAGCGAACTAACAAACTTTAACTTTTTCATTTCAAAATACCTCCAATTTCGATTAGGATGTTAAAACGCAATACTCACAAAAACATGATCAAATTACACGACATTCTACATATGAAAAAAAATAAAATTATATGTATTTTGCATATCTACCTCCTAAAATATGTTATTATAGTAATATAATATATTTGTGTATTATTAGCAATTATTATTTTATAACTCAGTAAAATTAGATATTTATGACTCTTGATTTATATTGAGTGTTACTGCCTACGCATAATGACCTTCAGTTTGACGGGGTGAATCGTTCAAGAAGCGGTATTTGTCGTCGACCGTGCCGGTGGTGAAGATGTTATACCCCCATAAGCCATATTCTGATCCCACCCGATTACCCCGTTTTTCTTCAGACCACACAATTTGGGGAGAAGTCTTTTATCTCAAGCAATATATATACAGGCAATAAAGATAATGCTGGGCTGATTCAACCACACTCTGAACGCTTAGAACTCGTATTTCTACCTCCCGTATAGCCCAGAACTTAACATCGTTGAAGGGCTTTGGGCTTGGTTGAAAAAATCAGTGATCTACAATGTGGCTTCTGTTGAAGAAATACGGGCTGCAGTGAAACCTTCATGGATGAAATCAGCAAAGAACCTATGAGAATCGTCGACAGACTTAGGGAATCTTTAATGTCAGATATCTAGTAGAATTTTAATTTTTAAGGTTTTTCGCAGAGTATAATAAAATTATAGCAATAATTACCAATATGATAGGCACAACAAACCATGATGAATTAACATTAAATAAATTGTGCCTGAATGCACCTGTATTAACAGTGCCGGAGTTATATACTGAACTAAGCCCTGACATTATAAAGCCGGTACAAAGAATAATTACTGAGGAAATAAGCGATGTACATGCCAAAAAGATCCTAATCATAATTTACCTCATTTTGAAAATAATTCTACCTGACCGGCTTGACTCTCTCTTTTCCTTCTCAAGTTACTACCTGCTATTTTATGAAACGACTTAGCTCTTTCCTTGACCGGACTCACACCAGCAAGTTGAGTCTAGCTAGCTTTGCTAGCCGTGAAACAAGGCATCTCCCCGCAAGCTGCCCTTGCAGGGAGGCGCTCATTTTATTGAGACAGCTTAGACAACGGATGCAGCGGGTCAAACCCGGGAATGATGTAATCCTCCCGCTTGAAGGAGTTGCCTGTCGTCGCGATAGCGAGCAGCTCGTTCAGCCTGTCTGTCTCCTCTTGCAGAGCCTGATCAGGCGGCTTCTCTCCGGTGATGATCTTCAGGTACAGCTGCATCCTCGGCCGGTCTCCCGAGTTCCTTGGGCCCGTCGCCACGGTATTCGGATCGTACTGGTCCATAATTTGCGGAAACAGCGGATAGACCGCATCCGCTTCGGTCGGATAGAATTCCTTGAAGCGGGAGAAGCCGGGCGCCAGCTCGGAAGATTCCCGGGTGCGGTCAATCACCGGAAATATGAGCGCCTGCCTGAAAAGTACGGATTGGAATGCGGCTGAGTGAAGGAATTTCCACACCTTCACCGCCTTCTCCGCGTTCTGAGCGGAGGCGTTGACTACAAGCTGGGACTGGGGCAGCATCATTAATGCCCCCGCTCCCCTCTCCTTCCGGGCAGCAGGAGGCATCACGGCCGCCCACTCCTCCTTCGGCTCATATTGCTGCAGCTTGACGTAATCCCCGCTCGTCACATACATCATGCCAATGTTTCCGTCGGCAAACTGCCGCAGGGCCATGTCCCGATTGAGTAAAGATTCACCGGGGTACAAGCTGCCCTCCGCCTTCATCCTGCTCACCATGTTCAGCCAAGGCTTATAACCGCTCAGATCGTATTGGCCTGTTCGAAAATTGTACAGGGTGATGCCGCTGAAGGTACTCGATGCTTCCAGATCAATCTGAAAGCTGTGCTGGCTGTCGCCGGCCGGCAAAGCAAATCCGTATTTCTTGACGCCGATTCCCGCAGCGGCGATACGCCTTGCTGCCAGCTCCATCTCCTCAAAAGTGGCTGGCGGCTTTTCCGGGTCAAGCCCGGCCTGGCGAAACAGGTTTTTATTGTAAATCAGCCTTACCGTCTCAACGCCGGAGGTCAGGAAATAAATGCCTCCTTTGAACAGCGGCTTCTTCGCCATCTCCACCGCCCAGGACGGAAATCGTTCCAGAAAGGACCGATCCAGGCTGGGCGTAAGGTTGAGCAAATAATTTTTATTTACATAAGCAGGAAGCCACGCAGGATCGACTCCAAAGACGTCAGGGGCTTTTCCGGAAGTCATCAGCATATTGAGCGTGTCGTTATAGGCATCGGACGGGATGTCCATCATCACGATCTCGATCTGATCGGTATTTGTCTCGTTATAGCTCTCAACAGCATTACGGACCTCCAAATTTTGCGTCCAATCATACAGGGCCACCCTGATCTCGGTCTTTGGTTCCTCAGGGGGCGGGCCCTCGCTCCCCAAGCGGACCAAGGACAGCCGGTTCCAAAAGGCGATAACCGATACGGCGCAACTTGCCAGCAACAGAATCCATACCAATGAACGCTTCATCCTTTCACCTCCTCTGTCATTTACATATGTTGACATTCCCAATGAAATGAGCTTACAATAAACACCAGATTTACGGCAATACTTTCATGTAAGCGTTTGCCAAAATATACGCAGGGGCCTGACTAAAGGAGAGTTTCAAGTGAAAAAAATCTTTGATACTCTTTCCCAAACGCTTTTTTTGTACATCTTCAGCATCAGGAGCAGGCTTATCCTCTATTTTTTATTCCTGGTGCTGCTTCCTACCGCCATTATTTCGATCACCATCTACAATAGATCCGCCCATATCATCACCCGCAATATGAACACCTCTATCGAAAATAACCTGAACCTGATCCGCGATAATCTCATGCAAAAGTTTAACAATGCCAACGATGCGATGACGTCGCTCTATTTAAATTCGGAATTCGCCGATCTCATCTCATCGGACCGCGCCGAGGACAGCACCGGAATGATCAACGAGCTGACGGCACTGAATAAACTGCTGGAGAGCTTTCCGGCCGGCGGAAGCACGGGGACCCGGTTCGCTCCGATGCTGTATATGCTGAACCGGCCTGAATATACCCAGTTTAATTTCTCCCGGAGAGTTTTCAATCTCGACCTGATCTCCCTTAAGCCATGGTACCGGGACATTCCGGCAAAATCCGATTTTACCGTAGTCGGCCTAAGCTCCCTGGATTCCCGTTACACCCTCAAGTTCGCCAAACGGCTGTTTGGCATCAGGCACGCCCAGCTCCCGTACGTGGGACTGATGACGGTGGATATACCGGTAAGCGACTTCATGCCCATTGTGGAGCATTACAAGTCCACGCCGAACAGTATGATCTATATTGTGGATCAGTACGGCAATATTGCGATCAGTCCGGACACTTCCTTCATTGGCAAGAACGCTAACACGCTGGATTTTTACCGGCAGATAAACAGCAAGCCTGCTGCCCTTTCCTTCCAATCGTTCCGTGACCGGATTCAAGGCAAGGACACCCTTGTCACCTATAAGAATCTGGAGTCCTTCGGCTGGACCGTGATCTCCCTCTCCCCTGTACGTGAGCTGAGCGGAGAACTGCAGTCCTTTCAGCGTGTGATGTACATCGCGATCGGCCTTTGCATGCTGCTCTCTTTCATGATGGCTCTGCTGCTCTCCGAAAATATTTCGGCGCCGATCCGCAAATTCATTCGTTCCATGTCTCATCTCGAATCGGGCAACTTTAGCATAAAAATATTGTATAAACGCAAAGATGAATTTTCCATTTTGTTCAACCGCTACAACTATATGCTTCAGCAGGTCAAGGAGCTGATTGACAAGCTGTATGTTACGGAGCTGAGGAAGAAAGAAGCCGAGCTGAAATCGCTGCAGGCCCAGATCAATCCGCATTTTCTGTACAACACGCTGGACTCGATCAACTGGATCGCCATTTCGCACAATATTCCGGAAATCAGCAGCATGGTCACCTCGCTTTCGGATTTTTTCAGGTACAGTCTAAGCAAGGGTAAGAATATCATCCCGCTCCGGGATGAGCTCAGACAAGTGGAGAGCTATCTGGAAATCCAGCGCTTCCGGTTTCATGACAAGCTGGAATATGAGCTGGAAGAGGTGGACCCCGAACTGCTGGAGAGCTGCCTGATCGTGAAGCTGAGCCTCCAGCCCCTGGTGGAGAATGCCATCATTCACGGGATCCAGAAGAGACGGGGGAAAGGGAGAATCCGGATCCGGGCCGAAAAAAAGCATGAAATACTGAGCATATCCGTATTTGACGATGGCGCAGGCGACGATCCTGAACGGTTAAACGAACTGCTGCGGATGAAGCCGGAGCAAGAGAGCAAAGCTTACGGGATCCGCAACGTTCATATGCGAATTCAGCAGTTTTTCGGGGAGGAGTTCGGAATCCGGTATTATGCCAATTACGAAGACAAGCGGGGGCTTGCTGCCGTGATCCGTTGTCCGATTGTGACCACATGGGAAGAGGTGACCGAAGATGATCAAAATGATATTGGCCGATGATGAGCCCTTTGTCAGGAACGGTTTGAAAAATGTTTTTAGGTGGGATGAGGAGTTTGGCATCGAAATTGTAGCAGAAGCGTCCGACGGACTGGAGGCCTACGAAATGTGTCTTGTCCATCAGCCGGATATCCTGTTCACCGATATTATGATGCCGCTCATGGACGGTTTGGAGGTTGCGGAGAAGCTGAAGGCGGACAACAGTCCGGCCAAAATTATTATAATCAGCGGAGCCCAGGACTTCGCCTATGCCAGAACCGCGCTTGAGGTGAATGCCGAGGGATATATTCTGAAGCCTGTCAAGCTGGAGGAAGTGCGCCAGGTGTTCCGCAAGGTTGTTGATGAAATCCATCAGGAGAGACAAAGCCGGATGAATCTGGAGCAGCTGAGGCAGCAGCTTGAGGAGAACACCCCGCTCATTCGGGACAAATTTCTGCAAAATATGCTTTCCGGATTTTACCGCAACGAACAGGAGATCTGGCCGAAGGTCGAGTATTTCCGCATTCCGGTCCGGCAGGACGACGTCTTCACCGTTGGGGTACTGCAGCTCGACGATTACCGGACGGCGCTGAACAAATTTTCCGAGGAATCGAAGCAACTGCTTTATTTTTCCATTCAAAATATTATAGAGGAACTGATGTCTGCGTGCCAGGCCGGCATCAGCTTTACCGCCAGGGAGAATGAATTTATTCTCCTATTCCGATCGGCGGAAAGTCTTTTTCCCGAAACCTATAACCGGCTTTGCGAGCAGGTCGTTTCCGGCATAAACCGTTATTTGAAGCTGTCGGTCTCCATCGGCATAGGCAAGAGCGTCCCCAGTCTCACCCGGATTGAAGATTCCTATAAAGACGCCCTCACCGCTTTGACGCACAAATTCTACACGGGCCCGGGCTCCATCCTGTACATTAACGAACTTCAGCCCGAGACGGAAACGCTGCAGAGCGCCTATTTTTACAAATTTCATGCCGGATTCATGTCTGCCCTCAAGATCGGAAACACCGGGAAGGTCCTTGACCTGCTGGACGAATTGTTCGACCATCTGGCGCGTCCCAAGCTGCAGATTGATTACGTGCAAAGCATTTGCGCCGAGATTATCTTCACCTCCGCCAGAACTCTTTATGAAGTCGACGAGAACATCGAACGGGTCCTGAACGACCGGATTACGATCATGGATGAGCTGTACAAGAAGCAGAGCATTAGAGCGCTTAAGGACTATATGGTCGTCATGTTCTCCGATCTGGCCGAGTATCTGGCGGGCAAAAATTCGACCAAAAACAGCAGGACGATCGGCCGAATCAAGGAGATTATTCGGGAAGCCTACGACCAGAATCTCACCGTGACCAAAATTGCCGAGAAGGTGTTCCTGACCCCGAACTATATCAGCCTGATCTTCAAGCAGGGCACCGGGGAGACGATCACCGACTATATCACGAGGATTCGCATTGACCAGGCTAAACGGCTGCTGGAGTCTACGGATTTCAAGGTGATGGAAATTGCCAAAAGGGTCGGGTATGAGAATCCCCATTATTTTAGCACTGTATTCAAAAAAGCTACGGGGATGCATCCTCTGAAATACCGTTCCAGCCTGTCTGCTCCACTTGAGCAGGGATAGATCGACCCGCTTGCAAAATTCGTCCCTGCCATGTACAAAAGAAGGGCTGCCCCTTCAAGCAGTAATAAAACTGCTCCTGGGACAGCCCTCGGTATTCCAGGGATTGCTGCCTGTCCGCAGCCCGATCAATGGTTGTTCGAAGTTCCGGCGTCTTCGGCCGCCTTGTTCGCCGCTTCCAGCGTTTTCTTCGGCACTCCGTCCAAGCCGTATTCATAATCATAGGCGTCAAAAATTTTGCGTGCAACCGGTGCCGCACTGTATGCGCCGAAGCCGCCTTCCGGTATAACGACCGCAACAGCCAGCTTCGGATTCTCCCGCGGCGCAAAGGCGATAAATACGCCGTTATCCACGTCTACCTTTTTACCGTTGCCGTAAATCGTCTGCGTGGATGTTCCTGTTTTGCGGGCGAAATCATAAGGAAAACCTTTGAAAGCTTCACGGACGTCCGTAGCCATCCCCTTCAGAATTTCATCCCAGTAGCCGCTCTTGAAATGAACCTGATTCAGAACTTTCGGTTTAAACTGCTTGACTACTTTGCCCTCGAAATCCGTAATTTTGTCTACCAGTTGCGGCTCCATTCGCTTGCCGCGCGTCGCCAGCATCCCCGCATATTGGGCAAGCTGCATAGTCGTATATTTCCCCTGCTGTCCGAAGGAAGCGTAAGCGAGCCGGGACAGGGACGTTTCTTTCTCGTTGACGTATTCGCGGTATCCTTTGTACTCGTCCGGCAGATCGACTCCGGTAAGCACTCCGAGCCCAAAGTCCTTCATGTATTTGTCCCACAGTGTAATGCCATCGCTGCCGGATTTTCGCCATAGGCGCTCTCCGATCATGTCCACCATAAAGGTATTCGAGGATTCGCGGATGGCCTCTGCCGGCGTGTTTAAATATCCGTAGGCATGGCCTTGCGAGTTGCGGACCCTGGAGGAGTCATTCTTCCCGAAGTAGGCTACGCCTGTATCGTTGTACGGAGTACTCGTCGTAAACAAGCCTTCGTTAAGGCCAATCATGACCGAAAGCGGTTTGACGGTGGAACCCATCAGCACAACCGATTCCGGGTGCACGCCCTTCTGGCCTGATGAGAAAGAGCGGATCGTTCCGTTCTGATATACGTTCTGAATCGCCTCATAGGCGGAAGGCGTAATGCTTCCGGTTCGCCATACATTCGGATCGTAATCCGGCATGCTGGCCATCGCGACGACTTTCCCCGTATTTACCTCCATCGCTACGGCAAAGCCTGTCTGGGCATTCGGATGATATTTGCCGCTGACCGGGTGATTATGCAGCCAATCCAACTGGTCGATGATCGCCTGCTCCGTCTTGAGCTGAATATTCTTGTTAATATTCAGGTGCAGGTCGTCCCCTTTCTCAGGCGGCGTAATTTCGGCTATACCGTCGGCCATATTGCGCGGATCAACCGGAATCGTTTTGTATCCGTTCTTGCCCCGCAGCTCATCCTGGTATTGGTATTCCAGGCCGTCAAATCCGACATCCTCAATATCGGTATACTGCAATCCCGGATCGTCAGAATTCGTGCTTCGAAGCTGTTTGTATTTATCAAGGCTGGTAGAAGCCCCTTTGAATTTCCTGATGTACCCGATAGTTTGAACCGCAACAGTATCCTTGTCGTAGTTCCGGACGCTTTCCTCAACGACGTCAACACCTGGAAAATCAGCCTTGTGTTCCATGAAATAAGCGACTTCCTTGTCGCTCAGCCCCACCTTCAACCTACGGGGCGCAAAGCCGCCGCTCTGCCTGGAATCAAGATCCATCGCTTCAACGACCCCGTCTGCCGTCATTTTACCGGCTACAGGGTCGCCGTAAGTATCGAATACTTTTACAATCTTCTTGGCAAGCTCCAGCGCCTCCGGCCGGTTTTTGGACCCGGTAGCGGTGCTGTAATCCTTCAGAAGAGTAATGTACAAGGATTGAACGGGGGTGGAATAGGCCAGTCTGGCCCCTGACGCATCATAAATACTGCCTCGTATTGGCGTAAGCGGCACCTTTTTCACCGTAAGACTGCTTTCTTGAGCCTGCAGGCTTGGGCCGTCCACAAACTGAAGAATGGCGAGACGAACGATAATCACGGTAAAAATAATAAAAGCGCTGAAAAAGAACACATTCAGGCGAATATTAAAATGGCGTTGGCGCGCAGCTTGCTGCTTCTCCTGGTCGTCCTGATAAACTTTCTTCATGCTCTGTTCTCTAACCCTACCTTCTATAATCTTGATGCTGCATCTCTATTCTAGCATAAGGCTGATCCTGTCTGCGAATTTCCCTGCCAGGATAACCTTTATTCAGTTGGCTGCGCTTCCTGAGCCATGTTCAAGTTTTTCTTCGGTATGCCGTCAAGGCCATATTCCTCGTCATATGCGTCAAAAATCTTCCGGGCTACCGGAGCCGCGCTTTCAGAGCCAAATCCGCCTTCAGGAATGACGACAGCTACCGCCAGCTTCGGATTTTCCCGGGGAGCAAAGGCGATGAACACCCCGTTGTCCGTTTGAATTCTTTGTCCGTTCATGTAGACATCCTGCGTGGAGGTCCCTGTCTTACGGGCAAAATCATAAGGAAAACCGTCAAATGAACTGACGTTGGTGGCCATTCCTTTTATCACTTCGTTCCAGTATCTGGATTTAAACTTAACCTGGTTCAGCACTTTGGGCTTGAACGTCTTCACCACCTTGCCGTTTGCGTCCGTAATTTTGCTGACAAGATGGGGCTCCATCCGCTTGCCCCGGTTGGCCAGCATCGCAGCGTACTGCGCCAGCTGCATTGTCGTATATTTGCCCTGCTGGCCCCATGAGGCATAAACCAGACGGGACAGCGCCGTCTCCGCTTCGTTCTTGTACTCCAGCGTTCCCAGATATTCCTTGGGAAGGTCAATTCCCGTCGAGACCCCGAGCCCAAATTCCTTCATGTACTTATCCCATTCGGCAATTCCGTCCGCTCCGTATTTGCTGTACATTCTCTTGCCGATCATATCGACCATAAACACGTTGGAGGAATGCCGGATCGCATCCGCCGGGGTTCTCAGATATCCATATACATGGCCTTGCGAGTTTCTGACGCTCGACCCGTCTTTACCGAAGGTAGCAATCCCGCGATCCTGGTAGGAGGTCGTCGTCGTGAACAGTTCTTCATTGAGGCCGAGCAGCACGGACAACGGCTTGATCGTGGAACCCAGAAGTACGACCGATTCCAGGTTATGACCGGACCGCCCCGAGCTGTAAGGCGTAATGGTGCCGTTCTGGTAATTTTCAATATTCCAGCCATCCAGCGTATTCGGATCGTAATCGGGCATGCTGGCCATGGCGATCACATGGCCCGTATTCACTTCGATCGCCACCGCATAGCCCGTTTGGGCGTTGGGATGGAGCTTGCCGCTGACCGGATGGGTATGAAGCCACTTCAACTGATCCGTAATCGCCCGCTGCGTCCGGAGCTGAACGTTTTTGTTAATCGTCAGATGCAGGTCGTTCCCTTTCTCCGGAGGCGTGATTTCGGCCAGCCCGCTGACCATATTCTGCGCATTGATAGGAACGCTTTTGAAGCCGTTGCGGCCACGCAGCTCCTTCTGGTACTGATACTCCAGCCCGTCATAGCCGACATCCTCGGTATCCGTGTACTGCAGGGAAGGATCCTGGGCTTTCATCGCTCTCAGCTTCTCATAGAGAGGCAGACTATAGGAAGCTCCCTTAAACTTCTTTGTATAACCGATCGTTTGCACAGCTACCCGGCTCCGGTCATAATGGCGGATGCTTTCTTCCACCACATCGATCCCGGGAAAAGCGTCCTTATGCTCCAAAAAATAAGCGACTTCCTCATCGCTTAAATTCTCCTTGAGCCGTCTTGGCGCGTAACCGCCGCTGATTCTGGAATCCAGGTCCATGGCGGTCACCACATCCTGGGCTGAAAGCTTTTCACCTTTGGGATCGCCATATTTATCGAACACTTTGACGATTTTGGCTGCAAGCGCAAGCGCTTCGGGCCGGTTCTCGGCCCCTGTCCCTTTGCTGTAATCTTTCATTAAAGTCATATATAAGGATTGAACAGGGGTAGAGTAAGCCAGCTTTGCGCCCGTTGCATCATAAATGGTTCCCCGGGTCGGTGGAAGAGGAATGTCCCTAACCGTAAGATTGCCTTCCTGGGCCGTGAGCGTAGGGCCTTCTACAAACTGGATGATCGCAAGCCTGACGATAATAACCGTAAAAATAGCAAATGCACTGAAAAAGAATATATTCAGCCGGATATTGAAATGCCGCTGTCTCGATGCTTCCTGCGCCTGCGGATCTTCACTGTAACTGTTCTTCTTCATTCCTTTTTTCTCCCGTGTCCAGAATTCAAAAAGCAGCGAATAGTTATTATGTCATATTTTAACACAATTCCCCCCCGCAAAAATTAAAAAAACGAAAGGATTCTTGATTTCAAGCATCCTTTCGTTACAAGGTTTTATCCGATTACTTTTTGCTGGACATGGGTTTTGGCGAAATCGGAAGGGTCAAACCAATTTCCGCTCTTCGCCCAGGTGGAATCGAGAGGAATCCACTTTTCGTCTACATAAACCTCATTCCAGGCATGCGCCCCGTAGCCGCCTTGTCCGTCAAACCCAAGTCCGGTGATGACCTTCACATCCAGCCCCTGCGAACGGGCCATTACGGCATACAGGCGGGCATAGTCGATGCACACCCCTTTTCGGGTATCAAACGTCATCTTGGGCGTCTGCTCATGCCATTCGTTCTTCTCTTCATAATCCTTCACTTTATCGTAATCATACTGGATTCTCGTTCCGATCCACTGGTACAGAAGACGCGCCTTCTCCCGGTCGCTGTCCGCACCTTTGACAATCTCCGCTGCCGCCTGATCGATGTCTTTCGGAATGTTGGCATCAATGATTTCATACTTGCGTTCAAAAATACCGTTCAGTTCATCTTCCATATTGCGCGTCAGAACCGGGAGCTTCTCCTTGATCAATTTGCCGGATAACGGCTCAATGATGACCTCGGCTCCTTGACGATATACCGGGGAAGCTTCCACATACCTGCTGAAGCTGCTGTCCGGAAAAATCGTTACGATGACAAACAGCAGCGCAATGAGCACCAGCCCGCGGAAAGCGCCGATGACGGCACCGATCAAGGCACCAAACAAGCGGCTCAGCAAGGATGAGCGCATTTCTTTTCTTCCCAGACTGAACAAGCTCATTCCTGGCAGAATCATCGTCACAAGCCCGAGTAAAAACCGGACAACCCAGTAGCATATGAAAAAGACGAGAATATAACGAGCCAGTTGAAAATCACGGATGGCGGCCGCCAGGGCGTACAGGCTCTGTTCCCACCTGCCAAGATCCCGATTTGGAATCTGGACGCTGGCCGTCAGCCACTGCTGTACTTTCGGGGACAAAAACGCCGTCAGCGGGATCGCAATCCCCAAGCTGACCGCCGTCATGATTCCTCCGCCTAGCAGCGAAAGCAGCCTTCCGGCCGATTTTGAAGTGCCGCGCAGCATTCCCTGCAGAATAGATCCCGCAATAACCAGGATCAATAAGATGTTTATCAGATTATAGCCTTGCCATTGTTGAAGCCCTGTCATGCGGGTTCCCCCTTCCTTGGCGCTTTTACGTCTTCAGTCTTTCGGAAAAGTTTCCCGGCAAGCAAACCGGCATCGTTCTCAATCTTTGCCGTGATGCTGCGCTTCCTTTATGAAGGCCTCAAGCGCATCACCGCGGCTCCACTCCCCGAGGGATACCCCGCGAAGGGAAACTTTCACCTTATCGCTGTTAGCCTCGCCGGTTACTTCCAGGTTCGGCGTAATGATGGTAAAAGAGCCGTCCTTATCCTGCTCGTATTTCGCGTCCTTCGCTTCATTTTTCATCAGATTCAGCGCCTCGTTCTTCATCGTGCTTATCGTCTCATTCTTAACCTTCGAAACCGCATTGCTGATATCGTTCAGGGATATTCCGCTATATACGATCAGAAAGGCAGCGATCGCAATAATAAATACCCATTTGACTACGGTTTTTACCAGGTTCGCAATAAGAACCAGCGCGACCAGCGCGACGACGATAATAAGCCAATTCTGCTTGAAAAAATCAATCCATACTTGGTAGTCCATCCGTACAACACTCCCGTAACAAAATTAGCGGATTTCAGGCATCCTGGTGCGAATGCACTATCCATTATACATGATCGCCAAATCCAGGGACAGCTTAACCCTGCCCTGCCAGGAATCTCCCGATCTTATTTCAAAAATGGCATAACTCGCCTCCGATTAACGTACAAGTAGAGCATGGCCCATTTTATGGACGGGCAAAAGTTTTGCTGCGACGTGTATTCAGGGAGCTTATGCTTCACAAAACCAAGCCTATGCTTCCGATGCAAGTTTTGTTGCGGCGTATATTCAGGGAGCTTATGCTTCACAAAACCAAGCCTATGCTTCCGATGCAAGTTTTGTTGCGGCGTATATTCAGGGAGCTTATGCTTCACAAAACTTTTAGGAGGTGACCTATGAAAATCGCCATCGGGCTTTACTTCTTTATGTTTATCGCCTTCTTCGACCTGCATGCCCAGTATCCGATTCTGACGCCTTTTGCGCTGTCGATCGGGGCGGCTCCCGCTTTTATCGGCTGGATGATGGGGATCTACGCCCTCACTCATTTGCCGGGAAATTTACTCGCCGGACACGGGGTCGACAAGCACGGGAGCAAGCGGTATATCGTCTTCAGCCTCACCTCCGCAGGTATTGTCCTGCTGCTGCAGGCGCACGTTACCGAGCCATGGCAGCTCCTTGGGCTCCGCTCGATCAGCGGGTTTGTGCTGGCGTTTCTGTCCCCGGCCTGCCTTGCTCTTCTGGCCTCCCTGTCGAAGGATACCGTTACCCAAGGCAAGCTGATGGCGGGCCATGGCGTCACCCATACGTTGGCATCGGTGCTGTCTCCTGCAGCCGGGGCGTTTCTCGTGAATATGGCCGGCTTTTCCCTGACGTTTCAATCCCTCGGCTGGGTGCTCATTGCTGCGGGAATCATCGCTATGTTCACCCTGCGGGGACAAGCCGCTTTCGTGCAGCGTCAATCAGCCCCGGCGCTCCCGGCAGCCGGCCCGAAGTCGATACTTCCCGAAATTCCCATATATTATTATGCGCTGCCGTTTGGCGTGGCGTGCTCGCAGGGCATTCTCTTCTTCGAGCTGCCTTTGCACGCCGGCGGATTGAACGGCATACTCCATACAGGCATCTATTTTTCGATTCTGAGCCTCGGTTCCCTGGTTACTCTGAGCATGCTGTTTCTTCACCGCTATTCGCCTTATTTAAGGGCACTGATTGGCGTTCTGGCTCTCGCCCTTTGTTTTTTCGCGCTGACGATGCCTGGTACGGTTCCGATGGAAGCTTCCCTGTTCCTTATGGGAATGTCAAAGGGGGTTATTTTTCCTGCCGTATCGTCCATGTTTATCGAATTAAGCGGAGGACAGCGTCTGGGAAGCGTGTTTTCGTTCCAATCCATCGCCATGTCGCTCGGCTCCTTCCTGGGCCCCATCCTTGCCGGGCAATTGCATCAGAAATGGTCGCCATACTTTTTGGCGTTCGTCCTGCTTATGCTGCTGCTCATCCTGCTGCCGCCTTACCGCAAGCTGCCCAAGCAGCCGATCTCTGCGGATACGCCGCCTGCTCTTTAAAATAACCCCACTAAGTGAGGCTTTTACTTTGAGGCGGATTCAGGTTCTTTACTTCGGACCCCGGTTCAAAAAGCTCCGCCTCGGGCGGAGCTTAAATGCAGTGGGGACGCCTTCTTCCTCCTCTATCGTCAACAGTCAAACTGTGTCCTCCTGGCCGGCGATCCATAGTTCGATGTTCTTCTCCATCAGCGTCCGCTTCCATTCTTCAGGACAATACCGGTCGGAAATGATGATGGATACGTCTTTTAAAGCGCAAATATGCGCAAAAGTCGTTTTTCCCATCTTCGTATGGTCGGCCAGAACGATGACGTCATCGGCCCGTTCCATCATTTTTCTGGAAATGTTCGCTTCCTGCAAATCATAATCGGTAATCCCGTCTACGCCCGAGACGCCGCCGGCGGAAATAAACGCCTTGTTCACCTTCAGTTGATCGAGCATCCATTCAGCCAGAGCCCCGTTGGCCGATTTCTGGACCACATTAACCTCGCCGCCGATAAAAATAATCCTTCCCTTAAACTGCTCCATCGCAAGCAGCATCGCGGGTGCAGAATGCGTAACAAGCGTCACGTTCTTCTTGCTCCCGAGAAACCGGATTATTTCCAAAGGCGTCGTCCCGTTGCCGAGCATGATGCTGTCCCCGTCTTCGACCAGCGAGGCCGCCAGCTTTCCGATCGCCCGTTTCTCCTCGGCATTCATCGACGTTTTCAGATCGAACGGCGGCTCCCAGGAATCGGACCCGGCTTTTACCGCTCCCCCGTACACCTTCTTCAGCTTTCCTTCCTTCTCCAGCCGGTCAAGATCGCGCCGGATCGTTTCCCCCGAGACATTCAAAAGCTCCGCAAGCGCCGGCACCTGAACCTTCTCCTCCTTCGCAAGAATTTCCAGAATCTTCTTTTTACGTTCTTCATAAGAAAGGGACATGAACCGCACCACCTTGAATTCTTTTATCAGGTTATTGTTTTGCATCATTCCGGTCTTTGCGTTTACACTATAGAAAAAGGTGAAGATAACAGTCCGTTCACCACCGGCCTCTTAAGATGGCTCACTTCTTCTGCAGCGAGGTGAATGAATGTGGCAGAAATTACGATTATTGTAGAGGGTAAAAATGACCGCGGCAAGCTTCGGCGTCTTTTGAGCCCCGAAATCAACATTGTATGTACCTTTGGGTCGATGAGCAGTCTTAAGCTGGAGCAGCTTCGCAAGCAGGTCGGCAATGACGAAGTGTACCTGTTCATGGACAACGATTCCTCCGGCAAAAAAATCAGGGCGATCCTTAGGGACGCCTTTCCCGACGCCGAACAGATCTATACCCGCAAGGGCTATGCCGGTGTTGAGGGGACTCCGGACGAATATGTGATCGCTCAGCTGGAGAAAGCCGGTTTGGAGGAGTTCATTATGTATCCTCCGCCTTTTTCCGAACTGTGACCCGTTCTTAATGATTTGGCCGCTACCCAAATAACCCCGTAAAGTGAAAACGTGCCCGAAGCAAGCAGCCTCGGACACGTTATTTTCGAGCTTCCGCAATTTGCCCTGATCTTACATATGCGGCGTATTCAGAAGCATGACGATCAGACTGATCGTCAAATAATTAATGGAGAAGATAAAAACTTTCTTCGACCAAGTTTCATCGTCCTGCTTTCTGAACCCTTTCAGGGCCATAAACAGCCAGACTGCCGACAGCGCTGTGCCAATGACCAGGAACCACATTCCGGTGTAGCCGTACACGTACATAATCGCCGGAATCGGAAGCAGCAGCGCGATATAAGGAATCATTTGGAGCTTTGTACGCTTGATCCCTTTCACTACTGGAAGCACCGGGAATCCGGCTTCACGGTACTCCTCGACGCGGCGGATTGCAAGCGCCCAGAAGTGCGGCGGCTGCCACAGGAACAGAACGGCGAAGATCATCCAAGTGCCAAGGTTAATTTGGCCCGAGGCCGCCACGTAGCCAATAACCGGCGGCATTGCACCGGAGATGGCCCCAACCGAAGTGCTCCACGTGGAAGTGCGTTTCAGCCACATGGTATAAATGCCCGCGTACACGATCAAGCCTACGATGCCAAATAATCCGGCCAGAACACCTGAGAACAGGAACAGCACGGCAAGACCGGCTGCACCCAAAATGGCTCCATACCACAAAACGGTCTTCGGCGAAAGCTTCCCAAGCGGAAGGGCCCGATTCTGGGTACGGGCCATCTTCATATCCATCTCGCGGTCATAGTAGTTGTTAAACACACAAGCTCCCGCCATCACAAGTACGGTTCCGACCATTGTCAGAATGAGCTTGAAAATATCCGGAGACCAATAAGAAGCTAGCCAAAAGCCCGCAAAGGTTGCAATGAGATTGGACCGAAGAATTCCCGGCTTCGTAAGCGCAACGAAATCACGCCAGGTGGCAGACTCGCTGGGCGGAGTAGGTCTGACAGACAGCGCCGCGGCATCCGAACCTGCCTGATATCTGAATGGTTTGCCCATGTTACTTTTTCCTCCCTAACAAATAACTTCAAACTGGAGGGCCACTAGCCCTGACAAGCAAACTTTGGAGGGCAAAATATCCTCCAAATCATTTGTCTTGTTAACATCAGTTTAACAATAGAAAAAGATTTAAATTCAATCCCCGCTATAAACTTTATCATATTAATCGGAGATCATGTTTGAATATAGCGCTGAAATCATGATTTTTGTATGACAATTTCGTGACATGGATTAAATAAGTCTACCAACTAAAAAAAGACGCCGGGCGGCGTCCTTTTTAATTACCTAAGCGCTGTCTTTCGGTATTGCCAGTCAGCTTATTAGCCTCTTGGGAGGAATCCCATTAAATGCTGGATTTCCTTCAAATTTTTTGCCGCGATTTCACCGGCGCGCTCAGCGCCTTCACGTAAAATATTGCGGATTTCGCCGGATTCGCGGATTTCGCGATATTTTTGCTGAAGCGGCTCCAGAACCGAAACCACCACTTCGGCCAGATCTTTCTTGAACGGTCCATACATCTGGCCTTCATACCGCTGCTCCACTTCGGCTACAGACAACCCGGAAATCTGGCTGTAAATGCCGATCAGGTTGCTGACCTCCGGTTTGTTTGCCGGATCATACTTTACCTCACGGCCCGAATCCGTCGTTGCCCGGCTAATCTTCTTCCGGATTACATCGGGAGGGTCCAGAAGCGCGATATAGCTGCCTTCGTTCGGATTGCTCTTGCTCATTTTCTTGGAGGCATCGTCCAGCGACATAATGCGTGCGCCCACCTCGGGAATATACGGCTCAGGGATCGTAAAATAGTTCCCGAAACGGTGATTGAAGCGTCCGGCGATATCACGCGCCAGTTCCAAATGCTGTTTCTGATCCTCTCCTACCGGAACAAGGTCCGTATTAAACAATAGAATATCCGCAGCCATCAGTGACGGATACACAAACAAACCGGCGCCAACCGAATCCTTGCCTGCCGACTTGTCCTTAAATTGAGTCATACGCTCCAGTTCGCCCATTGAAGTGAGCGTAGTCAGCAGCCAACCGAGCTCCGCATGCTGGGGTACATGCGACTGCATGTAAACATTGGATTTGGAAGGATCGATCCCTGCCGCAATGTACAAGGTCGCGACTGCTTCGGACTGCTCTCTGAGCGCTTCGGGATCTTGCGGGACGGTTATAGCATGAAGGTCCACAATGACAAAGTTGCACTTGTAGTCATCCTGCAGCTTGACGAAATTTTTAATCGCTCCGATATAGTTGCCAATGGTAAGCTTTCCGCTCGGCTGAATGCCGGAAAATACGGTTTTCAAAACAAATCTCCTCCTTGGGTAAACTTAGGAAACTTCTGCAACCAAAAAAGGCCCCGCGTCCGCAAGGGACGTGAGACCGTGGTACCACCCTAATTCGCCGGACCTCCTTCAGACATAGTCAAAAGACACCGGCCTTATGATTCCTTAACGCGGAAGCAACGTCCGGCTATACTTGGCTTAAGGTCCGTCCTGGCCTTGTCCGTTCCTGCCGGCGCTCAGGGGTCCATTCATCCGTGTATCTTTCCGCCGGTTCGCATCAACCACCGGCTTTCTGCAGGAAAACATACGCGTTTACTTGTCCCCGTCAACACTTTATGTTAGATATGAGTTGATATATGTTCATCATATAGAGGTCGCAAAGGCAAGTCAAATCCATTTTTACGTCCCCCATCAAAAAGTGTTATTATAAGCTTAGCACAGATTTCTGAATTATTATGGGAAAAGGAGCAAAGACATGAAAAGAGTGACCAAAGGGCAATGGAATGGTTACGACACGTACATCTTACATAGCCACGAACTTGAAGTCACGCTGCTGCCTCGTCTCGGCAACAATGTAATCGGGATCAAGGACCTGATTCAGCAGCGAGAAGTGCTGCGCCGGCCCGAAGAGAGCGATCTGGACTTTTACCTGCAGAAACCTTACCATTTCGGCATCCCTTTGCTCATCCCGCCGGGAAGAATTCGTAGAGGACGATTTTCCTATGCGGGCCAAAATTACCAATTCGACCAGAATACCGCCAATAACAATCATATTCACGGGCTCCATCGGACCCAAAACTGGTGTGTAAGCGACATTGAAGAAGATGAAGAAGGTTGCTCGGTGACTACCGAGTTTAAAACAGCGGATGATCCGAACTGGATACGCCAATACCCTATACCGCTTAAGCTGGAAATGACGCTCCGCCTTCAGGGCCAGGAACTTACCCAAACCTTCCGCATTTCCAATCTGGGGGACACCGCCGCACCGTTTGGCCTGGGCTTACATACCTGGTTCCTGATCGACAGCGAACCTGAGAATTGGAATCTCAAGCTGCCTGTTAGCAAAATTTATTTATCCGACGAAGAAATTGTAACCACAGGGGAGACCGCTTCGCTTGGAGCCCTGGAAGCATTAAATGAAAGTCTTAATCTGAAAGGCGCCAATTTCGATACGATGCTGCAAATCGGCGGCAAACCGGCAGAAGCGCTGCTCATGCGTACAAACGGGTACGGAGTCAAGTATTCGGCCGATCCTGCCTATTTCAAGCACTGGGTCCTTTATACGAAGGGAGAAGCGGATCAGTTTCTATGCATTGAGCCTTATACCTGGCTCCCTAATGCTCCTAATCTGGACATTTCGCCGGAAGAGTGCGGCTTGATCGATCTCAAACCCGGGCAAACACTGGACCTTCAATTGAAGATGGAAGTCGTCTATCCTCCGGATGAAGAATCATAAGAGTCATTTTAAGCCCGCGCGAAATGCGCGGGCTTTGCTGTGGTCTGCCTGGTAAACAGGAAATAATTACACCCGTGCTTATTTGAAAAGAATAGCGCATATTTTCGGCTTTTCGAATCATACTAAACTCACAACGGACAAAGGGGGTGACAAACATGGCAGGATCACGCAACCGTTCCAATAACCTGGTTGTTCCTCAAGCTACCGCCGCTTTGCAGCAATTGAAAGTTGAAGCTGCACAACAACTGGGCGTACAAATTCCACAAGACGGATACTACGGTAACTACACTTCCCGTGAAACTGGTTCCCTCGGGGGCTACATCACAAAGCGTTTGGTACAATTGGCGGAACAGCAATTGTCGGGAAAATAATCCTGTAAATATGCTTTTCCTTTTTAACACAATGATAAAGAGACAGACGGTATGCCGTAATTGGCATGCCGTCTGTTTGTTTGTAGCGTTTCCGTTTCGAACCATGAATAACCCGGCGGGCAAACCGCCGGGCTTTCGTCTGGCTTAAGACAGATCCTTCAACTCCCCGTATGTATGAAGGTTCGCAGTTCTCGGATAGCGGATCATCAGATTGGCCATATTATAGTTGGATTCGAGCGTAGCATCCACGATGATGATACCCTGCCTCACTGCAAATTCATAGCTGATTTCTCCATGAGTCCAATACTTCTTGAATTTTAGAGCTTCGATGGCCATGCTTCGGAAGGAGCTAAGCTGTACGGCGTTTAGTCCGTTTGGCTCATCCGGCAAACGACCATTTCTGCAGGCAATGGGATTGTGCCTGATCCCAAATTTGCCTATGGCATTGTTCCTAATCTGAATAAATACGGTTCCCGAGGTTAATCCGCCAAGCTCTGATTCCAATTCCTTAAATACCAAATCCAGCTGTCTGGCTAGTGAAAATTGATCTGTCTTCAGCTTTATCACTCCCTTATGCTGATATTTCTCCCTCTAAATAGGGCTTATGTCACATTATATTCC
Organism: Paenibacillus caui; assembly: GCF_019904135.1. Classification (GTDB taxonomy): domain Bacteria; phylum Bacillota; class Bacilli; order Paenibacillales; family Paenibacillaceae; genus Fontibacillus; species Fontibacillus caui. The sequence goes on along the minus strand of NZ_JAIOGQ010000012.1, from coordinate 33,513 downwards.
AATATTCGATGGATTAACAGCAATATGGTACATTTTTAGGTATTTTTTCCTATTAGATTTATGTATAACCTGTGGATGACTCTTCCGTTTCGCTAAAAATATTTACGTTTCGACAGATTTCTTAACGTTTGGAAAAAGCGGCCCCTGGGGGCCGCTTCTCTTCTTCTGATGCATTTCTTCATATGCATCTAAATTAGATTATTCTGTCATCGCAAGGAACTGCTCCACATCTTTAACAGAAACCGAAATCGCTTCGCGCCAGAAATCCGGTTTCGTCAAATTGACGCCAAGATGTTTCTGCGCCAGATCCTCAACCTTCATGCGCCCTGTATCCTGCAGGAGCGCGTCGTATTTTTCGGCAAAGGAAGGGCCTTCCGCCTGTGCACGCGCAAAGATACCGCTGCTGAATAGGAAGCCAAACGTATATGGGAAGTTATAGAAAGGAACGCCCGTAATATAGAAATGCAGCTTGGACAGCCAGAAATGAGGATGATAGGAACCAAGCGCTCCGCAGAAGGCTTCCTTCTGGGCTTCCTCCATCAAGCGGCACAAATCGTCCGTGCTGAGCAGACCTTCCTTGCGCTCCTCATAAAAACGCGTCTCAAACAGGAAGCGGGCATGGATATTCATGAAGAAGGCCACGCTGCGCTGAACCTTCTCTTCCAGAAGCGCCAGCTTCTCTTCTTTGCTTTCTGCCTGGCTCACTTGAGCGGAAGACAAAATATTCTCGGCAAAGGTCGAAGCCGTCTCCGCCACGTTCATCGCATAATCTTGGCAGAATGGCGGCAGATTCTTCAGCAGGAACGAATGGTAAGCGTGTCCGAGCTCATGCGCCAGGGTCGAAACGTTGGAAGCCGTGCCTCCAAAGGTCATAAAGATCCGGCCTTCCTTGCTTTCCGTCAGCGGTGTGTAGAATCCCCCGGGTCTCTTGCCGGGACGGTCTTCCGCTTCAATCCAGCTGTTATTGAAGGCATTCACGGCAAACTCGGCCAGCTTCGGATTGAAACCGCCAAATTCCTTGACAATGGTTTCGGCTGCTTCGTCGTAAGGAATTTTGCCGCCGGCTTTGCCACCCAGCGGAGATTCAACGTCAGCCCAACTGAGCTTCTCTACGCCCAGCAGCTTCGCTTTGCGTTCCAGATATTTTACAAATACCGGCTTATATTCGTTAATCACCTGCCACATCGTATCCAGCGTTTCACGGGACATCCGGTTAATGGCAAGCGGTTCTTTCAGCACATCCTCCCAGCCGCGTTTCCCGTAAAGCTTAAGTCTAAAGCCGGCGAGCCGGTTCAGCGTGTCCGCGCCAAAGTCGGCCAGCTCCGCCCATTTCTCTTCCCATGCCGCAAAAACTTCCTCACGGACGCTGCGATCAGGATCATGCAGCTTGTTGTGCGCCTGTCCGGCGGAAAGCTGCACGGTCTCTCCCTTCTCATCTGTGAAGGGGAGACTGAACTTGCTGACAATCGTATCGTAATGCTCGCTCCAGCCTTCATACCCGTCAACAGCCAAATCGAGCGCAAGGCCCTCAAGCTCGGGAGAAAGCTTTTCTTTGGCCCGTTCCCGGCTTTCTGTCAAAGTAAACGCGATAGGAGCTATTTCTTCCCGGGCTACCCATTCCGCAAACACATCTTCTTCCGTAGAGCGAAGTACATTCTCAAAGACCGCTGTAACGGATTTGAGCCGCGCTCCAAGCGTGCTTAACCGATCCGAGAGCTGAATGGCTTTCTTGTCGCTCGTGTTTTGGGCGGTCAAGCAGCCGATAAAGCTGCCGGCTTCGGTGATTCTCGAATACACACCCTGCAATTGTTCAATAAAGGGATCGAACTCTTTGGTTCCCTGAATGCTGGAGGGAGCTTTCGCTTCCTTCGCAATTTTTTCCATTCCCGCAACATCCTGTTCGAGCTGGGTCAAAAAAGTTTTAAGCTCGGAAGACTCCGAGCCTCCTGGAAATACCGATTCCAAATCCCAGGTTAAACTTAACGGCTTGTTCAATTGACTCATAAATAAAAGCATCCTTTCTGTGAGGGAGGTTGATACTGCACCGATCAAAAGTGTATAACTATGGTATAGTCCTATGCAGGACAAGACAGGAGGCATAACGTATGAGACCATTACAAATTTCACCGGAAACGGCCGTAAAGCTGTCCGAGAAGCTTGGCGTCCCTATAGAGCAGCTTATGCATATGCCGCAGCATATTTTGATGCAGAAACTGAGAGAGCTCGCCAAGGAAAATTCCCCCAAGGGAGATCCGAAAAGCGAATGATACCCTTCAACAAAGCGCTGCCTTATGATATAACGATGGGCGATGTTTATGTACCGGAATGTCCCTTCTGCGGGAGGGAGAACATCCTCATTCCGATGAAACCGCGCGAAATAAAAAGCGTTCGTGAAGGAAAAAAGAAGCTCCTGGTATTTCCCTGCTGCTATCATAAGCTGACCGTTCTGGACAGCGACGACGACTACCTGCTGACGGACACCGTTGTTCGTTAACGCCGGGCATCCGTATCGGAATTGAAGCAGACCGGCCGGCAATCTCCCCGCAAAGTGACGTGTACCCTGAAGCTTATACGATTGCCTTGCGGGGGACCCAAAACTTGCAGGCGCTATGCTTGTAAGCAAGCGGCCGGCTTCACTTTACCGGACTGTAAGGCTGTAAGCCCGTGAGGCCGTGAAGCTAGCCCTTCATTTCCTCCGGCAGCTCATGCTTCGCTTCCAGCATCTGTTCGCGAAGAACGCCCCATTGGGCGCGGGAAGCGGAAATCATGGCCGCATCCACAATCTTCTGGTCGTTGATCACCCTTGAGTACCAGCGAACGGCTTCCGGGAAGTTCCCGGTTCTCCTGTGGAGTTCGCCGATCAGATACATTAAGCGGGCGTCGCCCGCACCAAGCCCTTCATACTCAAAAACTCTGATGTATGCTTCCAGGCTGTATTTCAGAAAACGCTGCTCCTGTTCCTCATTCCCTTTGTAGCGGTAAAGCCACGCTATGTGGTGAAGAAGGCTCGCAATGATTGTTTCCTTCTCGTTTATCGCCTGCGCACACAGCAAAGCGAGCTTGTAGCTTTCAAGAGCTGTCTCCCAGTCCCTGTGTCCGCTGTAATCGCGCGGAAGAAGCCGCGAACCGAGTGCTTTGTCAAATTCGCTGCGCTGCTTCTTGTTAATGCGTTCACCAAAATTTTCCGTAAACGCAAATCCGCAATGCGGACAAACCTTGACGACGTAATAATCGGGATTTTCGCTCGAATAATATCCGCAAAAATCGGCATCCGAACGAATTGCCCTTTTGAAGCTGGGCCTAACTCTGGAGGTTGCAAAAGTTTGTTCACACAAAATGCAGGTAACATTCGTGGAATAAAGCGGCTCAAGTTGCATGACCTAATCCTTCCTTCCCGTTTTGGAGCCAAGTAGCTTCTCTTATTGGGTATTTATAAAATGCATCGCCGGCCCCGACAAGCGCTGCAGCACCATGCTTCTCAGCGGTTCCTGGACGCCTGCTTCGGTTAAAGCCTCTCCCATGCAGGACAGCCATGCCTCTGCACGCTCCAAAGTTACAGGAAAGGGCAGATGGCGGGCGCGCATCATTGGATGGCCGTAGGCATCCGAATACAGGGATGGTCCGCCAAAAAACTGGGATAGAAACATGTATTGCTTCTCCATTACCGGATCAATATCTTCCGGAAACAAGGGCCCAAGCAGCGGATTGCGCTGAACCCGGGGATAAAAGGCCTCCACAATGCTGCGAATCGTTTCTCCACCCCCCAGCATTTCATATAAGCTTTGCCCCTGTTCTGGGTTCTTGTCCACTAGGTCACCACCTTCTGCAATGTGTCTTCGTTAGCTATAACATGTATTATATCAAATAATTTGCTAAAAAAACCCTTGGTTAATTAATCGGCATTTCAGGCGTTTTAGATTAGAAAACTGAGGCAAGCCTCAGGTCTTTTATCGTGTTAAGTGAAACAGGCGGCCACTCCACCCTCAATCCATCCTTTTTCCCCTTTCTGATCTGCTTCGAGCCCAAGCTGGCGGTTCTTTACACCGCATGCATTCGCTGAAAACAAAAAAAGGACGCTTGACAGCGCCCAATACCCTCTTGTGTGAAATTTTCAATAACTGCGCCAATCCTCTTCACCTGAACGGACCAGAGAGGCGCGTATGACATATACAAATGCACATACGAGAACACCTGCAACAAAACTCATTGACATCACTCCGCTCATAAGGATTTTTGAACTCATAAGAGATCGCGATGCTTTACATCACCTATTTTATCATATCCAGGGAAAAAAATCAGCTTGCAGCAAACGCTTTCCTGTTTTTTTTGTACTGTTTGTCCTTCCGCATTCATACATGTAATGATGATCCAAACAAATTTAAGTGGAGGCGTGTCCGATGCCTATATCCAGACTGGGCCTGCCGATTATCTTGCTGGGGCTTGCCGCGCTCTCTTTGCTCGCGCTTGCCTTTCCGCAATCATCCTTGGACGCCGCGGTACGCGGGCTGACGATCTGGTGGGATGTCCTGTTCCCCTCGTTATTTCCATTCTTCGTCATATCCGAGGTGCTGCTTGGATTCGGAATCGTCCATTTTCTTGGAAAACTGCTGGATCCTCTGATGAAGCCGGTCTTCCGCATTCCCGGAAGCGGCGGGTTCGTGGCTGCCATGGGCTTTGCCGCGGGCTATCCAGTAAGCGCCAGATTAACAGCCAAGCTGCGCGAGCAAAATCTGGTCAGCCGTGAAGAGGGCGAGCGGCTGGTCTCCTTCACCACCTCTTCCGATCCCATTTTTCTGATCGGTGCGGTGTCCGTCGGATTCTTCCACAACTCCAAGCTGGCCGGTGTTCTGGCCTTGGCCCATTACGGAGGCTCTATAATCATAGGCTTGCTGATGCGGTTCCACGGCCGCCCCGTAACGGGGCAGCCTAACGGAAACACCGCCAAAGCGGATCCAATATCTGAAGGCTCCCGCCTTAAAGCGGCTGTTCTCGCCATGCATCAGGCCAGAATTGCCGACGGCCGGGAGCTTGGCGAGCTTCTTCGTCAGGCTATTTCTTCCTCTATAAAACTGATGACCATTGTCGGCGGACTCGTCGTCTTTTTCTCCGTGTTTCTGGAGGTGCTTTCCGCGTCGGGACTGATGACTTCGCTTTACGAAGGACTTCGCTTCATCCTGCCTGTCATCGGGCTTCCTTCCGCGCTTTCCGAGCCCTTCGTCAGCGGCTTGTTCGAGGTGACCCTTGGTGCTAAAAACGCGGCTGCCGCCGCCTCCGGAATCCCTCTCTCTTATAAAGCGGCTGCCGCTGCGTTTATATTGTCCTGGGGAGGCCTGTCGGTTCATGCCCAGGTCGCCAGCATACTGAATGCAAGCGATCTGCGGTATATGCCGTTCATGATCGCCCGCTTCATTCATGCCGTTATATCCGCAGCACTGCTTCTAATGATTTGGCCGTTCTTCGGCATGGACAATCAGGCAATGGCCCCGCTGCCCGCCCCCCTCCCGGCAACCGTATATCGAGTTGATTCCGGCATTGGGAACTTGGGTTATGGCTTAAGCATGCTGGTTGTACTGCTTATTGTGTCATTTTTCCTCATTCTCATTCAGAAACTGAGGTTCCGGTTTAAGACCAGGCGGGGGTGACCCCTGATCCTGAGGACGCTGCACTCAATAAATAAACGTAGACAGAAATGAAATACAGATGGTATTATATACCTATTTTATACAATATCATCATTTTTTTAAGGGGATTGATTTATGAAAAAAATCGCAACTCTGGCAGCAAGCGCGGTATTGGCCACAGCTTTAATCCTTCCAGCCTCTGCCGCAGGCAACCCGATTGGAGTTACCGTAGATGGTAACGTACTGCATTTTTCCGCCGGAACCCCATATTCCGAGAACGGTACCACCTTTGTTCCTTTCCGGGCTATTTTCGAAAAATTGGGGCTCCAGGTTTCCTGGGATTCCAAAACCAAAAAAGTTACCGGCAAAAAGAACGGCCTTTCCATCGAATTAACGGTAGGCAGCCGAACCGCGAAAGTAAACGGCGTTTTGAAGAATCTTACACTTGCGCCGGCAGTGCGCGGGAATACGGTCTATGTTCCTCTGCGCTTTATCAGCCAGACAGCCGGAGCTGACGTGAACTGGAACGCTGATACATCAACCGTTGAGATTCAAACAAGCGAAGCCAAAGAGCTGGCAAAGAACGAAATTCGCGCGCTTCTTGATCAGATGAACAAAAGTCTGAATGAAGAAGATGTTGCCGGTTATATTGCCCTGCTCGACCCGGATACCGTGGATGACGAGTTGAAGCAATCACTTCAGGACTATTTGGATACATACGATACTTCGTTCTCCATCGCGAGTATCGAGTTCGGCTATATTAGCGGCAGTGAGGCTACCGTTTATACAGTAGAACAAAGCAAACGCATCGGAGGAGATTACGCTCCGGATTCGGAAGACAGCTATGAATATTCGCTTGTGAAGAAGGATGGGGTCTGGAAGATCAACAGCGTTGATATGTACGCCCAAACGGTGCTCCCTCCGGACCTTTCCCAAACCGTTACGGTGCCTTCGAACGAGGAGAGTGCCATCAAATCGGTGTTTGAACAAAATTTCAAGGACATCAACGAGAAAAATTTGGACGGTATACTGAGTGCCATTGTCCTGCCGGAGGATTCGGAAGAACTGCAGGATATGAAGGACTTCTACCAGGATTATTTGAACAACTATTTTATTAAGAGCACCCTGGAGAAGCAGCAGATTATTTATTACAGCAAAAACAAGGCTGCCGTCTATTTGGAGAGCAGCACCCTGGAGAAGGAAGACAGCAAGACGATAACGATCAAAACCCAATCGATTCAAACCCTGACCAAATCATCCGATGGAAAATGGCTGATCGATGAAGCTTACACCATTTCGGCAGAACCCACCGAAGAATAAATATTATTTTTTCAGAAAAGGAAGCTGGCCGGTTTCCCGGCGTACAGCAGGCAGCCTTCTTGATGAGGCTGCCATTTTTTGTACATAATATTTGTATGCGCTGCAGCATCATTTCGGGTCCAAAGAGGATATTGTTGTCCAGGCATGAATTGGCTATGATCGTTTCTGGCGGCTGTATCTATAGCGCAATTATGGTAAACTGTCATTTTAAGTTATAATAGGTTGTAAAGTGACCATCACACCTGTTAAAGGAGCTTCCAATTTGAGATATTACGTTCTAGACCGAGGGGACGATCTATCCGTCGAATTGACCGAACAATTCCACAAGCTCGCAGGGGAGCAGGGATTTGAGCTGGATGCCAAATCTCCCGAAATTGTTGTTTCCATCGGTGGCGACGGGACGATGCTGCATGCATTTCACACGTTTATCGACCGGATCCCTTCCATCGCTTTCGTGGGCATACATACTGGACATCTTGGTTTTTATGCAGACTGGAAGGCCGATGAAATTCCTGAACTGATTTCCCTAATGAGCGGTCAGGGAGGACCGGGTACGCCCAAACCAAGAATCGTGAACTATCCGCTGATTGAGGTTGAAATCACAAAGAAATCGGGGAAGGCTTCCTACATTTGCCTGAACGAATTCACCCTGAAGAGCGTTGACGGGACCATTGTCGCCCAGGTCGATATCAATGACCGTCTGTTTGAAATGTTTCGGGGAGACGGAATCTGCGTGTCCACTCCTTCAGGAAGTACGGCCTACAACAAAAGTCTTGGCGGCGCAATGGTTCATCCGTCGATAGAAGCGCTCCAACTGTCCGAAATAGCTTCCATCAATAACCGTGTTTACCGGACGATGGGGTCATCGCTCGTGCTTCCGAAGCATCACCACTGCGATATCTACTCGCGTAAGGAACAGAATTTGCTCATCACCATCGACCATATTAACCTTCACATGAACGATCTGGTCTCTGTCAGATGCCACGTTGCAAGGCAAAAGATCAGTTTCGTGCGCTACCGTCCGTTTCCTTTCTGGGAACGGGTACGCAACGCTTTTCTGGATTAAATCGCAATCTCCGTATCAGCGAAAAGTATTGGAATACACTTATTTCGAGCCGATAAACAGAGCTGCTATGTTTAAACACAAACAGGGTGTCCCAAAAGCCATACAAATGGCTGCTGAGACACCCTTTTTTTGGGCAGAGGCTCCGCAAACGGATTCTTGTTCTTAGTCGCCTGTAGTCTTCACACGCACTGAAAGAAGGAGCTGTCCCCAGTAGTCAGAAGCTACTATTGGGACAGCCCCGTGCAGATTACTTATTGCTATTTAATATAGTTATTATACACCCGGTAGAGAAGTTGAGCGGCTTCCGCTCTTGTGGTATGGCTCGTCGGGTTCAATGCCGAGCCGTTTCCTTGAACGATACCCGCGTGAACCATTGCGGCAACAGCGTCCTTCGCATAGGAAGAAACCTTGGATTTATCCTTATAGCGAGTCAGATCGGCCTCCGTTCCCGACAGGCTTTGCTTGCCCGTTACCTCTAGCGCACGCTGGAGCAGCACCATCATGTCCTGTCTGGTTATGGCTTCATGCGGTTTGAATTTGCCTTCGCCCACTCCGTCAGCAATACCAAGCTGTTTCACGATGCCCACTGATTCATAATAATAATCGGCAGGGCTCACATCGCTAAAGTTGGAAGCAAAGTCAGCTTTGAGACCGAGCAAACGGACAAGGATCATCATGAAATCCGCTCTGGTTATATTTCTGCCCGGTTCGAACGTCGTAGCGGAGGTACCTAAAATAATACCTTTCTCCGAAAGGGTTCCGATTGCATCCCTAGCCCACTCGTATTTAGTCCCAACATCCTTGAACGGAAGTTCAGCCGGAGCGCTTGTCACTGGCGGTTTCGCAGGCTCTGGTGTTACCGGCGCCGGTGAAGGTGCTGGTGCTGGTTTTGGCGTTGGTGTCGGTTCCGGTGTTGGCGTTGGTTCCGGCGTTGGTGTCGGTTCCGGCGTTGGTGTCGGTTCCGGTGTTGGCGTTGGTTCCGGCGTTGGTGTCGGTTCCGGCGTTGGTGTCGGTTCCGGCGTTGGCGTTGGTTCCGGCGTTGGTGTCGGTTCCGGCATTGGCGTTGGTTCCGGTGTTGGCGTCGGTTCCGGCGTTGGCGTCGGTTCCGGCGTTGGCGTCGGTTCCGGCGTTGGCGTCGGTTCTGGCGTTGGCGTCGGTTCTGGCGTTGGCGTCGGTTCCGGTGTTCCGTTCGACTCGCCAACAGTAAAGCCCCAAACGTCCGAACGTGCCATACCACTGTAATCGTCCTTCGCTACTGCGTACCATTGATAATATTGACCTTTATTCAGCCCACTCCAGGAAACGCTTGTCGTACGACCGCTAGCTACATCAGTTTGTTCGCCAATCAGCTGATCGGTATACACTTTGATTCCAAAATAATCCGTTGCAACTCGCTTAAGCATAGGATTTAAATCAACATCGAGATCGAATTCATCCTTACCCGGGTAAGTATTCGGATCGTAGTAGTTGTAATCGTCCAGATAAGGTGAATACGTTTTTACATGAATCTTGTTATTTCTCACATCAAACTGCAGCAAACGGATATAGCCGAGACCGCCCTTTTCGGCACCTTGGTAGTCGGCCAGCATCTGATAGACTTGTCGATCGGGCGTTCCGTCCCCGTTATCGTCAATGTTATCAACCAATTCTTCAGCATCGTGGTAGTGGCCGCTCAAAACGGCGATCACATTTTTGTTAGGCACAACGACGCGATCATATATTTCTTCAGCAATCGGAGCTCTGTTGCCGGATACAAGCAGGTACTCATGAAAATTTAGAATCGCTTTGCGGTCCGGATACTTTTTAAGAACATCGTCGATCCATTGAATATCTTCGTTCCGAATGTCCCAGCCCATATAGACGATAATGAAATCATTACCTCCTGCCGAGACAAGATCGTAGTGTCCGCGATTGTTCAGGTATGATCCGCCAAAGGTCGGCTGCTTTTTGAAACGGTCCTCGCCAAAATATTGATAGTACTTCGTATAATCGGCGTACTGGTGGGACACGTCGTGATTACCTGCAAGCACCCCGTAAGGAACATTCGCGTCTTCCAAGACTTTCATGTCCTTGTCCGCTTCGATCCATTGATATTCCTTGTCGGCTTCGTCGACAAGGTCACCGGTGTGAATGACATATTTAATGTTCATGTCATCCTTGTGATCTACAACCCACTTCACATTGCCCTCATAAATTTCAGGATAGCTTTCCGAATAATATTGAGTGTCAGACATCCAAACAATGCTGAAATCGTAAGGATCCTGACTAACCGGAAGCTCGTCCTGAACAATGGCATGTATGGTTCCGTCAACGGCGTAGTCACCGGCTTTCACTTCTGAAGTTAAGGAGAAATCTTCATTTCCGGCGATCTTGCTGTCAAGCTGCTTCCACTCATTAGCCGAAGGGCTCCAGGCATACAAGCTCACCTTCCGGCCTTCCAGCGATTTACCCTGCCACTCAATTTCGACCTTGTCGGTTGCCTTCACGGTAGGATCCAGCTTTACCTCGAAACGATGGTAAGGGAATTTTTCATTGGAATCATTGATTAGATATTGTCCGTCCTGAGCGCTGATCAAGCTGTATTCATTCTCACTGAAAGCCTGTTCTCCTTCCGGTCTCAGCTGTTTAGGCGGTTCCACTTCGCTAGCGTTTTTGTATGCGGAAAGCCCTGCACGATGTAAAGCATCAAACAGGAATCCTTTGTAAAAGCTTACGTTCATCTTGTCGTTAGTAGGATCCTGCACTTTAACAGACAGGTTCGGCCCTGCATTTGTTTGATCATGAGCAGGAGAAACAAGCTCCGGTTTTAGCGGGTTTTCGTTCGGCACATCAAAAGAAATGGTTTTCTCAGACACGTTTCCTACTTTATCCGTTGCTTTAAGAGCAAAAGAGTGTGTTCCCGGACTGAGCTTGGATGAAGCCGTTGCAAAAGGCATTTCAATCTTTTCCCCGTCCAAAGTGGACTCTACAGATTCAACGCCTGCAAGAGCATCCGTAATTTCAGCATCCAGCGTTAACTCGCCCCGGTACATTTTACCGTTCTCGATTGTTGGACGAATATCGGGAGCTGTGTTATCTACCGTAATATTAGCCGTCTTTCGTCCAGCAGCATTATCAACAGAAACGGTATGCAGACCATCAGGCAAAGTAGTCGTATCCAAGTCAAAGGCTTTGGATTTTAGCAGTTCAGCCGGCAAATTGAAATTGAAGTCAACAACCGGAAATTTTCCGGCGCTGTCTCCCATTTTTATTTCTTTGACAGGATCGGCATAATTGGAATCGTAAAGGACTGTACCATCTGCAAAAACAAGTCGAATGTTTCTAACCGTGAAATCGTCCTTGTTCTCTTCCGGGCGGTCATCAAATGGCGAAGATTTGGTTCCCGCGCGAATTGAAATGATATTGCTGCCTTCCGTAAGCCGGGCTGCTTCAATCGGCACCGTGAGCGTAGTATACGTATTGATCGGATCCATAAATGTATACAAAATTTCATGGCCCATTGTTACGCCGTTTTTAAAATAAAAGTTAACCGAATTCGCATCAAAAGCAAAGGAAGCATCCTGCTCCAAGGCACGGTATGTGCCTGTCGTCAATTCCTTGCCGTCAATAGACAACTGCAGGGACTCGGGAGCGTCGTTTTCCGCGGTTCCTTTGATAACCTTGGTACCGCTCATGATTTCTCCGTCTTTCAGGTTCAGGCGAAGTTCGGATCTCTCCGGTCCACCGGTTATATCGACTTTGTAAGTTTCCGAAGTAATTTCATGGCTCCCATCAGATATGACAAAGTAATACTGGATATACGACTTGCCAATCAAATCGGGAGGATAGACCGTAAAGTGATACATGGTGTCATTGTAATTCACATACAAATAACGGCTAGAATAATCAGCCTGTCTGTCGGACTTGTAAAAAATCTTAACCGATTTGACGCTTTGATTGTCCTTAGCATCTAACGTAATCGCCAAATCTTTGGACTGCTCGATATTGCTGATTCCCGTAACATTCGTAAAAGTTGGAGGCTCCGTGTCATCGACAGCTTTCACAGGCGTATCCGGAACCTGTACCGGATTCACGCTGCCAGGGGATGCCGCTTCAACGCCGGCGCTCAGCTTAATCATATTTGTGCTGCCATTCGTCGGGTACTTGTATTGAATTCCTTTATTTTCAGCAGTTTCAGATGGTTGCGATCCATCGTAATAGGCAGCGGAAATATCAGCATGCGTGTTGGTTCCGATTACGATACCACGCTTGGAGCCGTTCGCCATACCGTCGGCATAAATTTTATATATATCCTGGTTCTCTACGAGATTCGTATTAAAGTTTGCATTAAAATCGGCAACCGTCTTATTTCCGTTAGCGTTGTTAATGACCCAGAAGACGACCGTTTTGCCTGCATCAATGGTCATATCCTCGCGATCCGTCCGCCAGACAATGTCGGAATCTGGACCTGAATCCGTATAACGGTAATAAATTTTATAATCCTTCAGATTAACGGTTTTGTCGGAATTGTTATAGATTTCAATAAACTCGTAGCCATCCGCCCCGTCAACATTGGTGCTGTTAGGAACCAACTCCGTTACAAGCAGCGGCGGTACCTTCGAAGGGTCGAAATCAGGCACATGGACTGCCACTGTGTACGTTTCGGTTTTAACGGTGTTTTTAGCGTCTTTTGCCTCGATGTAATATTGAAAAGTATCTTCCTTGAGCTCTTCCCGAGGAATATCCGCCAGATAGTTGTTGCCTGAAGTCACGTTCATCGCGATCGTTGCAAAATTGGTTTGCGAACCGGTTTTATAATGCACAGTCGCCGTCACGGGATCAACCAATCCCTCGTCGCTTTCCTTGTTCGTAATTTGAGCGCTAATTTTCAAATTTTCATTCGTTTCCGCTTGGGTTACCGGGGTATGATTGATGATCGTCGGTTCATTATTCTCTTCTTCCGGTAAAGTAGCCGTCTGTTTCGGCACCTGATTCGGATCTACCGTACCCGGTGTCGCAGAAGCAGTACCTGCGCTGTCCATGATCATCTCGGTTGTTCCATCATCTGGATATTTATAGAAAATGGGCTTGTCCGAAACGTTTTTGACTTCTGTTTCATAATGGGCGGATACTATTTCCTTGTCGCTGGAATTGCGGATTACAATGCTTCTTGCTCCACCGTTGGCCATTCCGTCGCTTTCGATTTTAAATAAATTTTCATTAAGCTTCAGATTTACGTCAAAAAAGCTGTTAAAGTCCGAGTCCGTCTTATCATTGTTAGAGCCATTGGCAATCCACAATACGGCAGATTGTTGGGAGGGGATCACTACATCTCCTGTCTCCCACCGGGTTTCCGTATTAGGCGTCTTGTTCGTATAACGGTACATGAGCTTGTAATCTTGCAAATTAATAGTTCGGTCCGAATTGTTATAGACCTCAATAAATTCATAACCGTTGGCCGTTGTTGTTCCATTGGTTAGATTCGCGGAGTTAGGGTTAAGCTCCGTAATTAAAAGCGCAGGCACATAGTTATAATTGAAGCTTGAGCGAATGTTCACCGTGTATACCTCGGTGTCTTTGGTTACCCATCCGTCATTAGCTTCAATATAGTATTGAAGCGTGCTCCCAAGCAGCCGCTCCTTCGGAATGGAAGTCTCAAACGCAATGTTATCGCCTGCCGAGCTAGCAGCGTTCATACTCATGGCAAGATCAGTAAACTTGTCCTCGGAGTCCAGCTTATAGTAAACAGCAGCCGTCACGTTTGCCGGGTCGCCATATGTATTTGCCGTTACCGTTATGGCAATGTTCAGATCGCTATCGTTCATAGCTTCCGTTACCGGAGTGTGCTGAATCACAATGGGAGCTGGCGGAGGCTGGATGGCAGGATCATCATAGGTGAATGCCGGAACAAGCTCGCTTTCCACCGTTCCGGGAGTTGCTGTATGTACGCCAGCCGCATAGTCGCCTGCAGTCACCATGGACATATTCGTGCTTCCGTCAATAGGATAAGTATAGAAAATGCCATTGTTTTTCTGGGTTTGATCATCGTTTTGGTAGGAGGCTGACACCACAACGTTGCTGCTATTGTCTTTAATAATCAAATCGCGCGGGTAGCCGTTGCTCATACCCCCGCCGCCGGATAAACGGAACAGGTTCGTACCCTCTACAAGGGATGTACCATAATTGCTGTTAAAATCACCGGCCGTCAGTGCAGTATTATCATTATTCATGATCCAAAAAACAACGGAACCTTTTGACTCAATGACAGGATTGTCAGTTGCAGAGGCCAACGGCCAGATCGTGTCGACATCATTACCGCTGCTGCTTATATAGTGGTAATCGAAATTGTAATCTCTCAAAGAAACCGGCTCGCTGAAATTATTGTAAACCTCAATAAACTCATAAGCGTCAACCGTCTTATTCGGATCATTCTTCGTGGGAATATTCGAGCTGTCCGGCACAAGCTCCGTAATTAACAATCTCGGTACCTTGGTGTAATCAAATGATTCCCCAGGTTGATCCGCGCTTGCCTTCATCGCGCCATACGGCGACAACAAGCCTAGCAGCAAGCTGGCAATGGACACATTTAAGCCCAGCTTTTTCAGTAACCCTCTCTTCAACGCACTGCACTCCAATCTTCTTTATATTCTTAAAATCTTTACGGTGCGCTAGCCCCCTCAATCGGCTTGCAAACATCTCTCCTAATTTAACAGAGGAATGTCATTGGAATATAATGCCTGTATTTTCAAACTGTAAACTATTAACTTTACAAAATTCATTTTCAAAAAAATAAAGCAACCTTAGCCCCATTTATTTCGGGCTAAGGTTGCAATTAGCGCATAACAAAGAACGGTTCCCGAAAGTGGAAACCGTTCTTGCTTTATTGATTCGTCTGCCCATCCTTGCCGGAAGTCTGGGCGAGCCGCTCTCTGGACAGTCGCTGTTCAGCCTCTTTAGCTTCTCTGGCCTCTCTGGCCGCAGCCTTGCTTGCCTCTTTGGCCTGCTTCATCTTGGCGTGATGTTCCCGGGAAGAGAGATGCTCCCTAAGCGGCTGGTCTTTAGGAGCAGCCCCTGGTGCACCGGCTTCCTCATCTTTGTCCGGTCGGCCACCCACTAAAGTTTCCTTGTCCTTCGGAAGATCCTTCGCCTTCTGCAGCACAAAGTAAGCACAGCCAAAGTTGCAATATTCGTTAATATAATCCGCCATGCTTGAAATAGCGGTATCCCGGGTAGCTTTCGGATGGTTATCCCTATAGAAGCCTTTCAATCTGAGCTGATTATATCCCCAATCACCGACAATATAATCATAACGGTCCAGCACCTCGCTGTAGCGCTGCTTGAACGCTTCAGGGTTCCAGCCGTTCCTGTTATCCTGGACGAGCTCATAGCTTTTATTGCCAATCTGAATAAACACCGTGTTCCCCCTCGTTCGTTACGCCGGCGATTGCGCACCTTCTTTAGCGCTTTTGGCCGAATTCACCTGTTCATGCGCATGATAGGAGCTTCGCACGAGCGGTCCTGATTCCACGTGGCTGAAGCCGCGTTTCATTCCCTCTTCTTTGAGCATCGTAAATTCTTCCGGACGGTAGTATTTCTCCACATTCAGATGTTTCGGAGTCGGCTGGAGATATTGACCGATCGTAAGAATATCGCAGTCCACTGCCCGCAAATCGTCCATGGCCTGCAAAATTTCGTCCCATTCCTCACCTACGCCAAGCATAATGCTTGATTTCGTTGGAATGTTCGGCTGCATCTCCTTGGCTCTTTGAAGCAGCTCCAGCGAACGCCGATATTTGGCCTTCGCCCGTACCCGGTCAGACAATCTTTCCACCGTCTCAATATTGTGATTCAGAATGTCAGGCTTTGCATCCATAACGATCTTAAGCGAGTCCGCGTCTCCCAGAAAATCGGGAATCAGCACTTCAACGCTGCAAAACGGCAGCCGTTTGCGAATAGCGCGTACGGTCTCGGCAAAAATCATAGCCCCGCCGTCTTTCAGATCGTCCCGCGCTACACTCGTTACAACGCAATGGTTAAGATTCATATTCTCAGCGGCTTCAGCCACACGCTCCGGCTCCTTAAGGTCCAGCTCGGTGGGCATGCCGGTATTAACAGCGCAGAAGCGGCAAGCACGAGTACAAATATCGCCCAAAATCATAAAAGTAGCAGTTCGATTCGCCCAGCATTCATATATATTCGGGCAACGCGCCTCTTCACATACGGTATGCAGTGTTTTGGAGCGCATCATATTTTTGATATCCTGGTAATTTTCCCCGGTCGTCATTTTAATCCGAATCCAATCCGGCTTCGGTTCTTTAACGTGTTTCGACAATGGTTACAACCTTCCTTCCTCTTGGATAACTGTCGCGTCTCTACATTATAACATGAAAGCAGACCAAATACTCGAACCTCATATGGATAAAAATCCGCCCGATGTTCCAAATTAACTATGAAATCAAAACTGGTGCGATGTATGAATGTTATCCATTTGCTAAAAGGAGAGAAATATATGAGTCACGCTGTAAAAGGCTGCGGCAAAATGTTGACATCCGCCCTGACCGTCTTGATCCTGATTACCCAATCTCCCGCGTCTATTGCCTGGGCCGAAACAACCAAACAAGCCGACCCGATACAAAAACAAGCTGCACCTTCGAGTGACGAAATATTGGGACAGCGCGGGGAGCTTATCCGGGAGATCAGTGAGCTGACCCATGTTCCATGGGTTTATCTCGCTGCAGTCGATCAGTATGAACGGACGGTTACTCCAAAATCCAAAGCCGAAAAGCTTAAAGGACGGCTGATTGGAATCAATCCGCGTCCCGAATTCTGGGCCGGATGGCTGAACCCGGATCCGGAAGATACCCGTCCTGTATCCATCAGCCTGTTCGGAGGGATCGGCCGGGACGCCACGGGAGATGGAACCGCCAATCCGGCGGATGACCTTGATACGCTGTACAGCATGGCCTGCTACTTGAAGCGGTACGGCTTGTCCGAAGAGGATTTTCATATTGCTTTATGGCGATATTATCAGAACGACAGGGCCGTCAGCCGCGTTCGTCAATTTGTCAAAATTTATCAGGCTTTTGGCAAACTCGATTTGTTTCAAACCTCCTTTGTTCTGCCTTTATCCAGCAGTTACAGCTACCGGAGCACTTGGGGCGACCGCCGCGGTTTTGGAGGGCTGCGCATCCATGAAGGAACCGACCTGTTCGCGCCATACGGCGTTCCGGTCAGAAGCGCCTGCTACGGGATTATAGAGATGAAAGGCTGGAACCGTTTTGGCGGATGGCGGGTCGGAATACGGGATTTGAACAATCGCTACCATTATTATGCCCATCTGCAGGGCTTTGACAAAAAAATCGATGTAGGGAGCTTGGTAGTTCCCGGTCAGGTGATCGGCTGGGTAGGCAGCAGCGGATACGGCAAA
Organism: Paenibacillus caui; assembly: GCF_019904135.1. Taxonomy (GTDB): domain Bacteria; phylum Bacillota; class Bacilli; order Paenibacillales; family Paenibacillaceae; genus Fontibacillus; species Fontibacillus caui. The sequence continues at coordinate 16,100 of NZ_JAIOGQ010000012.1, read as the reverse complement.
CCCGGAACGCAGGGAAAATTTCCGCCTCATCTGCATTACGGCATTTACCGGGATACAGGCTACAATGAGTGGGCCTTCGACCCTTACCCGCTGCTGAAACGGTGGGAAAACGAGGAAAGAAGAAAACGCAAATAAACAGAACGTCCATCTGTTGTAGATGGGCGTTCTGTTTATTTCATGGCGTATTCGAAGACGGTGTTTTATCACCGGCACTACCCGCCCCTCCGTTTTCGGAGGAGGTACCCGGAGTTTGCACCCGGGAAGGCAGCGCGATATTGGGCGCGCTTGCTCCATTTTCCCCTACAGGATTGCCTTTATTGTCATAGTAATACATGGGAACATCGCCAACAACGAGCAGATAGGATACCGGAATCTCCGTTTCTACCGCTTGAGGTCCCATATTAAAAGGAACAATCACGGATACTTCCGTTTTAATGTGCAGGTAAACTTCGACCAGAATCATATTAATCCCGGCATCCTGCCGCCTTGTATTCAAATCGACCTTCACATCGCTTTGCGGCTCGATGCGGATCGGAATCCGCGGTCCGAAGGAGGCCAGAATCGGGCTGCCCAATGCCTGACCGAGCGGGATCCGCTCATTCAGTTTGGAGACACGTTCCAGCGTTTGTCTTACCGTCTGTACCGTTTCCGACGTAATCTCCATATGCGACTTGTAATTCAGCATGAACCCGGTTATTTTGCCTGACGAGTCCGTCTTCCAGTCAATGAGATCGCCGTACTGCTGACCTTTCGCCACCTGCTCTGTAATCGCCTCATTCAGCGATTCGGTAGCAATTTGCTTCACCCGCACCTTGGCCAGTTGAACGAGAGGCTCTTCCATACGGCGCTCGACATAAACGATCATCTGAACAACCGCGATTATCAACAACACGATTAATAGCAGCCAAATTTTCCGCCTGCTGAAACGTCTTCGTTTCCGCTGCACGCCGCTTCCCGTCCAACCGCTTCCTGTCCTGCTGCTTGCCATCCAGCTGCTTCCCATCCAGCTTCTTTTGCGCCGGCTGCGCCATCTTCGCCTTCTGAACAGAAAAATCCGGTTTCCTATTCGCATGCTATCAACCTCCCGGCACTACCAACTCTTTAACAGGTTATGCTGGAGGGGGACAAAAAAGAAGACAGGGCTGCCAAGTTCTCGCGCGAAAGCTCTGGCAACCCTGATAATCCCCAAATGCTGACAGCTGACGCTAATGAACCCTGCGCGCAAAATCGACAAACTGAAACTTGTCAAGCCGGTGCCTGGATTCGGTATACTGAAACAATGTCGTATCTTCGAGATACACAAAATTCCGGACCACAACGACATGGGACAAGCCCTTAAAATCAAGCAGCCTGCGATCCTCGTCCGTCGACTCTTCGACGGAAATTTCTTTTTTGGCGTAACTAATGACCAAATGAAGCTGCTGCTCCAAATATTCATAAATCGAATTCGCCGCTATTTGTTCCGTTAATGCGGTTACAATTTCCGGGAGAAAATAATCTTTATCCAGAATAATCCGTTCCCCGTCGATTTCACGGGCCCGTATCACTTCCCAAACGGATTCGCCGTCCTCCAGCATCAAATAGCGCGCAATTTCACCCGCAGCATGGATAAGACCCGTTTTATATACAATGGTCTTTGACGGCTTGCCGATTTTTTCAGCCATTTCCTTAAAGCTGATCAAACCGGTAATCGGAAAATCCATGCGGTGAATATCCAGTACATACGAACCTTTGCCTTTGATTTTGTGAATATATCCGTTTTGGACAAGCAGGTTCAGAGCTTTGCGCACCGTTTCTCTTGATGTGTTGTATTGACTGGCCAGCTCGCTCTCCGAGGGAAGCTTGGTCCCGGACGCCATTTGACCGGTTTGGATCAACTGGGCGTATTTCTTATAAATATTTAAAAATATATTCTTCTTCACGCTGATCACCGTTCCCATCTTACCATACCCGCTTAATAAGGAGAAACGGCAAATCCGTCTTTTACAAAGGCGGAATCCGTTTCTGCGGGGAACTATAAGAAAGTATAGGGCTTCGCTTATAAGTTCAGAAGGCCAAATGGATTTTCAAAATGGATGCGCCGTCCTCGGCAACATCCCCCGGGTACAGCTCTTCGACTTTTCCTACACTCGTCTGTCCGTCCGGAACAATGATCGGTGTCGTCAGCGGAAGGCCGGCTTCCCGGATCTCATCCATATTGAATTCAAGCAGCAGCTGTCCGGCTTTCACGTGATCGCCGCTCTCGACATGACTCGTAAACGCGCTGCCTTTCAGCTTGACTGTATCAATGCCAACATGAATCAAAATCTGGACGCCGCTCGCATGCTCCAGCATGACAGCGTGCTTGCTCTTTATGAGATGAACAACCTGGGCATCAAACGGAGCCACCACACGGCCAACCGAAGGGTTGATGGCTATTCCCTGCCCCATTTGCCCTTCTGCAAATGCAGGATCGGGAACCTCCTTCAGCGGAAGCGTCGTTCCGCGAAGAGGCGCGGCAACCTCAAGCACTTTTAGCAAAGTGCTGCTGCTCAAGGCATCTGTTTCAGAGGCTGCAGACGCTTCATTAGCTGCCTCGATCCCCGCGCCCGTATTTGGCGTTGCAGTCTCAGATTGCGGTGAGCCAGGTTCCGTTTTGTTGCCTGCGCCGGCTTTCGCAAATTTGCCGAACAGAATCGTAAGGCCAAATGGAACCGCCAGTGCGATGCCCATTCCGGCAAAGAAGACGCCCCATTTTTCAGGGAAAATGGACAAGAAGCCCGGTATGCCTCCGACCCCGATCGAGGAAGCCAGGACATGATTGATCGTCAGCAGGATCCCGGCAAGCGCGGACCCGATCATTCCGAAGATAAAAGGATATTTATAGCGGATATTCACGCCGAAAATGGCCGGTTCCGTAACCCCGAGAAAAGCGGAAACAGAGGATGTCGCGGCAAGCCCCTTAGTCTTTTGTTCTTTCAACGCGAACATCATGGCCAGAGCTGCGGAGCCTTGAGCGATATTTGACAGCGCCAGCATTGGCCAGAGGAAGGTTCCGCCTTCTGACCCGATGAGCTGAACGTCCACCGCCAAAAAGGTATGGTGCATGCCGGTAACCACGAGCAGAGCATAGAACCCTCCGTACAGGAGACCGCCAATAACAGGGAACGTGTTAAAAATATAAACGATGCCGTCTGTAATCGCATTGGCAATCGCAAAGGTTACAGGACCGATGACTGTAAAGGCCAGAAAGCCCGTAATGAGCAGAGCGACTGGCGCCACGATTAGAAGCTTGATGGAATCCAAGACTCTTTTATTGAGGAAACGCTCAATTTGGGCTAGCAGATAAGACGAGACAAGAACCGGGAGCACTTGCCCCTGATAGCCGATCTTTTGAACTTCCCAGCCGAACAAATTCCAGACCGGGACGGTTCCCTCAAGCTTGGCGTTCGCATAATTGTAAGCGTTCAGCAAATCCGGATGCACGAGAATCAGGCCGAGCACAATCCCGAGGAGCGGGCTGCCTCCAAATCTGACAACGGCTGACCAGCCGATCAAAGCCGGCAAAAACGTAAACGCCGTATTGGCGATCAGATTAATAATAGAAGCAAAGTCGGTCCAGGCCGGATAAACATCGACAAGCGATTGCCCTTTGAAAAAGATGCCGGGGTCGGTCAACATATTGTTGATGCCCAGCAGCAAACCCGCGGTTACAATGGCCGGCAAAATAGGAATAAAAATATCGGCCAGCGTCTTGATCGCCTGCTGCACAATATTCTGTTTTTTGCCTGCGGCCTTTTTCACTTCGTCTTTGGAAGCCCGCTCTCCGCCCGTAAAGGCGATCATTTCATCATACACTTTATCTACGAGCCCGGGACCGATCACAACCTGAAACTGGCCTTGCGTCTGGAAGTGGCCTTTGACCAGTTCATTTTGGTCCAGCAGCTTTTCATCCACTCTCTTGTCATCATGAAGAACGAACCTGAGCCTTGTTACGCAGTGTGTGGCGGCTTCGATATTTTCTTTGCCTCCGACAGCCTGAACAATTTGCTCAACGCTTCTTTTGTCGATCGCCATCTTCGTTCACTCCCTTATGATTTCAAAAATCATTTCCGCCGGATTAACCACATATACGATGCAAAAGGGGATAATGCCATTTCCTTCCACAATGGAGGAACTTGCTTGGTATTGCCTGCTAACAGCTCGGCAGGGCCGGCTTCCAGCCACTCTTCCGCAAAAGCGTCCGCAAACTGAAACACGGTCTGCTCCTTGCTGAAATTGGATACAACCACTACAGCCTCCTGGCCTTTCACCCGGCTGTAAGCGAACACCTGAGGATGCGCCTCATCGAGACGGACAAACGTTCCGTCAATCAGAATCTGATGCTTCTTTCTTAACCCGATCAGCTTTTTGTAATGATGATAAACCGAATCCGGATCGTGAAGCTGTCTTTCTACGTTAATTTCAGGGTAGCGCTCATCGACCTTGATCCACGGGGTTCCGCTTGTAAATCCGGCATTCGGAGTGCTGTCCCACAGCATAGGCGTCCGGGAGTTGTCGCGTGAACGTTCCCTAATGATGTTAAACGCTTCTTCCGGGCTCTTGCCTTGCTCCTGCAAAATCCGGTAAATGTTATGCGACTCGACATCCCGCATTTCTTCAATCCCGTTCCATTTCGGGTTGGGCAGGCCGATTTCTTCGCCCTGAAACACATAAGGCGTGCCTTGCAATCCGTGCAAGGTAGTCGCCAGCAGCTTCGCGCTTTCGACACGGTACTCGGAATCGTCCGTAAATCGGGACAAGGCTCTCGGCTGGTCATGATTATTGAAGAAAAGCGCATTCCAGCCGCAGCCTTCCTGCATGCCGGTCTGCCATCTGGACAGCAGCGATTTCAGTTGTTCGAAATCATAAGGCATGAGCTCCCATTTTTGCCCGTTCGGATAATCGACTTTTAGATGATGGAAATTGAACGTCATGGAAAGCTCGTTCTGCTCCGGGTTCGAATAAAGAATGCAGTTCTCGAGCGAAGTCGACGACATTTCCCCGACCGTCACCAAATTGTACGGTTTAAAAATCCTTCTGTTCAGTTCCTTCATGTACTCATGAACCCTTGGGCCATCCGTATAAAATTTACGTCCGTCTCCAGGCCGGGCGCTGCCGTCGTCATCCGGGAAATTCTGATCCTTGGAAATCAGATTGATGACGTCCAGCCTGAAGCCGCTGACTCCCTTTTCCGCCCAAAAAGTCATCAGTTTGACGACCTCTTCCCGGACAGCGGGATTTTCCCAGTTCAAATCAGCCTGCGTTTTATCGAACAATGTCAGAAAATACTGTCCTGTCGCTTCATCGTACTGCCAGGCCGGTCCGCCGAATTTCGACTGCCAGTTGTTGGGCACTCCGCCGCCCGGCGCCGGGTCCTTCCAAATATAATAATCGCGGTACGGATTATTTCTTGATTGTTTCGCTTCTTGAAACCATCGATGCTCCGTTGAAGAATGATTAACCACAATGTCCAGCATCAGATGCATGTTCCGGCGGCGCACTTCGGCTGCCAGCTCATCAAAATCCGCCATTGTTCCATACTCGGGATTGATTTCGCAATAATCGGCCACGTCGTAACCGTTATCATTTTGCGGGGAAACATACACCGGCTGAAGCCAGATAATATCGATTCCGAGTCCCTGCAAATAATCCAACTTCTCGATCAGCCCCCGGATGTCCCCTTCACCGCTGCCGGTTGTATCTTTGAAGCTTTTGGGATACACCTGGTAAACGGTTGATTTCTTCCACCAGTCGGCGGTATGGCTATGCTCCATGGATCGTTTTTCCTCCCATGCATGATGTATTTTCATAGAATGCCAACGCTTTCATATTTTCCTGTATATACAGGTTTGCTTCTCGACTACATCTTAATCCTGTATATACAGGATGTCAAGGGGTATTGTCATCATTCTGTTTCTGCAATCCTTGCGGGTTTAGCATTCAAATAGAAACAGCCTTGAACCGGTAGAATTACCGGAACAAGGCTGTTATGTAATAAGCTAGGATAGCAATAGTTGCTTTTACAGTCGTATCTGATCATAGTTCTTTTTCCAATCGGTTAATCATCCGGATTGATTAAAGCCAGCACCTGGTGATCTTCCCATTTTCCATGGATCTTAACGTTCTTTTGAGCGATTCCTTCTTTATGAAAACCTGCTTTTTCCAACACACGCATGGATGCAATATTGTGAGGCATAACTCCAGCTTCTATACGATGCAACTTTAACTCACCGAATGCATATTCACAAATTAATTGTACAGCTTCTGTCGCATAGCCTTTGCCATTATGTTTTTTGTCCAAAAAATAGCCGATGAAAGCGCTTTGCAGAGAACCGCGAATTACCTGAAAAAGGCTGATGGTTCCAATTAACGCATCGTCATCATTTTTAAATATCCCAAAGGCGTACCCTTGGTCCTTTTGCACATGCTCATGATGATTTTGTATCATGTTAATTTGGCCTTCTATCTTGTAAAAATCAACAGCTCGAGTCATCGAAAATTTTTCAAAAAAATCACGATTTTCCGTTTGCAATCTCAGACTTTCTGCAGCATCATGTACGTTTAATTGCCTTATATGGACGGTTTTGCCTTTCGTCATTAGAATGCTCCTCTCCATTCTCTTATCTCAACTGTTTAGATGTAGAGAATAAAAGAAGACTAGCTCCTGATCGGTTGATGTACCGAGTAGTTTCCAGTCTCTAGTGGTGTCTGCGGACAGTAATTTTTATGTTTAATTAAAATTCCCGCTGCCGCAGCGCCTCATACAGCAGCACCGAGGCCGCCATCGCCACATTCAACGACTCCGCCTGACCCTTCATCGGGATGATAATCGCGTCATCCAGCAGCTCCATGGATTCTCTGGATAGGCCTCCCCCTTCGCTGCCGAAGAGCAGCCAGACCGGCCCGGTGAAATCATAATCGTAGCAAACTCGGGCTGACTGCAGGCTTGTCCCTGCAATGCGAATGCCGCGGGACTTCGCTTCAGGGAGCAGCTCAGCAAGGCTGCCTTCCACGATCGGCAGATGGAACAGCGATCCCATCGTCGAGCGAATGACCTTGGGGCCATACACATCGGCGCAGCCTCGTCCGATGATGACGCCGTCCGCGCCTACGGCATCCGCGCTGCGGATAATCGTGCCCACATTGCCGGGATCCTGAACGCCGTCAAGGACGACAACCAGGCTGTTCGGGCGGCTTAGCAGCTCCTCCGTGGAGGCGCCCGTCTTGCGAACGACCGCAAAGACCGGCTGGGGCGTTTTGGTGTCGGTGCATTTGGCGATGACCGCTTCGGATACGCCGATCCATTGCACGCCAAGCGAACTTGCGGCAGCCTGAGCGAGCTCCGGCGGTATGCCGCGTTCCAGTGAATAAGCGACGCATTCGAGATCCGCCTTGGCTTTCAAAGCTTCCAGGACGAGATGAATCCCTTCCACGATAAATTTGCGATGCTTATCCCTGTGCTTCTTCTCCAAAAGGGAAGCCCATTCCTTGACTCGGCTGTTCTGGAGGGATTCAATTTGCATAGTCTTACCTTCCTGCCTTTTATTTATTGCGCCGTTGCGAGCTCAAGCTTCGTCAAATCATCCTTGTGTCCGACTACAACCAGCACATCGCCATCAACCAGCCGCTCATTCGCATCCGGAGAAATATTCATTTTAGTGCCTCCATCCTTTTTGATGGCCATGACATTGCACTTGTATTTAACGCGGATATCAAGCTCCTTCAGGTTTTTGCCGACCATCGATTCAGGCACGCGAATATCAAGGATGCTGTACTCTTCCGAGATTTCTATATAGTCAATAATGTTCGGCGATACCAGATGATGGGCAACCCGAAGCCCCATATCCCGCTCCGGATGAATCACTTTATCCGCGCCAATTTTCTGGAGCACTTTACCGTGAAGCTCATTCTGGGCCTTGACCACAATGAGCGGACCGCCGAGATCTTTCAGAATTAAAGTCGTCAGGATGCTGGCCTGAATATTCTCTCCGATCGCCACAACGACAACATCAAAGTTGCGAATTCCCAGCGCCCGCAGCGCTTCCTCATCCGTTGAATCGGCGGATACGGCATGTGTTACGATATTGGATACAGCCTGAGTCCGGCTTTCGTCGGCATCGATAGCCAGTACGTCAAAACCCATTGTACTCAGCGCACTTGCCACGCTGAAGCCGAACCGTCCCATCCCGATGACTGCAAATTGTTTCTTGGGCATCATTATTCACCTGCACAGCTTATAATATTTAACATTCTATTCAGTATAACACAATCCAATGGTTACTTGAATTTCCATAGGCGCTTGGGGGAACATTAATCTTGCTGCCTTGAATGGAGCAGCCCCGCTGATACCTCTATAAGGCAGCGAGAGAGCAGCATGGTTTGGCTTAAACTTCTTGACAGCTGGCCGGCGCGCATACTTCGAACCTTTGAGGAGGATTGTCACCATGGCAGTAATGCTGGATTTAAGACAAGCGGTTGTGCAAAAAATGATCGGTAGCGACCAGAACGGGCTGCGCGAGATGATTGAAGGGTCCATTGGGGCCCAGGAAGCAGCCCTTCCGGGTCTTGGCGTAGCCTTCGAATTGATCTGGAAGAACATCGACCAGAGCAAACAAAATGAACTTATTACCGTTCTGGAAAATGCGCTCAAATCTTCTTCCGCAGCACCTCGGGCGAAGTAACAGACCTAGCGCTGTTTGGAGCGAAAACGTCATACATTCCGATCCCACTAAATGATCGCTTCTCCGCTTTCATTTAGATGATGCGGAATTTGACGCCGTTCTATGCTTGTTCTACGCAAAATCCCTCTGCCGAACCATAAAGGCCGGCCAGAGGGATTTTGTTTATCATGCACTATAGAGACTCAGCCTTACGTTACGGGGCTGTTTCCAAAAATTTCGCTTCCGGAAATTTTTCCATCGCCGTACGCATCGCATATTCATTCTCAAAGAGGACGACGTAGTTGTCCTTCTTGTCTTTCACGAGTACCGAGTTAATCCGGAACTTGGACGGATCAATATGATCCGCTACGATCCAGCGGGCGAACTGGTACGGCATCCGCTGAAGCTGAACATCCACCCCGTACTCGACTTTCATCCGGTATTCAAACACCTCAAACTGAAGCTGGCCGACAACGCCGAGCAGAGTATCCTCGAAACCGACCGTTCGGAACACCTGAATGGTGCCTTCCTCCGTCAACTGGTCGATCCCTTTTTGATACTGCTTATGCTTGAGCGCGTTCTTGGCCGTCACCTTGGCGAAAATTTCGGGAGAGAAGGTAGGCATTTCGTCAAACATGATCTCGCTATTCTGGCTTAGGGAGTCGCCAATCCGGAAAATCCCCGGATCAAACAACCCGATAATGTCGCCGGGAAACGCTTCGTCCACGATGTCGCGATCCTGCGCAAGGAACTGCTGCGGCTGGGACAGCTTGATATCCTTGCCTACCCGTATATGCTTCACCGACATCCCGCGTTCGAACTTCCCTGATACAATGCGCAGGAAGGCGATCCGGTCGCGGTGGGCCGGGTTCATGTTTGCTTGAATCTTGAAAACATAACCGCTGAACTTCTCATTCGTAGGTTCGACCAAGCCTGACGTGCTTCTGCGCGGCTCCGGCTTCGGAGCAAGCTCAAGGAAGTTCTCCAGAAAAGTCTGTACGCCAAAGTTGTTCACAGCGCTACCGAAAAAGACCGGCGTCAGCTCTCCTCGTCTTACTTTATCATAATCGAACGGGTCGCCGGCCACGTCAAGCAGCTCCAGATCCTGACACAGCTGCTCATGCAAATATTCACCCGCAATTTCGCCGATAACCGGATCCTGATAGCCGTCCACCTTCTTCACCTGGATGGTAGAGTGGTCGTCGCCCTGAAACAGCTCGACCTGATTTTTTACCCGGTCATACACGCCGGACAGCTCCCGGCCCGAGCCGATCGGCCAGTTCATCGGCACCGAACGGATGCCGAGCACCTGCTCCAGCTCTTCCATCAAATCAAACGGATTCCGCCCTTCGCGGTCAAGCTTGTTGATGAAGGTGAAGATCGGAATGCCCCGTTTGGCGCAGACCTGAAACAGCTTGATCGTCTGGGGCTCGACCCCTTTGGCAACGTCGATCAGCATGACCGCGCTGTCCGCAGCCGTAAGTGTCCGGTAGGTGTCTTCACTGAAGTCCTGGTGACCCGGCGTATCCAAAATATTGATTCGATGTCCATTATAATCAAACTGCATGACAGAAGAAGTAACAGAGATCCCCCGCTGCTTCTCGATTTCCATCCAGTCGCTTGTCGCATGCTTGCTAGCTTTCCGGGCCTTTACAGAACCTGCGAGACGGATGGCTCCGCCAAACAGCAGCAGCTTTTCCGTCAATGTCGTCTTCCCCGCATCCGGGTGGGAAATGATCGCAAACGTCCGGCGTTTGTCCACTTCCTGCTGCAGCACCTCATCCAAAGCTTTGCTCATTTCTTCACTGATCCCTTCATTCCATAAGTACTCATGCACATATGCACATATTGTATCATATTTCGCTGGACACAAGTAGAAACGGATTGCAGCCGCCTTGCCTCCTGACGAACCGTCGACTGCAGGGCAGAAATACCCGTCCTACGTGAAAACATCCCCATACGTCAAGCGTATGAGGATATTTTCGATTTGTTCCCCTAAGCGATTAGCCTTTAATCCAGATGACATTGTCTTCTTCCTGACCGTTCACCGGCCACCATTTGTAGCCGTCTTTTGCGAGCAGATCCTGAGCTTCCTGCGGTCCCCATGAACCTGCCGGATACGTTCTAAGATCGCCCGGACTTTCAGCCCAGGCCTTGGCAATCCGGTCGATAAAGGACCAGGCGGTAGCCACTTCATCCCAGCGGGTGAAATAAGTCGAATCCCCGTGGGCGGCATCATGAATAAGGCGTTCATAAGCCTCGGGCGAGTTGATCCCTACCTGGCAGCTTTGGCAAAATTCCATCGCCAGCGGCTTGATCTCCGATTCGGTACCCGGATTTTTGGCATTAATTTTAATATAAATGCCTTCCATCGGATTGACGCGGATGACAAGCAAATTCGGCTGCAGGGAATGCCGTTGTCCAAGATAAACATTCGTTGGCATATTCTTGAATTCAACGACAACCTCCGTCGTCTTCACCGGGAGGCGCTTGCCCGTACGTATGTAGAATGGTACGCCTGCCCAGCGGAAGTTATCGACCCACAGCTTCGCGGCAAAATAAGTTTCCGTGTTGGAGTTCGGATCAACCTTGTCTTCCTCACGGTAGCCGGGGAGCTTCTTCCCTCCGCTTTCACCGGCCGTATATTGGCCGCGGACTACATTGTCCCGAACTTCGTCGCTTGATTGATAAGGACGGAGCGAACGCAGCACCTTGACCTTCTCGTCCCGGATATCTTCCGGCAGCAGACGGCTAGGCGGCTCCATGGCGATCATGGTCAGCATCTGCAGCATATGGTTCTGGCCCATATCGCGCAAAGCGCCGGCATGATCATAATATCCTCCGCGCTCTTCAACGCCTACCGTCTCGCTGAGCGTAATCTGCACATTCGCTATATGCTTGTTATTCCAGAGCGGTTCAAAAAAAGCGTTCGCAAAGCGGATCACTTCAATATTCTGTACCATCTCTTTGCCGAGATAGTGATCAATCCGGTAGATTTCCTCTTCCTTGAAGACCTGATTCAGTTGGGCATTAAGCTCTTCAGCCGAAGGCAGATCATAGCCGAACGGCTTCTCAATCACGAGACGATGCCATCCTTCGCTGTCCAGCATTCCGCCCTTCTTGAGATTGAGCGACACGCTGCCGAACAGCTCCGGCGCAAGGGCCAAATAGAACAGCCGGTTGCCCGGAATGTTGAAGCGCTGCTCGAGCGCTTCCGTCTGCGCCTTGAGCTCGACGTATCCGTCAATATTATTAATGTCCAGCGACTTGTACTCAAAGTGCTGCACAAAGCGGTTCCACTCTTCTTCGTTGTTCACTTTATAGCGGCAAAATTCCGTAATGGATTCACGAATGTCGCTGCGGAATTCCTCCGGTGAACGCGGACGGCGCGCCACGCCAATTACCGCAAAATCCTCAGATAATTTCCCTTCACGATAAAGGGAATAAATGGCCGGGTACAGCTTGCGATGCGCTAGATCGCCTGTAGCTCCAAAAATGAAAAAAACAGTACCTGGTGCTTGCAATGTATCCATACTTTGATTTTCAGCCATGGCTCCTCATTCTTTCTACATGTAATTAGTATATGATTTACGGTCTGATTCACATCAATCATTCACATTAGCTTTATTTCACGTGATGCCATTTTAGCATATCTGAAAAGAGGATACCATGTTCGGCCTAATAAAAACAATGATCGTTTCTATAAAAAAACCTGATATTATCTTGATCGAAAGGCGGCCCTGTAAATCCTGTTTCCATGGTAACTTTAATACTCTATAGTCAGCATGGGGGAGCCAAAAGACACTTCCTGCAGCCCTGTGACCGTATCCGTATGAACCGCCATTTGCAGACCGGAAACCTTTCCTTCTCCCACAATAGACGTAATTGAAAAAGAAGGAATATAATAGCTCCGTGAGACCGTCGTCCCGTCACTGTAAGCATCAAGGGCAGCCGGCTTCAGCTTCGCAGCCGTCATCTCGATCTGCTTTAGCTTCTCCGAAGCGCTTGCGATTGCATCGGCATTACGGTCCCCGCTCCTTTCGCTGGCCGGCGCCAAGCCCTGAACCGACGCATTCCACTTGACATCGGCACCGTTCTCAAGCAGAACGCGTCCCGCATTCCATTGCGCCTGCTGCAGTTCCCCGGCTTCTTCCGCCGTTCCGTCCAACCGGAATACCACATACAGCCGGTTATCCAGCTCCATTACCGACAGCTTACCCGCAACTTTGCCATAAGATCCTTCGGCCTCATATACGGTATGATCCTGTACCTTTGAAAGCTCTGGAGCATTGAGGCCCAATTTTTCAGCGAGCTGCCCGGCTGCCTCTTCCGGACGCAGCTGCGACTTCCAATCCCCTTGCCATTTCACGACAGCGGCAATCCGTCCCACCGCATTTTCTGTACCCAGCAGGATCAGCGCTTCGAGCTGATGTTTTGCATGCTCCAGCTTGTCATCCGCCTGCCGCCCGGAACCGGCCGGTCCGAAGCCTGCCAATATCATAATTGCAATTACAATGCCCACCATAGCTCCCATCATGAGAACCGATCCAAATTTTCTCACCGTGTTTCTCCTCCCCGAACACTAGTAATCTATGAGATTAGCATGTCCGGTTTGAGAGAATTGTATTCCTGTTGTCCAAAAAAAATAAGCCCTCCAGGCTCGGAAGCGGCTTAATTTAATATTGCGCTCTAGTTACTGCGTATTTACTCTTCATTTACTATTACTATTCATATTTCTATTATTTATTCCGCCAATCCGTTTTTATAAGCGTAAATCGCAGCCTGAGTCCGATCCTCCACACCGAGTTTGGCCAAAATATTGGTGACATGAAATTTCACCGTCTTGATCCCGATGATCAGCTCATCCGCAATGTCCTGATTGGACTTCCCCTGCGCCAGAAGCCGCAGGACGTCCATTTCGCGCTCCGTCAGCTCCGAGTGAGCCGGCGCCGCCGCCTTCGGCTGGCGGAAACGGTTCATCATTTTGGACGCTACCTGGGATTCCAGTACGGACTGGCCCCGGACAGCAGCACGAATTGCATCGGCAATTTCGGTAGCCCTTGACGTCTTGAGCAAGTAGCTGAACGCCCCTGCCTCTATGACCGGATACATTTTTTCGTCATCCAGATAACTGGTCAGCACAATGACCTTGCAATCCGGGTACAGCTTCAGCAGCTGCCGCGTTGTTTCGATCCCGTCCATGCCCTCCATCACCAGATCCATCAGGACGACATCCGGCTTGTATTCCTGGGCCAGCCGGATGCCCTCTTCGCCGCTGCTCGCTTCCCCAGCCACTTCGATCCCGTCCTCAGTGCCGAGGACCGCTGCCAGACCGATCCGCACCATCTCGTGATCATCCACCAAAAGTACTTTGATCGGTGTCTCCAGCTCCATTCCCATCTTGCTCGCCATCCTTCCATGCCCCTTCCTCCATCAGCAAGGGCACTGTAATTTCAATCCGCGTCCCTTTACCGGGCGCCGTAATGAACTGTACGGAGCCCCCGATCTCGCGAACACGCTCCTGCATATTAGAAATGCCGTAGGAAGTCTGTTTGGCTTCATCCAGTTCAAAGCCAACGCCATTATCCCTCAAAATAACACGAACCGCTTCGGCTCTCTTGAAAATCCGTATCTCCATTTTGTCCGCTTTCGCATGTCTGAGCGTATTGGACATCGCCTCCTGAATGATCCGGAACAAGTGATTTTCGATTCCTTTGACCAGCTTGAGATCGCGGTCCATCTCCAGCGTAATGTCCATTGGCACTTTTGCCTTGAGCTCCCGAACCAGATCCTCTACCCCTTGCGTAAGATCCTTGCCGTCCAAATATACCGGCCGCAAATGGAGCAGCAGCGCGCGCATCTCCGACTGGGCTACCGAAGCCATCTCCTCAATGAGCGCAACCTGCCGCTGGGCTTTGTCGAAATCCTTTTCCAGCGTTCTTCCCACGGCGGTTGCCGTCATCGAAATCGCAAAGAGCTGCTGGGATACGGCGTCATGCAGCTCGCGCGCGAGGCGCTGGCGTTCCTCGACAATCGCGGATACCCGCGCCTGCTCGGCCAGCCGCGCATTGTTGGTGGAGAGGCGCTGAAGCGACGTCAACTGCTCCTCCCATCGTTTTCCAATACGCTCCAGCTGCTCTCCGAGTTTCCCGACCTCGTCTTCCCCAAGACTTGGCACGGAACGCGACAAGTTCCCTTTTTCCCACTGAATCAAAGAATCCCGCAGCAAATCCAGCCTTCGTTTAATCCGGTAAACATCATAAAATCCATATACGGCACCGACCGCGATCAAAAGCGAAGACAGCGTAAGCCCCGCCATAATGCCCTGCCGCCAGGAAGTAATTGGATTCAAATACCCATATGTACTTAAAATATACAAAATGACCGCCAGTAACAAGAAAGACAGGAGAATCCCGTCACGCATGCTGCGGGAAACTATGTTCACCGGCTTTTTCCTTTTCATCGGATCGTGATCCTCCTGTCAATAAGTTAAACGTATATCTACATCGCCAATTAAATAGGAGACGATAATTTTCACTTTCTGCTCCCGCTGCTCGTAATTCGGGGAACGCCAGTGAATGCGGTTCATCATGCCTGTCTCACTGTCTCTGCCAAACCCGATTCTGCCGAAAAAGACAAAAGCATCGATCTCAATGCCGTAATCCTCGGACAGCCCGAGATCCAGGTCGCCTACGATTCCCTGAAACATCAGGATGTTCTCCTCGCCTTCAACGATAGCGAGAGACAAGTCTACATCGAGCTCTCCCAGAACATGCCACATCCCCACACTCCGGAGCGCCCAGGGATCGCGGTCCCAGTGGATGCTGGACACAAAATTTTGCTTCTGCATGTATCCTTGACTTGGCCGTGATTTTTTGGCTTTGATATAAAAGATCACTAGCGAAATTAAACAGATCATAATCACCAGGACAAAATGATCCAGCAAAATAATGCCGCAGCCTACCCCGAGCAGAATGTAGCCTGTCTTCACTTCTTCTCCCTGGCGGATTTTATAGACCCCATATATCAGCAGAATCAGTGCGACGATGGTAAAGAAACTCATCCAGTTGCCAACGATCATGGCAATGCCGACTACAATCAAGGCCACTGCCCACAAACGGTTTCTATCATTCATGCCGCACCTCCTCTGGTCTGTAACTTCGATCTACGTTCTTATATTTCAATGTGACTCGGCTTACGGCTCCATAATGCGCCTAACCTCCATCTAATCGAGTAGGAGGGGGCGGCTAACCCCCGTCCTCTCACACCACCGTACATGCGGGTCCGCATACGGCGGTTCCAAAAGGTTAACGAAGTTCCAAATAACGAGAAAGCAAACTTTTCAGCCCTTTCGCTTCCCAGAAAGAAGTCGGAAGGGCATTATTTGTGTTTCGAGACATTTCCCATGCACCACGCCGG
>NZ_JAIOGQ010000011.1 GCF_019904135.1 Paenibacillus caui | reverse complement strand
GTGACTTCCTCCATTCTGGGGTTTTTGGTTTGGTCACCGAAAAACTTCGCCAAATTGGGGTGAAGTCCCTTTTTTATGCCTGAAAATCCTTGTGGCTCAAGGGCTTATATTACTGCAAAATGCTCAATCATTAAGGAACTTGCTATCTCTAAATCGGTTTTCCCTTGTCCCAGTAGCTTTATAAGCTGCTTCTCTGCTTCTGAGGCGCTTTGATGCTTAGTTGTCATTTTAATGGTCAACATTCTTGAAAGAAGCTCTATAAAAGGTTCTGCGTGATCCGTATTACTTTCAATTGAAAAAAAAGACATATACCCTATTATAGTATCGTTCTTATCCCATATGGGAGAAGCCACAGAAGAAAAAGATGACCAACTCTTCGAATCTTTTTTAGCTGGTATAGAGGCAGTTGTCTTTTGGAATTTACTTAAGGTCAAAGCTGTCTCATACCCTTCTAAAGACAACCCTAAAGATAAATTATGATTAAATCTAGTGTAGGAAGGGAAATAGTAGAAATCAATTTGAAATTTGCCGTCAGTTTTTATAAATACACCGTTGTTAAGTCTATTATTAATATTTTCCAGTTTTTCCAGCATTTCCTCTGCTGCAACAACAATTAGTTGGAAGTACCCAGACGGCACAACACCTAAAGCTGGTGACATCCTCTATGCTTCTGGCTTTAGGGTTGAAACCAACTTCGTAGGTCACGTAGCTATTGTGGATCATACAGGCGCTGTATTGGTGTAATGAAGGGATATACTTCCCTTCGCAAACGGACTTACGAGCAGTTCAAATCTGATTTCCCAGACCACTATGTTTATCGTGTCAATAACGAACAAGTTGCCTATGATGCTGGTTATTGGGCTAGAACTAAATATGAGTATGGTTTGACTTTTACTTATGACATTTTTACCGCAGGCAGAATCGATGACTTGAGCAAAGAATACTGCACTAAATTTGTTGCTGGCGCATACGTCTTAGGTGGCCTTGTGAATTCAGATATGAAATTGTATACCTTCAGTGTAGGTACTATCGGCAATCAGGTAATCACTGCGAGCAGCACTAGATTAATTCTGCCAGAAGATATTATCCATTGGGGTCTCTCAACGACTTCTATGTATAACAAGTATACCTTTAGAGAAATTTATGATAACTAAGATCAACTAGAGCTGTATAGAGAAGACGACACCATGGTTATACGGAAATTGTATATGAGCTTACCGCTATATGCTCGTAGAGTTGCGCCATATTTAATAGAATGGCCGGCTATTGGGGGAATATCTCACGAGTCAAACCACACTACATTACTGGCCATCAAGAAGGCGAAAAAGTAAACAAGCAATGAATGACCAAGAAGCCCGCTGATCTTAAGGTCATGCGGGCTTATGGATCCTTATCTGGATCCATGTCCAATTGTCCTCATAAGATAACTTGATTTCCGTCTATAGGAGGATATAAACATCTTCTTACGGTTCTCTTCTATTTTGATGTTAAATAAAATACATAAAATACTCTATGTACGATGATTAGTTCTTCATTAAAAATAATAGAGACTGCAGCGATCTTATCCGCCACAGTCTCTTTCGTCTTCTGTACCTATGCCCTTCAATTATCACGCGTTGGCCCTTTTCCCTTCCATATAGCGGGTCACTATATATTTCCGGGCGTCCGCAGTCAACAGGAGAAGCGTTACCTGCCCCTTATCCGGCTTGCCCATTACAAAGGTGACTTTGGCGCCGTCAAGATCCTCGCGGATAGCGGCAACGTGATAGCCTTTAAACAAAAGCTCGTCAATTTCCCGCCGTTCCTTGTCAAACTCCTCGAACGCCGACATTTAGACCACGCTCCCGCTCGTTTCCGCTTTGACTGGAACTGTGGCTGAGCTGCCGAAGCGCTTGCGGTGCAAATATTTGCCCGATCCGGCTTTGCCGACAAACGCCTTGTCCCGAATGACAAATTCGCCCCGGCTAAGCACGGATACCGGTTCGCCCTTCACCTCAAAACCTTCAAACGCGTTATAATCCACCTTCATATGGTGGGTCGACGCTGAAATCGTACGTTCCACAGACGGATCGAAAATCACAATGTCCGCATCGCTGCCGACCGCAATTGTGCCTTTCTTCGGGAAAAGGCCGAACAGCTTGGCGCTTGTCGTGGAGATGATGTCGACAAACTGGTTGAGCGTGATTCGGCCTTTCTCTACGCCTTCGGAGTAAAGAATCGTGAACCGGTCTTCAATGATCGGCCCTCCGTTCGGAATTTTGGAGAAATCGCCCCGTCCCAGCTCTTTCTGCCCTTTAAAATCAAACGAGCATTGGTCGGAACCGAGTGTCTGCAGGCTGCCGCTGGTCAGGGAGCTCCACAGCACCTCCTGATTCCAGGCCTCGCGCAGCGGAGGGGACCATACGTATTTTGCACCTTCAAAATCCGGCTTCTCCAAATACGTTTGGTCAAGCACCAAATACTGCGGACAGGTTTCCCCGTAGATGCGCAGCCCCTTCTTACGTGCCTCGCTGATCTTCCAGGCTGCTTCGGCGCAGGTCACATGAACGACGTACAGCTGCGAATCCGCCAGCTCCGTCAAATAAATGGCTCGCCCTGTCGCTTCTCCTTCAAGCTCTGGCGGCCGGGTTAAGGCATGGTATATGGGGTCCGTCTTCCCTTCGGCGAGCGCCTTATCAATGAGATATTCGATCACATCCCCGTTCTCGGCATGCACCATAACGAGCGCGCCTTCCTTCTTCGCGGTCTGCAGCGTCTTGAACAGCGTTCCGTCGTCAGCCTGAAAGGTGTTCTTGTATGCCATAAACACTTTCAATGAAGTGATGCCTTCATTCTCGATAATTTGCGGCAGCTCTTCCAGCACGCTGTCGTTCAGCTCCGACACCATCAGGTGAAAGCTGTAGTCGATTACCGCCTTCTCCCGGGCTTTGCCATGCCATGTTTCAACCGCTTTACTCAGCGGCTCGCCTTTGTTCGTCAGGCAGAAGTCGATCACCGTGGTGGTGCCGCCAAAGGCGGCCGCGATCGTACCGCTCTCAAAATCGTCCTTCGTCACCGTTCCGCCGAAAGGCATATCCAGATGCGTGTGCGGATCAATCCCCCCGGGGAACACATAACAGCCGGATGCGTCAATCACTTCCGCTCCCGCTGGCGAAAGATTCAGTCCAATTTCAGTAATGATGCCGTTCTCGATCACCACATCGCCCGCATACGTATCGGCCGCCGTCACAATCGTACCGTTCTTGATAACCTTCTTTGCCATTTCAAACCACCTCCGCTTCGGAATGTGAACCGTTCAACCGGGCAATTTCCTGCTGCCGCTCATTCCACGTCATCGGGACCTCTCCGCTGTCCACCTCAACCATGTCAATGGCTCCTTCGGCCGGACAGACGATGGAACACAGGTTACAGCCGACGCAATCCTCTTCCCTTACCTTCAAAATCGCTTTGCCATCCGCGCCCGTGAGCATGTCGATGCATTGATGCGAAGTATCCTCGCAGGCAATGTGGCACTTGTTGCAATTAATGCACTTGTCTGTGTTAATGCGCGCTACCACTTTATAATTCAGATTAAGGTCGCCCCAATTGGAGTACCTTTCCACTGATTTGCCGGTAAGCTCGGTAACCGAAGCCAGGCCTTTCTCATCCAGATAGTTGTTCAGTCCGTCGATCATATCTTCTACGATCCGGAAGCCGTGATGCATAACTGCCGTACACACCTGAACCCCGGTAGCGCCCATCAGCATAAATTCAACGGCATCCTGCCAGGTGGAGATACCGCCGATCCCCGAGATCGGAATCCCTACCCTGCTGTCTCTGGCGCATTCCGCAACCATGCTCAGCGCGATCGGCTTCACCGCCGGGCCGCAATAACCTCCATGAGCTCCTTTGCCGCCAACATGAGGGATCGTATTCCAGGTATGGATGTCCACGCCAGCCAAACTGTTAATGGTGTTTATCATGCTGACGGCATCAGCGCCGCCTTTGGCGGCATGCCTGGCAACCACCGTAATATCCGTGATGTTGGGCGTCAGCTTGACGATGACCGGCGTACGGGCCACCTCCTTCACCCAATAGGTTTGCGACTCCACCAGATCAGGCTGCTGCCCGGATGCTGCTCCCATACCGCGTTCGGCCATACCGTGCGGGCAGCCGAAGTTCAATTCCAGCCCGTCTACGCCGACGTCTTCGACCCGCTTGACAATTTCATGCCACTTCTCCCGTTTCGGCTCCACCATCAAGGATGCGACCACCGCACGATCCGGAAACCGCTTTTTGGTTTCATAAATCTCCTTCAGATTCACCTCAAGCGGCCTATCGGTGATCAATTCGATGTTGTTGAAACCCGCTACCCGCTGCCCGTTGAAATGAACAGCCGCAAAACGGGAGGACGTATTGATAATCGGGTCGCCAAGCGTCTTCCAGACCGCTCCTCCCCAGCCTGCTTCAAAAGCCCTTTGCACCTGATAACCTGTATTCGTCGGCGGCGCAGAGGCCAGCCAGAATGGATTCGGTGATTTGATGCCAGCAAGATCGATGCTTAAATCCGCCATCGTTCTTCCCCTCCCCCTGAGTGTCTATACTACGGTCCCGCAAGTACTAAACAGCCGTCTCAATAACACTGTCCTCCTGCCCTGCAAAATACCGGCTGATCGCATAAGCAGCCTGCTTGCCCTGTTCAGCCGCAGAGACCACCATCGCTTCGCCTTGCCCCGATCCGAATATAATGTCTCCGGCGGCATAAATTTGAGGATCGGACGTTCTCCGAGTCGCTTCATCAATCTTCACGACGCCGCGCTCATGTTCAATGCCGAGCAAATCGATCAGCTCCGTATGCCGCTCTTGCCCAATCGCCACGACGACCGCTTCTACCGGCATCTCAAATTCAGATCCTTCGACCTCTACGGGAACCCGCCGGCCGTCCTTGCCCGTTTCCCCGGCAAGCGTCATCCGGATGCATTCCAGCGCGGCAACCTTGCCATCCGCATCGCTGATAATTCGCTTCGGCATGGTGAGCCAGCTGAATTCGACGCCTTCCTGCTTGGCAAATTCAAATTCAAAATCATAAGCCGTCATTTCTTCACGGGTTCGGCGGTATACCATTTTCACATTCGCGGCTCCTAGGCGAACCGAACAGGTCGCTGCATCAATCGCGGTATTGCCTGCCCCAATAACGGCAACACGTTTGCCGGCCAGCTCAAGCGGCAGGTTCCCTGTCTTCGTCGCTTCCACCAAACGGATGGCGTCATACACGCCCTCCAGTTCTTCGCCCTCGATCCCTATCCGCGGCACATACCCCATACCCGCAGCCAGAACAATCGCGTCATACTCCTCTTTGAGCTGGTCCACTGAAATGCCAGTGCCCACCTTCACTCCCGTCCGAATTTCTACGCCCAGCTTTTCCACCTGCTCTACTTCCCAGAGGGATACGGACTGCGGGAGGCGGAAAGATACGATGCCGTAGGTATCGAGGCCCCCCGCCATTTCTCTCGCTTCAAAGACCACAACCGAGAACCCGCCCCGCGCAAGCTCCCTGGCCGCAGACAAACCGGCGGGACCGCCGCCGATCACGGCTACCTTTTTCCCATTGGAGGCGCCGGGCGCAAACAGCTGAACATCATGATTCCGGGCCCAGTCTGTGGCATAGCGCTGCAGCAGCCCGATCTGGATCGGCGCTGACGCCTGATTTAATACGCAGGCCCCTTCGCAAAGCTCCTCCGTCGGGCACACTCGTGAGCAGCTCGCGCCTACCGGATTGGATTCCATGATGGAGCGGGCCGCGCCTTTCATATTGTTCGCGGCAATCCGCTTGATAAAGGAAGGGATATTAATGCCGGTAGGACATGCCTTGATGCATGGCGCATCATAGCAATAAAGACAGCGGTTGGATTCCTCCATAGCTCCCTTGGCGGTAAGCCCGGGTTCGAATTCCACAAAATTGTCCACGAGCCGTTCAGACGACCATGAATTGAAAGTTCTGCTGCTTTCCATCGCTTGTCCCTCCTGGAGTGTAATTCTATCTTGTTTTTCTTCCACCATGTTATGTTTGTTGCCACAAAATATAACATATTATTGAATTCCCTCTGATTCCTTCTATACAACGGCAGCAATTGTAGTAAAATAATGATCATCAGCTGAAAAAATCCGCCAAATTGCTACCCTTATAAGTCATTTATGCTTACACCGTTATCCAAATGATAGTCAAATCGTATTTTCGTTACATTAGACACACTGTCAAATTTCAGAATTGTTTTTTTTACGGCACGTGAGAATGCAATGAGAA
Organism: Paenibacillus caui; assembly: GCF_019904135.1. GTDB lineage: Bacteria > Bacillota > Bacilli > Paenibacillales > Paenibacillaceae > Fontibacillus > Fontibacillus caui. Next base: position 123,845 of record NZ_JAIOGQ010000011.1, on the reverse strand, counting down.
CGCTGCGATTTGAATGCGAAGGGGGAAGCACTATGGAGAGGAAGCTTGTATTTACCGTTTGTGAAGCGCTGGAACGGCCGCTGTTCGTGGATGCCAAAGTCGTTGCGGGCAGCAAAGGCCTTGCCAGGCCGATCCGCTGGGTTCATGTGCTGGAAAGCGCCAATTTCGAAAGCCTGATTCACGGGGAAGAAATGATCCTGACAACCGGCGTTGGGTTTACAGCCGACGGGATGTCCCCGGTCACCTTTATGGAGAATTTGATCAAGAAGGACGCCGCTTGTCTTTGCATCGAGATCGGCACCTATTTCGAAACTCTTCCGAAGGAAATGGTCCGGCTTGCCGAGATGCACGATTTTCCGCTTATTCTTTTTCCGCAAACCGTTCGATTTGTAGATATTACGCTCGATCTTCATTCGTTTATCATCAACCGCCATCACCGCATGCTTCAGGAGCTGGAAAGCACTTCACGGGAATTTTACCGGCTCAGCCTGACCTCCAAGGGAATGCAGAGGGTGCTTCAGCTGCTGCAGCAAAGCACGCAGACCCAGATCATCTATTGTCCGCTTCAGGGCAAACCGCTGTTCTTCCCCGCCCTTTCCCCGGAGGAGCAAAAGCCGTTTCTGGAATACATGAGCAGGCTTGAGGAAGAAGCCGACGCTTTGATCCGGAACGAGCCCGGACTTGTATTCAGGGAATATGAGGACAAAATGACGGCCCTTAAGCCGGTCGGGGCGCTGGATCAAACGTGGGCTTATATACTAATGATCTCCAGCCATAAACCCCGCGAGTATGACTGCCTCCTGCTCGATTCCGCATCCTTGTCCATTGCCCAGGAGCTGCTTCGTACCCGTTATGTCGAAGAACGCAAGTTTTTCAACGAAAATCTGTGGGTTGACGATCTGATCAGCGGCCGGCTTGAAGACGAGAACCGGATCAAGTCTCTGACCGGCCCCGATTTTCAGTCGCTCAACGAATTGCCCTTCCGCGTCTGTATCGTGGAAATCGAAAGCAGGTTCCATGAAAAATGGAACGCCGCCGAGCCTGAATGGGAAACCGCGCGTTTTCACCTTTCGCTCATCCTGCGTTCCATTTTCGAAAAATATGCTTTCCGGCCGCTCATGACCATGAAGAACAACCGGATCGCCGTCATCGCTCTCGATATCAAGTCCAAGCTGCCCTCCAAGCATCGGCTTCAGCAGGCGCTCTCGTCCCTGCAGCAGACGATGTCCGATGACAAGTTTAAGGACAAAACACTGGTCATCGGCGTCAGCAAATCGCATACCGGGCTTAAGTCTGCCGCTGGCGCCTATCAGGAATCGAGCCGCGCCCTCTCCCTGTATCCTTGCAGCCAGGGAACGCTGCTGTTCTTCGAGGATCTTGGCGTATTCCAGCTGCTGATGAATCTGAATGACGGGAGCACCCTCCAAACCTTTATCCGGACCTATCTCGGGCCGCTCATTGATTATGACCAGTCCAAAGGCAGCGAACTGCTGCTGACACTGCGCGTATTTCTGGACCACGACGGCTCCAAGCAGATCGCGGCACGCAAGCTGTTTATCGTGAGACAGTCCCTGTACTACAGGCTGGATAAGATTACCGAGCTGCTTGGGGAGGATTTCATGGCCCCGGAGAACCGGATTTCCATTCAGGTCGCCCTGCGCGCCTATCAGTTCCTGCACCCGGAAAAGTTTATGCTGCCGGAAACCCGCTCATCACAAGTTTGAGGGTAGAGACAATAAACTCCACATCCTCGTCCGTCGAAGATAAAGGCGGCGCCAGCGTTAACACGTTGTTGAAGCCGGCTACCGTATCGCCATTTTTGCCGATAATCAGTCCGTTTCGCTTGCACTCGCCGATGATGGCTTTTACCGTTTCCAACTCTGCCGGACGCTTGGTCTCCTTGTCGGCTACCAGTTCGATGCCGAGAATGAGCCCGAAGCGGCGAATATCTCCGACAAGCGGGTGATCCAGAAGATCCGCCAGCTCATCATGGAGCCGTTCACCGATCAGTCTGGCCCGTTCCACCAGGTTCTCCTGCTCCATCAGTTCCAGATTGCGGAGCGCCAGCGCACAGGCCGCCGGGTTGCCGCCAAAGGTGTTGACGTGCCGGAAATGGCCGTAATCATCGCTCTTGTCCTTGAAGGCCTCGTAAATGTCTTTCCGCACCGCCGTAGCGGAAAGCGGCAGATACGCGCTCGTCAGCCCTTTGGCCATCGTGACGATATCCGGCTTGACGCCGTAATTCTGATGGCCGAATTTCCGGCCGGAACGCCCGAAGCCGCAGATAACCTCGTCGATGATCAGCAGCACGCCATACTTGCTGCAAATCTCCTGCACCCGGTCCAGATAAACCTGGTGCGGCACGATGACACCGCCTCCGGTGATGACGGGCTCCATAATGACCGCCGCGATCGTCTCGACGCCTTCCCACACGATCATGTCCTCGATTGCCTGGGCGCACTGCAAGTTGAAATCCTCCAGCGACTGCCCTTCAGGCCGTCGGTATCCGTCGGGCGGGCACACATGGAGAAAGCCGCCGCTAAGTGGTTCGTACTTATACTTTCGCTGCGCCTGTCCGGTAGCCGACAACGCTCCCATCGAACCGCCGTGGTAGCCGCGGTACCTTGCAATAAACTTGTGCCGGTAATGCTGTCCGATCTGCTGCTGATACTGTCTGGCGATTTTAAAGGCCGCTTCATTCGCTTCCGAGCCGCTGTTGGAGAAGAAGATCACGTAGTCGCCTTCCAGCCATTCATTAAGCTTCTCAGCCAATAGAATAGCCGGCACATGGCTCTGGGTCAGCGGAAAATAAGACAGCGAAAGCAGCTGCTGATAAGCCGCTTCGGCCAGCTCCTTCCGTCCGTAGCCGACATTGACGCACCATAAGCCGGACATCGCATCCAAGTAGCGGGTACCGTTTATATCCGTAACCCACGACCCGCTGCCAGTTTCGGCAATCATCGGCGGATTTTCTTCACTATACGGCGTTATATTGTGCCACAAGTATTTCTGATCCTTTTTGACCGCGGCGTCGTACTCATTTTGCTTCTCAAGATTCAGCATGGCCGATTCTCTCCCTTTGGCGCTCCTTTAATAGCGGGCGGTTATCATTTTTTTGCGGGTGTAAAATTCAACTCCGTCTCGTCCATTCGCATGCAGATCTCCATAAAACGACTTCTTGTAGCCGGAAAACGGGAAAAAGGCCATGGGCGCAGGCACGCCGAGATTGACGCCAAGCATGCCCGCATCGATTTCATCGCGGAATTGGCGGATCGCCTTGGCGCTGTCCGTATAGATGCAAGCCCCGTTGGCAAACGGCGACCGGTTTGTGACTTCGATGGCTTCGGATAAGCTTTTGACCCGGACTATCGACAGCACCGGCGCAAAAATCTCCTCACGCCAGATCGTCATATCCGTCGTTACCTGGTCAAACAGGGTCGGGCCCAGAAAAAAGCCTTTGCCGCTTGCTTCAGCGTCCTTTCTCCCGTCCCGAAGCAGCTTGGCGCTCTCCTCCTCTCCAGCTTCGATATAAGAGATGGTGCGTTCCTTGTGGCTCTGCCTGATGACAGGGCCCAGGAATACGTTCTTCTCCATACCGTCCCCAATCTTGAGGCCGTCCGCGGCGGCCAGAAGCTTCTCTACGAGTTCATCGGCTACCGCTTCATGCACGACCACAACCGAGCAGGCCATACAGCGTTCCCCGGCCGAACCGAAGGCGGCGGCTGTAATGTTCTTGACCGCGTTGTCCAGATCAGCATCCGGAAGCACGATGGAATGGTTCTTGGCGCCTGCCAGCGCCTGCACTCTTTTTCCCGCCGCCGTACCGGTCTTGTATACATATTCAGCCACCGGCTGGGAGCCGACGAAGGAGATCGCTTTGACCTGCTCGTGCTCCAGCAGGGCATTCACCACCGCATGCGCGCCATGCACGACGCTCAGCACGCCCGGCGGAAAGCCGGCCTCCAGAAACAGCTCCGCCAGCCGGTTCGCCAGAAGCGGCGTACGTTCGGACGGCTTGAGGATAAAGGTGTTCCCGCAGGCGACGGCCAGCGGAAACATCCAGCAGGGAACCATCATCGGAAAATTGAACGGAGCTATTCCGCCCACTACGCCGAGCGGGTAGCGGTACATGCCCGATTCAATGCCGGTCGCAATATCCGGGAGCTGGCTGCCCATCATCAGGGTTGGGGCTCCCGCCGCAAACTCCACGCACTCGATTCCGCGCTGCACCTCGCCGTAAGCCTCATCGGTATTTTTGCCGTTCTCAAGCGTAATCAGGTTAGCCAGCTCTTCCCAATGCTTAACGAGCAGCCGCTGGTATTCAAACATATACCGGGCCCGGCGCGGAACGGCTACTTTTCTCCAGGACTGAAAGGCTTCCGCAGAAGCTTTGACCGCCTCATCCAATTCTTCTTTGCCCGAAATCGGCACATAACCGATCACTTCTCCCGTTGCCGGATTATAAACCTCCTCATAGGTTTCCGAACGGGATTCCACCCATATTCCGCCGACTAAATTCCGGATTTCGGTCTTGTTCGTCTTAAGCAGTGACAATCCGCATTCCCCCAAGTGGCACGAATGACCGCCCTGAAATCCGCGGCCATTCGTCCTTAAAATATGCTTCCAATCCGGCCCCCCAAGGCAGCATGCGCCTACTTGGCTGCCATTTCGACTATTTCATTCGTGTAAGCTTCCTCGAGATTGGCTTCCTTCTTGATGACACCGAATTTGAAGGCAATATCCGCCGTCTGCTTGAACATGGCTTCATCGGTGTAACCCATCTTGGAGCTGTCAGCGCCTTCCGGCAAAATCAGCTTGGATACCTCTTCCATCATTTTGAGCTGGTGTTCCCGGGTTGTGCTTCCCTCCTCGGCCACTTTCATGACGCTGTCAACAGCGGCTTCCGGATTATCAATCGCGTCCTTCCAGCCTTTGAGCGAAGCGCGGACAAATTTGGCCGCAGTCTCCTTGTTGTCCGCCAGCCAGTCTTTGTTCGCGAACAGATTGTCTTCGAGCATGGCGACGCCCTCATTATTCATGTCGATGACATTCATATCCGACGCGGCTACACCCGATTCAATCGCCACCTGATATTCGTTATAGGTCATCGCCGACGCGGCATCGATCTCACCGGTCAGGAACTGGTCCATCGTGAAGCCCTGCTTGGTGAAATTCAGATCTTTGTTTGGATCCAGCTTGTATTTGTCAAACAAGGCCAGTACTTCAAACTCGTTGCCGCCCATCCAGTTGCCGACCTTCTTGCCCTTCAGGTCCGCAGGGGAATTGATGCCCGCCGATTTCTTGGAGACCAGAACAAGGCCGCTCTTTTGGAAAATCTGGGCAATTTGCACCAGCGGCATTTCCTGTTCCTGGCTCGTCAGGAGGCTCGCCACCCAGTCGACGCCGATATCCGCGCTTCCTCCGGCAACCTGCTGTTCAGGCACAATGTCGGGTCCTCCGGGCAGAATTTCAACCTTCAGCCCTTCCTGCTCGTAATATCCTTTTTCCAGGGCGACATAATAACCTGCGAATTGGGCTTGCGGCACCCACTTCAGCTGCAGCCTGACCGTTACTGGATCAGCCGGCGCATCCGAGCTGGCCGACGGCTCACCGGACGCGCCGGTCCCGGCCGAACTTGCAGACGGCTCCGCATTGTTGCTGCTTCCGCAGCCTGCCAGTACGGCTGCAATCATCATCATTGCTGCGAGCAGCAGCGACATCCGGACTTTCAATCGGTTTGCTCTCATTCATTAACTCCCCCTGCTCTTTTGGTTATTTTTTAATGAAGCTAAACAGCGTATGGTGATGATCGTGATGCGGCATATGCAAAACGGATGAAAGTTCCGTTCCCGGCAAGGTCTTTCGGGGCGGTGATTCGATCCGGTCATACACAAGGGGCAGTCATTCCAAGTTCAAGCTAGCTGTCAACTTCTTTGAGACGGGTGCCATTTCAGAAACACTTTCTCCAGCTGCTCGACGATCAGATAGAAGACCACGCCGGCAACGGCGGCAAGCACAATACAGGACCAGCCCAAAGGCATCTTCGCCACCTTGATCGAATTGGACAGCAGGTACCCGAGTCCGCGGGAGGAGAAAAAGAATTCTCCGACAATCGCCCCGATCATGCTGGCTGTCGTGTTGATCTTGAGAGCCGTGAACACAAAGGGAAGGCTGCTGCGGATGCGAAGATAACGGAAAACCTCTCTTTTGCTGGCAGCATAGGAGTGCATCAGATCGAGCGCCAGCGGGTCGATCATGGTCATCCCCTTGTAGGCATTGATGGCCATCGCCGCCATTGTCGTCACCGCTACGATGGCGGCTCTGGAGCCAATGCCATCGCCGAACCACAGGTTCATGATCGGGGCCAGCGCCACGATCGGCACCGCATTCAAAGCGGCTGCAAGCGTCAGGCCGGCGCTCCCCCACTTGGGCCAGGCAGTTGCGAGCAGCGCCACGCCGAAGCCCAAAGCCGAACCCGCCAGCATGCCTAGCACGGCTTCGGCAAGGGTGTAGCCCGTATAGGACAAAAGCATGCTGAGATTGTCCCTTAAAGCCTCGACGATTGCGCTTGGCAAAGGCAGCTGATACTTCTTCAGATTAAACAGCTTGTGCAGCGCCCCTGCCTGCCATAAAGCTATAAAGGCTGCTCCCGCCAGCAGCGGGAGCCACAGCTTCATTCCGGGAAGCCCGCGGCCGCCGGCCACTTTAGCCGGCTTTGGTTTCCGGCTTCCGGCCGCAAGCCGCTCCCTCTGCGGGGAGGCGGGCGTTTCCTGCCCATTTGCTTGCGGTGAAATATAGGACGGCTCGCCGACTGAGTTTGTATCCATCACTGCCCGCCTCCTTTCGGACGAAATTCAGGCTGCCATGGCGCCACCAGCCGTTCCAGCAAACTCATTAGCAGGTAGCTGGCGATTCCCATCACGGCGCCTGCAATAACCGTCGACCAGAACATATACGTATGCGACGGACCGTAATAGAGATTGCGGAGCATAATCACGCCAATGCCGCGGCGGGCGCCCATCAGCTCAACCAGAATAGCGCCGGTAACCGCGAGCGGGGCGGCAATCTTCAGGCCGCTGAACAATCCCGGAATGGAAGCCGGGAAACGCAGCTTCCAGTAGACCGCCCAGGGCTTGGCGGCGTAAGCATACATCAGCTCAAGCGAAGACGAGGTTACGCTTCTCAAGCCGCGAAGCATATTGAGCGCAACGGGGAAAAAGGTAATATAACCGGAAATGAGAATTCGCGAAATCTGTTCATCGCGTACAATACCGTAGATGATCGGCGCCAGGCCCAGGATCGGAATCATCTGGGAGGCGACCGCATAAGGAAAAGCCAGCTGTTCCAACCATTTGGACAAGCTCATCAGGATGGCTAGAAGAGCGCCGGTGAAACCGCCGAGCAGAAAGCCGATGGCTGCATTGGAGAAGGTGACCCCGCCTTCTTTCAGAAGGGTGTCTCCATACTCCCATAAGGTTGCAGCCACTTTATGAACATAGGGAAGCTTGGATTGAGCAAGCGGCGTCTTTATCACGTCCAGCAAAAGCCAGGAAACCGCCTCCCACAGTACAAGCACCCCAAGTACCCAGACGATGACAGGCAGCAGCTTGCCGCGGAAGAGAACCGTCTGATGACGCATCTTCTTCACACTCCTTCGAAGCTGCCGCGAATTCTGGCGATCAGCTCGAAAAATTCAGGGGTGTTCCGCATGTCCGGTGTACGCGGGCGGGGAAGCGGGATGTCAACCACTGCCGACAAACGGCCCGGATGAGGCGACAGCACGAATACGCGGTCCGAGAGGAAAATGGATTCCGGAATGCTGTGCGTCACAAAGACAACCGTATTCCCGACTTCTGACCATATGGACAGCAGCTCTTCGTTCAACCTTTCGCGCGTAAACTCGTCAAGCGCCGAGAACGGCTCATCCATCAGCAATATTTCCGGCTCCATCGACAGCGCCCGGGCAATGGCTACACGCTGCTGCATCCCTCCGCTGAGCTGCCAGGGGTATTTGTCCTCAAAGCCGCGCAGTCCGACAAGCTCAAGCAGCCGCATCGCTTTCTCTTCCCGCTGCGCTTTCTTCATGCCCATCAGCTCCAGCGGCAGCGTGATGTTATGCTTCACCTTCCTCCATTCATACAGCACGGGGCTTTGAAAGACGATGCCGTATTTTTGGGCCAGCCGCGCTTCCTTGGCACTTTTACCTGCAACCTTGACCTCTCCTCCGGTCGGTTGAATCAAATCCGCCATAAGTCGCAGCAGCGTCGTCTTCCCGCACCCTGAAGGTCCCAGGAGGGAGACGAATTCGCCCCGGGCAATGTCAATGCTTATCTGATGAAGAGCCAGAACCTCTGCAGCTGCCGTTTGATATTTCATTTCAACGCCTTCCAGCTTGATTTCCGGTACGGACGTTGCTTCCAGCATGTTCATCCCCCCTAAATAAGGAAAAAAATAATTATTTTTCGCATGTCATATTAACTGGCTAAAATATAACGCAGTGTCCGCATTCCCTTTCGAATGTTGGATTATCTAACATGTTACACTGCAGCCTTCCTCGGCTCATTAGACAAAAAGTAAAAGAGCTCTGCCGGAAATTTCGTCGTTTTGTCCAGCAGGGCTCTTTTCGGCGGTCATACAGGGAAACATCTGCGTTACTATTGATAACATCGATCCCGACCCGGGGGCAAGCATACCAATACTTTCTCTAAGCCAAAGCCTTCCTTATTTATTGAATTATGATACTATTTAATCAGCTAGATCTTTTATAGGGAGACAATTGACCTCATGCAAAAGACAATACAGGCTCCGGACTTCTGGACCACCCTCCTCCGGACCGTCCTTTTTGCCGATTTCGCTTCCCGTGGAGCGGAGGTTTAGTAGATGGGCTCTTTCACTTCCGACTTTATCGTGATCATTTGCTTATCCGGTGTGCTGAACGTCCTGCTCGCTGTGCTGGCTTATTACAGAAGAAACCATTTCCCAGGCACAAAAGCTTTTATAATTATAGCGGCCGCTTCATCGGTTTATATCTTCGGATACGCGCTGGAGCTTTCAAGCGGCTCTCTGAGGGAAATCGCCTTCTGGAGTAAAGTGGAGTATCTGGGCATGCCGTTTATTGCCCCCGCCGAACTTGTTCTGGTGCTGTATTTTGTCGGGCTCGATAAGCTGCTGAACCGGACAAACCGGTTTATTCTGTTTGCCGTTCCGTTCATCACAACGCTCCTCGCTGTTACGAACGACTATCATCATTGGTTTTACCGCGATTTGCACCTGCGCCCGGGAACGCCTTCGCCTATTGCTGAAATTACGATGGGTCCCTGGTACATTGTTCATGGGAGCTTCACGTGCGGATGCCTTCTTGCAAGCGGCTGTATCATGCTCGGAAAATGGAAGACGATAAGACATAATTATCAGTGGCAAATGATGACCCTTCTTATCGGCATATTTCTTCCCGCTCTGGGATCCTTCTTATATTTATTGGGACTTACTCCTTACGGAATTGATCCCGTCCCCATCTTGATGAGCGTAACCTCCACCATGTATCTTTGGGCGATATGGACGAGGGGCATGCTGACCGTTGCTCCTCTCGCGAGAGAAAGCCTGTTTGAGCATATGCGGGACGGCGTACTCGTCATGGACTTATCGGGAAGAATCGTCGATTTTAATCCAGCCGCTTCGAAAATGATCGGGTTCCTGAATGCAGCGGCAATCGGCAAACCGCTTGACGAGCTGTTTGAAGCTGCCGGCGGGGAAGCGGTGAGGTATTGGGCCGAAAAAGATCCGTTCATCGGCAGCGAACAGCGGCTGAGATGGTTCGACTGACAGCAAATTCGCTATTACCTGATTCGTTCCTCCTCGATCACCAAAAGGGACGGGAAGTGCGTCGGAAGCATGATCAATCTGACCGACGTTACGGAGCAGACGCTTCTTCAGGAGAAGCTGCACAACCTGGCCACGATCGATAGCTTGACGCAAACCTTGAGCCGCGGGTATTTCATAGAGAAAAGCCGGGAGGCGCTGGAGAAAAACTGCCTACGGAACGAGCCCCTGTCGCTGATTCTGTTTGATCTGGATCATTTCAAGAAGATCAACGACAGGTACGGACATGATTGGGAGACAATGCCCTCCGGCATGTTACGGGCATCTGCCGCCGTCACCTCCGGGAGGAAGATCTGTTCGGACGGTATGGCGGGGAGGAATTTGTCCTTTGTTTGCCGGGACTAACGCTCGATGAGGCGGGATTGCTTGCGGACATCATCCGGAAGGATATTGCCGACAATCCGCTGCACACCCCTGCAGGAACGATCCGCATCACTTCCAGCTTTGGCGTTATTGAAGCCGGTCCTGAACATGGCACACTGAAAGAAATGCTCAGTCTGGCAGACAAAGCGCTGTACAGTTCAAAACATAACGGCAGAAATGCCATCCACCTGTTTAGAGGGCGCAGCATCATGCAGTATGTAAAAGTTTAAGGTTCAAGCGCCGGGTGTCATCCGAAATTATACATAACAGCCTCAGCAAGAAAAACAGCGGTCCCTCTACGGAGTATCCGGGAAGAAGGACCGCTGTCTTCTATTTTTCTATTCATTTCATACCGACTTCATCCGTCTTCTGCGCAGCCACGCTGCTGCCGCCGCCAGCCGCCTGCTTGACCTCGGCAGCCGGACTGCTGCTTCTTCAGCCTTTCAGGCCTTCGGCTGCTGCTGTGTAATACAATGAATATTGCCTCCGCCGTAGGCGATTTCTCTCGTGTTCACCTGTACGACCTTCCGCTCCGGGAACAGGCATTGTATGTGCTCAAACGACTCGCGGTCCCTGGGATCTCCGAAAGCCGGCATCACCACGCCCCCGTTGCAAATGTAGAAGTTGACGTAGGTGGCGGCCAGGCGCGTGCCCGAGTTCCGGCTGTAGCTTTGTCTGGCCCTGTCGATAAGCCGGGCATCCTCGTCGGAAAGGACGATCTGCTCCGGAATGTGTATCTTGTGGATTTCCAGCTTTCGCCCCTTGGCATCCACAGCGTTCTTCAGCACTTCATAAGCGCTGCTCAAAACCGGATATTGCGGGTCGTTCTCGTCATCCGTCCAGCTCAGCGCAACCGCTCCCGGCCTGATGAACGCCGCCACTTCGTCAACATGGCCGTCCGTTTCATCGTCCCGCATGCCTTGCTCCAGCCAAATCATTTTCTCCACGTTCAAATAATCCTTGAGCTGGCCTTCAATGTCCTCCCGCGACATGTCGGGGTTGCGGTTCGCGTTCAGCAGACACTGCTCGGTCGTGATCAGAGTCCCTTCCCCGTCCACCGTGAATGAGCCCCCCTCCAGGATGAAATGGCTTGCATCATAGCGGCTTTGCCGCTCAATGTCCAGCACCTTCTGTTTCACGAACAAATCCTGGTCCCACGGAAAATACAAACCGCCTTTCAATCCGCCCCAGGCGTTGAAGCCCCAGTCGATGCCGCGAACCTCCCCTTGGTCGTTCTTGACAAATGTCGGGCCGATGTCCCGCATCCAGGCGTCGTTGTAGGACAGCTCGATCACCCGGATTTCCGGCGGGAAAATGGACCTCACATGCTCGTACTGGCTGCCCAAGACGCCGAGATTTACAGCCTCAAACTGCGAGATTGCCAGCGCCACGGCATAAAAGGCGTCCTGAGCGGGCTTTGCGCCGAGCCTCCAGGTGTCGGTTCTGGTCGGCCACAGCATCCACGTCCCTTCATGGGGTTCAAATTCGGCCGGCATCCGGAAGCCGTCCAGTTTCGGTCTGCTGTTTATGGTATACGACATCATGCCACTCCTAAGTCAGGCTTCAATTTGCTGCACAACCTTGCGGAAAGCCGCAACAACCTGATCAATTTCCTCTTTTGTAATGGTAAGGGGAGGTTCGATCCGAATCGTCTTGGAATTGATCAGCGTACCCGCTACAAGAACGCCGTTGTCGAACATGCCTTTGGCTGCCTCATAGCCTACTTCGTCCCTATGGAATTCAATGCCGATCATCAGACCGATGCCGCGGATATCCAAAATTTTATCTTCCTGTCCCCGGGCGGCCTCGCGAAGCTGCTCCAGAAAATACGAGCCCGCCTTGGCTGCCCGCTCCGGCAGCCTCTCTTCCAGCAGCACGTCAATCGTAGCGATTGCCGCTGCGCAGGCTAGCGGATTGCCACCAAAGGTAGTTGTATGCATGAACGGGTTGCCGAACAGATTCCGGAACACCTTCTCTTTGGCAACCACCACCCCGGCCGGTATGATGCCGCCGCCGAACGCCTTGGCCAGGCAAAGAATATCCGGAACGACGCCGTAGATTTCAGAGGCAAACATTTTGCCTGTCCTGCCCATTCCCGTCTGCACCTCATCGAAGACGAGCAGGGCGCCGTATTCGTCGCACAGCTCCCTGACTTGCCGCAAATAATCCGGCGGCGGAAGAATGATGCCTCCCTCCCCCTGCACCGGTTCCAGCAGAACGGCTGCCACATCGTCGGCAGTTTCGGCGCAGACCGCGAAGGTTGCGCGCATCATGTCAATATCGCCGAAAGGCACATGGCGAAACCCCTGCAGCAGCGGCTGGAACGGCCTTCGGAACATGCCTTTGGCCGTGCCAGACAACGAGCCGAGGCTTTTCCCGTGAAAAGCCCGGGTCGCGGCCAGAATCGTTGTCCTTTCGCTGTACATTCTGACCAGCTTCAGCGCAGCTTCCACGCTTTCCGTCCCGCTGTTCGTGAAGAACGAATATTTCAGGTCGCCCGGGGTAATGCGCTCCAGAATTTTGGCCAGCATGGCGCGCAGCGGGTCAAGCAAATCCTGGCTGTGCAGCGCCTGCCGGTTCAGCTGATCCAAAACCGCCTTCAGCACCTTCGGATTACGATGCCCTACATTGTATATGCCGAAGCCGCCAAGGCAATCAATGTAGCTTTTCCCGTTCACGTCCTGAAAGCAGGAGCCGCTGTCGGACCATTCGACGGCGGCATATTGGCCGTCCTTGGTTACGGTCTTGCGGTATTCCAGAAACCCGGGGTTTACATAGTCCCGAAACCCTTCGACCGTCTCTTTGGTAATCCACGCCGCTTCTTCCTCGCTGACCTCTTTCTTTTCGATCAAATTCAGCACCCGCTTGATATATTCCCGTACATCATCCGGGGCTGATGCTTGCTGTCCGCTCCTGTCGGCCGGTTTCGTCATCGTCATTCCTCCCGGTCTATTTCTATGCTTCATCAATAATATAACCAAGACCTTACGCAATCGCCAATAATAATTATCCTATGTTTAACATATGAGCTTCTATTTCCCAGGTGTGTGCTTTTGTCACTGAAGCAGGTTTCTTCAGCCTGCCGATTGGTATATCGGCTCCCTTCTCTGCACAGCTCCAAGCTGAACCAGGACCATAACCAAAACGACGATGATCAGCCCCGTTACGATCAAAGAGTAGCTTCCGGTCAAATCATGAATCCAGCCGAACAGGATCGGACCGAGCGCTCCGAGCACATATCCGACCGATTGGGTCATCGCCGACCATGCGGCAGCCTGGTTCGCGTCACCAGCCGCTTCGATCGGAAGAAGCAGATTGAGCGGGAACAGAATGCCCGGCCCGAAGCCGATCAGGATAGCGGCAAGCCAGGGCTGTATGGAGAACAGGAGCATCAGGAATCCAGTGAGCATGACGGCTGAACCGGTCAGCAGCCAGAAAAGCCGGGATGGAATTCTGCCAAGAAGCACGGGGAGCAGCAAGCCAAGCGGGATCTGGGTCACCGAAAAAACGGTAAATATCCTGCCCGCATACTCCTTGCTGTAGCCCAAGCCTTGAATGATTTGCGGCAGCCATGCCGTTATGGAATAGAACAGCACCGCCATCAGGCCAAATGACAATGTGAACAGCCAGGCTTTGCGGTCGCTCCATGGAAGCTTAATCCTTTCGCTTGCCTGGGCGCGCCCGTTAGGCCGTTCTATCTGGAACAGAAGACTTCCCCAGATCAACAACGCGGCAGCGGCCAGAATCGCCCATATTCCGAGCGAGCTCTTCCATGTATGCAGCGCGTTTTGCAGCGGGAGCGACAAGCCGGAAGCGATTGTAGCCCCGACGGCCATCGCAACGGTATAGAGGCTGATCATCAAAGGCACTTTGGCATGAAAGTGCTTCTTGATGAAGCCGGATAATAGCGGACTGGCAGCCGCGATACCGACTCCGGCAATGCATGCGGTAATCAGCAGAATGAATGCCGAGTTTGCCCAAAATCTTAGGACAGTGCCTGCACCAATAATAGCGAGCGCCCAGGTTATGATCCGTTCGATTCCAAAGCGTTGTCCCAGCTTGACGGCAAGCGGCGGCAGAATGCCCATGCAGAGGACCGGAATGGAAGTGAGCAGGCTGGCAACAAGAGCGCTTATGCCAAGCTCCTTACAAATCGCATCCAGAATGGGCGGTACGGAGTTAATGGCCGGGCGCAGGTTCAGCGAGGCCGCAAACAGAGCGGCTCCCATCAATAACGCGGAATATTTTTTCATCGTCAGATTCTCCTCGCTTCGAATTTGCACCCCATTGTATTTCAAACTTTAAAATTGATCAATTCAATGATCTAAATTATAATCATTTATATTACAAATGATTGGGGTGTGATAACGGTGGAGTTCAGACACTTGACCTATTTCATGGCGGTTTGCGAGGAATTGCATTTTACGAAGGCGGCTGAAAAAATGGGGATTTCCCAACCGAACCTGAGCCTGCAGATCAAAGCGCTGGAGGATGAAATCGGGGTTCCCCTGTTTGACCGCATCGGCAAACGCATCTCGCTCACCGAAGCCGGGGCGGTGCTGCTCAAGCACTGCAAGGACATTTTTCAAAATATGGAGAACGCCAAAAGCGAAATCAGCGAGCTTCGCGAGCATTACGGAGGACGATTGACCATCAGCCTGCTTCCGTCGGAGCTCGATTACCGGCTGACTCCTCTGTTAATCGATTTCCACCACCAATTTCCCAAAGTGCTTCTAAAGACCTTGTCCTCGGTAGAAATCGTTCGGCAGGTGCTGGATATGGAGGCTGATATCGGAATTGCTCCGATTTTGTCATCGGATGACCGTTTGGTCATCATTCCACTGTATCAGGAAGAGTATGTTTTATTGGTTTCACAGCAGCATGAACTGGCGGATAGCAAGTCCATTTCTTTGGCAGAACTGAAAAAATTGCCCCTGATTATGTATCCCAAAGGCTTTATTGGAAGAGAAGGGATTGAAAACCACTGCAGGGAGCACGGGGTCGAGCTGAATACCATTGTGGAGACAAGCTCAAATATGTCGCTGTTCCAATTTGTTCGCGAGAACATCGGAGCCACGATACAAACCTACCCTTTAGCCGAGTCCATATCCGCTCCCGATCTGCGCATTATCCCGATCACGGACCATCCTCCGCTGAGGAAAATGGGGATTATATACAGAGCGGACAAATATTTAGGCCGCGCCGCGCAGCAGTTTATTCAAATCGCCAGAGAGCGTCTGTCCGCTCCTGCGTCATCCCCCAAAAAGGAGCTGCCAAACGGCGATCCTTTGTAGCAAAAATTTAAGGAGTGAGAATATTCGGCAGGCAACTTGTATCTATGGATCGTCGACGGCCGTCCCCTTTCGATGGCTTCCATTGCGCACCGCTCCCCCAGGCATGCTCGCATCAACGGAGTTTACACCCCGCCTTCTTTGCGCAGGCAAGGATATGCCAGCGCAATTGTTGCCGGACTGTGCTCGATAAGGTGTATCAAAACATTGGTTTTGTTGCAGGCGGCAAGATTGCCGACATCCGGTTTGAATATGGAAGCAAGCAGCTTTAAGGGCCGCTGCATCCTGCGATAATGTAATACTCCAAGAGGCTGCCCCTGGGACAGCCTCTTCGCTTTCTAGTTTTTCATCAGTCGTTATCAGCCTGAAAAAAACTTTACGCAGCCTCGGGAGCAGCCGAAGTTTCAGATACTTGAAGCGTGTTGCGCTGCTTTTTGATAGCCACAGCCCCTATCGTAATGACCAAGCTGCTCGCAATCGTAACCAGAAGCATCCATACATCGTTCTCCGTATGAATACCGCCAAACTGCAAATTCATGATTCCTTCGACAGAGTAGGTTGCCGGAAGGAAATGGCCCAGCGATTGGTAGAAGCTGCTCAGCATTTGCTTCGGCACGATCGTCCCGGAGGTGACGAGCTGCAGCGAAAGTACAGCCATGTTCAGGAACATTCCGGCCATACCGAACACGACCAGGAACATTTGCGCAAAGAACATAAAGGTTACAAGGGTCAGGAAATGGAACAGCCAGAACAAGCCAAAGCCTCTTTCCATTTGCCCTCCGAGAGCAGCGATCAGCGAGGAACCGGCAATAGATATAAGGGCAGCTGCGACAATGATGATGATGAAGCGGAACGCCAAATGCTGTCTTTTGGAAAGGGCGGAGCCGATCGTTTCCGATACCTGGTGGATATTCATGGCCATCAGCATGGCGCCTACATAAGAAGCGAGCACCAGCATCATCGGAACCATTTGGTTATGCATGCCTTCAACCGGATTCAAGGATTGCACCCGGGAATCGACCTTGCTGAGAACGCTTTGGGCCGTTTTGGACGCTTGATCGGCAGGCAGATTCAACTGCTGCAGCACAAGCTGCGTGCCTTGGAGGGCGGCGCTGCTGTTCATTTCATTCGTGATCCGGCTGATCAAGGTTTGCATCACGCTTTTCGTCAACTGCGGATTGGATTCATTGAGCGTATATGCAAGCTTGGCCTGCATTCCGGGCGTTGTCAAAGCTTCGCCGAAATGTTTAGGAATGGTGAGTATCAAATGAATGTTTCGTTTTAAAAGTTCATCCTTTGCCTGCTCCGGGGTAAGCGCCACAACTTCAAACGGCAGATTGGTTTGCAATTGCTTTTGAATATTGCTTCCAGCCTCTCCATCTTGATTGACAATAGCCATTTTCAAATGCTCCACCCGATCCATTACACCATCATAAGCTGTCATCCACACCGCGCAAAAAATAATTTGGGCCATCAGCGCCACAATCACCGCAATTTTGGTTTGCGGTTTTTTCAAGTACATCATTACTGCTTTTTTCATTAGTTTTCCCCTTCTCATTTTTTGGTTAATATTAATATAGGTCAAATATAACCTATAGATTTTTGTGAGTCAACACAAATATAAGTTAAGTTTAACCTAAGTTTGCAGTTGTAAGCAGACCAAATATAGATTAGAATGAACCTATCAAATATGGTCATGTGTTTCGGGACAAGGAGATGCTTTTATGAGTTCGATACGATACGCCCTTCTTTCCTTATTGGCGCGGGAGCCTCTGAGCGGCTACGATATCAAGCTGCACATGAACGGCCGGATAGGTCCTTTCTGGAAGGTCGGCAGCAATCAGGTTTATCCTGAATTATCCAAAATGGAGGCTGAGGGGCTAGTCAAGCTTCAAAGCGTGGAGCAGCACACTTACCGCCCCGCCCGAAAACTGTATGAGATCACGGAGGCGGGCCGGGACGCTTTAATCGGGTGGACGTTAGAGCCAGGTGGCGTCGAAAATGTTCGTGACGATTTCCTGCTCAAGGCATACAACTCCTGGCTTGTAGATCCTGAGCAGATGAGAACCCAGGTCGAAGAAATCAAAAAACGGCATGAAGAGAAGCTGGCCGTTTATTCGGAGAAAGTAGCGGAGCTGACGGCAAGGCTTGATCCTGACAATCCGGACGATCCTATTGCTTCAACCATTCCGGTCGCTGAGTTTGGCGTACAGTATGAGCGCCTCTACATCGAATGGTGTGACAATCTGATCAAAAGCTTTATTGCGCGCAGTTCGAAATGACAGGTCAGGTCGGCAGGTCGGACTGGTTCATACAAACGGCTATAAACTCCAAAACGGTTCCCGTCCTATGACGGGAGCCGTTTCATTTTTTATCCAATCTTTATTTGATTTTCAACTTGTTTTAAGACAAGCGGGGTAAGCTGTTGTCAGGAACCTGAAGAAGAAAGCGAGGATCAAGCATGAACAAGAACGGTTACCGTATCTGGATCATCAGTACGATGGCTCTGACCCTTACAATCGGAGGGGCGCTTTGGAAGGAGCAGACAGGAGCCCGCGCCGCGTTAAACCCGGATGGAAAAACCGGGCTCCTCTATCCCTTTCCTCCCGCCTTTACTACCGAGTTTCCGGCCTTGGCGCCTGCAGATCCGTTTCTGCAGACTTTAGGCGCAGCGGACGATAACGAGGTTTACGAGGCGCTCTTCGACGGAAAATCGCTTGCCGACATTGCCGAAGCGAATCAGGCAGATGTTCAAGCGGTCATTGACTTGCAAACGTCGGAAATGAACAAACTGCTCAGCAAGCGGCTTGAGGAGGGGAGCCTGACGCCCGAGGATTACCAATCACAAAAAGCGGAGCTTTCGGACATGATTACCGCCAGCGCGTACGGGAAGAACATATGAAATGGATAAATATACGTTTTTTTCTGCTAGGCTCCAGCTATAATGCTGAACGTAAACAAGGCCGCACGATCCTCCGCGGCCTTGTTTCTTGTTCAAGTCATCCCTGTTTATTCCACGATCCGCTTAAGGGCTGCAAAACCCGCCGCCCCCAATTTTCCGGCTGTTCCCAGTTCAATACCCCTTCTAAACTATTTTGAGCAAATTCAAAGTTAATCCCCTTTTTTTCTATGAATCCCCCTTTTCGCCAAAAACGCAAAATTCGAACAGATAAAGCAGGAAAAACGAGAACTCAGCTAGAAAATTTCCTTCAAGTTAATCTGTCCTGAATCGGAGGTATGCTAATGTCATTTGACTACAAGTCGGTAAATGAGTCTCTATTTATTCAGGCCTTTAAATATTCTCCGATTGGCATGGCTCTCGTAGCAGCGAATGGAAGCTTCCTCAAGGTTAATTCGGCGGTCTGCTCCATATTTGGGTATTCCAAATCCGAATTGAAGGAAATGAGCTTCCAGGAAATCGCGCATCCGGAAGACCGGGAGCTTGATGACAAGCTTATTGCCGAATTGCTCCGCTACGAACGGGAGTCCTATCAGATGGAGAAGCGGTACCTTCACAAAGACGGAAATACCGTATGGGTCATACTGGCTGTTTCGCTAGTCAGCGACGATGATACTGGTTCTCCATTTTTTATTGCACAATTCATCAACATTACCGAACAAAGGCACGCGGAGAACAGCTTGCTGGAGAAAGAACGCCTTTTGCATGAGAGAAATCTGCTCTACCAGTCCGTTGTAGATCATAGTTTCGATTTTATCACCATACATAGCCTGGACGGCACTTATCTGGACGCATCCGCTTCCTGTTATGAAGTTCTGGGGTATACTCCCGAAGAGATGATTGGCAAGCCAGGGTTTCAGTATCTGCACCCCGATGATTTTCAAAAAGGAATTGAGGCGCAAAAAGCCGTTCTTCAAGACGGCAAGCAGTCGGGCAGCATTTTTCGATTGCGGAAAAAGGATGGCAACTATTTGTGGCTTGAAGCGATTGCCATCGCCCTGCCGGATCCGGTCACGAATCAAATCAAAGAGATCATCACCGTATCCCGGGATATTACCGAGCGGATGGAAATGATCGCCCGGCTTGAGGAAAGCCAAAAATTATACCGTATTATTTCGGAGAATGCCCAGGATGTCATTACCTTTGCCGATCCTGACGGGGTTATCCGCTATGCTTCGCCCGCTGTCCGCCATTTGCTCGGTTATGAGACGGATGAAGTGATCGGTACATTGATGACCGACAATTGGCATCCGGAAGATCTGAACGCTTTGCTAATGTCCGGTACCCTCCATAATTGGGATGTCGACAGGATCCTGCGCCGGGTTCGCCACAAGCGGGGGCATTACGTTTGGCTCGAGGCCACCGTCAAAAGCATTTGCAATGAAGATGGCCGTATTGTGCAGATTTTGTGCGTCAGCAGGGATATTACAATGCGCAAACAAGCGGAAGACGAACTGAGGACGACGAAAGAAAGACTGGAATCCTTCCTCATGAATAATGCGGACGCCATTTGGCTCGTTGACTGCGAAGAAGTTGTTCTGGAGACGAACCCCGCCTTCGAGAGGCTGTTTCAGTGGCGCTCTGAAGAAATTATAAACAAGAGGTTGCCCATCGTACCGGAATATCTCCGGGATCAAATCACCGAGCTTCACAGGCAAGTTCTGTCCGGACGTTCGATTACCGGTTACGAGACGGTTCGGCTGCGTAAAGACGGCAGTTTGGTCGAGACTTCCCTAACATTATCCCCTGTACGGGACACAAACGGGCATATTATCGGAATAGCGGGGACATGCCGCGATATTAGCGAGAAGAAGCAGGCGGAACAGAAATTGCTCGCAACCAAACAGCAGCTGGAGTCTTATATCAACCATAACATCGATCCGGTCCTGATCATAAACACGGAATACAGGGTGGCAAGAGTAAACCGGGCCTTTGAAGAAACGTTCGGATGGTTGTCCTCGGAGCTTGTTGGATCCGTCGTGTTTGATCTTCCAAATATCCCGGGCGGCTACAAGCCCAAGCTCATCTCGGCGTTAAACCAATTGAAGCCCCATTCGGTTGAAGCTACCAGAAGGAGAAAGGACGGCATTGAGATTCCCGTAACGATATCCTTGTTCCCGCTGCTGGATGAAGCCAGGAACCATAGCGGTTGGGCTATTAACTTCAGGAATATGACGGCCTACAAGCGAGCGGAACAAATATTGATCAATTCAGAAAAGCTGTCGATCGCCGGTCAATTGGCTGCGGGCATCGCTCATGAAATCCGCAACCCGATCACGGCGATCAAAGGCTTCGTGCAGCTCATGAAATCAGGAATCACCGAGAAACGGCTGTATTACGATATTATGTCTTCGGAAATTGAGCGCATTGAGATGATCCTCAGCGAGCTGCTCATTTTAGCAAAACCCCAATTGGTTCACTTTGAACGCAAGAATATTCAAGTGCTTCTGGCCCAAGTCATCACTTTATTGGACACGCAGGCTATTATGAACAATGTCGAGATCGTAACGGAATTTGAGCCCGGCACCTCCCGCATTCTGTGCGACGAGAATCAATTGAAACAAGTCTGCATCAACTTCATCAAAAACGCGATTGAAGCCATGCCGCATGGAGGAACCGTCATCATTCAGCTAAAAAGAAAGGATGAAAATACCATACTGCTGCGGTTTATGGACCATGGATGCGGGATTCCCGCACATATTCTCTCCAGACTCGGGCAACCCTTTTACACGACAAAGGAAAAAGGAACCGGGCTCGGCTTCATGGTCAGCAAGAAAATCATTGAGAATCATCATGGAACGGTAGCTGTATTCAGTAAAGAAAACGAAGGAACCACAATCGAAGTTTGCCTTCCTTCGGCACCTTAAACGGTTCATTTAAGGATACGCCAAAAAGCAGACCGATAAAAGGCCAAGATAAACCGTCCGGAACGTAAAATAAAGCTCCGGACGGTCACATTCCCCTATCTATTCTGTTACGTTCAACAGGCTGATCAATCCGCCCATCTCACCCGTGCTCATATCACCGCCGTTCATGGTATGGTCAAGAATATGACAGTGGAACACCCATTTGCCGATCGCTTCGGCGCGCAGTGCAATATCCGCTGTCTCGCCGGGGCCGATCAGCACCGTGTTCATCGTCTCCACCGATTTCAGCGGACTGCCGTTTCGGGCAACGAGCGCAAAATCCATGCCGTGCAGGTGCATCGTATGCGGCTCCATCGTGTCTATGTTAATGAGCCGAATTCGCACGGTATCGCCCTTCTTGACATCAAGCGGCGGCGTATCCGGGTAACTAACCCCGTTTATCGTAAAATAATCCTGCTCCTCTTCCATCGCCGTGTTCACGTGGAAACCGGACAGCAGCATCGTATAATCGTGATCGTACTTCGTTTGTGCCGTAAGATCGCCGGTTCCCGCCGGGACAGCCGTCGCCTTGGGGTCGATAATGAATGCGCCGTACATGCCGCTGCCGATCTGCTTCATGTCGTCGTAATGCGAGTGGTACATGAATGTTCCCGCATGGCTGGCCGTAAATTCATAGTCGAACGAGCCGCCGGGCTGAACAGCATCCTGTGTCAGTCCCGGTACGCCATCCATCTCATTCGGCAGCAGAATACCATGCCAATGGACGGTTGACGGCTCCGGCAGCCGATTAATGAAATGGATGCGGACATGGTCGCCCTCCGTCACCCGGATGGTCGGCCCCGGCACCTGGCCGTTGAACGTCCAGGCAGTCGTCAGCACGCCGTTCACCGGCGCCCAGTCGTGCAGCTCCGCGGTCAGCGTGAACTCCTTCGTGCCGTCCGCCGCAATATCCGGCGTCATGCCCTTCCCGTGCAGGACGTCCTCTACCTGCCCAAGCCCCGTCTTGAACTGCTCGGACGCCTGCGCGGTCGTCAGCTGAATCCGGTGCCGTCCGGCGTCAAACTTGTAGGCTAGGCCGATCGCGTCCGCAAGCGAATCCGCAACAACCGTCATGGACCGGTTGATCAGCATCGGCTCCAGGTCAGCAGCCAGCAGTCTGCCGTTCCAAACGATGCTGTTTCCCATCGTATGCGGCTTCAGGGCCCCGCTCTCCTGATGCATGCCCGCGTTCATGCCTCCGTTCGCCTCCGGGTACATGCCGTCTCCAACAATGACCGCATGGTGCCTTGCATCCCATTTGACCGGCAGGTTCATCGCCTCCGCCACGTCGCGCACCTGCAGCCGGATTTCGCCCAGATCGCTGCTCTCGATCGCCGGATTCGGCAGCAGACGACCATCCAGCGTAACCTGCAATCCCGCGCCTTCGCCTGCCTCGCCGGAGCTCCCCATATCCATTTGGTACGCGTCTGCCGGCAGCATCAGCATACCTGCCAGCAGAAGGGCCGCCACAGCGGTCCATAGTTTCGGGCCTCCAAATCGGGCTGTCGTACCGACTACTTGTCTTGTTCTCACAACAGGTATTCCCCTTTCCCCTGGTAGAAAGGAGAGACCACCCAGCGAACCGGGCGGTCTCTCCGCTTGGTCTTGCGTCTAAATTTCAGGTTTCTCTGGAAGCGCTGCTTACGTCTCTGCGAACTGGTTCCAGACGCTGGCAGAGAACATGACCTTACCCTTCACGACCTGTGTGGCAACCGGAAGATTAACGGTCACGCTATCGATGAGGGCGGTTTTCGCGCCGACGCGAAGGGTCAGCTTGTGCGTTCCCTTGGTCACGACGACTTCTTTATTCTTCCCGTGCCACTCCAGCGTTGCCCCTGCCGCTTTCGTCTCGTCGCGCAGTACGATTAGCGATTTGTCTACGGCTTTGTTCCCTCCGGACAGCACCGGAGCGTCGTCCTTCAACTGCTTCATGCTTGGCAAGCCGGACAGATAGCCCACCATGCCGGACTTGCGGTTATTGAAGTTCATGTCGATATTGTGCAGAACTTCAGCTTTCAGCGGCTCCGGAACGATCATTTCATCGCCCGGATGCTGCAGGTTGCTCATCACGTAGCTAAAGCCGTTCAGATCGTCCACGACCTGCAGGCCGGTCGCTTCCGCGCCGGATGGCGTGCTCAGGATGCGGGACAGCCGATGCGTGTCGATGTTGTACGCCCATACGTAGTTGTTGGCGTGCTTGCCGCTGTCTTCACCGATGAACAACGTACGCAGCTGCTCCGAGTAAGACACATTGTCCGGATTCGCGACCTTGTCGTCGGCCGCCGTATTGCCCTTGGCGTCAGGCGTCGCCAGATCTTCGCCCCATACGAGGCCCTTCATCGTCTGCGGCACGTAGGCGCTGTCGATCGCCGCTCCATTCTTGTCTTTCTGGCCGCCGGTCAAGGCCAGCTCATATGTAACGCCGGCGGAAATTTTGTCTACATGAATGTCATCGACTGGATCCGTGCCCTTGGCATCCTTCTCCATCGCCTTCTCGACATAGGACATCGCAACGTAAACTTTCTTGTCTTGTACGTTTAGCGTAACGCCTTCCATTTTGTTAAACTCGGAAGTTGCGCCGAGCAGTGCGGCATAGCGGCGGGATTCCAGGAAAGCAGCAGCTTTCTCCATACCCGGTTTCACCTTCAAATACTCGACTTTCCCGCTTGGATATGTCTTGATCGCCTTGAAGCCGTCCGCTGGCTTGTCGGACGTTTCAAACAGATCGCTGAATTTCAAGCCTTGGTCAATATAGCTTTTCACTTCACTGTCGCTGGCATGGCCCAGCTTGATCCATTGCAGATTCGCGGAGCCGCCGTTCGCCGCGCTCGTCTGGATCCATTTGGCCGCGTACAGCGTGCCGCTGGACAAATCCTTCTCCTTGTCGGCTACATACATGAACAGCATCGTGTTGCCGCCGTCATCGCCGAAGTAAACCGTCTTGTTGTCAGGCGCTACTTTAGCCAGCTCATGCGAGAAGCGGCCCAGGCTGTAGTGCTTGACGACGC
This sequence comes from Paenibacillus caui, assembly GCF_019904135.1. GTDB lineage: Bacteria > Bacillota > Bacilli > Paenibacillales > Paenibacillaceae > Fontibacillus > Fontibacillus caui. The sequence continues at coordinate 99,439 of NZ_JAIOGQ010000011.1, read as the reverse complement.
TCGAAGTGTTGTCCTTGTTCACGGTCACTTCAACGATGTAGTTGTAGTTGTACGGATTGCCGACCTTGGTCGTATCCTGGTAATAGTTCTGTACGAACGAACCTACATAAGTCTGCTTCGGATCGGCCTCATAAGCGCGCGCATCCGCCTCATACTCTTCGCTGCCTAGATGCGTATTCCATGGCGACAGCGAGCCGTTGCACGGAATCCAAAGTCCGGCCACACCGGAGAAATCGATTTTGTTCAATTCTGTAGGCGTCAGTTCGCCCGTCTTCTTGTTCTGGTCCAGCTTCGTCAGGCTCATGCTCGCCGGCACAATGCCGTATGCGGATTTACCCGCGTTGTTGGCCGTAATGTATTCATAGTGGGTGACAAGCGACAGCGCGTTGCCGCTGAGTCCAGTCGGGCTCATGCCCGGCACCTGGAACAGGCTGTTGGCGTCCGGCGAGTCGGAGACGAATGGCACCGGGTTGTTCGGAACGCTCGTATCCATGATCGGCTTGCCTTTAGCGTCGACCGAGACGCCTGCGATCGTTCCGCCGATCGAATCCGTGGACTTGAACAGCGTTTTGTACGTCAGCGGGAACGTCTTGACGGAATTGTCGCTGTAAGTGACTTTCACCGATGCGCCGGAATAAACCTGCGCCATTTGCTTCGCATCTGCAGGAGCGGCCATACCAATGAATTCGATAGATTTCACGGTCGCCTGGATTGAGGCTGCATGGATCGGCAGCGCCGCCGGTAATACGACGGCCAGTCCAAGCACCGGCGCCAGTAATCTCTTATTCCATTTCCGTTTGCGTTTCATTCCTTACCCTGCCTCTCACGATTGAATTTGACAAATTTATACTACTCCCCGTTTGTTAACGCAACGTAATAGAGCGTACAGCATTTTGTAAATTAAACCGCGCCGTCATCAAGTCCGGTTTCGGATGGACTGGAGCTCGAGGCAGAGTGGTGGCATAATAGAAACTATAAACAAGATTTTACATAACGAGTAAGCCCGTTTGAACCTGAAATCTTGTGGCAATCCGATTATTCGGAATAAATATACAGCGAAAAAGGTGAGGCATTTGTTTATCATTAGTTTGAAGTATAAGGCAGCCATTGAAAAAGTAAATGAAACGAGAGATGAGCACATCAAGTTTCTCGACAAGTATTATGAAAAATCGGTCTTTCTGGCTTCGGGCCCAAAAGTTCCCCGAAATGGCGGGGTCATCATAGCGGATCAAGTATCGAAAGATGAGCTTGAGCAAATTATTAAAGAAGATCCGTTTTGGATCAAACAGATTGCCGACTATGAAATTATCGAATTTATCGCTACCAAACGCCTTCAGGAAACGATCTGACAGGCTCCCCTTCACTTCCCGAGCTGAAAGGATCGGCCTGTAACCCGGTCCTTCAACTCCTTCAGCCTTTCCCTTTCATCCTGAGAAGCGAGTACAAATGAATACTCCCGCCACTTACCTCCGCTAACGCTTCGGTTGGAGTGGGGGTTTCTGGTGTGTCAATCGTAACTACCGAATGCTTAACACCAGTGGAGTTGACACGTTGACGGGCTGATTACCGTCCAACCCCTCTATCCCATAAGCCGTAGCTTTTGGGACTACTTTTCGTAAAATGTTCGCCGCACCGTTCACATCTGCATGGATTAAACCTTGCAGGCTTTGATATAAGCCACGTTTGATCCGCTTTCCTGAGAACGCCCATGTCTTCCCTTCTTCATATCCGGGCAACGGGTCGTGATCCAGAAAGCTGGCTTTGGATGTGAAAGCTTCTTCCGTCAACGCGACTCTCGACTGATAAGCTTGGAGCTGTCTTTCATTCATGACCCCGATGTATCGATTCAGCGTGTCCAGCACCTCTTGTTGCAACGGTTGGAGGGGCTTCTCCTGCCGGAAAGCCGTGAAAACTTGACGGATGTAAAAGTTGGTCGTGTTAAATAAATGCTTGGATTCCTGACACATCCGCTCAAAGTAGGGGAATAAGCGGTGACCTTTTTTGATTTCAATTTGCAACGTTTTGTATGCGATCGTAGATATGATTTCACTCCTATTATACAAACATACGTTCTGTTTTATTTTAACATAATTGGGTCTTTACAGGGAAGGATTTTTGACTGAATGACGAGGAAGTCACCGATTCACCGCCCCCTTAGCTCCTAGCCTCGCTTGAAGAGGGCGTCCTCTCGGTGGATAAGATAGAAAGCGTAACGCAGGCGCAGAAGGTTCTTCCGCAGCCTCGCCATAAAGCCCTTTGAAACAGTTTAAAGGATGTAGTTCTTCGGTACATTACAACCAGAATGTAGGGTACCGGCGCTTGTTATCCAGATTGTTCACAAGAAGCGCAACCAGAACAATAACAACAGCCCCTATGAGAACGGGAGCAAAGAGAAACGACCATCCGCTGCCAGCCATGATGACAACAAGCGGATCCGCTCCTGCCGGCGGATGAGTCGTTCTGGTGAGCATCATAAGTCCGATCGCCAAACCGACGCCAATCGCCATAATTAGGGTTCCTTTGCCGAAGAGGTGATATAGCGTCAAGCCTGTCAATGTCGATACGACATGTCCGCCAATAATATTCCGCGGCTGGGACAAGGGAGCGTCCCATACCCCAAAAGCAAGCACACAGCTTGCGCCAAACGGAGCCATAATCCAGACCTCAGGCGTAAAATCCGTCAGCACCGCCAGGATCGCAATGGCAATAAACCCTCCCACAGCTCCAATTGCCGCATTCCGCGGCAGCACTTTGAGCGGACTTCTCCCCGCCCCGTTCATTTTCGCAAAATAACCCCTTAACCGTCTATTCACTTTCCACCATCTCCATATTCATAGTTAAATAGTAATTTAGGTATATAATACAATGTTTAATTTGTCAATTCTCAATTACCATCCCATATTTCGCGAGCTGTACTTTCCCCTCCATTGGATGTACAATATTATTAATGACTAGATAACTATGAAATGAGGTTTATTGGTGGACCAAAATGAACTTCTTCTAAAGGTCGATCCTGATCTATCGTTCAGCGTAAATACGCAAATCAAGGAACAATTGAAATGGTTGATCGGAATCGGCCGCATCAAGCCGGGGGACATGCTCCCTTCGGCAAGCCAATTGGCAGACTTGCTTCATCTGAATCGGAATACGGTAAATTGGGTATATAACCAGCTGCGGGACGAAGGTCTGGTGACCATGCAAAAAGGGCGCGGCACCCAGGTTGCAAATGGCGCGGAGACAGAGCAGCTGCGCAGAGAACGCCTTCCCATGGAACGTATCCTGATCAAAACAATCGAAGAGGCTAAAACCGGCGGCATCAACTTGAACGCTTTGTTTGTTGCCGGCCTGGCCTACACCCTGCTCAGCAACAATCAGCCGTCCGGGCGCTTGCGCATTCTATTTGTCGAATGCCGGGGACACGACCATCTTTTCTATCGGGGCGAGATCCAGCGCGTAACGGGCGGCGAGGTCAAGACAGCTTTCCTGGAGGACTTGATCGGAGATGACAGCCGGGGATCGGAAGCCGTTCATCATTCCGATGTTGTGGTTACAACCTTGAATCATGCCGAAGAGGTCCGGAAGCTTTTTTCAAGGTACGATAAAAAGATAATTGTCATTGGCGCGGCTGTGGATACCGCCTTCCTTCTTGAAATGGCGCGCCTTAAGCCGGAGACCTCCGTAAGCTTTGTCTGTCTTGGCAAAACCGGCGGCGAGTGGATGGCCACCCGGGTCCGGGATGCCGGCATTTCGCAAATCCGTTCGGACGCTTTCGGCCTGGATGAGCGTCAGCCGCTGTCGAACGCGCTTGAGCGGTCAGATAAAATTTACGCCTCCTCCGCCGTATTCGCCGAGTTGAAGGCGTTGGCTCCGGAGAAAACAGCTCTTTTCCCGATGCAGCTGGAAAAGAGCAGTGAAAACCTTCTGAAAGAAATCGCACAACCCGCCTCCATATGAGCTCAAAGAACATAAGGCGAGTGTGCGCATATGGCCCAGGACTCAAATCATATAGAACAGCAGTCCCGATAGTGTCGCCATGCAAAATACCGAAATCAGGAAGGCTACGACCAGGCGTCTTTGGAAAATCGAATTAAGCAGCGTCACTTCCGGCAAGCTTGCGCCTGCCGAACTGATCATCAGCGACATGACGGGCGCAATCGCCATTCCTTTCATGATCAGAATTTGGGACAACGGAATCATGGTCGAAAGCCGAATATAGAGAGGAATACCGATAATGGCCGCGATCGGGACAAGCCACCACTCGCTGCCGCCGAGATAACGGGAAATCCACTCTGTCGGGACAAGCCCGTGAATAACGGAGCCAATAGCCGCGCCGATGATCAGATAGGGATAGACGGTTTTTATGAGCACGAGGGTCTCTTTGGCAGCCTGTTTCAAACTGAATTTGGACTGATGCTCCTGATATCCCGTCACGACTACGTTCTTTACCGCCGATTCAAACCCTAATCTTTCGAGCACAAAGCCGATGATGACGGATAGAACAGACGTAATGACGGTGTAAGCAACAGCCACTTTAATTCCCAGAATAGCTCCCATTAATGTAATAATGGTCGGATCAAGCACCGGGGAAGAGAATAAGAAGACCATCACGACGCCAAAACGAACCTTCTTGTTCAGCAAGTTCACCACAACCGGAATCGTGGAGCAGGAGCAAAATGGCGTAATAAACGCGAAGACCAAGGCAGCCGCGACGCCCAGGGGCAAATTTTTGCCCGACAAATACTTTTGCATCTTGTCATATGGAATGAAACTTTGGAGCAAGCTGATCAAGAACGAAATGACCACAAACAATATCGTTAATTCCAAAGCGATGGAAAAGAAATCGTTAAGCACCTTTAACCACATAGACAGCACCTCGTTTTATTTTGTTTAGCAAGCCTAATTGGCGTTAATTTTTGTCTGAGGACTGCCGCTCGTGCTTTGTCTCCGTGCTGCAGCAGGAAGACTCGCCGGTTACTTGCTTTTCCGTACTGCAGCAATCGTTTGAAGCAGCTGCCTGTTCCTCTGCCGTCACTTCTTTAATCTCCACCCCACAGCATCCGCCTTGGTTATTGGTTGTTCTGCCCATCATTTTTCTGAAAATGTTCATTTCAAATTCCTCCTAATGGTTATTATAAAATTTTCTCCATGGCCATAACGTCTACAAATTTCCCATCCAACAAACCCTGGTTCCGGAAAACCCCGACTTCCCGATATCCTGTCTTCCGATACAGCCCCTGCCCGAGTCTGTTAAAAGGGAAAGTGAACAAAACAAACTTGTGAAACCGCTCTTCTTTACCGATTCGCTCCAGTTCGCCCAGCAGCTTGGCACCGATGCCTTGACCGCGATGTTCCCGGTGGATATAGATCGAAAGATCTCCCACGCCGTTATAAGCGCAGCGAGAGTTGTAAGGATTGATGCACGCCCACCCTACGATAGCTCCATCCTCTTCTGCTGCCAGGACCAGGTACCGTCCTTGTCTCTTCTCGAACCAAGAGGACATAAATGCTTCGTCTTTCGGATCTGTTTCAAGCGTAGCGATGCGGTCCTTGATTCCCTGATTGTAGATATGCCGAATCCCTGGAAGGTCCGCTGTGGTTGCTCGCCGGATATGAACCATGCTTAACTCCCCCTTTTTAGCGAACAAGTACAATAATTGACTTTGTCAACTATTTCCCTAAAAATAATCTCCTCTCGATTAAAGAGGAGGTGTGCAGCAATTTGCGCTCTTGCTCATCGCTTCACTCAGCATCTGAAGACTTTCAAGCACCTGTTCCTGCTTATCTTCGGGAATGAATTGAAAGATGCTTTGCACATAGCTTTCCATCGTTACGGCGATTTCCCGGCTCTGCCGAGTCCCCTTTTCAGTCAGAGAAAGCACCACATACCGGCGATCCTTGGGATCGGGGATTCGGTTGATCAGCCCGAGCTCAACAAGCTGCTGAATTTGGCGGCTGATCGCGCCGGTATCCATCGAAAGAAGCTGAGACAGCTCATTCAAGGATATACTCGGGCGGCGCTCCAGTTCATACAGGATATGACTTTGAATCACCGTCACACCGCAGCACTGGGCTCCGTCCTTTTGCAGAAGCCCAAATCGGCGAACAAGCAGTTGGAGAATCTCTCTTACGCTTACATGCTGTTGGATTTGCTTCATTTCCATTTTTATCACCTGACTTATTTATAAAACACAACTGTTGTAGTTGTCAATTATTATTTTAACCTGAATGTTATTCAGTTATGTAATTAAAAGAGCAAAGTAGAAGAATTTTCGGTCGCATTGGCGAAATATAATTCAAATATTACTTTCCAATCACTGAACGGTGAGACAAAGGTGACCGTGAAGCACGAAGGCTGGAAAGGCTCTGAAGAATGGGAACAGGCAAAGGAATGGCATGTACAAGCATGGGAACAGGTGTTATCGAGTTTGAAATCCAAGCTGGAATCCGGCGAAGGAGCGCTCTGCTGCAAATAGCACCCAGCTACATATCCCCCCTCTTTTCTAAAACCGGCTGTTTGCGAAACAGCCGGTTTTGAGTAAAGAGCATATGGCGGGCCAACTTTAGCCTGACAACAGCCAGTTGTTCTTTTACAAGACATTCCACCTCTCCCTACTTCCTCTGCTCCCGAGCGAAGTCCGCTACCACAAGTACGTCAACATGACGGGCCGACCGCAAAATCTCCCCGGTCACATCTCCGCGCAGCCATTTCCGCAGCCACGAGCGTCCCGATTGTCCCATAATAATCTGGGTACTGTTTAGTTTGTTCGATCTCTCCAGCAGAAGATAAGCTACCCGTTTGAAGTTTCCGTTCTCAATCATTTTAAAATGTCCGCCCAGCCGTTCCGTCAATTCCTTCAGCTCTTTCAGCCGACGCTTCTGTTCTTCTCCAATCAGTCTGCGATCCTGAACATACGTTACATACCAGGTGGCTTTTAAACGGTAAGCGATCCGAAAGCCGCGGCGTATCAGCCGTTCAGCTCCCTGCCCCAGCGTTACGCACACATAAATAACTTCCCTGCGCCGCCACGGTCCTCGCAGCGAACCGTCTCGTTCCCACGCTTCCAAACGTTCGTCCACATCATCGGCGATTTCACGCAAAGCGAGTTCCCGGAGGGCAATCAGGTTCCCCATCTTGAAAAAATGGCCCAAGGCCTGATCCACCTTGGATCTTGCATAGATTTTCCCTTCCTTCATGCGCTGCTGAAGCGCCCTCGGAGTCACATCAATAAGCTCCACTTCGTCCGCGTTCTGCAGAATGCGGTCCGGAACCGTCTCCCTGACACGGACTCCCGTAATTTGTTCCACCGCATCATTCAGACTTTCCAGATGCTGAACATTCACGGTCGAAATGACCGAGATACCGGCGTCAAGAAGCTCCATGACATCCATATATCTTTTTTTGTTCTTGCTGCCCGGAATGTTGGTATGCGCCAGCTCATCAACCAGCACGACCTCCGGGTTGCGCCTCAGTATAGCCTCAGTGTCCATTTCCTCCAGCACGGTTCCGTGATATTCAGCGGCAAGTCGCGGAATGGCCGTAAGAGCGCCAACCTGCTCAAGCGTTTCCTGACGTCCGTGGGTTTCCAGCAAGCCAATCACGACATCAATGCCTTTCTTCAGAAGATCGTTTCCTTCGCGCAGCATTTTGTAGGTTTTGCCTACACCGGGAGCGGCGCCGATGTACACCTTAAAAGTTCCCCGGCGAATGGATTCAATCTTGTGCATCATTTCCTGATCGCTTAACCGGTGAAACGCGTCCGATTCGTGGCTGGCTGAAGTTTGCCGGGTCGGCAGAAGACGCTCTCCGTCGCTTTCGGAACGGTCCGCCACAAAGAATACGTCCACATTCCGGATTTGCTTCAATAAGGCATTCGCAATGGATCCCTTGATCAAATCCTGCCAAACCGTCTGGTTGGAATGCCCCATCACAATACGGGTGACATTATGCTGCACAGCGTACCTTACGATCAGCTTCGGAATATCTCTTTTAGACCGGATGGGCAATTCATCGATCTTCGCCTCTATTTTATCCGCAAGCTTCCATAAAGCGCGCTTGAAAGTCGCCGCTTCTTTGGAAAGCGGAGCCCCTTTCTTCCAAAAAGATACCACTTCCAGTTCCGCATTCAAACGTTTGGCGATTTGCTGCCCCCTGCGGATATGAATGGAGCCGTTCCAATAATATTGCGCGGACACCAGCACTTTTTCCGCGATTCCGGGGGTTCCCTCAAGTCCCAGCGATTCACGGTGCTTGACGAGCGAATCGTTGACATCCTCTGCGACGAGCCGGAGGGCAAGCTCCCGCAATTTCCCCAGGTTTTCCTTGTTCATCATGGAAGGACCAAGACTTTTTCGGATCTCCCCTTCCGAGAACCGCTCCAGAATTTTTTCGGGCGTTACGTCAACCAAACAGATTTCGTCTACCAGCGCCAGAGCTTCAGTAGGGAGATAATGGTCGGCTTTAATCCCAGTCAGCTGTCTTGCCAAATCGGCCGCGCCTTCCAGCTCATAGACATTGATCGTTGCAATCACGCTGATTCCCTGGCAGAGCAAATATTGAATATCCTCAAATCTTCCGGGGTACCTCGCTCCCTTCTGATTTCTGTGAGCGAGCCCGTCCGTCAGCAAAACTTCGGGATTCCGCTCCAAAATTGCAGGCATATTCAAATCCTTCTGCTCTACACCCTTCTTGAACCAATGCAGGCTCGGAATCCGTTCCAGATCGCTAAGCTGGTCCATCGTTCCGGGACGCTGATTGGTGGATACGGCGCACAGCACCACATCAATCCCCTGGGCTTTGAGCGCCTGGCCTTCCCGGAGCATCTGATACGTCTTCCCCGATCCGCTTACCGGCCCGATATATACTTTTAATCTTCCGCGCTGAAGGTCCGATATCGACTTTAAAATTTCTTCCGGGGTCTTTCTGCGAAAGGTTTCCATCCCAAAAGTCCTCCCCATACGCAGCAATTCCCTGCCTGAACTCCAGGTTCAAGCAGGGATAAGCATGCGATTTACAACTCTTCCCATTTACCATTTACATGTAAAATGCCCTATTGTCTACTTGCCGGCCGCTTCTTTTTGCAAATCAAGATTTAACTGCAGAACATTTACCACCGGTTCGCCAAAAATCCCCAGTTCTCTGGTCTTCGTATGCTTGTGAACCAGATCCTCCAACTGATGGGTTGAAAGGCCCGTTGCTTTGCTGATTCGCGAGATCTGGGCTCTAGCTGCCTCCGGGGTGATATCCGGATCAAGCCCGGAAGCTGAATTGGTAATCAAATCGACCGGCAGGCCCGAGACAGGGACGTCCGGATTTTCCTTTTTCCAAGTCTCTACGGCATCAGCCGTACGTTTAATCATTGCTTCATTGGATGGAGCATAGTTTGGGGACCCAGAGGACGCGCCATTGTAATCAATGCTGGAAACACGGCCATGGAAATAGTTCGGACCTGTGAACGTCTGTCCGATCAGTTCGGACCCTATAACTTCATGCTTGTCATTATAGATCAAGCTTCCATTCGCTTTGCCCGGCATAACGGCTTGCGCGATTCCGGTCACAACCAGCGGATACAGAAGCCCGCACAACACCATCAAGACGATACTTGTTCTAAGTGCAACCATCAATGTTCTTGTCATTTTATCCACCTCTTCTAGACCCATAGCTGAACAATCAGATCAATTACTTTGATTCCGATGAACGGGACAACGACGCCGCCTAATCCGTAAATGAGCAGGTTGCGGCTGAGCAGCTGCGACGAGCTCATGGGCTTATAAGCCACACCTTTCATAGCCAGCGGGATCAGCAGCGGAATAATGATCGCGTTAAAAATCAGCGCGGACAGGATCGCAGACATGGGAGAATGCAATTTCATGATATTCAAGGCTTCCATCCCGGGAATAGCCAGCATGAACATCGCGGGAATAATCGCAAAATACTTCGCAATATCATTCGCGATGCTGAACGTGGTTAGAGCGCCGCGCGTCATCAGGAGCTGCTTGCCGATCGCAACCACCTCGATAATTTTGGACGGATCGGAATCAAGGTCAACCATATTCGCCGCTTCTTTGGCGGCAACCGTCCCGCTGTTCATGGCAATCCCGACGTCCGCCTGGGCAAGCGCCGGCGCATCGTTCGTGCCGTCCCCGGTCATGGCGACAAGCTTCCCTTCCGCCTGTTCGCGGCGAATAACCGCAATTTTATCTTCAGGCTTGCTCTCGGCAATATAATCGTCAACCCCGGCTTCTCTGGCAATCGTCGCCGCCGTTAACGGATTGTCACCGGTACACATGATCGTCTTGATCCCCATTTTTCTCATCTGGTCAAAACGTTCCCGCATCCCCGGTTTCACCGTATCCTTCAGATAGATAAGCCCGTAGATCGTCTTGTCAACGGCCACGGCGAGCGGGGTGCCCCCGGCCGAAGCGATGGCGTCCCGGTTTTGGTTCAAATTATCCGGAATGATGCCTCCCTGGCTCTCTACCCATTGCTTCACCGCATCAACGGCGCCTTTCCGAACCTTGCGGCCGTCCTTCAAATCCATGCCGCTCATTCGGGTCTCCGCTTTGAATTCGATAAACTCCGCCCCGTCAGCTACAGAGGCATCAAATTCAAACCCTTGTTTTTTCAGAAGCTCCAATACGGACCGGCCTTCGGGCGTTTCATCATGGATGGAGCTTACGGCCACCCATTCGGATACTTCCTTAAGCTCATGGGTCCCGACGGGAACCAGCTCGCTCGCCATCCGGTTTCCGTACGTAATCGTTCCCGTTTTGTCCAGAATAATCGTGTTGATATCTCCGGAGGCTTCGACCGCTTTCCCTGACATGGCCAGCACATTAAACTGCGTAACCCGGTCCATACCGGCAATCCCGATCGCCGACAGCAGCCCGCCAATCGTTGTCGGAATGAGGCAGACGAGCAGGGCAACAAGCACCGGAACCGCCAGCTGGATATTCAGGTAATCGGCGAAAAACGGAAGCGTGATCACGACGATGAGGAAGATGATGGTCAAGCTGACCAGTACCGTATTTAAAGCAATTTCATTCGGCGTTTTTTGGCGCGATGCTCCTTCCACCAGAGAGATCATGCGATCCAGAAAGGATTCGCCCGGATCGCTGGAGATGCGCACTTTGATCTGGTCGCTGATGACCCGGGTTCCTCCGGTCACCGAACTGAAATCTCCGCCTGCCTCTTTGATAACGGGTGCGGATTCGCCTGTAATGGCGGATTCGTCGACCGATGCCAAGCCTTCGATGACTTCTCCGTCCCCGGGGATCATTTCCCCTTGGGATACAATGACGATGTCTCCTTTTCGCAAATCCGTAGAAGGAACTTGTTTAACCGTATTCCCGCTCACCTTGTTCGCCGAAATTTCTTTTTTGGTCTGTTTTAGCGAATCCGCCTGCGCTTTACCCCGGCCTTCGGCCAACGCCTCGGCAAAGTTCGCGAACAGAACGGTGAAGAGCAGGATTAACGCTACAGCTATATTAAAACCGGCAGAGACCGCTGTTCCAAATGCATTCGGCACAAAAATAAGGAACAGTGTAATCACGAATCCGACTTCAACTACAAACATGATGGGATTGCGGATCATAATCCGCGGATCCAATTTGATAAAAGCCTCCTTGACCGCATGATTGACAATCTCTTTATTCAATGATCTTTTTCTTGTGCTCATACTCTTCTCCTCCATGGATAGCCCAGTCTATGGTTTTAGCGTCAAATGCTCGGCAATTGGACCTAATGCTACAGCCGGGAAGAACGTTAACGCTCCGACAATCAGTACGGTTACCAGGAAAACACCGGCGAATACGACGTTATCCGTACGGAATGTGCCGGAGGTTTCGGGCACCGGTTTCTTGGCTGCCAAGGATCCGGCAATGGCGAGCATCGTAATCACGGAGAAATATCTGCCCAGAAACATAACAATTCCGGTCGTAATGTTCCAGAAAGGAGTCGCATCCCCCAGGCCCTCAAATCCCGAGCCGTTGTTGGCGGCAGCGGAAGTATATTCATACAGCACTTGAGTCAAACCATGAAAGCCCGGATTGGAAATCGTATCCGCGTTCGTGTACAATGCCAAGGCCGTTGGTACAAGAACGAGCAAGGGGCTGATGATCAAGGTAATGGCGATAAGCTTCATCTCTTTGCCTTCAATCTTTTTGCCCAGGAATTCCGGTGTTCGTCCAACCATTAATCCGGATAAGAAGACCGCAACCATGGCATACATCAGGACGTTGATAAAGCCGGCTCCCACACCGCCAAATACCGTGTTTAGCATCATATTTCCAAGCGCAACCAGACCGCCGATTGGAGTGAGCGAATCGTGCATCGTATTCACGGCGCCGGTTTCCGTAGCCGTCGTCACAACCGAATAGAAGGAGGACTGGGCTGCGCCGAACCGTACTTCTTTCCCTTCCATCGACCCTTGCTGATGCTGGATGCCCAGCGCATTGATCGCCGGGTTCCCCGCATTCTCACTGGCCAAAGATATGCCGAGAAGCACAATCAGCAGCATGGCCATGGAGACGAAAAGAACGCGTCCCTGTTTTTTATTTCCGACCATTTTCCCATAGGTGAAGGGCAACGCGGCAGGAAGCAGCAGCATCAACAAAATTTGCAGGAAATTGCTGAATCCGCCAGGATTCTCAAACGGATGGGCCGAGTTCATACCAAAAAATCCGCCGCCGTTGTTGCCGAACTCTTTAATAGACAAGAAAGAACCGACGGGACCCCGGGCAATTTCCTGTTTGGCTCCCTCCAGCGTATTCACAACCGCGGTCGGCTCAAGCGTTTGAGGCACGCCGAGCGCGATGAAGATCACCGCCATAACAAGCGCTACGGGAAGCAGAATCCGGGTAATCCCGCGGATCATATCTACAAAAAAGTTACCCAGCGGCTTCCCGGCAAGCCCGCGAATAAAGGCAATGGCTACGGCAAGCAAAGAAGCCGGCGCTGTAAACATCATAAATACAATCGCGATCATTTGAGAAAAATAAGACAATCCGATTTCTCCGCTATAATGCTGCTGGTCCGTATTGGTCATGAAGCTAATGGCTGTATGAAAGGCAGTAGTCGGCTCCATAGAAGCAACACCGCTTGGATTCAGCGGCAGCACTCCTTGAAACCTGAGAATCAGATAAACGAGAATAATCATGACCGTATTGCTTAATACCACCGAAGCTGCATACTGCTTCCAGTTCTGGTTGTTCCGGCGAATCCCCCCTATGGAAAAGATCAGCTTTTCCAGCGGTCCGAACCATCTGTCCAACCTGGTTCCCTCATTATGGAACGCATAAGCGATATACAAGCCTGCCGGGCGAGCAAGCAAGAACGCCAGCAGTAAGGTTAACGCTATGGAAATCAACGATATGGCAGTCACTTGAATCCCTCCTGGGTCATCTTAAGCTAAAATTTTTCCGGGTTAAGCAGCGCATAAGCCAGAAAAAGAAACAAGGCGACGATAATAACCGCGAGCACCCAAATCATTTCGGGTCACTTCCTTGTTCAATCGTGATTGAAGCCCACCTTCCAAGGCCGATCATCAGGGCCGAAAGGACAATAATAATAGCAATCATATAAATATCCGGCATCTTTACGAACCTCCTGTTCTTACATGCATCTCTAATATTTACCGAAGCGAACATTTTTACTAAGAAAAACACCAAAAAAAGAAGCACGCGAAAGAGGACTCTTCTCGATGCTTCTTTAGGCAGGTCAGAAGACCATGTCAAATATGCATGATATTAGCAGCCTCTTTGAACGCTTACGAGGTTAGCTGTCGGATTAGGGCTCAAAGAGCCGCCCTTCTCGGTGCAACCCGAGATTCACCCCATGTGATGGCAATGAACGCTTGCATCACTGTGGTTCCCCCGCTTCCCTGTCGGGAATTCAGCAAATAACATTTTGCCTTGAAAACTTTTGATTAGTTTCATGTTTTTTCAATCTGTTTTCGGTTTGTTTTCATTCAATCAGACGACAGAAAAACACAGAGCAGCCACCCTGTGTTTAATCAGCACAAGCTTCACACTCCTCTCCCAACAACGCTTACGAGGTTAGCTGACGGATTCGGGCAGTGAGAGTTGCCCTAAGGCAGAAAAGAATCTTTCCACCTATTCACCCCAAGTGAAGATTGGTTTTGGCTCTCACACTCAAAATCAAATCTTCACCAATTGGTTCCCCCGCTTTCAAAATGAAACTCAGCGAAAAAAAATTGGAAACTTTTCATATTCAATTACGTTTTGTATCTTACTCCTTCGCGAGATATACGTAAAGCATGACGAATAATGAAAAAAACTTGTTTGCAATTAAAAAAATGCTAAACAGCGCTTTCATATATAGAGAACTCTGTTATGCTCATATTTTCTACAGTTTCCTTCCGTTTTTATGGATCTTAACTCAACTTTCGCTGTTTGAAATCGGTAGATAAGCCTTGATGTATGCGTGAGATGTTCTCGCCGACCAGCGATAGCAGAAATCACCGCCAGACATAGCCGCTGTGATTCAAGAAGAAGGAGCACAACACAAGGCGGAATAAACTCTTAGCCTATACAGCACCGGCTGCTAAGCCATTTTGGCTCTGCGAAAGTTGAGTACATAACTACTATTCTTCTTTTGAAAGTATATTTGTTATCATGTAAATAGTAAAAGTTACTAACGTAAGACCCATGGATACCATAAAGAATGGATGCACGTCGCCTATTTTTAATGTAAAAATGTATAAATATACTACCTCAGAAGCGCCTTGAACGGTGCCAATATAACTATTTAATAATATAAAATCATTCAAAATTAATAAAAAACAAAAAATTAAACTAATGTCCTTTAACTTATTTGAGCTTCTTGTCCAAAAAGCAATTAATAGCAATATACATATATTAACATTATAAAAAAACCAAATAAGCCCAATAAAATCCCTCCAATTCTGTACATTTTTTTCTAGACGAATTGTCAATCCAAGTGCAACAGTTCTTCCTGAAATGATTCGTGAGCAGTTTTCCAGCCCAAGCATTTTCGTGGGCGGTTGTTAATGAGACGGAGCAAGCTTTGCTTTTGTCTCGGCTTGAAAACACCGTATGACCGAAGGTTTGCAAGGGAATAATATCAGATGCCTCTTTTCCCTTTTGGAAAGATCAAGCGCCAGCATGGTGGCTGGTGTTTAGAACAAGCCCTTCCACTTCCGCTCATCTTGACCGCTCCTCCATTCCGGGTACTTCTGCGGAGAGTTTCTGTCCCGTTCCCGTTGAGTGTTCCGCCTTTCCATGACCGCCTTCACCCAGATTGAGCCCCACTACGCCGGCAATAATCAGCAGGATGGAAATGAGCTTGACGGCTGTCATCTGTTCTCCAAACAGCACCCAGCCCACACCTACCACAAAGGCTGTTCCCATGCCGGACCAAACCGCATAAGCCACGCTTACTGGGATGCCTTTCAGCGCTAAATTCATCAAAGACAGGCTCAGGAGATAAAAAACCACCATGAACACCGAAGGAATCAGCTTTGTAAATCCCATCGACATTTTCATCGCTGTAGTACCTGCCACCTCGGCCGCGATTGCAGCGATCAATAATAGCCAGTGCATACCATCACCTCTTTCTGATCCCGTCTAATAAAATATCCACCATTTCGTGCAGTGCTTCACTGAGAGTTAACCCTGCCGGTTTCGCCTGGGCTTGCTCCATCAACCGGTGCAGCCCGCCGATATACATCTGTATAAACACTGCCGTATTAAATTTCTCCAGCAGCCCTTCAGCCTGGCCTTCCGCAACGATGCGTGCCACCCCGTCCCATTGCTCCTCGATAAAGGAATTTAAAACGCTCCAAACCTTAGTGTGATAACGCTGCAATTCATATAGACGCTTCACATCAAAATAGTGGAAATCTTCCGGAAGCAGTACGAGCAAAGCCTTCAATTTGTCCATGGTACCGAGCTTTGGATCCCGGATGATGGACTGCTCCCGCTCCTTGATCTCTGTAGTGGCCTGCTGGACCATCTCAAGGATCAGCTCTTCCTTGGAGGCATACCATTCATAGATCGTTTTCGTGCTGATTCCGCACTCCCTCGCAATATCCGCCATCGTAAAGCGGAACCCGGTTTTGAAAATTTCCTTCTGAGCCTGAAGCATAATTTTCTGCTTCAATTCCAACCTGCCTCCCGTATGTGAAATTAGGAAAATATACTGTTATCTTTATTTTCCATATCATAAGGTATTCGATATCTGTTGTCAATGATGCTGTCACAAAAAGCGAGTGTCCTAAGGAGCCCTATCGATGGCCGCGGGACACTCCTATTTGTTATGTAGCAGGAGACAAGCGAGTGCTCCGTGCGGCGCTCCGAGGCCGGATGTTGCTCCCATCGCTGTTTTCTCCAGATTTTTTGAATATGATTTAGCGGTTATAATCCGGAGACAAAGGCGACCGCTGCCGCTTGTACGGCTCCTTTATGGAGTTGAAAAGAAACCCATGCCGCCATATCTGCGATACTGGCATTCATCGCCCTGGCTGATCCGGGTTGATCCTTGGTGAACGGGATTTCCAAAATGTCATTCTCAGCTACTGCGTAGGGCTTTGCGTAATTCGAGCCTGCTGTTGTCTCAGCAACTGAGAAATTGCTTTGCGCCATCCCGATTGGCTTTGCAATAAGCTCTCGCACCCACTCTTCCCAAGGCGTTCCCGTAATACGTTCAATCAGATAGCCTGCTTGCGCAAACATCAGGTTGGAATATTGAAAGGCATACCGGAAAGGCAAATTAGGCTCCAGATCCGGGAGGCATAGAATCCATTCCCCAGCTGTCATATTCGCTTCGACAAACATGAACTGATGGCTCGGCATACCGGAGCGGTGGCAGGCGATATCCCGAAAAGTGAGCTGCTTCGTTGCAGCTTCATCATGCATACGGAAGTCCGGCACATACTGTTTGATCGGCGTATCCCATTTCATTTTACCTTCATTCACAAGCATTGCCAGCACCGTCGTGATGAACGGCTTTGTCGAGGAACCGATGGCAAATACCGTTTCGGTATCTACTGGCAATTGCTCTGCCTTATCTCTGTACCCGAATCCGGAGCAGTACACAAGGCCTTCCTTATGTACGACGGCAACGGCAACACCCGGAGTTTTCCATGACTGCATCGTTTGCTCTATAATTTTCTCTATATTTTGCAATTTTGCTGAGACTTCTGACTTTTCCATAACATTCACTCCCATTGTTCATAATTAAACCGAACGTTCGGTCTGTTTCTTGGTTAAAAAAAATTAGATATTTCTCTTTGTGGTCACGCCATTTAAAAATATGGAGATGGCAGTACGATGGAGGGGGCGCAGCTCGTCAAGCTCCAACTCATAACGAACCGCACCCAATCCGGCGATGAGGGCAAACAAAATCAGGGTCAACTGCTGTTCCGTTCCGCCTTGAATCTCTCCGGAAGCGATGCCTTCCCGCAAAACCTGCTGAAAAATATCGCGCTGCTTATTCATGGCGTTGAGAATTTGCTCCGCTACGGCCGGATCGGCGGTCTGGCTGCCGCTGAACTCTTCGGCTGCCTTGATGAGCGGATTCTGCAGATCATCTGCAGTATGATCGGCCAGACCGTATAATTTCTCTGCAACAGTCCGGTATTGATGCTCCTTCGCAGCCCATCGCTCAATCCATTCATCTACCTGCGCTTCAATCAGATAAAGGAACAGTCCCTCCTTGCTCTTAAAATGGTGATACAGATTTCCTTTGCTGCTTCCTGAAGCCGAAATAATGTCCTCAATGGATGTGGCGAGATATCCCTTCTGCGAGAATAGCTCCCTCGAAACATCAGCAATCCGTTTCTTAGTCTCTGTTGCGGCGCGTGCATTTGTTTTATTGATGATCGATCCACTCTCTTCCTAAGTTTCCTTTCGAACAAACAGAACGTTCGGTCTATTCGAATATAACATGGCCAATATTTAAATGCAACCGCTCTAACTTTAGATACTGGAGCACGAATTAATGGAGCACAGCCAAAGACTTCAAAAAACGCTTCACACCGTTAAGCCCGTCTTGTTCGAGCACTTTAAGAAGCTGAGTTCCAATGATGGCGATATCGCATTTACCATGCAGGAAACGAACATCCTCTTCGCTCTGGATGCCGAATCCGACGGCAATAGGGGTCTTGGCCTGGCTCCGGACACGGGTCAGGAATTCATCTGTCTCCTTGCCGAAGGCCGTTTTCGAACCGGTTACGCCTTTACGCGCTGCGCAGTACAGAAAACCGCCGGTTTGCTCCGATAAATAAGCAAGCCGCTCATCCGGTGTATAGGGAGTGGCGATCATAATCGGTTCCACGTTATATTCACGGCAAGCCTCCAAAAACTTATCGCTTTCCTCCGGATAAGCGTCCGGCACAATCAAGCCGCGGATGCCGATTGTCGCGCACTCCTTAACGAAGCTGTCTATACCATATTGGAAGACAATATTATAATACGTCATAAACAAAAAGGAGATTTCCGGGAAATCGGAAGCTACACGCCCGGCGAATTCCAAACATTTCAGGGTCGTTGTACCGTTCGCCAGAGACGCCTGATTGGCTCGCAGAAATATGGGGCCGTCCGCGATCGGCTCCGAGAAAGGCAGCTGCAACTCCACGAGGTCAACGCCGCTTTCATGAAACAGACGGATCATCTCGTAATTGGTCTCGAAATCGGGATACCCCAGAATCTGGTGTGTCATAAGTTGAATAGACTTCCCGGAAGTTCTTGTTCCGGTAATTCGTTCAGCAAGACTAAGCTTCGAACTGGGCGTTTTTTCGGTGGATAAATGCTTTCCATTCTTCATCCTGCAATCCCTCCGCTATATTAAAAATATCTTTATCGCCGCGTCCGGACATGTTAACGATGAAGATATCCGACTTCGACGATTCCGCGATATCCCGGAATGCACCTGCAAAGGCATGGGTAGACTCCAGTGCTGGAATCAGCCCCTCCGTCTTCATCACAATCTCCAGCGCCTCGATGACTTCCGCATCGGTTGCCGCCGAGAACTGTATCCGGCCCCGCTCGGATAGATTGGCCAGAATCGGCGACACGCCAACATAATCCAAACCGGCCGCGATGCTGAACGTATCATTCATTTGCCCTTCGTTATTTTGCAGAAACAGAGTCTTATAGCCTTGGGCTACGCCCGGCTTACCTTCTCCAAACGCTATCCTCGAAGCGTGTCTGCCGGATTCCTTCCCCTGGCCTCCCGCCTCGACACCGATGAGCTGAACCTCTTCATGCGGGTAAAATGCCTGGAATACGCCAAGCGCATTCGATCCCCCGCCAACGCAAGCATAGACACGGCTCGGCAGCCGGCCGGCTGAACGCAGAATCTGCTCCTTGGCTTCAATGCCGATAATGGATTGAAAGTAAGCCACAATGGATGGAAACGGGTGGGCGCCCGATGCGGTTCCGAGAACGTAATGAGTCGTTTCGAAATTGGACACCCAGTCTCTGAGCGCCTCGTTAATCGCATCCTTCAGCGTCTGCGAGCCGTAATCGACCGGAATGACCTCTGCTCCCAGCCGTCTCATCCAGAACACGTTCGCATATTGCCGTTCCATATCCTCGCGTCCCATATAAATGGTAGCAGACAAGCCCAGCTTGGCCGCAACGGTGGCCGTCGCCACTCCATGCTGCCCCGCTCCTGTCTCGGCAATAATCCGCGTCTTGCCCATTTTCCTCGCAAGCAGCGCCTGACCCAGGGCATTGTTGAGCTTGTGCGCGCCTGTATGATTTAAATCCTCACGCTTGATGTAGATCCTCGCACGACCAAAATGCCGGGTCAGCCGGTCCGCGTAGGTCAGAGGCGTTGGTCGGCCCGAATAATCAGCCAGCAACGCGCAATATTGCTGCCAGAAGGCATCATCCTGTCTGATCGCCTCGAAATGTTCCTTAATCTCCGTAAATGCCGGAACCAGAATTTCAGGTATATACGAGCCGCCGTATTCACCGTAGTAACCATTTTCAGATAAGAATGCCGCTTCCGAATGTATAGACCTCAGTGCCGATATCTTTTCAGACATGTCAAATTCTCCCTTCCTGCTCACTCCGTTTGATGAGGATGAAATGATAGGATTTCCCTTGCAGTTGCAGCGTCCGTCACCAGGATATCAATCCATTTGCCCCGAAGAGCCGCCGTGATAGCCTCGACCTTCCGGGTGCCTCCTGCGATTCCAATGACGTTCGGGATTGCGCGAAGCTCTCTGGCTGTGAGGCCAATTAACCTGTTTTTTCCCGGAAAATCAATTTCTCGTCCGTCTTTGTCAAGGAAGGAAGCGCACAGATTCACGACAGCCCCCCGTTCTTTCAGATCCGACAACGCATCCAGACTGAAACTTCCCGATTTCACCATGGTCGCTTGATCGCTCACCTCACCGATGCTGACGACGGCTACGCGGCTCTGCTTGGCAAGCTTGAGCACCTTCTCGATTTCCGGCTCCCCGCGCAAGATTGTGCCCGTTTCTTCACTTGCCACCATAAAAGGCGCATGCATGATCCAAAATTTGGACTTCAGCTTGTTCGCAAAGGTCATGGCATTAGAGCTTGCCTGCCATGATGCGCCTTCTGATCCCCAACCGCCAACCAGGGGCACAAACTGCAGTCCCTCGGCCGCAAAATAATCCAACTCCCCTGTCGCGCTCGCTACGGATTGTCCTGCCATTACCCCGACAATATCGCCGTCTCTTAGCACCGATTCTAAAAGCGCTGCGGCTGCGTGGCCGAGCTCGGCATTGCGCTGACTTGGGTCTTCAGAACAATCTACGATGAGCGCATCCTGTATGCCGAAGGCTTCTATCAACAATTTTTCAAGCTCCTGCTCGGCGGAGAACGGATTGTTGATCGAAATTCGCACAATACCCTCGTTCCTCGCGGCTGTCAGCATCCGGCTAACGTGCGGACGCGAAATTCCAAGTCGCTTGGCAATATCCAATTGAGTCAAGCCATCCTCGTAATAAAGCTGGCAGATCTTCACCAACAGGCGAAAACGATCCTGATTCTTCTCTGACATAAGCTTCACACTGCCTTTATATCCGAATGTACATTTGTTTTATGTATGTACTTATGTACATCATAACATGAATATACAGCTTTGATCTTCTTTTTTCAACCTTTTCCTGGAAAATAAGTTTCTTGTGGGGATGCAGCTTACGAATTTATAGATTTGGGGAGATGAACCGTAAACACCGTGCCTTTGCGGATGACGCTTTCGACGGATATAAAGCCGCCATGCATGTCCACAATCGTTTTCGCAAGCGTCAGCCCGATGCCCGTGCCCTGCTTATTTTGGGAAAAACGGCTGCGGTAGAAAGGTTTAAAGATATGGTTGATATCGTCTAAATGAATGCCTTCTCCGGAATCACGGACGGAAATTCTGACCATCAACGGATCTTCTTCCAGCCGAATCTCGATCCGGTTTCCCGCCGCGGTATGCTCGGCAGCGTTTTTGACGAGATTGCTTACCGCCTCAAGCAGCCATTCCTTGTCGCATGAATAGGTTACCGGTCCTCCAGCAATGATCTCAAGCTTCTTGTGTTCATGAGCCATTCTAACCTCAAAGCTTTCCGCCGCCTGTCTGATCAGGTCGTTTAGCTTGCATTCGCTTGGCTTAAGCTCGATAATTCCGGCGTCCAGCTTGGCCAGCTTGAGCAGATTGGTGATCAGGCTATGCATGCGTTCAAGCTCGCCTTCGCTTTTCTGCAAAAAGCTTGCGATGACTTCATTATCGGAATGCTCGTCTCTCATAATCTCGTTATACATCGCCATGGCTGACAAAGGCGTCTTCAACTGGTGGGATACATCGGTCAGAAGCTGTTTGAGAAACAGCCGGTTTTGTTTTTCTTTTTCAATATGCGTATGAAGAGATGCTGTCATTGTATTGATGGATGCGGCCAGCTTGGAGAGGCTCCCTTCCTCGTGATCGTCCAACCTTGTTGAAATCGCTCCCTTCATGATGCGCTGGACATCTTCCTGATACCGGTCGATTTTGTTGTAGTGCCGCTTCAGGAACAGAAAGGAAACCGCGAGCAGGAGCGCGCTGATCACGACCCCGACGATGAAATTCGTGATGACATTGGTTTGATAGAGGGAATGGATACCGGGAATAAGCCGCATTTGCAGGCTGCTTTTATATCCGGAGGCTTCAAGCAAGGCTCTGCCTGCTTTGAGGTCTTTAGCTGATTTATCCGCTGTGAATACCGAAGGGATATCCTCGGCCAAATGCGGATAGGTGCGGGTTAAATACCCGGCCAGCTCGTCATCGTGCTCGATCATGACTCGCTTCATGTGGATGGTGTTCAAGTAGACGACGATTTGCATCATGATGATGCCGGCTAACAAGATCAGCCCGAGCCGGATCAAAAAATGTTTCGCATCCTTATTGATCAATAAGTCCATAACCGTGAGTCCCCTTATTTGACGTTCCATTTATACCCCATCCCCCTGATCGTTGTCAGATAAGACGGCTGTTTCGGATCATCTTCTATTTTTTCGCGCAACCTGCTAATATAGACGGCCAGCGTATTGTCATCGATAAAGCTTTCGCGGCTGTCCCACAGCTTTTCCATAATCTGCTCTTTCGACAGAACGAGCTTCGGATTCTGCATAAACAGACATAGAAGCCTGTATTCCGCTGTAGTCAGCTTAAGCTCGGTTCCATTTTTTAAGACCCGTCCTTCCAACAGCTTGACAGTAATCCCGCCCGCACTCATGTCCTGAGCCTGGTCATTGGCAAACCCCGAACGCCTCCACGCCGCATTCATGCGGGACACAAGCTCGTTCAATTTTAAAGGCTTGGTCATATAGTCATCCCCGCCTAGATCCAGTCCCATAACGACATTCGCTTCTTCATCGGAAGCGGTGAGGAAAATAATCGTCACATCGGAGGTTTGCCTGATGGCTTTGCAAAGGTCGAATCCGCTGCCATCGGGAAGCATCAGGTCGAGCAGGATCAAATGAAACTCGTCCTCATCAAAATGTTCCTTGGCTTCCTTGACCGTTCTTGAAACCGTCGTTTCAAATCCATGCTTGGACAGAAAAAACTTCAGCGCTTCGATCAGGCTTAAATCGTCTTCCACCAACAATATATTTCGCATCGGTGTCCTCCATCCTGGGATAAGGCAGCAGAATGCCGGGCTGCCTTTCCATTTTATTACTTTGAGGATAGCAGTTTGCCGTCTTCCTTTTCAAATTCGCCTATTTGGTCGAAACGCTGTTTTCCATAAATCAAGGGATTCAACGAAGTGCATAACTAGCACTAGTAAACAAATAGTAGCGCTATCTGAGAGATAATTCCATTTTAGTATTTACAGATGGTAATTTAAGAGCTAAATTAATATCGAGAGTAAAAATCAGGTAATTGTTGGAGGTGAAAATGGTTCGCCCGTTTTGCTCTCGAAATCATTGTACAAAAAAGGAGATATCTCAGATGAAGCAATCCGTCATGAAAAAAATGATCTTTTTTCTCGCCGCAATTTTCGTGGTAAGTGTATCTTTCCACAGCACAGCGTCCGCATCGGCACCCCCTAACACGATTGCGAACGGCAACTTTGAAACGGGGGACTTTACTGGCTGGGCCGTAAATGGAAACGCTTTCTCAGTTGTGAATGACACGAACTGGGGCGGTGGCGAGGATTTTAACCATAAAGGCACCTACCATGTTTGGGGCTACAAAAATGCCGGGGACGCGGGAACGGGAACCCTTCAGTCGGGCTCCTTCACCGTATGGGGCGGCAAATATATGGATTTCCTGATCGGCGGCGGCAATGATTTGAGCAACCTGTATGTAGCCCTGGTGGATGCAAGCAACGGGCAAGTTCTGGTGAAAGCTACCGGCAGCAACAGCGAATCCTACCGCAGGGTGATTTGGGACATCTCTCCCTATCAATACAAGCAAGTCTACTTTAAAATCGTAGATACCTCCACAGGCGACTGGGGTCATATTAACGTAGACGATATCCATACGACCGCGGATACGCCTTTCTCGGATTCTTACAGCACGCTGCCAAACCATGACTTTGAAGACGGGAACTTGACGGGATGGATCGTGAACAGCGGCACCGCGTTCAGCGCGGGAGATGTGACTTCCGACAGCACTTATGGGGACGGACCTTTCAATCAAAACGGAACTTATCATTTGTGGAGCTATAAAGACGGCGGAGACGGAGATACCGGCGTTTTGCAGTCCTACTTCTTCAAGATCGGCGGACAAGGGCAAATCGATTTCCTGATCTCCGGAGGAAATGATATCGACAACGAGTATGTAGCGTTGGTAAGAGCCTCCGACGGCAAAGAATTATTCAAAGCAACCGGCTCCAATTCGGAACAATACACCCGCGTCTCTTGGGACGCTTCGGTCTATGGCGGCGACTATGTATACGTGAAAATCGTGGATAACGCGACCGGCAGCTGGGGCCACATTAACCTGGATGATTTGAATGTACAGGCAGTCAACTATTCCGTTAAAAACGATATCACGCCCCCGACAGCGCCTGCGAATCTTGTGGTCACCGACAAGACCAGCACAAGCGTAACCGTCTCCTGGACAGCTTCCACAGACAACATTGGCGTGACTGGCTACAACTTTAAAATCAATGGCTCTTCTACTCCTACGGGCAGCACTGCGACAAGCTATACGTTCACCGGCTTAAATCCGGGGGTTACTTACTACATTAAAGTCAGCGCAACCGATGCGGCCGGCAACGAATCCGCAAACAGCGAAACGCTCGTCGTTCAAAATTAACAGGATGATTTAACAACCGGCATTCAGCCTCTTTAACCAACGCGTAATCAATTTATCGGTGTTCCAAATGAATAAGCGGGAAGCTCAAGCGCCGAAAGGCGCCGAGTCTCCCCTTTTTTTGCAGGGTTCCTCTGCTTCGCCACACTAGCAAACACAAAGTAGTGCTGCCTGAAAAATAATTCCATTCTAGTATTTACACATGGTAATTTTAGGGCTAAATTATTATTGAGAGCAAAAAAAGTAATTATTAGGAGGCGAAAAGATTCAACCCTTTTGTTCTCGAAACAATAGTCTGCATAATATGGAGATGATCTTGAATGAAGCAATCCGTCATGAAAAAAATGATCGTTTTTCTCGCCGCAACTTTCGCAGCAAGTTTCTTATTCCTCAATACAGCGCTCGCGGCTCCTCCCCGAGACATTACAAACGGCAACTTCGAAACGGGTAACTTCACCGGCTGGACCGTAACCGGAAACGCTTTCTCAGTCGTGAATGACACGAACTGGGGCTGGGGCGGGGATTTCAACCAAAAAGGCGCCTATCATGTCTGGGGCTATAAAAATGCCGGGGATGCGGGAACGGGAACCCTTCAGTCCAGGTCCTTTTATTTATGGGGCGGCAAATATATAGACTTCCTGATTGGCGGGGGCAATGATATCGACAATCTGTATGTTGCCCTGGTTGATGCAAGCAGCGGACAAGTTCTGCTCAAAGCAACCGGCTCCGACGACGAATCTTACCGCAGGGTAATTTGGGATATCTCTGCCTATCCATACAAGCAAGTCTACTTTAAAGTCGTAGATACCTCCACAGGCGAATGGGGTCATATTAACGTAGACGATTTCCATACGACCATGGATACCCCTTACTCGGATTACTATAGCGCTCTCCCGAACCATGACTTTGAAGACGGGACCTTGAACGGATGGATGGTCAACAGCGGTTCCGCGTTCAGCGCAGGGGATGTGACTTCCGACAGCACTTATTGGGACGGACCCTTCAACCAAAGCGGGTCTTATCATTTGTGGAGTTATAAAGACGGCGGAGACGCGGATACCGGCGTTATGCAGTCCTATTTCTTCAAGATCGGCGGAATGGGGAAAATCGATTTCCTGATCTCCGGAGGAAACGATATCGACAACGAGTATGTAGCGTTGGTAAGAGCTTCCGACGGCAAAGAATTGTTCAAAGCAACCGGCTCCAATTCGGAACAATACACCCGCGTCTCCTGGGACGCTTCGTTCTATGGCGGCGAACAGGTTTACGTGAAAATCGTGGATAACGCGACAGGCGACTGGGGCCACATTAACCTGGACGATTTGAATGTACAGGCAATGAACACTTCCGTCAAAAACGATATCACGCCCCCGACAGCACCTGCGAATCTTGTGGTCACCGATAGAACCAGCACAACCGTGACCTTGTCCTGGGATGCTTCCACAGACAACATCGGCGTGACTGGTTATAACTTTAAAATTAACGGATCTATAACTCCTACCAGAAGCACTGATACAACTTATACGTGCACCGCCCTAAGCCCTGGGGTTACTTACTACATCTCGGTTAGCGCGCTTGATGCGGCCGGCAACGAATCCGCAAACAGCGAAACGCTCGTCCTTCATAATTAACGGCAAGTTACGGCTAGGAATCAATTCAGGTTTTTCTTGCATAGTCGATTAACCCTAACGGGAAGCTTTAACGCGGATCAGCGTTTAAGTTTCCCGTTATTTGCTGGTTCCTCTTTGGGCTTCAGAAGTGGAATAGCAATGCTTGAAACCTAGTTCCTTTTTGGCCGTATGGATATAATGTTAAAAAAAGGAGCGATTACCATGATAGACGGAAATAACAATAATCCGTTTTCTCACTCTGCAGATCCATATGGGGCCAAGGCTAATTTTGATGTCAACCAACAGAAGCTTCATACTGAAGGTGTTCCGGGCTTTTGGAGACAGGTCACAAATTTGCTTATCCTGGTTGGGATTATAGCTCTAGTTGTTGTGCTGGTTAGAATCTTTTAGAGAAAAAGCCGTAAAGCCTGAGGTTCTTTATCGTGCAAACCCACACGTCCCGAGGAATTGCGAGAGAATGGGTATGGGATTCCACCCGCTGTTAGAGTCATATTCTATATTGCAGAAATCTCTCTCCCACCCCAAAAATTTATAAATTCAATACGGCTTTCGCCCCCTCAGGATGCGAAAGCCGTTTGTGTAACGCATTATAGAAGACCCATCAGCGTCCCGCCTGCGATCCCGGCGATGACAACGACCCAGGGCGGCAGTTTCCAGAAGACAAGCATGGTAAACAGAATCAATGCCAGCGCAAAATCGGCTGGCGCCATGATTGCTGTGGTCCACAGCGGATTGTACAGCGCAGCCAGCAGAATGCCGACCACTGCCGCATTAATACCTACCAGCGCCCCCTGAACATGGGAGCTTTTGCGAAGGGAATTCCAGAATGGCAGCGCCCCGATGATCAGTAAAAAGGCTGGCAAGAAAATGCCTACCGTCGCGACTATAGCTCCGAAAACACCTTTCGTCATTGCGCCCAAGTATGCGGCAAACGTAAACAACGGCCCCGGCACAGCCTGCGCCGCCCCGTAACCGGCCAGAAAATCTTCTTTGCTTATCCACCCCGCAGGCACCGCTTCCCGTTCCAAAAGCGGCAAAACAACGTGCCCTCCGCCAAATACAAGCGAACCAGACCGGTAAAAGCTGTCGAACATAGGAAGCCATCCGGCGGTCATCCCCCTGCTCAGCAGCGGCAGAATCATCAACAATCCGAAAAAGAGGATCAGGCAAAGCACCGCAAACGTGCGGCTGATCGGTACCGCAAGATTCGGAGCTTCCGGAACTGCCGCTCTCCGGTATGCCCATAGCCCGATAAGTCCTGCCGCTATGATAAGCAGCACTTGGCTGAACGCGGTCTGCCACAGCAGAGTGATGGACGCCGCAATAACCGCGATGGTAGCCCTTTTCTTATCCGGGGCGAGCTTTTGTCCCATGCCCAGAACGGCTTGGGCCACAATCGCCACGGCCACAATTTTCAGCCCATGAATCCATCCTGCGCTGCCAATGTCGAACCCCTGTAACAGGAAGGCAAACAATACCAAAGCAACCACCGAAGGCAGCGTAAAACCAAGCCAGGCGATCAGCCCGCCGAGCAACCCCCCGCGAATAACGCCAATCCCAATACCGACCTGACTGCTGGCCGGTCCGGGAAGAAATTGGCACAACGCTACCAGATCCGCATAGCTTCGATCGTCCATCCACTTGCGTTTTTGTATGTATTCGTGATGAAAATAACCAAGATGGGCGATCGGCCCCCCGAAAGAAGTCACACCCAGTTTGGTTGATACGGCCAGAACTTCCAGCAGTGTCTTTGCCCTTCCTTTTGGAGCATTCAAAGGAGCAGGTTGATAGGTATCCATGTTCAGCCTCATTTCGATTGAATATTGTGCGAATGAAGATTGAATGGCGGGTGGAGCGCTTCGCTGCCTGACCCGGGAATTTCAAATTTTTTATTTTTCGAAACCTATTATAGCATGTCAGGGGAAGATGCAGATGAGATAACGTACGAGAAAAAAAGAATCCCTGACGGCTCTCAAGGAAGCAGCAATGCTCCTCGCTCTAAGTCAGGGATTCAATAATTTTTAAATACTTGGGCGCTACAGGACAAGGCTCGTCCCGCTGCGCTTCTGCTCCAGCATTGCCGCGAGCATTGTGCCGATATGGGCGCCGGCCTCCACCGGCTGCGTGCCACGGGCATGAATGTTCGAGATGACATTGCGGTCCGATTCCAGCGTGCCGAACCGGGGACGATAGCCCATATAAGCGCTCATCGACTGCGCGGTTACCAAACCGGGCCGTTCGCCAATCAGCATGACGAGAACGTCCGGCTGCAGGATTTCCCCAATATGGTCCATGCAGGCCACCCTTCCGTTCTTGACGAAGAACGGGGTTCCCGTCTGCAGGCCGTAAGCCGCCAGTGAATCGAGCAGCGCCGGATAAACGTCGCGGATATTGGCACAGGTCGCGGCGGCGCTGAGTCCGTCCGAAACGACGACCTGCACCTGCGGCTTCATGATGCATTTTTCCCGGATCAATGCCGCTCCTTCATCTGTAAGCCTTCTCCCCAGATCCGGCCGTCTCAGGTAGCGTTCCTTGCTGCCGCTGAGCGTCTCCACCGTAAACAACCCCATTTCCTTCAGCAGCTCGGGCGCCACGACCCCGTACACCGAATCGACTGCGGCGGCATGATCCATCCGCAGCTGCAGCGCCGTCCGGGTGAGCGGACGCGTACCGCAGCGGCCGACGCCGATTCTGGCCGGCGTACTGCCGGCAAGCTCCGCCGTCAGCTTGGCAGCTTCATCGCTGAATGCTTCCATCCTTGTTCCTCCTTTCGCGCTCCTCTCGCGGCAATTGTTCCACCCTTGCAAAATCAATACACGAACAACGCCGGATTGCCGGCACGTTTTGTCAGTTTGCCATCCTGCATTAGCTCCATGCGCTCCAGCCAGCGCTCAAATTCAGGAGCCGGGCGAAGCCCGAGTGTCTCGCGGACCGTTGCAATATCATGGTAACTCGTAGACTGGTAATTCAGCATGCAGTCGTCGGCCATAGGAACGCCAATGATAAAATTGACGCCGGCTGCGGCCAGCAGCACGGCCAGATTGTCCATGTCGTTCTGATCAGCCTGCATATGGTTTGTATAGCAGACGTCGACTCCCATCGGCAAGCCGTGCAGCTTGCCCATGAAGTGATCCTCCAGACCGGCCCGGATCACCTGCTTGCTGTCGTACAAATATTCCGGCCCGATAAAGCCGACGACCGTATTGACCATAAATGGGTTGTAACGCCGCGCAAGGCCGTAACATCTCGACTCCAGCGTCACCTGATCGATGCCGTAATGCGACTCGGAGGACAGCTCCGATCCCTGCCCTGTCTCGAAGTACCAATAGTTCGGTCCCGTTCTCCCTTTCTGGGAGCGGGCCAGTGCATCGGCCTCGTCCAGCAGAGCGGCATCAATGCCGAACGCTTTGTTCCCCGCTTCCGTGCCGGCGAGACTTTGGAAGATCAAGTCCGCCGGAGCTCCCTGGTGAATGGCGCGTATCTGCGTCGTGATGTGGGCCAGCACGCAATTTTGGGTCGGAATGTCCCATCGTTCCATGACTTCTTTGGTCAGGGACAGTACATTTTTAACGCTGTCGGCCGTATCAATGACCGGGTTGATCCCGATGACCGCGTCGCCGATCCCATAGGATAACGCTTCGTAGAGGGACGCGCGGATCCCGGCCAGATCATCGGACGGATGATTGGGCTGCGCTCTCCCGGCAAGCACGCCCCGCTGCCCGATGGACGTGTTGCAGCGGGTGATAACCTCCGCCTTCCCCCCCGCCTGGATCAGATCGAGATTGCTCATGACCTTTGCGGCTGCGGCAATCATTTCGCTGGTCAGCCCGCGGCCGATCCGGCTGAATTCGGCTGCGTCGCAGGAGGACTCAAGCAGCTTCTCCCGCAGCCCGGCCACCGACCAGTTCCGGATTTCCCCGTATACTTCCTCGTCGACGCCCTCCTCAATCAGACGGGATATTTCGTCCTGTTCCGGCGGAAGCAGCGGATGCTCGCGGATATCGGACAGCGTCAGCTCCGACAGCACCATCTTCGCGGCAATCCGCTCCGCCGCGTCCTCGGCCGCTATCCCGGCCAGCTGGTCACCCGACTTGACTTCGTTCGCCTTCGCCATCAGCTCCCGCAGATCGCGGAACTGGAATACCCTTCCGCGCACCTGGCATTTCAAGTTCATGATTGCCTCCTCCTCTCCGATATCCTATATCTGTATCCTGTATCCTGTGTTTTTAAACCGCTTTATGAAGTGGCAAATGCCGCACCTTACCCACCCGGGGGCCGGGAGAAAGCCAGCGTCTTCACCACCACCGGAACCAGCGTCCCGCCGACCGGCTCTCCCAGGTCGATGTAATCGCCGTGCTCCGCCCCGACCTGGTCGATGCAGACCACCCGGACGCGTTCGGCTACCCGGCGCTGCAGCGCCTGTCCGAGAGCTTTGGCCATATCGGTGCGGCAGACGACCACGGCCACGGCCTGCTGCGGGAAATGAGCGGACCAGCCGCGGCTGATCGAATCCGCCAGACGCTGAAGCCCCGCGTAGGTGCAGTGGCCCGGCCCGTCCAGAAAGAGCGCAAAGGGCGCCTGCTCCTCGGCCGAATGAAGCGCCTTCGCGGAAGCCATCGCCTGCACCACCGCTTCGTTCAGCCTGCCTTCGTCATCCATGACCGCGGGCGGCAGCTCCGCCTTAACGACAGGCACGTTCCGCAGCGGCAGAACGCCGGGCGGAATATGCACCGTCGCTCCGGCGATCTCCGTCGAATGCATGCCCGCGCCGATGACGGTCGCCCGGACCGTCTGGCGGGCGGCGACCTGCCGGAACCCGCCGGCTGCCGCGGCCCGCATCACCGAGCCGGCCAGCAGCGGGCCGATGTCGCCGAAGCGCGCGGCCTCCTCGAGCCGGGTCGGCTCTGCCTCTTCCGTCAGCGCCGCCACGCCGCCCGACAGCATCAGCTCGTCGGCAGCCGGCAGCACGGCGGGGCGCTCGCCGACCAGCAGCAGCGCGTCGCTTTCGCCGCTTCCGCGGCCGGCCAGGCAAGACAGCAGGCTTTCGGCCATCCGGTCGGTAATCTCCCGGTAGTCCTCCAGTTTAAGCCTGCTTCCGGAATGAAGATCCCAGCCGTTTGCCTTCAGCCATGGCAGGAAAGAGCCGGCAACCGCCGTAATAGTCCCCTCATTGTCCAGCATGATCAGCCGGCCTCCAATCCGGAACGTTATCGTTGCGATGCAGGCCCCTTGACGGAAAAAAGCCGCATTGGCCGTACCGCCTCCAATGTCCACACTCAGCACCGTCCCTTTTATCTCTAGGGATCTCGCCTCGGCGCCCGAGCCTTTGCCGGCCAGCACGCCTTCCAGATCGGCGCCTGCCGTAGCGACCACGAAATCGCCTGCACGCTCGGCAAGCTGGTGAAGCACCTTGGCCGCATTGCGCTTGTTCGCCGTTTCCCCGGTAATAATGACGGCCCCGCTTTTCACTTCATCGAAAGAAATGCCCGCCAGCCTGTACTCGCGTTCCAAAATGTCGGCGATCGCCGGATAATCCAGCTCATTGTCGCCCAGCAGAGGGGTTGTATAAATCCCGCTGCAATACACCAGCGTCCGCTTTGCAATGGCCGCCTTCGGCATGGAGAAGGCATTTGCGGTTCGTTTAATCTGCAGCCGGCTTACGATTAATTTGGTCGTGCTCGTTCCAAGGTCAATGCCAAGGCTCGTGATCCATTCCTCCGAAGCAGCCGTCGTCACAACAGCCCCCCTTCCATTTCGAGCGACATCATCCCGTCGATTTGCGCCAGCGCAAGCAGCGTTTCGTCAAGATTCCGCGTTTTCTTCAGTTTAATCCGCATGCGTATGGATAAAGACGGCATTTCTCCCGAAATGCCCCCCGAATCTTCATTTTCAATGTTCACCTTGTAAACCTGTATGCCGCTCATGTTCAAGCGGGTTATCACGTCGTGCAGCCCGTTCGAATCCCTTGCGATCCGAAAGGAGATTTCCCTGTCTTTTTTCGCGCGGGAGAATACCCTCTCCGTCTTGTTCAGAAAGAACAAACTGACCACCACCATGCATGCAGCGATTATGGCTCCGTAATAAAAGCCGGCGCCGACTGAAAGTCCGATCGCCGCCACTACCCAGAGCGAAGCCGCTGTCGTCAATCCCGAGACGGTCATCCCGTTGCGCAAAATCGTACCTGCGCCTAGAAAGCCAATGCCGCTGATCACCTGCGCCGCAAGCCGCGCCGGGTCAAGCCGCACATTCGGCTCGGAAGCAAATTGCGAGAATCCGTACATCGACAGCAGCATGATCACCGCGGAGCCGAGACACACCAGAATATGGGTGCGAAATCCGGCGGAATGGCCACCCACTTCACGCTCAAAGCCGATGAACCCGCCCAGCAGTATGGACAGCAGAAGCCGCATCGTCATTTCCATATAATCGATATGCCATATTTCAGGGTTGGATACCAGGTTCATGTTCCTACAGATCCTTTAACTTTAACGTTTTACGTTCCCCATGTTCGAAATAGACAACCTCTTCATAACCGGAGCGCCGGGCAAGCGCAGCAGCTTCATCCAGCTTCATACCGATATCGTCGGGATAATGGGAGTCCGAGCTGAGCGTGATCGGCACACCGTATTTGGCAAGCGTCTGCAGGAAAGCCGGACTTGGACACGCTTCCTTGACGGGATACCGGTAGGCAAGCCCCGTGTTGATCTCCGTCGCCACCCCGGCCGCCTTCATCGCCGCAGCCGCCTCTTCATACATCGGAAGGAGCAGCGATTCGTCCGGACGGTAATTGAACACTTTCAAATTGTCCGGATGGGCAATGATATCGAACAGCCCGCTGTTGATCGAGCCAAGCAGATGGTCGAACAAATTGCGGTACATCTTGACCAGATCCGCGTCCTTGAACATATATTCGGTCTGGGGATTGTCGAAGCCCCAGCCATCGATAAAATGGACGGAACCGATCACATAATCCAGCTCATAGGAAGCAAGCAAGCCCTTGAGTTCTTCTTCCCCGCCAGGGAAATAATCGGCTTCCACGCCCAAAGCTATCGGTTCCCCTTCGCGCTGGGCCTGACGGATCAGCTCTATAAAAGGTTCAATCGACGTTGTGCATACACGGTCCAGCCAATACTGCTGCAGCCGGCCGAGCTCGGAATCGTCCAGAACCATATATTTTTCATAATAAGAGCGGAATTCCTTGAAACGATACAAATGATCTACGATGCCGAACCTTTGGATACCTTTCTTCTTGCCGCGTTCCAGATAATAGGCGAGCCACTCCCGGGAGAAACAGCCCTGCTCCATCCGGCGGACCAGCTTCTCCTTCAGTTCCTCCATCCAAGCGAGTGTATGGGAAGGGGCCGTAAACCCGTGCTCTTCAACCCTTTCCAGCGCAAGCGCCGTTCTGCGCAGCCAATCGACCGAATACGGTCCTTCTTCCAAGTGGAAATGACTATCAACTATCACATATGCTCCTCCTCGTCTGCAATCAAAAGTTGGACTTGCTCCTCTGCAAGCGCCTGCTGCCATTTCGAGGGGCATCGTTTATCGGTGACCAGAACCGATATCTCCTTGAGCGGGCAAATATGGGCAAATGTCGCCTTGCCCAGCTTTGTGTGATCCGCCAGCACGATCACATCTTCGGCCCGCTGCATCATTTTTCGGGATATGCTGGCTTCGTTCAGATCAAAATCCGTAACGCCTTCCTCAAATGAAATGCCGCCGGCAGAAATAAACGCCTTGTTAACCGTCAATTTGTCCAGCATCCATTCCGCAAGCGGACCATTGGCGGATTTCTGGCTGATGTTGACCTCTCCGCCGATCATGACGATTTTTCCATGAAAAACCTCCATCGCAAGCAGCACCACCGGCGCGGAATGGGTTATGATCGTTACCCTCTTCTTGTCGCCCAAATGGCGAATCATTTCCAGGGGCGTCGTTCCGTTACCGAGCATGATGCTGTCCCCGTCTTCAACCAGCGAGGCAGCCAGCTTGCCGATGGCCCGTTTCTCTTCCGTATTGATGGCCGTCTTCTGCTCGAACGGCGGTTCCCATGAGTTGACACCCGCCTTCACGGCGCCGCCGTATACTTTCTTCAGCTTCCCGCCTTTATCGAGCCGGTCCAGATCGCGGCGGATCGTTTCAGTCGATACGCCGAGCACATCGGCCAGCTGCAGCACCTGAACCTTCTCATCGATGGCAAGCATCTCAAGAATCTTTTTTTTACGTTCTTCGAACGACAGTGACATCCTCACCCCACCAATTTTCGAAAAATAAAGCGAGCCAACCAGCTCCGAAAAGGATTGCCCCGCTTCCAGAATACGCCTCTTGCCGCCTAACCGTTACTGCCGGAGCGGTTCGCATTTATCCGCCGGCAGGAACAAGCGGACGTCCATCCCTTCCTGAATCCGGTGAACCGTGGAGTTGTTGAGTGCGTCAACCAGAATATCAAGCCCTCCGGCGGAAACGGTAAACCGGATCACATTACCCAAAATATAAAGCTGCTCCACTTTACCCTCAATCGTCGCGGTCCCTAGCTCAGCCACAGGAGCCTCGGCCAGCGGTGCGATGGAAATAACTTCGGGACGGACGGCGAACAGCTCCGTATCCGGCAGGGAATCAAGGCCGATGTCGCTCCGCTTCAATACATTGTAGCTGCCGATAAACCGGGCTACGAATTCTGATGCCGGATGCGTATAGATGTCTTCAGGAGAGCCTTCCTGTTCGATCCGCCCCTGATTCATGATGATGATGCGGTCGGACACGGTGAGCGCTTCCTCCTGATCGTGCGTCACGAAGATCGTCGTCATCTTCAGCCGCTTTTGAAGCAGGCGAATTTCCGTCCGCAGGGAGCGGCGGATTTGGGCATCCAGCGCGCTTAGCGGTTCGTCGAGCAGCAGCACCTTGGGGCGCTTCACCAACGACCTGGCCAGCGCGACCCGCTGCTGCTGTCCGCCGGACAGCTGGGCCGGATAGCGGTTCTCCTTGCCCTTCAGGTCGATCAGGGCAATCATTTCCTCAACCAACGGGGTATACTCAGATTTCTTCATCTTATCCATCTTCAGTCCGAACGCGATGTTTTCGAATACCGTCATGTTCGGAAACAGGGCGTAGGATTGGAACACCATCCCGATCTGCCTCTCCTTGGAAGGGAGCGCCGTAATATTGCGATCCCCCACCGAAATCGACCCCGAGTCGATTTCATTAAGTCCGGCAATCGCCCGCAGCAGCGTACTTTTGCCGCACCCGGACGGACCGAGCAGTGTCAGAAACTGGCCTTCCTCGATCGAGAAAGAAATATCATTAAGCACCTTTTGCTGTTGGTAAGATTTATTGATGTTCTCAATCCTCACGTAACTCATGTTGGCTTTACTCCTCCTCTACTTGGGCGCTCCGGTAACCCTTCGGTTTCCATGCGCCCAGCTTGAGCACCAGCCCCGACAGCACCAGAATCAGCGCAAAATAAGTGACAACAACGGCGCTGGCGGCTTGTCCCGAGGTGTTCATTTGGTTGTATAAATACATTTGGACCGTTTCAAATTGTCCGCCGACCAGCATTCGGGACATGACGAACTCCCCGAATATCATGGAGAATGAGAGCAGACTCGCAACGAGCGTCCCCGGCAGTATATTGGGAAGGATCACCCTGCGGAAAGCGGCCATGCGGCTGGCTCCGAGCATCTCGGCTGCTTCCACCAAGTCCTTGGCGTTGATCGTGCTCAGGCTGTTGCGGACACTCTGGTAAATAAACGGCTGAATCATGATGAAATAGACGCCGATCAGAATCCAGACCGTTCCCGTGATGGCTACCGGACCGGATGAATACATTTTGATCAGACCGATGGCCGATACCACAGGAGGAAAAGCAAACGGGAGAAGCACCGAGATTTGCAGCAATCTCTCCCATTTGGGAAAATACACATTCAGCACGAAAATGACAGGCACCATTAAAGCCAAAGTGACGATAACGGTGATGACTCCAACAAGCAGCGTTCTGCCGACGGCTGCCAAAAACCGGCCGTCCGTAAAGATGGAGCCGTACCACTGCAGCGTATATCCGTCCGGCAGAATGCCATCTTGCCACTGCCTAGCCAGCGAGAACAGCAGCGTGCCAGCGACGGGAAGAAACAGATACACGAGCAGAACGCCGAGCACGGTGCCATGCCATTTTCTGCCGTCCGATTTTCCGGAAGTTTTCGGCTTCATAGTCCTCTCCTCCTCGACAAGCTCGCCATCCATTCATTGATGACCAGCGAGGCAATCATGATGACGGCCAGAATGACGGCCAGGGCGCTGCCAAGCTGAAAATTCGGGAAAATATCGCCGGATACAAGGGCCGAAATCCGGATCGACAACAAATTGTAATTGCTGCCGGTCAAGGCGTAGGCTGTAGCGTAAGCGCCCAGCGCGTTGGCCATCAAGATGCTGAACGTTCCGAGCACGCCCGGAAGGAGCACGGGAATGCCGATATGGCGCCAGAAGCTCCAGACGGAGGCGCCCAGCATGGCCGCAGCTTCCTTCCACTCTTCGCGGATTCCGTTGTAAAGCGGGTAGACAAGCAGAATCGCCATCGGAACCTGATAATAAATATAAGTAAGCGTCAGACCAGCTTCGGAATATAGATCGAAGCCGGCGATGCTGCGAATGCCGAGCTCCTTGCCGATCAAGGTAAGCATTCCGTTGCTGCCGAGCAGAATCATGTATGCAAAAGCCAGCGGAACACCGACAAAGTTGGTGATCATATTCGAGATCATGATCATGCGGTCACGCAGTTTTGTCGTAAACCGGGTGATCGAATAAGAGCAGACCAGGGCGATGATAAGCCCGGCTACGCTGGAGATAAAAGAAATTTTCAAGCTGTTGAGCATGGCCTTCCCGTACAGCGGGTTCGTTAGGCCTTTAACATATTGGCCAAGGGTGAACCCTTGGCCGTCATTGTTCTGAAAGCTCATGGCAATCATACGGAGAACAGGAACCAATTCGAATGCGCCGAGCCACACCAGCAGCGGGATCAGCACAAGCAGCATCATTTTATTTTGGATTGAACTTGTTCTAGCCATGTTTGAGGCAGCTCCTTAATCGCATTTTCCCAGGCTTTGAAATCCCCGACGGGCTTTGCACCCGCATATTCCGACTTGTCGATCAGCTTTGACTCCACATCTTCAGGCAGCTTCACACTTTGGCGAATCGGACGCGCATAGCCTTTGGCCAGATTGATCTGTCCCGCATCGCTAAAGATATAAGCGCGAGCCAGCTTGGCGGCTTCGGGATTCGCTGCGTTTTTGTTGATGACAGACGCATAACCGCTCGTTACGCTGCCTTCGGCAGGAATATGAACTTCGAATTTGTTCGGGTCGATCTGATCGCGGTAACCGAGGGCGTTAAAGTCCCACAACAGCGCCACTTCGACTTCACCTTTCTGAATCGCCGGCAGCTTGGGATCCGTCAAAGCAAGCCGGCCCTGGTCTGCAAGCTTAACGAAGAAATCAATGCCCGGCTGCAGGTTCTTCTCATCCCCTCCGAATGCAAGGGCCGCTGCCAGTACGGCATGCTGGGCCTGAGACGCTTTGGTTACGTCGCCCACGGCAACCTTGTAATCCCCTTTAAGGAGATCATCCCAGCTCTTCGGCGGATTCTTTACCAAGTCCTTATTGGTCAAAAACGAAATGGTACCGGTATAGGCCACCATCCAGTCGCCGTCATCGTCTTTCGCCCAATCAGGCACTTCGTCCCAGAACTGTGTTTTATATTTCAGAGTCAAGCCTTTGTCCTCCGCTACCGGGCCGAAAGCGATGCCGACGTCGCCGATATCGGGCGGACTGTTCTTCTCGGTCTCGAATTTCGCCAGCTCCTCGGAACTGGACATATCGGTATCGGTATGGTCGATATTGTATTTAGACTTAAGATCGGCCCAGGTATCTTTCCAGTTCGCCCACGAATCCGGCATGCCGACGCTGGACAGCTTTCCTTCTTTCTGAGCCAGGGGAACCAGTTCCTCAAGCGTGGCGCTCGCGCTGGATGCATCAGCCTTCGCTGCGTTCTTCGCTCCGCCGCCTCCGGAAGAGCAGGCCGACAACGCGATAACCCCGGCCATCAATAGTCCTATCCATGCGAATCTCCTTTTCTTCATGCCCTTTTCAGTCATCATCGTTACTCCCTCTCCTATTTGATTTGGCCCGCAGCAGCGGGTGTACGGTAACCGGGTATCTCGTAATCGGTCATCTGTTCAGACAAAGGAATATCCAGCAGCCTGCACATCAGAGGCGCAAGCGCCAATTGAGGCAAATATTCGTCGTTATACTTGCCGGGAGCAAAACGGTCTCCGATCGCGATCAGGCCGACATCTCTTTCTCCGTCCCCCGTTCCTCCATGGTGTCCGTCTTCATTCATGCCATGATCCGACGTAATGAGAATCTGATAACCGGCTTCCATCCATGACGGCAGCAGGAGCGACAGGATACTGTCCACTTTGAGCGCCGAGCCGCGGTAGCCCGCCGAGTCGGAAGTATGCTTGTGACCCGCATCGTCGATATTCATCGAATGGATATACAGGAAGTCCGGATCGTAGGTTGTTCGCAAATGCTCGGCATCCGCCATCAGATGAGAGTCCGGATAAAAGTCTTCGAAGTAGAACATGCCGTGCTGGATCGGCATGCTTTCGTCATGCTGGATCCGGTCTGTGACGGCATTGAACGGAGCCCGCTGATACAGCTCGCTGACCCAGTAATAAGAGGCAGATGCCGTCTTCAGTCCGTGCTTTCTGGCCAGGTGAAAAACGCTGTACTGCTTGGACAAACGGACCACCTCATTCGCCGTAATCCCGTTAACATAGCTCGGAGTGCCCGTGAGAAGCACTTCGTACAGCGGTCTCGAAAGACTGGGAAGCTCCGATTTCACCTTGTATAGGGCTGCTTTCGATTTTTCAACCAAATGATTCAGATAACCCATGGAAGATAACATCACATCATAGCGCAACCCGTCTAGTACAACTACGATTGTTTTGCTCAATTTTACACCTCCAGGCGACTGTTTTTGTTGTTTTTTGTTTTTTGTTGTTGATTTATGAACATATTAATGCCCGTTTAAGTGGTTGTCAACGGCTTAAGTTACACGTAGTGTAATATTCAATGCCATTCAAACGCTTTCAATCCAAAAATAATTTATGGGAGCGTTTTACTTTAATTTGTGCTTCTAGTTTTTTTACCAATTAGCAGGTAGCGCAGATTTGTGATGCAGGAAACGGAAATGAAGAAAGCATCAACCAGTCGTCTATGGAGAGTGTTAAAGAGGGTTTACAGAAGGGTTTTAGGAAAAAAAGAAAGTCCCTCCCGAAGCCGGGAGAGACTTTGAAATTACCCGCAGCAAGTTATGGCAGGATATCAAAAATAATTGATTTATTTCTTGATGAGGCAATTCAAGCTCCACAACCAGCGTTTTGCTTGCAACTGGCAGCGCGATGTTTTTATAGCAGCTTTCTTATTCGCCCGTCTCCGCAAATTTCTTGATTCGCTCTCCAATTTCATCACGTACGCGCTGAAATACAGCCCATTTCTCTTCCGACGTACCCTGTGCTTTGGCAGGATCGTCGAAGCCCCAGTGCTCGCGTTTTACTTTTGGAGGAGTAATCGGGCATTTATCCGCCGCATCTCCGCACAGCGTAACGACCAAATCGGCATTGTTCAGCAAGTCTGCATCAATAATATCCGACGTCTGATTGGAAATATCAATATCCACTTCCTTCATGGCTTTAACCGCGTTAGGATTGAGCCCATGGGCTTCAATGCCGGCGCTGTGTATATGCCAGTCGTTCCCCAAATATTTCTTGGCCCAGCCTTCAGCCATCTGACTGCGGCAAGAGTTCCCGGTGCACAAAAAGTAGATTGTCTTTTTCCCCATAATCTTCTTTCTCCTTTATATTAAAATTACAAAACAGATAACCAAATATACAAGCCTAAAAGCGTAATAAACAGCGTTGGAATCGTTAATATAATGCCGGTTTTAAAATACGTTCCCCAAGAAATTTTTACACCTTTGGATGAAAGGACATGCAGCCACAACAAGGTAGCCAGCGATCCGATCGGCGTGATCTTCGGACCGAGGTCGGAGCCTATCACATTGGCGTAAACCAGAGCTTCCTTGATCGTACCGGTTGCTGCAGTTGCCTTAATCGCCAGCGCATCGATCATCACCGTAGGCATATTGTTCATGACGGATGAGAGAATGGCCGAAATAAAGCCCATGCCCATCGTGGCAGCAAACAGGCCTTTATCCGCTGCGGCTTGAATGACAACAGACAGAAGATCCGTAAGTCCGGCATTGCGCAATCCGTACACCACGACATACATGCCGATGGAGAAAAATACGATCGCCCACGGTGCGCCTTTGACCACTTCAACAGTAGGTACGGCAGGACTCCGGCTGGCCATGAACAAGAAAAAGATAGCTATCACCCCGGCTACAACCGAGACGGGAATGTCAAAAAATTCGCTTATAAAGTACCCTATCAGCAGTATGGCTAATACCAACCAGGATAACCTGAACATCTTCATGTCCTTAATGGCATCGACCGGTCGCTTGAGATGAGACGAGTCAAATTGTCTTGGAATGCTTCTTCGGAAAAAGAGATACAGCACCAGAATACTCGCGGCCAGAGAAAACAGATTCGGCACAAGCATCCGTCCCGCATATTGCATAAAGGTAACACCGAAGAAGTCTGCGGATACAATGTTCACCAGATTGCTCACGACCAGCGGCAGCGATGTGGTATCCGCAATAAAGCCGCTTGCGATGATAAACGGAAACACCTTTTTTTCATCGAATCCAAGCGCCCGGACCATGGCAAGCACAATCGGCGTCAAAATAAGCGCCGCCCCGTCATTGGCGAAGAAAGCTGCGACAATCGCGCCTAACAACGAGACATACATGAACATACGGATCCCGTTGCCGCGTGAAGCCCTGGCCATATGCAGGGCAGCCCATTCAAAGAAACCGATTTTATCGAGAATGAGCGAGATCAGAATGATCGCTACAAACGCAAGCG
Source organism: Paenibacillus caui (assembly GCF_019904135.1). Lineage (GTDB taxonomy): Bacteria > Bacillota > Bacilli > Paenibacillales > Paenibacillaceae > Fontibacillus > Fontibacillus caui. Next base: position 58,026 of record NZ_JAIOGQ010000011.1, on the reverse strand, counting down.
TCGCATTCCACACGATCTGGGTAACGTCCCAGACATCCTGAAAACTCACAACGCCAACCAATAAAGCTAATATAGCCCCGCCGCAAGCAGACCAGCCTATAGATAAATTTCTGGGCTGCCATATAACAAGGACAAGTGTTGCCAGAAAAATAACGCATGCCAGAATGATAGACACCACTTCTTAAAGCCCCCTGTTTCATTACTGATTGTCTTTCCCTTGAAAAACTTTATTTACATATAGACTTAATCCCCTCCTTGTTCAGTGCCGACAAGATCGCCTTGGAGTCGGGCATGTGCTCTAGCACCGCCTTGATATAGGGTTTATCTTCCACATTTAAGGAGTAATATACCCATTGACCCTGTTTGTTCTCTTTGACGATACCTTGAGCTTTCAGCTTCCTCAAATGTTGGCTGACGCCTGGCTGGGAGATATCCAGAATGTCGACAAATTCGCAGACACACCATTCCCGTTCCTTCATGAGGGATAACATCGTCAAGCGTGTCTTGTCTCCTAAAAGCTTCAACTTTTCAGCCGCATCATGAAGCCGCTCCATACATGCCCCTCCTTTAACAGCTTAATTATATAATCGTATGCTTATATAATAATTTTATTTTCTATTAAAATCAATCCGAAATAAACAACACAAATAAACGCACCGAAAGGAGCGTTGACTTGTGTACTTCTAAGAAAGAAATTTCAATCTGGATACTGCGAAAAATAATGCTCAAATAAAATATCGATTTGTTTATCCACAGGAATACGCTCTGGAACGTCCGAAATATCTTTAATGCGGCGGGTCATCAGGATCGGGAAAAAGACAGCGGAATTGAGGTGCATCATCATGATCATAAGAACTTCCGGATCTTTCTCTCCTGTAATTTCCGTGAGAATCGCTTCAATTTTGTTAATTCCCAACGTTTTCATATACTTCATGTATTCATATTGCGATTCAAAGTATACGTTTCCTTTTCCAAGCAGCTCCTGCAGCAGGTCAGGCACATCGAGTATGGAACCCGCGTATTTCTTCATGAAGTTTTTCAGTCTTTCCTTTGGCGGGATGGACGTATCATCCAATATTCGAAAGTGTTCTTGAAATGCACTGAGAAGCACTTTTAGAGCTTCATTAATCAATTTATCTTTTGAACCAAAATAATAATTAATCAGCGCAAGATTTGAATTCGCACACGAAGCAATTTTGCGCAAAGTTATATTATTAAGGCCTTCCGTTTTAATAAGTTCCATAGTTGCATTCAAAATATTTTCTTTTGTTGTCAGGTCTTTATCGGAGCTATTGAACATATTGCAACTCTCCTAGCTGGTCATTCAGAGAAATTTGGTTATGTTAAATTATGAATTTAACTGTGTTTAATCCAACATAATACTCATATTTATGCGATGTCAAGATAAACGCTTGCTTCTATGGTATCGAAAAATTGCCAAATTTATGGCTTCAACATTTATGTTGACAATTAATTCCGGGAGCGATAACGTATGTATTAAACAACGTTTAAATCAATGATTAATTATTGCGAATGAAGGCTTGATGCCGAATTAACGGGGAGGTGAATTCTTTTTCGTACAACGTAAATCCCTGATTTTTCTAATTTAAGGTATCTTATAAAGAGAAAGCGGTGTGAGAAAAACCATGTCTGTTCCAACTGTACAGCAAAACTCCGTCCAGCCGGACGAATTCTCGATTAAGACAATCATTGGGCCGTTACTGGCCATCATTGTCGGCATGATTATGGTTATTTTGGACAGTACCGTAGTCAATGTTGCTATACCCAAATTGGTTGATTACTTCAAGACGGACCTTAAAACCATTCAATGGACTATTACGGGGTACACCTTGGCATTATCTGCCGTAATTCCGCTGGCCGGTTGGATGACGGATAAATTCGGAGCAAAACGAATATTTCTAATAACAATTACTTTGTTTACGATAGGCTCCGCCCTGTGCGCACTTGCACAAACGCCGGAGCAATTAATCATTTTTCGTGTCTTGCAAGGTCTTGGGGGAGGAATGGTTTCCCCGATCGGGATGGCCATGGTCTTCAAGCTTGCCCCTGCGGACAAGAGAGGTTCCATCATGGGTGTACTTGGCGTGCCAATGCTTTTGGCGCCGGCGCTTGGACCTGTACTATCCGGCTGGCTGGTCGATTATGTCAGCTGGCATTGGATTTTCCTGATTAATTTGCCGATCGGAGTTATTGCCATATTGATTGGAATGAGGTTCCTGCCTAAACCTGAACGCCATCAAACGCCGCATCTTGATATTATAGGGATGATTATTGCTCCAATTGCCTTTGCCATGCTGACTTATGGTGTTAGCGAAGGGGGAACCAGTTGGACTTCAAGTTCCACGATTACAGGACTAAGTATTGGCGGAGGAGCCTTGATTATTTTCATTATCGTTGAACTGTTGCAAAAACAGCCATTGCTCGAGTTGCGCGTTTTTCGTTCTTCCGACTTTACGCGCGGCATCTTCTTACTCTGGATTGCTCAGGTTGCATTGTTCGGTTCGATGATTTTAACGCCTCTGTATCTGCAGCAAGTAAAAGGATATACCGCTCTGGAAACAGGCTTGATCCTGCTTCCGCAAGCATTGGCCTCGGCTGTCTTCATGCCGGTCGGAGGACGATTGTTCGACAAACTGGGGGCCCGCCCTCTTGCTTTTACGGGACTCGGCATTATCTCCGTTGCCTTATATCTTTTCTCGCGGATTACGGTCGATACCAGTTTGGGAATGATCTTGCTGTCTCTAGGTTTAATGGGATGCGGCATGGGGCTGACCATGATGCCGCTTAATACTCATGTACTGAATGCCGCCCCGCCTAAATTGGTAAACAGGGTGACACCTTTGACCACAGCTGCCCAGCAGGTCGTCGTTTCTTTTGCCGTGGCCGGCTTGACAGGCTATTTGACTTCCCGAATCAATAGCCACATGACAGAAATCGCCCAAGGGCATACCCCAGGTCAGGCTCTAACTGCCGGGTTCGGGGATACGTTTTTTCTGGCGACATGCCTGGCCATTGCCGGCTTTGTCTTAACTCTTATTCTTCGCAAGCCGAAAGTACAACCGCAGGAACAGCCCAATAAAGCAGGGGCGGCCGTGAAAGTGGACTATTAAACGTAATCGCGATTTGAAGCACGAACAAAACCTCCAACACCACCGGGATAGTGGTTTTGGAGGTTTTTGGTCCAATCCTATTCATTTTACTTTGATATGAATGTTGCCCTGGATACGGGCCGGATAATCATCGATCTTGAGCGTCAAGGGACTTAAGTAAACATCTCTGGGAATATCATACTGGATATCCTCATTTGAAAATCCCATCTGCGAGGAATGAAACTCCTTGCCGGAAGCATCCGTGAACAGGCTTGAGAAGACACTGTACCTTCTCCCTTCATCAAGCGAGTCATCCTTGTGGAGCCGGAAATGCAGAACCGTATCCGTCATCCCCTCCAAGCTTAAACGGTCATCCGGTTTGGTTAGCAGCCGCTTCTTCTTCAGGTCGATCTTGACCTCGAGTTTGTTTTTGTCCAGCGCGCGCATGCTGCCTCCCTCAATGTACAATTCCTTGGGTTTCAGAAAATAATTGCTTTGGAAATACAAAATGATCGAGTCCTCGCTTTTGTGCGAAGCCGTTACGCCATTCATGATCGTCCCAAACTTTTCCCCGTGCTCATCCACGATTGCGATATCGTCAAAGCTCAATATTTTCTTTGTATTGTGCGGATCGAAATTAACCTCGACACCGATCCGGGTCGGATAAACCGTCATCGTTCCGAAAGTGATCCGCTGCCCTTCCACCGTGGCCGATTGGTTGATCGCATAGGTTTCCTTCATGCTGCTTAATTTGCTTTTGTCTACCGGTATCTCGAACTTCCATCCCGGATCCGCCCTTGCCTCTTTCGCTTCACCCATGCCCAACAGCCGCAGGTTCAGCCTTAACCGGTCAGGAACGGCAGTGCCATCCTGAAAGGAGAAGTCAATCTGTCCCTGCTTGGTCTTCCAGTCTTCCCGAACATCAGTGCTGCCATAGCTGACGGAGTATCCGTCAAGCCAGTTGCCTGCTCCATCTTCTAGTTTGACACCATTGATATCCACATTGCCTTTCAGGGCAGCCTTGTTGTTAAGCGTATAGAACAGGATGACCCGGGATTCGTCCGCCAGCATGCCGTCCATAACCAGTTCAATTCCGTCTTTCTCCTGAGACATGCCCAACGGTTCGATGAAATCATTTTTGAGGGCAAGCTGCAGCCCCTTGTCGTAATGAAGCATCTCGACCAGCGCCTTCAGACCCGGGATGCTCCCGACATATGCCGCCACGGCCGGAGAGAAGCGCACGGACAACAAAGCGGCCAGAATGAACAAGCAGCCCGTTCCTATGGCAATCCGCGAGCGGATTCGCTTCTTTCTGTACCTGCGCCCCTTCTCGATTCCCAGCAAGATAGCGCGATCCATCTCTTCAGGTATCCTTATTTGTTCAGTCATGCCGTTCACCGTCCTTAACCAGTCGAAGCCGCAATCCCCGCAGCGCTTTATGCAGCCAAGTCTTGATAGTACCCTCAGGGTGATCCATCCTGCGGGCAATTTCCGTAATCGTCAAATCCTGATAATATTTCAGCCGAATGACCTGCTGATAAGGATCTACAAGCTTGCTGACCTCCGCTTCGAGCAGCACCTTGTCCAGATAAGCCGATTCATCGTTATGCTCGTATGCAGACTCTTTCCCGCCAAGCAACTCTCCCGCAGCATACCGCCTGCTTCTCCTCTTCCGCTCGTCCGCGCAATAATGAAGGAGAATCCGAACGATCCAGGTGCCAAAATATTTGGGTTCCCTAAGCTTGCCAATCCGCAAATAAGCCCGGTAAGTGACCTCCTGCATCGCTTCAAGAGCGTCTGCCTCATTTCCCAGACAGGCGAATGCAATTTTGTACATCTGCACCTTATGCCTTTGCATCAGCTCGTAAAATGCGGATTCGTCGCCTCCTTTGGCCGCGGCGGCCAGCTGGTCGTTATCCATATAACCCCTCCCTGCCTGCCGTCTTAATCAGGCCTCTTGTTGCTGACTATCTTATTATTAGACTGGGAACCGGCGCAAACGGTTTTAGCGAAATTGGCGGCACATAGATGAGCCGCATACATAATCGGCTGCAAAAAGTAGTTCCGGCCCGAGGGCTGCCTGCCAAGAGAAAAGGAGCTGTCCTCCAGTAGCCAAAAACTACCTTTGAGACAGCCCCTTATTTTGACGGATATACAAAAAAAGCTTATTCGTGGCTTTGACACAGCGTATCATTGTAACTCTTTCCCCACTCGCACATCACTTCCAGAACAGGGATCAGCTTTTAGACAAGTCTGGCCCCGCCGTCAACGGTCAGCGTTATTCCTGTTGTATTGGCGTTCTCCATCAGAAACAATACCGCGCCCGCAATATCATCCGCTGAGGCAATGCTTCGAACCGGCAGCGTAGGGGCCGTTTGTTCAAACCAGGCTTGCTTCTGTTCCTTTGACATCCAATCGTGCATAGGCGTGTCGGTGTACCCCGGAGAGACGACGTTCACCCGCACCGGTGCCAGTTCAACGGCTAAAACCCGGCCCAAATTTTCAAGCGCGCCATGCACAGCGGAAGGCACAGCCGCCCCCGGTACCGCCTTATCGCCGAAAAATCCCGTGGTAAGCGTAATGGAGCCTCCTTCCCGAATCAGTGCCGCCCCATAGCGTACGGCCAGATACGGGCCCCAAAAACGGCTCTCGAATTGTTCTCTGGCGTTGGAGGTTTCGATTTCCGCAACCTTGCCGAGACCATGCTTCATCTCCCCCGCCGTTATGACAAGATGATCGAATTCCCCTGCTTCGGCAAAAAAAGTACGGACATCGTCCTCCGACCGCAAATCCAGGACCGCTTTCCGCACGATCCCCTTCAGGCTTTCAGCCGCTTGTTCCAGCCGTTCTGCCGATCGCCCGGCAATCGTTACCTCCGCTCCAAGCTCCGCAGCTCGCCTGGCCGCCGCCAGTCCGATCCCGGAGCCCCCGCCAATCACGATTATGCGCTGCCCTTGCACTAAACTCCTTGTACTCATGAGATTGGTCTCCCTTCAATTAATTTAATTGAGCCGCCCTTATTCCATCGTCGTTCGGCATGCGTTTCGCGCTCCATATCGTGACGGTTGCCGCTGCGACCATAATCGCCGCGAGTGTCCAGCATAAAGCCGCGAATCCAAAAGGCATAAGTGTTGTAGCCATAATGGGGCCTAAGCTGGCTCCGACAAATATAAAAAATCCGTAAAGCGCGATGGCCATCCCCCGGGCTCTGGCGCCGAGTATTCCAATCCGGGAAACGATCGAAGGCACGGCCAAAGCGATTCCCGCTACGAAGACAACCGTCGAAGCAACAAGCAGCGGTATCGGAGCACTCGACAGCACCGCTTCACAAGCCAGACCGGCCGCTGCAACGAGAAAGCCCGCTGTCAGGACGTAAGCCGCCCCGAACCGCCGAATCCATGTCCCGCAGAACAATGCGCACACGATTCCCAGCATGCTGATCAGCCTGATCCATAACAGTTGCCCGGCTTCCAGGTTTAAATGCTTCACCGCGTATTCGTTCAAGCCCGTGTACATCGCGACAAAGCTCATCAAGATGCTTATCGCTGCCGCGTAAGCCACTAACAGCGCCGGAATTTTAACCAGGATGCGAAAATGATCCAAAACGGCCGGGCGAGTCTCGGTCCGGACCGAATCCGCTTTTCCTTTTGGCAGCCAGATCGAGACGATAATAAGCAGGGCGTATACAGCGCTCAAGCCCCCGAATACCGCGGCCCACCCCCATTTTGCAGCAACTTGTGCAGAAAAGATCTGACCGATCGCGCCCGCAAGCAGAAAACCGCTGCTTATGTAAGAGATGACGGACGGTCTATGGGATGCAGGGATTACGTCGCTTACGTAAGCCAGAGCCACAGGCGGAAACGAAGCGGCGAGAAAACCTTGCACGGCTCGAAGGGTAAGGAACATCGCAAACGAGGATGCGAACTCGATTAATATGCTGCATACCGTAAGAAGGACGAGTCCGGATAATATCAAATACTTTTTGGGAACCCTGTCGGACAATGTGCCGAAGAATAGATTCCCGACGGCAAAAGCCAGGCTGAATGCGCTGCTTGCCCAAGCCGTCTGAACCTGGCTCACACTAAATGCGGCGCCCAGATACGGAGTCAGCGGAATCAACACGTAGAGCAGTGAAACCACGGCAATCCCCGTGATGGTCAGGACCGCCGCCGTATAGGTCAGACCAAGTTTTTTCATCAGAAAAGACCTCCTTCTTACACTAATATGACGTTGACGTTAACGTAATGGTATGGTGAAAAAAATGGAGCGAATTCGCTCATGACGAAATTTCATCGATCATAAGCTGAATCCGGGCCATGCTCGCCACAATCTCTTCTCTGAATTGAGCCAGCGCCTCCATTTTTTTATCGGTTTCCTCCAAATGCTTCGCCAGAATTTCCAGCACTTTTTGCTTCCCTTTAATCATCGTCGGCTCTTTAAAATACAAATCGATAACGGACTGAATTTCTTCCAAACTAAGGCCCAGTTTTTTGAGCATATCGATTTTGTACAGACGCTTTAAAGAGTCCTCCGTATAATAATGAAATCCATTGCCTTGTTGCTCGACGTTTCCGAGTAATCCCAGCTGTTGATAGTGGCGAACAGTCCGAGGCGTGACACCGGCTCTGCGAGCCAGCTCACCGATCAGCATTTTTTGCTCCATTTGAACCCCCAACCATTACGTTAACGTTATTGTTAGTATAGAGAGTGAAATCCGGATTGTCAATCTTGCTCTTGTGCATTTATGTGGTCATAAGCTCTTCTTGCCTGCTCCACCAGCGGATAATGGGCGTTCGTCCACTGTCTGAAGCCTCGTATGTGGGGCATCAGCGTTTCAGCGAGCGGGGTAAGCTCATATTCGACCGTCGGGGGCACCGAAGGAAGGACACTCCGCTTGACAAAACCGTCCCGCTCCAACTGCCGCAGCGTTTGGGTCAGCATTTTTTGCGATATCCCCTCTATGCGCTTTCCGATCTCTCCGTAACGCATTCTTCCGTCATCCAAAGCGTGCAGGACCAGTACGGTCCACTTGCTTGAGATGATTTCGAGAACTCTTCGATAACCGCATGCGGATATCGAAAGATCGGGTTTGAATACCGCTTCATTGGCCATTCATGTTCTCTCCTTCCGCACCAAAAGGTTTGTTTTGCACCAAAAAGTGCCTCCTTACTTAATTTTAGTTATTGCATTATTGTGTGTCTATACCCAAGTAAAGGAGAGATTTCACCATGAAATCCTTTGTCATTCAAAATGGCTTCGGGCTGGAGCATGTGTCGCTGGCGGAACGTCCGGTACCTGTTCCGGGACCGGGAGAAGCATTGATCAAACTGCGGGCGGCGTCGCTCAATTCTCGGGACCTGGGCGTGGTTGGCGGGTTTTACTTCCCTAAGGATAAGCTTCCGCTCATTCCTGTTTCGGACGGCGTGGGCGAGGTCGTGGCGTTGGGGGAACAGACGGCGCGGCTGGCGCGGCTGCGAATCGGCGACCGCGTCAACGGGACATTCTCGCAGCGCTGGATTTCCGGCGATCCGACGGAGGAATGGCTTTCCGGAACGCTCGGCGGACCTCTGGATGGCATGCTGACCGAATATGCCGTCCTGCATGAAGACGGGCTGGTACGCGTTCCGGAGCATTTAACGGATGAGGAAGCCGCAACGCTTCCCTGTGCAGGCGTGACAGCATGGCAGGCACTGGTTGCAGCAGGCCATATAAAAGCCGGCGACACGGTTCTCGTGCAAGGAACCGGCGGCGTCTCCCTCTTTGCGATCCAATTTGCAAAGATGCAAGGCGCCAAAGTAATAGTAACATCGAGCAGCGACGACAAGCTGGAACGCGCGAAACAGCTTGGCGCCGATTTCGGTATCAATTACCGCACAACCCCTGAATGGGACAAAGCAGCGCTGGAGTGGACTAACGGGCGCGGGGCCGACCACGTTGTCGATCTTGGCGGGGCGGCTACGCTGAACCGCTCGGTTGGAGCCGTCCGGTTTGGCGGACGGATCAGCCTCATCGGCATCCTGTCGGGTGCGGCGGTGGAAGACTTTCAGCTTATTCCCGTTTTCCAGAAAAGAGTCCGGCTGCAAGGCATTAACGTCGGAAACCGCGATATGTTCGAAGCGATGAACAGGGCCATCGAACATATCAAGCTGCGGCCCGTCATCGACCGCGTATTTCCGTTTGAACAATCGATCGAAGCGCTAAGATACTTGGACAAGGGGACGTACTTCGGAAAAATATGCATCAAATTTTGACTGGAAACTTTCTCTTGTTGTCCCAACCCAGGCCCAAGCGTAAAAAAAGCGGCACAGCTGTGGATCGTCTTCCATAGGAGCGATTCGCGCTATGCCGCTTTTTTTCATCTATTGCTGATCCGTTTGAATCTGTTCGCTTAATGAGAGCATCCGGAGCAGCAGTACGGCCGCTTCCGCTCGGGTAACCGCTTCATGCGGCGCAAACCGGCTGCCGCTTCTGCCAATCATCAATCCATTCTGCTGTGCTGCCGCCACTTTATCCTTCGCCCACGCCGGAATGCTGTCCGCATCGGCAAAGGCTAAGCCATGCACGGCGACCAGTCCCAGAGCGCGGGCCGCTATAACCGCCATTTCGGCGCGGCTGACCTGCGCATTTGGACGAAATGTACCGTCCGGATAGCCGTTTACAATGCCTGCCTTGATGGCCAGTCCCGCCTCGGCGGCCGCCCAGGAAGGGATATCGTCTTGAAAAGGAAGGCTCACCCCTTCCCCGTGCAGCTGCAGGCCACGAACCAGCATGACCGTGAACTCCAGGCGGGTCACGTGAAGGTCAGGACGAAACGTGCCGTCCGGATAGCCGGTCACCAGACACTTTTGCGCGGCTTGTTCGATATCCTTCGCGCCCCAATGCCCTTTAATATCGGTAAAAGCGATAGCAGATACGCGGCAGGCAGCAGCGGCCCGGGTCACTACAACATGGTAGCTCTTGCTTGATCCGTTCTCAGCCGTAACCGTGATCCGGATCTCGTTATCCCCCTCATTCAGGGGAATCGCTCCCGAGGGCTGGCTGCTCTTGACGGGCTGTCCATTGACTTGCACTGTTGCCTTTGCGTCCGCTGTTTCCGGTGTGACCGTTACGAAATCGACGTTACCCGCGACCTCTGCCCTATAGCTCGTAATGTCAGGCGTAAAATCCGGTGTTAATTTCGGTGTCAAGTCCCCGGCCGATAACTTCAATCCGCGCAGATCGGCATTATTCGATCTCACGTATTCCCGTTCCTTTGGACTTGGACTGCTCGATGCGGCAGCCCGAATCACATTTACCGTGTATACGTTGGCCGATCCGTCCTCAGCCGCAACGGTTATCGTAAAGACGTTATTTCCTACTGATAACTGCGGATCGCCTTCCACTTTTACAGTCGAGGCCGGGTCATACACCGCAGCCGTTACCGTCACATGGCTCCTTCGATACGGTAAATTGTAGGTGTAGCCGGTTACAGTCGGTTCAAAGCCGGGCAGCTCCTCTCCGTCAATAAAGATGCCGCTTAATGTCGCATTGCTGCTCATCGGGGCGGCCCGTACCACATTCACCGTATATACGTTTACCGATTCGTCCTCCGCCGTAACGGTCAACTTGAAGATGTTATCTCCTACCGCTAACTGCGGATCGCCTTCCACCTTCACAATCGAGGCCGAATCGTACACTACAGCCGTTACCGTCACATGATCCCTTCCATTCGGTACGTTGTACGTGTAGCTTGTCACAGTCGGTTCAAAGCCGGGGAGCTCCTCCCCATCGATATAGATGCCGCTTAAGGTCGCATTGCTGCTGGGAATCCCCTTAACCTCCACCGTTTGTGAGCTTGTCACTCCATTTACCTTGGCAGCTGCTGTCAGGGTGACCTTTCCCGGCGACGACGGTGCCGTAAATGTAGCATGAAAATTCCCGTCTTGATCCGTTGTGACGGTATTGGGTTCGAAGCTCCCTGCGTCCGCCTCCAGGTTGAGGTCGGCCCCGAAGACTGCTTCACGATTGCTGTCATATACGCTGCCGGTGACCGAAACCTGACCGCCCGGCACAGTACTGTCCGGTACACCCTCCAGCGTGATCGCCGCGGGAACCCGGAACACTGGCGTCTCTGCCGGATAGCTGACCCGATCATCCTTGCTCGTTGAAATACCGAATTGGTTAGGCAGGTAGTTCTCTCCGTCAGGATTGATCATCCCTTTGACGGCGAGGGTTACGGGTGAAGATGCGTCAATATTGACCGGAGTCGTGACCGTTACAGCGCCCGCCCCAGCCTGTACGATATCTACAGCAGGCTGCCCATTAACGGAATAAGCGGAGGCCTGTTCCGGGAAATGCGTTCCCGAAGGCGCCCGGAGCGTGATCGTATCGCTGCCGCCCGTTAGTCCGCCGATCGGGCTCGTATTAAAGCGGGCGGTCCATACCGCGGTTCCTCCTGCCGCATTAATATCCGATTCGATCCGGACATGAGTGACCATCGGCAGCTGCGCTGTCCAAACCTCTCCGTTGACCAGCACCAGCTGCTTCCGGTCATCGTCCAGCGCCATGGCCAAGCCTGCCCTTTTCACCGGCAGCAGGCCTGGGACTTTACTCCAGGAGTCACCGTCCCAGCTCCAGGTTTCGTCGGTTGATTGCCCCCTTAACATCCCGCCAAACAAGCTTACGTTGTAACCGTCATATGCCGCCCCCATATAACTTCGGGCAGAAGGCGGATTGGTCGGCTGTTTCTCCGTCCAATTTGACCCGTCCCATACCCAAGTATCGTTATAATAATTACTGTGCTTCGTATCGTCTCCACCGAACAGCACCACTTCGCGGTGTGCCCCGTCATACACCATCCCCGAAGCCTGGCGCGGACTGGGAGCGTTCTCAGGAAATTTTTGAATCCAATCCGTTCCGTTCCACACCCACGTTTCATTGACGACATCGCTATTGGCGATCATGCCCCCGAACATGACAACTTCTCCATTCGCCCCGTCATAGGTGATGAGCGGACTATCGCTCGGAGTCGGAGTATGGGCGGTTATTAACCTCTCCCACTTTTTCCCGTCCCATTTCCATGTATCGCCCAGCCTATTGTTGTCTTGGCCAAGACCGCCAAACATCAATACATATCCATGAGCTTCATCGTAGACCATTCCGGGATAGGCCCGGGCGGATGGCCAGTTAGCCGTTCCGGCATCGGTCATACCGGGAGGCGTCACATTTGTCCAAGTCTGATGGTCGCCGTCCCAAATCCACATTTCATTGAAGCATTTGTCCCTGCAGAGGTAGCTTGTGCCGGGAATGCCTCCGAACAACCCGATTTGCCGATTGGCTTTGTCGTACACGATTCCCGGGAAAAATCTCTCCGAAGGGATCGTTCCACTTACCTTCGTCCAACGATACGTCTCGCCTGCATCTGCCGCGAGCGCCTGCGTGGGCAGCAGCGTTACTGCGCCGATCCAGAGAGCCAGCAACAGGATCAAAAAACGGCGGCTCATGGCCATCATAGTTTCACCTCCTTTATTAATCCGTACGATTATTACTTTAAAGGATAAAAGGACATTAACAATCACCCTCCGGGTATAGAGGGGGATAGATTTTTAAACATTTTTATTTGAAATTCAGTTCGTTTCGTTGGCCCCCTGAATCGTCTCGTGCATCTCGCCGCCGATAGATAGAGGCGCACTATTCCATAGGCCATAAAAAGTTCCGGTCCATGCGCCTATCAGCCCAGTTCCGAATATACTGCACCTAAAGAACGTTTGGTAAAGCTTGAGGAGGGTATATTCATGCAAAATATAGAGACATCGCGGCCGGACGGGACCGGAGCGATAGCCTATACGTCTAACCGCGGAGGGACTTTTGAAATTTGGCTCTATCTGCCATTGACCGCTTCAACCTATCCGCTTACCCGCGGGATCGGAGAAGATTTTTCCATTCCTTATTGGTCGCCGGATAGCCGGAAAATAGCCTTTATCGGGAAACGCAGCCTCATTTATCTGGTGGATGCGAGGACAGAATCCGTGGCACAAATCGATCAGATTGAGCCGTTCACACTCCTTGACTGGTCACCGGACAGCCGGCTGCTCAGTTATGTAAAAGACGGACGGATTATCATTTACAATACGATCTCCCATACCAGCAGCACGATCTTTCAGGAAGGGGCCTCCGATGTCCAGTGGTTTCCTTCAGGCAGAGAGCTATTGTTTGCCGCGCCGGATTCATCCGGGATCAGCCAGCTCTACCGAATAAACCTAGACGGAACGAATAAAAGACAGCTGACCCGGAACACGGAAGGCCCGATGCATAACGTCAGACTATCGCCTGACGGCAGATTCGCACTCTTCACTTCGCCCGGCGTCAGCATTTCCATCATCACGACGGTTGATCTGGCTTCGGGCCAAACCTACACGCTGGAAGGCGGACCGCTTGCCAAAAATTATTTTCCGGAATGGTCCCCTGATTCTTCGCTGATCGCCTACAGCGCTACCGCAATGTCTCAAAATACGTATTATTCTCTCATCCAAACCGATGCCAAAACGGGCGGGCAGATGCGGACGCGGGCCGTCTCGAATTGCTTCGCTACCCCTGTAACCTGGTCCCCGGACGGAAACCGCATCGCTTATTTATCCGGATGCGGAATCCAAGAACCGGCTAGTCAAATGTGGGTTGTCGATCTTCGTAATCCGGTGCCGTTCAAAATCGTTGAAGGAGGACGCATTTCGGCCCTGCAGTGGTCCCCGTCTGTATTTGCCTTCCCGAGGTTTAACTTATTCGCCAGTCCAACATACCGGGTATCGTTCTTCTATCCGGCAGGCTGGCGCAAAGTGACGGAGGAACGCTACGAAGGACCGGACGGCTTTTTCCAAATTTCCGCGATCTCTTCAGAGGATCCACTGAATGAAGTATGCCGTGCGGAAGCTTTTCACCCTTTAAGGCCCTACGGCTCCTCCCCTCGAATCATAATGACAAGGATCCAATCCCAGGAAGCCTGCTTCATATTCCCGTCGGCCGACCAACCGGCAGAGATGAGAAATCAGGCCGCTCTGATCGCCAAATACCCTCGCCCCGTTCCGATCCAAGGGACCTTCTACCAATATTTCGTCCTGTGGGCGGACCGTGAACACATCGTGGCGCTGGCCCGAGGGCTTAGGTTTATTTGAGACATATATCTCGGGCACGTCATCAGCGGCCAGCTGAATTTGGTATGGAACGAATGCAATGCGTTTGCCCCCTCATATCTCTGCCTATCTGAACGGCAGGAAGAACTTTGCCCCGACATCGGTACCGGCCCCGCTATATCGCCATGAGTGATGAAAATGAAGCCGAGGATGCGGTAGTCCCTGCCCGGAAAAAAGCGGCTCCGCCTGCATAACGCAAGGCAGAGCCGCTTGTTTATATTGAAAAAGGCCTTTTCGGACTAAGGTCCGAAAAGGCCTTGATACTTAAGCAGGCTGTGCTGCCGGGCACTCAGCGCCCGATCAGTTCAGCGTGGCGAGAGACTCCCGCGTGAACGGCAGCAGTTCTTCAGTTCGGCCGTCGCGGATCTTGGCCGCCCAGGCCGGGTCGCTCAGCAGCGCGCGACCTACGGCGACGAGGTCGAACTCTCCGCGCTCCAGACGCTGGAGCAGGTTCTCGATGCTGGCAGCCTTCGCGCCCTTGCCCTCCTCGAACAGACTTGTTAAATCGGAGTCCAAGCCGACGGAACCTACGGTAATAGCCGGCTTGCCGGTCAGCTTGCGCGTCCAACCCGCCAGGTTGAGGTCCGAGCCCTCGAACTCCGGCTCCCAGAAACGGCGCGTAGAGGCATGGAAGATATCGACGCCTGCCGCAGAGAGCGGTGCTAGGAAGCGCTCCAACTCCTCTGGGTTCGCTGCCAGCTTGGCGCCGTAATTAACCGGCTTGAATTGGGAGAAGCGGAAGATTATCGGGAAGTCGGGGCCGACCGCGGCTCGCACCGCCTCGATAACCTCCACCGCGAATCGGGTACGGCCAACCAGATCGCCGCCATACTCATCCGTGCGCTTGTTGGTGACGTCCCAGAAGAACTGGTCAATCAGGTAGCCGTGCGCGCCGTGGATCTCTACCGCGTCAAAGCCGATGCGCTTCGCGTCGGCAGCGGCCTGGGCATAAGCCTGCACGAGACCGCGAATCTCTTCTACCGTCAGCGGCTCCGATACCGGCTCCCCGGTTAGGCTGAGACCCGACGGCCCGATTGGATCGTCATTCGAGTCCGGGAATTTCTCCCTCTCCCGGGCCGTGCCGGTATGCCAGATCTGCGGAGCGATTTTGCCGCCGGCTTCATGCACTTCGCGGACGACGCGGGCCCATCCTTCCAGAGCTTCCTCCCCGTAAAAATGCGGCACGTCCTGGTCAGCCGCCGCAGCCGGATGGTTAATGACCGTTCCTTCGGTAATGATGAGGCCGACGCCGTTTTCCGCTCTCCTACGGTAATATCCGGCCACGCCGGGACCTGGAATGCCTTTCGGCGAAAAGCTGCGGGTCATCGGAGCCATGACAATTCGATTTTCAAGCTTCAGTCGGCCGCCTTCAAAAGGCTTGAACAGAGCCGCCGCTGTTTTGGATACAGTCATCTTATTCTCTCCTCCTGTTTAGACAAGGATTATACGTTCATCTATAAATATAAATATATAGATTAATAAATGTAAATGCAAGCCATTTGGAGAAAATTTTTGGAGCTACTTCTTTTCGGCCTGCAACCTGGCGGCAAAGTCCTCCAAAAAAGCCGTGATCGCCTCTTCATTGCGCCTGTAATAAGTCCATTGGCCATAGCGTCGGGACTCCAGCAGTCCGGCCTTCTGCATGGAGGACAAATACGAAGAGATAACCGACTGCGTCAGACCGGATTTTTCCTGAATGGTTCCCACGCAGACGCCGCCCGGGAACTCTTCTTTGATGACTGTCGGCAGATTCTCGTTCATCTGTTCCGGCTCGCGCAGCCAGCAAAGGATGTTGAGGCGGGTCTCATTAGACAGAGCCTTCAGCACTGCAAGCATATCTTCATTTTTCATGACTTAGACACCCATTCCTTGTTGTTTGTTCCAGTATATCAAAAGTTCCGCTCATGAGAAAAAGATTCAGGGACAATTGTTGTACAGAGGGAGCCAAACCAGCATGAGCAAAAATCTCCCGGATAAAGGGTTCACACCCTCTCTTCGGCATGATGAAGGGGCTACCGGCTAACTTCCGAATTGGAATCGGCAGCTATTCTATTTTACGCCAGAAAAAAACTCCAGGGGGAGATGTGATTTTAGCGGTTCTAGGCTTGGCGATTCTCTTGACATCGCTAGCGTTTTTGCTATATTTCTATCTCATTCATAGTGTAGGTCCAGTGAAAACACTCAGTATCACATGTTTAGTAATCTTGGATGGCCAAGGCTTATTTTAACGTGATGCAACGAGAAGCCCCCTCCTCTATAGGATGCGGGATGAATCGGTGCCTTCTGGCTTACGCAATAAAAAAAACATTTGGATTTAAATCCCTTCCCTTACAAAAAAAACGAACATATGTGTGGTATAATAGAAAGGAAACATTTGTTCTGAAGGGAGGGCGATACTTTGATTCGCGTGCTGAAAACCACATTCCGTGTCAGCTCAGAGGATCGGGACCGATTGTTTGCTTGCAATCGCATTTGCGCACAAATTTGGAACGATTGTCTCCATATCGCTAAAAGTCACTTTTTGGAACACGGGAAGTGGATCAATCGGACAGAGCTCCAGAAAGCGACCAAACGGAAATATCCGATCCATAGCCAGAGCATCCAAGCCGTATGCCATAAATACTTGGATGCGAGAGACAATGCGTGTGAAGCCAAACGGAAAGGACACTCTCATATCCGTTACCCTTATCAAACAAAGAAGCATTATCCAACGAAGTGGGCGGCAGATGGGTTTACAGTCCATGAGAACGGACGTATCGAACTTTCGCTGGGCATTCACGAAGGCAAACGTCGAAAGCCGATTGTCGTCTGGGTTAAACGTATTCCAGCCGGTGTAGCCAAAGAGATTGAACTGATCTATGACCGCGGTTTGCAGCTTTGCATCGCCTATGAGGACGGGAAACAGCCTGCCGAGGTGAAAGGAATGCAAATGGCAGCCGTGGACCCTGGGGAAATCCATTCGGTTGCAGCTGTGACGGAAGCGGGCGATGGATTGATCGTGACTGGACGCAAGCTGCGCAGTATCAAACGGCTGCGAAACAAGAAGCTTAAGGAACTGCAGGACCGGGCCATGGTTATACCATGTTGCTGAATGAACGTAAGGTTCTGTACACCGTTCCTTGGAACAGTTGTCGATAACAGATAACCTGGGTGGCAGGAGCCGGACGCTATTCAGAAGCCGCCACCTCTACAGGTGGGGGAGGTTCACTAATGACAATACCGCAGCTACAGAATTATCTACAAAAGAGCGCTCTGGACGAGATTTCATCAACACGGTGAGTCCAATTAATGTAGTGACCAGCGTCTGTGCTAACAGCTTAGCATTTAGACTGCTTTCAAGTTCACCTGACCGGATCCCTCGGACAAGCGCTTCTTGAAATATGACCGTAAGATACATCTGATGCTCCCTCGTAAGGATTTCAAATTTCTCATCGTGAGGAGCCAATTCAACCATTGTATTAATGCAAAAACATCCCTTGTGCTGACTTTCTTTGTATTCCTCTTCCACCAAATCTTCAAAAAATGCTCGAATTGCTTCTTTTACAGATGGATATTTTTGAAGCTTTGTTCGGATGTCAGATGCATGTAAGTTTGTATATTTTCGCAATGCAGCTTCAAACAACTGTTCTTTGTCCCCGAAAGCCGAGTATAGACTTGGGCGTTGTATCCCCATTTTGGCGGTTAAATCGCTTAATGATGTAGCCGCGTATCCTTTCTCCCAAAAAAGCTGCATAGCAGCATCCAATGCTTTTTCCTCATCAAATTCACGCTGCCGAACCATTCTATTTTCCCTCTCTTCAAAAAAACAAAGTTTCTTCGCCAACGAATCCATCTTTATATACCGATCAGTATGTTATAATCTTATTTGATACGTATAAATTTGTCAAATCATGATCATTTTTCAGTAAGAGAGCAAAAAAAATTACGCAAATCACTTGACCCTAAACTTTCCAATGGTTAAAATGATCGAGAATCTTTTTGTACCAATCGGTATATTATATTACCAAGCAAATTTAAGGGGGATGCAGATCATGATGAACGCTGAAGAAAAAACAACCATGATTGCCGAGCATCGCGATGATCGGTTACAATCGGGATCCAGCAAAGCTATGCCTCGCTATATGGCACTATTGTTTGCAATAGCTTGCGGAATGGCTGTTGCAAACATATACTTCGCTCACCCGCTGCTGGGCGCTCTATCCAATGAATTCAGGATTGGTCACTCCACGATCGGAATTGTGATTACCATTACTCAAGTCTGTTATGCACTGGGATTACTGCTGCTAGTTCCGCTTGGCGATTTATTGAATCAACGCCGGTTGATTATTGGCCAAATCCTGATGTCCATTGTTGCTCTAATTATGATTGGAACCGCCCCCTCAAGCATAGTACTTTTTATTGGTCTGGCTGCGGCAGGAATGTTTGCCACTGTTACACAGACGCTCGTCGCATACGCATCTACGTTGTCTCCTCCAGCAGAGCGTGGACGGATAGTAGGTTTTGTTACAAGCGGAGTTGTCATAGGGATTCTCCTTGCACGAACATTTGCCGGCATATTGACTGATCTGGGCGGTTGGCGTTCGGTCTATCTTACCTCTTCTGCACTCATGCTCTTCATAGCTGGTTTGTTATACCGGGAATTACCGGATTTGGGGTACAAGCGAACGTCTATGTCCTATCCGAAGCTGCTGCGCTCTGTTCTCTTGTTATTCGTACAAGAAAGGATCCTGCGTATTCGGGGAATACTGGCGCTGCTGATTTTTACTTCCTTTAGTATTCTATGGACTTCATTAGTGCTGCCTCTTAGTGCCGCGCCATATTCTCTTCCCCACACCGCGATTGGAGCGTTTGGACTGGCCGGCGTTGCCGGAGCATTGGCAGCTGCGCGAGCTGGGCGTCTGGCTGATCGGGGATTAGGGCAATGCACAACCGGCATAGCGCTTGCTTTATTGCTAACATCATGGTTCCTAATCAGATTGACCGAACACTCCCTGCTCGCATTAGCAATTGGCGTTATTCTTCTTGACCTGGCTGTGCAGGCCGTGCATGTCACCAACCAAAGTATGATTTTTACAGTACGTCCCGAAGCGAGAAGTCGGCTTACCGCTGCTTACATGATTTTTTATTCTATTGGCAGTGCGACAGGTTCAATTATTTCAACTCATATTTACGCAAACTATGGATGGAACGGAGTATGTTTATTAGGTGCGTCTGTCAGCGCTGTTGCTCTTTTGTTTTGGGCAATAACCTTCCAGTTAACAAAGCAGGAATTAAAGAAATAATACCTGGTAGTGCCCGTCACGATCGCCTTGTTATAGGTATGACAGCGCCCCGCCTGCGTCATTCCATGCCGTAAAACCGGACATTCCTAGGACAGAAAGGTCTCGACCAGGACTTCGATATCCAACGTTTCGACCGTACAGCCGCAAATCGGGAGGGTCGAGCAGACCGTCGCATAATACCCGTTATCCCAGCACAGGGGGGTAAAATACCAATCTCGTTCTCCTGCCGAAAGCTGTTGAATCAGCTCTCCGTTCACAACTGTCGTGAAGCTGTCCAACGGGATGCTTAATCCCTTGCCGACGGCCTTGATATAGCTCTCCTTGTAGGTCCATATCTCATAAAATTTGGCGATGGTTTGCTCTTCCGACGGTTGATTCCTGATAAGCTGATACTCCTCGCCGGAAAAAAAACGTCTCGCCAGCTCCGGATCGATCGGAGCTGTCCTCTCCACATCGATACCGATCGCCTGCGTGCTGACCGCAGCTACGACCCAGGTACCGGCATGGGATATATTGAATTCCAGCGTCGAAGTCGGCTGCAGAAGGAAGGGCTTGCCGTAGCGGTTGCGCGTAAATACAAGGTCGGCCTGCGAAACGCCAAGCGTCTCAGCAATCATCGTCCTGGCAAGCAGCTCCCCGGCCAAACTGCGGAACCGGTCCTCCTCAAATACGAACCTGGCGGCTTTCTCATTTCCGGTCCGCCGGATCAGCGCTTCCACCTGATGCGCGGGGAAAGCTGTTATATTCACTGCGTTTACTTTAACCACGGCCCCTGCCGCGGAAGACAAATATATATTATTCATGGGCAATCGGCGAAGGATCCGTCGGAACAATATGGATCCCATCCTCCAAAGATTTGATGGATCTCAGGCGGGAGGTAATTCCCGCAATCAGCATCACAAAGATGCCTGCAACAATGAACAGCAGCGCGATTCCCCGTCCCTGCCCAACACCGATAATCGAGCCTACGCTTGAAGCCAGCGCTCCTCCTTCCACCAGCAGGGGATTAAAGATACGGTCGGCCAAAAAGCCGGCCAGGCAATAGGCGATTACAAAGCCGATCTGCGACAGAATGCCGATGATCCCCCAGACTCTTCCCTGCGTATCGTTCGGAATGTTTTTGCGCACCAGCACATCTGCACTCGTATTGACGAACGGAAGCGAGCCCAGAAAGAGAAATCCGGCAAAGATAATGAAATAGATATTCGTGGACACCCCCAGTAATGAAAAGGCCAATCCGGATAAAACCAGGCCGAGAACGAGCATAACGGCGTATTTCCGCGTAATGGTGAACACACCGATGCACAGACTGCTGATCAGCATACCGATCGCACTGACCGACTGGAAGGTGCCAAGCGTCTTGGCATCGGAAAACGACAGGATCATCGGGCCAATCAGCGTCTCCAGGAAGCCGAGATAGAAGGTAATGACCGAAATGATCGTAACCAGCAGCAAGACCCCTTTGTTGGTCCGGATCGTATGCCATCCATCCTTCATCTCCGACAGCCATGGCTTGTTGTCTGAAGGATCCCGTTTGACCTTCATGCTCTTTCGGATGACCAATACGGCAAGAATGGCGATCAGGAAGGTCAGAATATTGATGATCATGATCGTCTCGATCGTCGTTACGCTGAGCAGAATCCCTGCGATAATCGGTGAAAACAGAAACTTGGAGGATTCAGCCAATTGGACCAGACCACTGCCCTTGGAGAATTGCTCCTCTGTCAGCAGATCTGTAGCCGAGGCCTTATAGGCCGGGCTCTGCAGCGCGGAGAATACGGAGCTGAAGGCGATGCCCACGTAAATATGCCAAAGCTCCGTGATGCCGGTCAGCATGGTCGACAAAATAAAGACCAGACCTAGCGCGGAGCCCAAATCCCCGACAATCATCATCGTGCGCCGGTCAAAACGGTCCGCGAGAACCCCCCCGATCGGTCTGAGCAGTATATTCGGCACGAAGGAAAACAGTGTAATCAAAGCAACGCTGGTCGCCGTATGCGTCTTCTCAAAGGCATAGACCCCAAGTGAAAAGGCCGTTAGGCCCACACCGATCATCGAGATCAATTGCCCGCACCACACGGTTAGAAATTTGCCAAACGACTTCTGTCCGGTTTGTTCCATCTTCCCATTCCCCTTTCCTATTCCAAGTGATTAGTTTTGAAGCAATTCCGCCAGATAGGAAAAGCTGCCGGCCTCCGCGCCCAAGGTTCTCTCCAGGATATAAATAAAAGCCTGGGCCTTCCGTACCATGTCCTCCTCGCTCCACCTAAAAATGCCTCGGTCCAGCAGAAATTGCGATGATACCAGCAAAAATTCCACCACCTCCTGGGGGGCCGGCGTATGAAAGACCCCTTCCTCATTTCCTTGCTCCACAACACCGGCTAAAATCGGACTTAACCGGATAATGGTCTCCACCAGACTTTTTTGATGCATTTCCACATTGCTGACGTGGTGGAGTTGCTCGATCATGTCACTTTTATGGCCGGAATCCTGGTTCTGGAACACGATAATCCGAAACAGTTTGTCATGCGCGTTTAGTTCCGGATCAGCCGCTATGCGTTCCGCCGCCGCGACTCCGTTGTTAATGAACCGCGTGACAATCGCATCCATCACCTCTTCCTTGGATTGAAAATGGTAGTAAAACGTTCCCTTGGCGATGCTTACCTCCTGCAAAATATCAAGTATCGTAGTTTTCGCATATCCTTTCGACACAAACAATTTCTCTGCCGCGTCCAGAATTTCGCTCCGGCGTTCGGCGGGACTCTTCAGCACCCTCATAGTGTCCATACTCCCCCTTTTCAGGTAGACCGACTGTCAGTCTATAGTGGTCCTATAAAGGCTATCGCTAGAAACCCATCTCCCCTAGCCATTGGTTCAGCTTGCTTTCTCGCTGCTTCAGATCATCCTTGCCCTTCGCATACTTGCCCAGGGAATAATTGGCCACCAGCCTGCCATCCACCATGAACAGCACGCGCTCGGACCGGGCCGCCACCTTCACATCATGCGTGACGAGCAGAATCGTAGTGCCGGCGGCATTGATATCTGCCAGTATCTCCATAATTTCCTGAGTTGAACGCGAGTTCAAGGCTCCGGTCGGCTCATCGCCAAACAAAATATCCGGATTGTTGATCAATGCCCTGCAGATAGCCGCTCTTTGCAGTTGTCCTCCGGAGACCTGGGTAATATTATGGCCGGACAGTTCTTCGATTCCCACCTTCTTCATCAGACCGACCGCCCGCCGATTGATGGCTTCCCTGCTGCTGCTCTTGGCCAGATAGGCGGACAGCACGATATTGTCCAGAATATTGAGGTTCTTCAGCAGATGAATGTGTTGAAAAATAAAGCCCATCTTGGTCAAACGCAGCTGAGCCAGCGCCTTCTCCGAACAGGAGGTGATTTCCTTGCCGCCAAAGTATACTTTTCCTCCGCTTACCTGATCCATGCCGCTGATGCTGTACAGCAGAGTCGATTTCCCCGAGCCGGAGGGGCCCATTACGGAGACGAATTCTCCTTTGTCCAGCTGCAGATTAATGTCCTTCAAAATGCTGCTTTGCTCATTCCTTGCGGTCACATAGGTTTTGTTCACATCGCGGGCTTCCAGAATGGTAACCATGGTTATCCTCCTTATTCAACAATCATCTTGGATATGCTGGATTCTTTCATGGATTGAATGCTTGCCAGCGTCGTCAGTATGACCGTCGACCGGGCAGAGCAGGTAAGCCTGAACCGGGTTGACGATGAATGCGATCTTCGATGCCCCGAAGAACGACATAATCCCGCTGATCAACATTTGTCCCACCGTATTGGACAGGACCGTGCCGAGCAGGATACCGGTTACCAGCACCGTCAGCGACATCGTTACGTACTGGAGCTTGATGCGGGACAGTGCAAAGCCGAGGCTGCGCAGAATGGCAATTTGGCCATTGTCCTTGGAAATCAGCATTTTCAAAAATAAAGAGGTGATCAGGATCGACACGCATACCGCTATGGCAAGCGCCAGCACAGTGACCAGCTTCAACTGGCTGATTGTGCCCCCGAGCGTTTGATGCAGATACCCTTGCAAATCCGTTACCTTAGCCGGATAGAACGCCTGCTCATACTCCGAGATTTTGTCGGCAATCTTGACGCCGTCCTTCACATCCAGGCTGACAACATACCATAATACAGCCTCTTTATTATATGGCAGCAGTGCTTTGGCCGTTCTGCCTCCGTTCGTGACATCCTGGTATACTCCGCTGACCGTCATCGTTTTCTTCTGTCCATTTACGATCAGCACGACGGTATCGCCCGTCTTTTTGCCCATTTCTTTGCTGTTGGCATAGGAAAGGGCGAGCTCATTCTCGCGATTCGGAGCGGCGCCTTCCGTATAATCCAGAGGAAAAATCGTAAAATCACCGGTCTCAACACTCAGGTTATCCAGTGCTCCCTCGCTGTTCAGTACCTTGAACTGGCTGGTCACCAGCGGCGAATAGGCGGCTGCGTCCTGGTCGGCCTGCACATACTCCAGCAGTTCACGGTATCTTTCCTCCACATCCTCCGAATGACGCAAATCAATGCGGATATCGCTTTGCCCGACTCCCATATAGGAAACAAAGCTCGGGGCCTGGATCGTATTCAGGAAGTTGACCGGCACAATGATGATGAAGGAACTGACGATGAACACGAATAACAGCAGACGGAACATTTTCAAACGCTGAACTACATCCTTCAGGCCGAGAAACACCGGTACGGAGAACCAGCGGCTGCTTGAAAGACGAAGGCGGTTCCGGCTGATCCGCGTCTCTCCCAAATTTCCGGAGCGCAGCGCCTCCACCGCCGAAATATGGTTGAACCGTCGCAGCACCAGCCGGCAAAAAAATACAACCATAGCGAAAATAACGCCCACAAACAGCAGTGCCACAATCGGCTGGAGCAGCGTCCGCGGGGCTGTGCCCATATAGAGCATAATATTGGCCATGAAGAACCGCTGCACGATGAACGACAGGAAATAACCGATCACGCCGGCCAAGGCGGCCATCACCACGTATTTCATCATGTACAGCCGCTTGATGTCCCGCTGGCTGATCCCGATCGCCTTCATGACGCTGATTTCCCGGTAATCCTCCTCGATCGTCGCCAGCATCGTAAAACGGATGCACAGGATGGCGATCACGTTCAAAATCAGGCTGACCAGAATAATGACCGCGGCTACCACTCCGTCCGTCAAGGCATTAAGCATCTTGAACAGATTGTAGTCAACCATCGGTCCCTGCTTGGGCAGATCGGAGGCCTGATATTCGCTGGCAAAGGTGCTGATGGCACCTGGATCGTTTAAGCGAAACTCGATTAAATACTCGCGCTCTCCGGTGTCGTGCCGCAGCAGTTGAAAGTCGCCCTCACTCACGACAAACCGTTTGGAGTGAACAATCGATGGATTCATTTGCGCATCCCGCACAAAATCGGTAATGGTGAATTCCTTGGTGAAAGTCCCGTCCGCAATCCGGATTTTGTCGCCTAGTCTCAAGTTTCTTTGCTGCATATAATAGACCGGCACGGCAATTTCGCCGTCCCCGACCCTGATAATCTCGCTGTGCAAATTGAGCAGGAAATCAAAGTCCCTATTTTGCGTCACAAAATCGTTGTCCATTACGCTGTTCTTCTCGGACTCGGCACCCATGTATATATTCGAGCCGTCGATATTCACCATCTCCACGACCTGATGGCTTTCGACCAGAGCGCTTTCTTTGGCAAAGCGGCTGATCTTCTCCCGATCCAGCTCCCCGGCATGCATCTGGACAAAATGCGGAGTCCTGGCTTCCGAGAATAGATAATTGATCGAGCCGACCAATTCCATGATCATTTTCGCTCCCGAGGAAACGAGAAGCGCGGCCAGCAAAATAAAAATAAACAGGGCGACGCTAATTCCTTTTTTCCTTAAAAAATCGTTTTTCAACATTCTGGCTAACATGAACTTGGGCTGCTCCTTTCTGGAATCACTAATCAACGGCTGGTCTGAGCAAGCAAACGTGCCAAATGATCGGCCACGACTGCCGGTTGGTACATCACAAACATATGGGAGCCGTCCTTGATCGGGATCAACTGTATTTCGTTCGCAAAATACCTCACCCAACCTATAGCCGATGAAAGAGACACGGTTCTGTCCCGCTCCCCCCAAAGATAATAAGCCGGAACGGCCAGCGGTGCATGATTGAGGGTGGAGGAAGAATACAGCACCTTAAAATCCGCGTGAATGACGGGAAGAAAGTAACCGAGCAGTTCCCTTTCGCGGACCAATTCCTCCGGCAGCCCGCCATACGAAATCAGTTGATCGATCAGCCGATCGTCCGGCAGCTCATGATACCGCGTCTCGCCACACTCATAGGGAGGGTTGCAGGCTGAAAGCACCAGTCTGAACGTCGCGGCATGGGGATGCTCCCCGGCTAGGAGTCTCTCAGCCGTAAAATACGCCACAATCCCCCCCAAGCTATGCCCGAACAGCAGGCATCCAGGCTTGATTACATCAAGGAGCGCTTCATAATAAAGCTGCAGCATTGGCTCTATGTGTTCCAGCGGTTCACCTCCTCCCCGTCCATGACCTGGGGGATTGAACGCCCACACCTCAACATCATCGGGCAGCTCTTCGGCCAGCCCCTGAAAGGAGCCGGCATAACCGCCGAGATAGGGAAAACAAACGAGTTGCTTGCTTCCCCTGCCCTCCTTTAACTTCTCCAGCAGCACTGTTTCCACAGAATGCTCCCCCCATCAGGACTCAACATATGCTGGGAAGGTCTGCAGCGTATAGTCTACCTTCCTACGCTTGAATACGACATGAAGCACGGCGGCTGCGAGCAAGAAAAAGGCGAACTGCATAAGCTGGACCTGCGGGTTAAAATAATACAGCTTGATTTGGCTTCCGGTAGCCACCAGCCAGAATGCCAGCAAATAAAGCAGCAGATTTCCTTTGGTCGCATTGAAGATATAGCTTTGGAACACGATAAAAGCCATCAATTGAATGACATAGTACACATAAGTCGTCGTAGTCCCGAAGGAAGAGATCAAATACCCTGGGAGCACCCACAGCCCGAACAGCAGACCCGTCAGCAGGCCGCTGATGATGTTGCTTTTGAATTTCCCCTGCAAAAACGGAAGCAGAAAGCCGATCCAGCCGAACAGCCCGCCGATCAGACCGGTCTCCTTAAACAGATTCAGGAAGCCGATACGGATCATTTCAGGTACACTATATGTGTTTTCCGGAACCGTTATACCGAACAAGAGGGAGCCGAAGTGCATCGAAAAGGCAAACAAAATGCAGATAGCGACAATAATCGGAATCCAGTACAGGTCCTGCTTTCTCGGCAGCAATTTGGCGAACATTCCCTTCAGCGCGCTGCCGCCGCCCATCAAATAGCAGGTAATCAAGCCGGCGATCGATGGCGAATACAAGGCGATGATCGCGAGCGGATGCATCAAGGTCAGCTCCCCGGTAATCGGCACGATCCAATCTGCAAAGAAAATGAAGAGGCAGGCAATTCCATAGCACATGCCAAAGGAAATACCCAGGAACAAATAGAGAAACTTATTAGAAGATTTACTCATATATAGCTCCTTTCCGGCTCAATTTACGTTCTATGAGCGCATGCAGATTGTTGATCGTGCTGAAATTTTTCAAATCCAGGTCTTCGTTCTCGATCTCGATGCCGAACCTCCTCTCCACGTAATCGACTAGACGCATGGCAAACAGGGAATTGACAAAGCGCAGCTCAAAATAATTGTCATCGTCCGACAACACGGCCCCCTCATGCTCTAGTGAAAGATTCTCACCGATAAATTTCCGGATTTCCTGACGATAATCCATAAACTTCCCCCCTTGGCCCGGCGGACTCTGTCAGTACACGGACCTCAATATATTTCGGGAAATTCCCGACTTGCTGCAGGTTATGGCGGAATACATAATTACCTTCTCCATCCGACGATTCCTCTTGAAAGCCGGAGAACCTGTAGCTGATATTCATCATCCGGTTTCGGCCGGTATCTCGGAAATCCGCCAGCAGCGTCTTTACATGCCCTTTGGCCTCCCGCATTACGTAGGTCAGCAGGACGCTCCCTGCTCCCCGCGACATGACGCGGCAGGACATGAGCAGCATCTTCAGTCTCCAACAGGTTTCCTGCATGTGAATCAGGACAAGTCCAATTTTACCGTAGGTGCCGTATTTGTCCTCCAACTCGCAGACCAACAGTTGATGCTCGGTGGAATGCATCAGCACAAACAATTCATCATAGCTGTAGGTCTTGCCGGTGGCATTTAACTGATTGGTGCGCACCGTCAGTTCTTCCGCTCGCTGAAGGTCCTCCTCGGTGGCCGGATGGATGGTAAATTTCATGCCGAGCGTAGCCAGGAACTGCTCCGAGGGGCCTTGATACTGCTCCTCCGCCCGCTTCCTGAGATAGTCTTGCTGATACATCTGTCGTCGCCGGGCGGAATCGGCGGTAATGAATCGGGGCATCAGCCGCGGATCGTCCAGCAGTGAGATGTACCGGTCGGCATGCAGACAGTTCACGGCAGGGTGAACCGCCTTCACCTCCTCCAGTTCAAATTCCTGGTCATCGATAAACAGAATCGCGTCCATGCCGATATTGATATTGCGCTGGATATTTGCAATCGAGGAGGATTTGGCATTCCAATGGATCTCGGGATAGATGAAAAATTGCTCGAGCCCCAGCTCCTCAAGCTTTCCCCAGGCTGCCCCATAATCATTCTTGCTGGCGATCGAGTGCAGAATCCCGCGCCGATCCAGCGTTTCGATGATTTCCTTGATCCAGGGCCGAAGCTGCACATCCGGCGTTTCCAACAGCACATGATCCCAGATCGTATGGTCCAGATCCCATACGATACACTTGATTTCCTTCTTTCGCTCCACCCGCGCCCCTCCGTCCTAATAATCGTAAAAGCCTCTTCCGCTCTTCCTGCCCCATTGTCCTGCATCCACCATTTTCCGCAGCAGGGGGCAGCATCTGAACTTGGGATCATGGTAGCTGTGATAGAGCACATCCAGTGATTGAACAACTGTATCAAGCCCGATCAAATCGGCCGTCTCCAGCGGCCCCATCTGATGGTTGAAGCCATGCTTGATTATGGCATCCACCTGCTCGGCGGTAGCGATCCCGTCCTGGACGATGAAGGCCGCTTCATTCATCAGCAGATGCGACAGGCGGTTCGAGACGAAGCCGGGCAAATCGTCGATCACCACCGGCTGTTTGCCCAGCGACTGCAGGAACTCAACCATCCCCCGCTCCGTCTGCTCCGACGTATGGTAGCCTCTGATAACCTCCACCATAGTCTTGACCGGGACGGGGTTCATCAGATGCACCCCGATCGCCCGGGACGGATCTGCCAGGAAGGAGGCCAGCTTGGTAATGGAAATGCAGCTCGTATTGATCGCAAAAAATGCGTCTGCGCGGCAAATTTTCGCTAAGCGGGCACATTCGTCGGATTTACCATTTACGTCCTCCGTGGTGTTCTCGATAATGAGATCCGCCTGGGCGATCTCCTCGTCATCGGCGCACAGCGTGATGCGCTCCATAATAGCAGGAAGCGGAACATCCCCGTATCCCTTGTTCAAAAAGCAGGCCGAACGATATTCGCGCCGGATGACGCTGGGCGCGCGCTCAAGGGCCGCCCCGCTGATGTCCTTCAGGAACACTTGATGCCCAGAGCGGGCGATGTCGAGCGCGGTGGCGCAGCCCATAACCCCGGCCCCGATGACGGCAACTGTCCAACTATTCATTTTTCTTCTCCCTTCCCGGCTGGAGACCTGTCCTGCTAGGCAAGCTCGTCCAACCATTCCTTCGCCTCGGCCAGTGCCCCTCCGATCCGTTCGCGGAACCAGGCCACATCCTCCATTCCCAGCATAATATTCGGGTACATCCGCGAAACCGTCGATACGAGAATGCCGTACTCGGCCAGTTTCTGATGCAGCAAAATATCCAGCGACATCAGTTCGAACGTATACTCCGAGGGATGCTCAAGCGGCTTGTTGCAGCAGTGGTAGGAGGCACAGCCCGGAGGACCCTGGATCACCAGCGGCAGGCCGATTCTTGACGCCTCCTCCCGGAAAATATCGTGGATCATCGTTATCCTCTCATTCATCTGCGCGAGCGGCAGTCCGTCATGCTGACCCAGCAGCTCAAGTGTTGCTTTGACCGCAGCGGTCCCAAGCGGATAGCCGTTAAACGTTCCGGCATGAATCACTTTTTTGTCGACCAACAACCGCATGATCTCTTCCTTGCCGACCAACGCCGATACAGGTACGCCGCCGCCGGCGATCGCCTTACCCAGCGTAGTCAGATCGGGCATCACGCCAAAGTGCCGCTGGGCTCCCCCCAGTCCCATGCGGAATCCAGTGATGATCTCGTCAAAGATCAAGACGATTCCATGGTTGTCGCACAATTGCCGGACCCTTTGCAAATAACCCGGTGCCGGCATCACTCCGCCTCCGTTGATGCAGACCGGCTCCATAATCACGGCGGCGATGTCGTCCCCCTGGTGGAGAATCAGTTCCTCCAGCGCCTCCGCATCATTCCAGGGAATCAGATAGGACTGGGTTTCCATTGCATCCCTAGCCCTGCCCTGCGTGCCTTTCAAATCGCCGAAATAATCGGCCGGAATCGGCAGGCCCTTTTTTGGGGACCGGCCTCCCATAATGTTGTCCGCATTGCCGTGATAATGCCCCTCAAAGCGGACAAAGCGGTTCTTTCCCGTCCAGGCACGTGCCAGACGCAAGGCGTTTTGAACGATTTCGGTGCCCGAGAGCCCGAACCGGATCATTTCGGCGGAAGGAACATAACGATGAATCAGTTCGAGCGCCTCCGCATCCATATCGCAGTGGCTGACCGACAGCACTCGATCGATGGTCTCTTTCAAGCGCTCATTGTACTCCGGATGGCCGTGTCCTACGATCAACGCCCCGAAGCGTGCGTATAAATCCAAATATTCGTTGCCGTCCAAATCCGTAACCCGGCTCTTGCTGGCTTTCAGGAAATGAATCGGCGTTTCTTCCCATGGAAGATGAAAATTATAGTGAACGCCGCCAGGCAGCCAGCGCTTCACCCGCTGGTTATAATCCGTCATACCCGTGATCAATGGAACCAACTCCCTTCTTCATCGTTTTTTTGTCCGGCTCCGAGCTTTATACCAGAGCCTGCAACAGCCGCTGCCGGTCTGAGGTTTCATCAAAGGCGTAACCGTCCGGAACCCTTGAATTTTCCCTCAGTAGGTTGCGGACAATCACGCCGGGCCCAATGTCTACCCACAGATGCACGCCCCGTTTCAGCAAATGCCCAATTGCCTGGTTCCAACACACCGGGCGAACCAGTTGACTGCTCAAGAGCGGCGGGATCGCCTCCGCCGTGGTGACCAGCTCGCCTGAAACCGTAGACCAGACCGGAAATGCTGGAGGTTGAAAGGTTAAGGTGGACAGCGCCTCATCCAGCTCCGGCCGCATGAATTCCATAAGCTGGCTATGATAGGGGGCATCCTCCTTCATCGGCATCATGCGAAACGGGATCAGTTCGCCGCCATAGGGTTCTATCGCTTCCTCCAGCAAGCGCAGGCCACCGGCGGTCCCGGCCACGATGAATTGCCGCGGCGAATTATAGCCCGATATCGCCACATATTCGCGTTCGTCAGCCCGCAGCGAGGCCACGACCTGCTCCAGTTCGCTCTGGGGCATATCGATCACAATGCCCGCTCTGCCTTTGCCTTCCTGAACCGCGCGCTTCATTAGCGCGCCGCGCCGCTGTACATAACGAACGCCTTCGGCGAACGGCAGCGCGCCCGCAGCGATCATCGCAGAAATCTCACCCAGGCTATGCCCGGCGGCATAATTTGGGCTTGCGCACGTCTCTCTCGCAAACAATCGGTACAGCGCATAGCTCGCGGTGACGACCGCAGGCTGGGCGATGTCCGAGCGGGTCAGCTCCTCCAGTTTACCTTCTAGCACATGCCTGCGCAGGCTAAAACCAAGGGCTTCATCGGCCTCCGCAAAAATTTCAGCGACCATGGGATCGGTGGAAATCAGCTCCCTGCACATACCGAGGTATTGACTGCCCTGACCAGGGAACAGGATCGCGATGGTCATCTTTTACTCCCCCGTTTGAAATACTCCCTAAGCCCGTAGTGCGAAATCATTTCCTGCTGTATTTGCGAAGAGCCTTCGATAATTTCAAGCACCTTGGCTTCGCGATACAGCTTGGCGACCGGATACTGATCCGTGATCCCATTTGCCCCATGAACCTGCAGTGCATCGTTCACGACTTCCACGGCCATTTTGGAGGTGAAGTATTTGGCGATGGTTGTCTCGATCGCCGCATCCGGACTCCTGTCCCTTCGAAGCTCGCCCGCTCTCAGGCAGAGCGCTCTTGCCGCATGCACCTTGGTCACCGCATCGCCGATCATACCGCGGATCAATTGAAACTGGCTTAGCCTTTGCCCAAACTGCTCCCTGCTGCGGGAATAGGTGACCATGGCGTCCAGCGCTTCCTGGGCGATGGCCAGTCCCGCCCATGCGATACTGTACCGCCCGTGATCGAGCGCGGTAGAAACGACATATTCAAAGCCGCCATTCATCCGCCCGATCACATGGCCTTTCGGCACCTTCACCTCCGTCAGATCGATCTCGGCCAAATAGGTATCTCCTCCGGCCATTAATCCCTCTACCCGCCGCGTCGCAACGCCGTCAAAGGTCCGCTCCACCAGAAAGGCCGTGCTTTTCCCGTTGTTCGCCGCCAGCACCACAAACACATCGGCCAGATCCCCATATGTAATCCATTTCTTCCGGCCATTCAGGACGTAGTGCCCCTCCTCCTCGCGCCACTGCGTCCGGATGTTCTTCGCATCCGAGCCGATATCGGGCTCAGACAAGGCAAATGCCCCGATCCACTGGCCGCTTGTAAGCCGGGGCAGCCAGAGCGATTTCTGCTCGGGCGAGCAAAAGCGCAGCAGCGTCTCGGATACCAGCGAGGTGTGCACGGTGAGCAGGCTTCTGACCGCCGGGCTGGCCTTGCCGAATGCCTC
Organism: Paenibacillus caui; assembly: GCF_019904135.1. Classification (GTDB taxonomy): domain Bacteria; phylum Bacillota; class Bacilli; order Paenibacillales; family Paenibacillaceae; genus Fontibacillus; species Fontibacillus caui. Next base: position 25,418 of record NZ_JAIOGQ010000011.1, on the reverse strand, counting down.
CGTGAACAAGCCGTAATATACCGGATCGAGCCCCAGTCCCCCATATTCCCGCGGAAGGGAGGCAGCTAAATAGCCGTGATCCGCCAGCTCGCGGATTAAGCTTCCGGGAATCCCTTTCTCCGCTTGAAACAGTTGGACGCAGGGACGAATCCTATTGCGGACAAAGGCCTCCGCTTCCTTGACAATCGCCTCCTGCTCCGTGTCAGCGCTCAATCCTACAGTACCGGCGTTCATTCCGCTACCCTCTCATTCAGACAATCGCTCAGATACCCGGCAAAATCGGCGATCGTCTTGTATTCAAACAGGGCAACCGGACTGATGTCGATGTCCAGGCGCTTTCGGGCGCGATTAATGATTTTCAGCGCCTGAACCGAAGATACTCCAATCTTCAGGAAATTCAGCCCTTCGTCAATGTCCTCGGGCTGTTGGTTCAGCACAGCGGCAATTTCCGACTTGATAAACGCCTCGATCTCTTCTCTTGTCATACGATCCCTCCGCTTTTTTCCTTATTTCCTTTCCCGATCCAATGGGCGTGAGGCTCGAACGGATAGGCGGGCAGATGAACGATCTGCCCGGTTCCGTTCGGATGAACCGCCTCCCAATCCGGCTCGGCACCGAGGACGTACAGTTGCCCCAGTGTGCGCATGATCTGGCGGCCCAGTGCTTCTTCTTCTCCGAAAGGCAGATCAATCACGGCGGTTTGCTCCGCCACCTCCCCCGGCAGCCGCCCCGGTGGCAGACCGATAGCGAGTACAATATCCGCCCGGAGCATGGTTTCCGTCTGTCCGTCTTCCTCGCCCCAAGGCTCTCCCGCGATGCACTGGTTCATCAACCCGGGCCAATCGGTTGGTCTGTCGAGCAGCGGTACGAGCGACGCTCCGGATCGAAGTCCCTGAACCCGCACAATGCCCGGCATTACCTGCATTAACGCGGAGAGATACGCGTGCCAATACACGAGCCGAAGCATCTTCGCCGCCATATCCGGCGCCGCGCTGTCAGCCGTCTCCAGCGCAGCCCCGACCTCCGCGACCCCATCCAAAGATCCCCTTGCGCCAGGAGCCAGCGGGTCCGCTGCGGCATTCCAGATATCGCCGAGGATAATGCCTACACGGGCCGGGCGGCTCCGAAGGGCTTGTCCCTTGACCCATCCCGAGAAGACGAGCGTCTTGCCGCCTACCTCGGCTGCGAGACAGGCCGCACGGTAACGGTAGTGCTTCCGGTAACGGTTCCGCGTATAGCAAAGATCAGCGGCATGCACCTGCCCATGCTGTTCAAGATAACCCTCGGTGTTCGCGATCAGCCGCTCCAGTGCGCCAGGGGTTTTGGCCGAAAAGGTCAGGATCTGTTCGCCCTTAGGGCGGTGAAGTGCTGCAGTCTCCTGCCATTCCTCAAGGACAATATGCGCGTTCGTCCCTCCCAGGCCAAAGGAGCTGATGCCCGCTTTGCGCGTATGCCCGGCCGGCACGGTCCATTCCCGCACCTCGTCCACGATATAGAAGGGGGACTTGTCCAACTGCAGCGCCGGATTCAGCTCGTTCATATGCAGACTGGGAACCAGCCGCTTGTGCTTCAAGCATAGCAGTACCTTGGCCAGGCTCGCCCCGCCTGAAGCCGGGAATAAATGACCGATATTCGTTTTTACAGAACCGATGCCAACCGAGACGCTCTGATCGGCCCCGCTCTCATTGAACAGCCGGGTCAATGCATGGACCTCGATTGGATCGCCGATTCTCGTGCCGGAGCCGTGCGCTTCCACGTAGCTGACCTCGATCGGATTCAGGTTGGCGTCCCGGCAGGCTTCCGAGAGCACTTCATACTGGCCTTGCGGATTCGGAGCCATAATGCCGAGCGAATAACCGTCGTTGTTAACGGCGGAGCCGCGAATGATCCCGTAAATCGGCTTATTCTCCCGTACGGCCGATGCGAGCGGCTCCAACATGACGGCCACCGCGCCTTCTCCAATCACCGATCCGTCCGCGCCCCTGTCGAACACCTTGGTGTGCTTGGTAGACGAGCAAATGCCGGCCTGCCGGGACAGGGAATGGACTGTAGGCGTAGCCAAAATGTTGGCGCTCCCCACTACGGCACCAGCAACCTGGCGGTCCCGGATGGCCGACGCGGCATAGTGCAACGCCACAAGGAAGGAGGAGCAGGCGGTATCAATCGCCAGAGCGGGACCGGTGAAATTGTACAAGTGCGAAATTGTCGCCGCCGCAATATTGGACATATTGCCCACCATCGCGTTGGGATGAATCCATTGCGTTCCGTTTTGCTCGATATGCTCCGCCACCAGACTGTAATAGGTGCTGGGGTTTAAGCCGACATATACACCGATATGCCTCTTCTCGTCCTCCCCGGCGAGCATCCCGGCATCCTCCAGCGCTTCGTAGGAAACCTCCAGCAGGATTCGCTGCTGCGGGTCCATGAAGGCAGCCTCTTCCGGCGTCATTTCAAAGAACTCATGATCGAAACGATCCGGGTGTGCCAGTTCCCCCAGCCAATCGTCCCATTCCGGCCGTCCGGACAGTTTAGCACGCGAGGGGCTCACCCGGACGATACTGTCCTTTCGGCCCAGCAAATTGGCCCAAAACTGCTCTTGCGTGGAGGCGTCCGGCAAACGCAGCGCCAGCCCGGTGATCGCCACTGCGTGATGGATATTCAAGCTGTTGTTTAGGCGCCAGACACCCGCAGGACAATTCGCTGACTTCGGCAGATCCTGCAGATACTCGGCCATTTCGCGAACCGTGCGGCAAAAGACAAACAGCTCTGAACCAAGCTCCCGGCCAAGCCGTTCGGACAGGCCGCCGAGTACCTGATAAGCGCGGATCGAGTTGCCTCCAAGGGACAGGAAGGGAGCATCCCGGTCAATCCCGTTCGCCGGCAAGCCGAGTGCTTCCGACCAAGATAGCCGGATCAATCTTTCCAGCTCCGCTTCAGTCCGAGCATTCGGCTTCTCTTGACGCATCTCCGGACTCGCCCTTATACGGTCCTCTTGAGGTTCCTGCGGAAGCTCCGTTTGCCGCTCCCTAAGCAGGGAACCTATCTCCTTAATATCGCGAGCAAAGTCACCGTTCTCATAGCCCTGCTGCAATACATACCGCTGAACCTTGCCGCTTGTCGTCTTGGGAATCGACTTGATCGGCAGCACGTGAGCAGCCTCCAGCCCCAGTTCGGTCCGCAGGAGGCGGATCACCCCTTCGCGAATCGGCAGAAATCGGTTGTAATCCGCTTTGTATTTGATGAATACCAGCAGTTCCTCCACCTGCATCCTGCTGTTGAAATGTCCGGCCACGGCCAGATTGCCCCTCGGAATCCCCTCCAGCCGGTAAATGACCTCCTCCAGATCATGAGCGAAATAATTCTGCCCGCGAATAAACAGGATGTCCTTCATTCTTCCGCTGACAACCAGAGACTGGTCGGCCATAAAGCCAAGGTCTCCCGTACGGAGCCAGCCGTCGACAAAAATGTCGTTGTTGACATCGGGCAGATTGTAGTATCCCGAGGTAACCGATTCGCCCCGAATCTGGATTTCCCCGACCTTTCGTTCGTCCAGGGTGTTCCCCTCTTCATCCGCGATCCGGATTTGGATACCTGTCATGGCATAGCCCTCATGCACGAACTCAATCGCATCCGGCTCATCGGGATCAACCACCGGAATGGCCATCCCCTCATTCACAAGCTTGGACCGGTAGATCCGCTCAACGCGGGGCTCGCTGCCCACTCTGGAGGTGCAGACGCCGACCGTGGCTTCCGCCATTCCGTACGCGGGAAACATCATGTTGGACTTGTAGCCGCATACGGCAAATTTCTCCGTAAATCGGGCGGTGACTGCCGTGGAGATGGGCTCCGCCCCGTTCAGCGTGATCCGCAAAGATGACAGATCCAGTGTCGACAGCTTGGAATCGGGAACCTTTTGAACCATCCAGTCAAAGCCGAAATTGGTGCAGCAGAACCATTTTCCCCGATGCTCGGTAATTTTCCGCAGAAACAGATATGGCGAGCGGACAAAAGTATACGGAGACATCACCATAATGTTCGCCGCGCTCAGGATCGGGGTCAGATGCTGGCCGAACAGGCCCATGTCGTGGGTATGCGGAAGCCAGGTAAAGACGTTGTCCCCTTCCTCCGAGCCAAGAAAAGTCTTGCAAGAAATGCTGTTGGCGATAATGTTGTGATTCGTCAACTGCACACCTTTGGGAATTCCCGTACTTCCAGAAGAAAATTGCAAAAACACAATGTCCTCGGACCGGGTCCAGAATATGTCCGCCTGCTTCGCCCGGTCGCCATGCAATTCTTCAACCGAAATCAGGTTCAGGCCAGCAAACGACGGGTGTTCCCGCAGCGCTTCATAGCGGTCGCGGTAAGCTCCCTCAACGATAACGACCGGTTTGTTCAGCACCTCCCATACCCTGGTGAACTTCAACAGACCGGTTGACCCCGGCTCCCAGGACGTCGGCGGGCTGATCGGGGCGGCAATGATGCCGCCCAGCATGCAGGCCCAGAACACGCGAAAAAATTCGAACGATTGATCGATCTCCAATATGGCGATGTCCCCCGGCTTTACGCCCTGCTCATGCAGGCGTAGCAGATAGCTGCGGGCATATTCCACAAGCTGAGGATACGATTCAAAATACTCTTCCCCGGAGGAATCGATATACGTGATCCCTTTCTCCGGATGGGTCGAAGAGATATGCATGATCAGCTCCGCCACGGTCGCATATTGCTCCGGCACATGCAGCGGAGGTCCGTATTGAATAGCCTTTTTAGACATTTTCAACCTCCATCGCTTGATATTGAATTCGCAGCTTGGCCCTCCGGTCCACATGCTCGGCTATGGATTGCCGCATGCGCTCTATGTTCAGTCCCGCAGCAGACGACACCTCTACATAGAAGCTGTCCTCGTCGTAATGCATGACTAGCTCTATTCGGGCCAGTGCGCTCCGGCTGCGAAGCTCGTCCGCTTCCGGCACCTCGATACGATGCTCCTTGGGAATAAACCCTTGGAAGTTGAACAAAATCAGTTCGTTGGGACTCCCGTCCAGCTTGAAGGCAGAGCCGAGCAATTCGCGGATCTTCCCATACCGCTCGGAGAGCGAGCGGTCATGTACCAACGCCATAAAGTTGACCGCATAGCGCCGGGCGTAATCCAGCCGATCCGTGACATCGGCTTGCCGAATATCCGGTCCGGCTACTAACGGAATGAGGTCCAAAAACTCGCCGACACAATGATAGAAGCGGGCATCGCGGTAGCTTCTGCCATAGTTTACCAGCGCGATCGGAAGCTCCTGCAATTCGGCGTATCCCGCGATCGCACGTACGAATTGGTCCAAGACTGCCCACCATTGTTTCTCCAGATCCGTTTCGGACAGCGGCATTTGAATCTGCAGCTCGCACGGTTCGCATCCCGCAATCGCTTCAAGACGGGTGAGCATCCGGCGGTTGTCGGCCTCCCAGCGCCGCAGATCATAACGACCGACGATTTCCTCTTCATCCACGTCAGCAGGTCCGGCTGACAGCAAAGCCACATAGTCCCGATATTGCAGCGGCGTTCCGGCAGAGGCGGGGGCTTCGCCGGAATCGGTATTTCGCACCGCCGGCGGCTCCTCCAGTTGCCGTTGAATCACCTCGGCGCTCATGCCGTCGAAGACCATATGGTCAAAGCCCCAAATGACCTGATGCTGATCGAAGCGGGTGCGCAGGATACCCACTCTCCAGGGCAGCTCTCCCCGACGGCAGGGTGCGAACAGCATCGCTCTCCGCAGCTTCTCTTCAATCATATGCTTCGTATCCTCCGTGTACTGGCGCAAATCGATATAGGGGATATACTGCGTCAGCAAACCGGCAACAGAAAAACAATCATATTCCTGCCAGAACAGCTCGTCATCCTCCCAGGCAAAGCTGTGAAGGAGTTGATGCCGACCGACGGCCTCCACAACCCGCCGCTTCACCTCGTCCTCTTCGAGCTCCCCGTTCACGGCAGCTATAAATCCGCTGAAGCGCGAGCCCATCGCGGCATGCGCCCGCTGTACGGGTGCAAGCGGGAATCGTGCAAGCTGTCCGGCAGACGCCATGAAGTCAGAGATCATGGTGCATCCATACTGAGCGTGGCTTACCAGACGATCGACCTGATGTTCGCCCAGCGAGATCGGGGAAATCGGCCAAACGGCATCTGCTCGCCGCTGGGCAGGCGGATATGACTCCGTCTTGGCTGATTCATGCTTATTCACCGCCAGCACGGAAGCGAGCTTCTCCGCCGTGGGGTACCGGAACAGTTCGTTGATCTTGAGACGAATGCCCCTTTCGGACAGCAGCTTCACCAGCGCAATGCCCTTGATCGACTGTCCTCCGTGCCGGAAGAAATCGTCGGTAACCCCGATGCGCTTGTGCCCCAGTACCTGCTGCATGCTGTCAAGGATAAGGCGCTCCATCTCCGTGGATGGACCGTTTGGCCCTACTGCGGCCTCCCCCTGCTCACTCGGCGCGGACAATGCTTTGCGATCGACCTTCCCGTTCGGCGTTAGCGGCAGGCTCGCCACGCTAATCAGCCGTTCGGGAATCATGTATTCAGGCAGGCTGCGCTGCAATTGTTGCCGAATTTCAGCAGGGCCCGGGGTCTTGCCGCCATAAGTCGTATAGTAAGCCGCTATATAGAGACTGCCTGTCGAATCCTTGGCGGAAATCGTCACCGCCTCGCGAATGCCATCCAGTTGTCTGAGACGATTTTCGATTTCCGACAGTTCCACCCGGAACCCCCTGATCTTCACCTGGAAGTCATGACGCTCCAGAAAAACGACCGCGCCATCAGGCAGCCGTCGAACCAAGTCTCCCGTTCGATACAGCCGGTCTCCCTCCACAAATGGATTGGGTATGAAGCGCTCAGAGGTCAACTCCTTAAGGTTTAGATATCCCTGCCCCACTCCCGCTCCACCGATGTATAGTTCGCCTGCCACCAGAGGAGGGACGGGCTCGCCATCCGCATCCAGCACATACAGGGTTGTGTTGGACAAGGGATAGCCGATCGGCGCCACATGGAGATCGCCTGTTCCGATATCAAGCGGAAAATAAGTGGCGATAAACGTCGTCTCCGTCGGACCGTAGACATGAAGCAGTCGTCCCGGGCCGATATACTGCAGCGCTCTGCATACATGCACAAGTGAAGCGGCTTCCCCTCCAAACATCACTTTCCTGACATTCGCCAGACAGGTAACATCCCAGTCAACCAGCATATTAAACAAAGCAGTAGTAATGAAAAAGACAGTAATGCCCCGCTCCCTGATGCAGTTGGTCAATTGCTCCATGTCGATCAACATATCCTTGTTGATCAGCACCAGTCCCGCGCCGTTTAGCAGTGCACCAAAGATGTCGAAAATAGAGCCGTCGAATGCATAATTGGAAAGCTGCAGCAGGTGATCGTCCGGTTGAACCGTGATGAAATTGCTCGCGCGCATCACCTTGACCACATTGCGGTGACTGATCAGCGTCCCCTTCGGCCTCCCTGTCGAGCCGGAGGTATAGATCAGATAGGCGGTGTCCGTAGCCGTAGGTGAGGACGCACGGTCGGGGTAGATCCGCTCCGCTTCATAGACCGCATCCGGACTATCGAGCTCCAGAACTGAAGGAAGGTTATCCCATCCCGCGATGCTTTGGGCATGCGCTTTTTCCGTCAAAATCAGGCAGGCTCCGCTGTCGCGCAGTATAAAGGCTACACGTTCCTCCGGATATTTGGGATCTATTGGCACATAGGCACATCCTGCCTTGAGTATTGCCAGAATGCTTATGATTTGCAGCGGTCCGCGGTCCAATAAAATAGCCAGTCTCGAGCCCAATGACACGCCTTGATCAACCAGTCGCCCGGCAAGATGGTTCGCCCGATTGTTGAGCTCCGCATACGTCATCTCCCGCTCGTCCCAAATCAGAGCGGTGCGGCCGCCGTGCTGCTGCGCTTGCGCAGCGAATAACTCCGCCAGCGTGCTGTCCCGCGGATACGCTCTCTCCGTCGCATTCAGCTCATACAAGAGCCATTCGCGTTCGCGCGGTGTCGTTAGCGTCAACTCCCGCAAGGTCTGTACGCCGCCGGACACCAATTGGGACAGCAAATACTGCCACTTCTCACTGTACTGCTCTATGGACTCGTGCTTGAATAAGGCCGCATTGTATTCGATGTTCAGGCTGTAGCGCCGATCCTTCTCCAGCACCGTCCAGGTCATGTCAAACTTCGTATCGTTCACGTCAGGGTTCCAGGGTTCCAGCGTGAGATCTCCGATAGCCAGCTCCTCGGTTCCCATGTTCACGTAGTTCATTGCAATATCGAATAACGGGTTGCGGCTTGGATCCTTGGGCAGATCAAGCAGTTCAACCAACAGCTCATATGGAAAATCCTGATGCTCATAGCAGGCGATCAGCTTCTTCTTGATCGCTTGAAAATATTCGTCTAGAGTCCATTCCTTTGCCACCTGCGAGCGGATTGCCAGCATATTCACAAACATGCCGACGATGCCGTCCAGCTCGGGATGCCGACGCCCGGCAACAGCAGTGCCGACGACCATGTCCGTCTGTCCCGTATATTTCCACAGCAGCAGCTTCAACGTAGCCATGAACAGCATCGAAGGCGTGATTGCCCGCTCGGCGGACACCGCATTTACCCGTTCGCACAAGGACTCGTCCAGTGCCAGGGTGACTTGCCCTCCGTTGAAGGAGAGATTGCGCGGCCGGTTGAAATCAGTCAGCAGGCTTAGCATCGGAATCTCGCCTGCGAACTGCTCCTGCCAGAACCTTTTGTGCGGGGCAAATTGCTCGCTTTGGAACTGCCGATTCTGCCAGGCGGCGAAATCCTTGTACTGGATCGTCAGCGCCGGCAGTTCCTCTCCCGCATACAATGCGGCGAACTCCCGCAGCAGAATGGCAATGGAGGTCTGATCGGAAATCATATGATGCATGTCAATGAACAACGCATACCGCATCTCTCCAAGGCGCGTCAGCTTGACGCGAATCAGCGGCGCCCGGTACAAATCGAACGGCTGAACGTAATGCCGCATTTCTTCTACAATTCTGTCTTCAGTCGATTCCAGCAGTTCAACCGCCGATGGGACCTGCTCCTCGACCCACTGGACGATCTCTCCGTTAACGATGCCAAAACGGGTCCGGAAGGCTTCATGGCGCTGTACCAGCGCGTCGATCGCTTTGGTGAATCTGTCCGTGTCCAGCTCTCCCGTAATGATATAGAACGAAGCCAAATTGTAGGGCAATGCCTCCCCTGTCATTTCATGGACAACATACATTCGTTTCTGCGCCGAGGACACTTCGTAATAGGGCTGCTGTCCAAGCGCCGAAATTCCGCAGTCCCCGGATCGGGAGCTTATGCAATGCTTGATCAGCCAGTCCGCCATATCGGCGAAGACCGGCCTATTGAATATCTCGTCAAGCGGCATTTCCACGCCCATTTCCTGCTGAATACGGGCGGCCAGGGCGATCGCCTTCAAGGAATGCCCGCCAAGCCCGAAGAAATTGTCCTCTTCGTTGGCCCCGTCGCAGCCCAGCAGCTCCATCCAGAGAACGGAAAGCTTGCGGACAACATCGCCCGGATCAAGCACCGTGTGGTCACGCAGCGCCTCTGCTCGCGACTTCTGGCCCACAGCGCTTTGGGGAGCTCCCAGCATATGGTGCAGAGAGACGTCATGTTCATGAACGATACGGTCGAACGCATAGGTAGGCAGGGCAATCTTCCTCCGGTGTTCTTCTCCATTCAGCGCCGTCCAGTCGACTTCTGCGCCCAGGCACCATAGTTGCCCGACCATGCGCAGCAGGTACACATCATCCTCGTACGTCTCCCGCTCCGGACGAAGCAGCGATACCGCATTCCAGGACGGCGGAGCCGCCGAGCGTTCCAGGTTCGCCTCCGTCTCCGTATGCTTATAGGAGCAGATAAAGATGGGCGGCTCGCCGCCAGCGTTCTCCCATGAACAGGAGCTCCATTGCGGAAACAGCGGGGTCCGGCGGGGGAGTCCGACAAGTACATCCAGCAGTTCCCGATATTCTTCTTCCTCCGTACGATCTCCTTTCGTCAATGCTGCCGTCTGTACGCCCGGCTTAGTCGGCCAGGCGGCAGGTCCTGCTGCATAAAGTGCTCCAACGGCATCTTCCAGGGAAACTTCGCCGGTAACCGTCCATCCGCTCAATTCGCCGATTCCCTCGCCCAGCACGGCATCTGGCAACAGCCCGGACTTCATCAATGTGTTAGACAAGGCGTAATGAATGGCAAACATTAGAAAGAGCGGGGTCATCCCTTCCTTCGCACTGCCGTAAGCGATCGCCTGTCTGACCGCATATTGCTCGGCCGGATCCAAGCAGGCCAGCACTTCATCAAAGTGGGCACGGAACAGACGGGATACGCGGCTCTGGTGCATCGAGGCATACAGTTGCTTCGCCATGCCAGGATAGTTGTGGTTCGCCCCGGACAAGACCAGAACGAGCGGCCTTCTGCTATCCGGCACGCCTTCGTCCGGTCCGACCACGTAATCCGGTTCCCCATCCGGCATGATTCTGTTCACCACGACCAGCGCCTTGCGGTAATAAAAGGCGGCCCGGCCGGTCTGAAGCGTCCATGCAGCATCTGAAAGCTGAAGGTTCGGAGACCGCTTCAAATAACTCACTACTGCACCGGTAGTCCGATCAAGCGCCGTTTTGCTTTTGGCCGAGAAGGGCAGCAGGCTTATCGCCTCCTGCAGCCCGCCCCTTGGGGAAACAGGCGGCTCCTCCAGAATCACATGCGCATTCGTGCCGCCGATGCCAAAGGAACTGACACCCGCCCGCAAAATGCGATCTTGCTCGGCAATCCTCCTGGCTTCCGTATTAACATAGAACGGACTCTGCCGGAAATCGATCATAGGGTTGGGCTTATCGTAGTGAATCTGCGGCGGCAGTACGCGATGATACAGCGTCAGGACCGTCTTGATCAATCCGGCAACTCCTGCGGCCGCATCCAGATGGCCTACATTAGCCTTGACCGAGCCAATGGCGCAATAGTTCGTCTTGTCCGTATTCCATGCATGCTTGAGCGCCTCAATTTCAATGGGATCTCCAAGCTTCGTTCCGGTGCCGTGGGCCTCCAGATATACAATTTCCTCTGGAGCCACGCCCGCCTTATGCAGAGCGGACTTGATGACTTGAGCTTGTCCGGCTACGCTCGGAGCGGTGTAGCCCGGCTTCGCCGTTCCGTCGTTGTTGACAGCCGATCCTTTGATGATCGAATAGATGCAATCCCCATCCCGCAGCGCGGCCTCCAGCGGCTTCAATACTACGATTCCGCAGCCATTGCCGCTGACCGTGCCGGAGGATTGAGACGAGAAAGGACGGCAATGTCCATCTTTGGAATAAATCATGCCCTCATGCCATACGTAGCCCTCGCGCAGGGGGTAGGAAATCGAGACACCCCCCGCAAGGGCCATGTCGCATTCCCCCCCGGACAAAGCTTGAACCGCCTGATGAATGGCCACCAGGGAAGTGGAGCAGGCTGTCTGAACGGTAAAGCTCGGACCCCGGAGGTTCAATTTATGCGCAACCCGGGTCGCCACATAATCCTTCTCGTTCAGGGTCATGGCCTCAAACGCGTTCACCATGTTGCCTGAGTGTCCCAGAAATCTCGTCATCCACGGCAGGCTGAGCCCACTTCCGGCAAACAAGCCAATCTGTCCTTCATAGGTATAAGGGTCGCAGCCCGCATTCTCCAGCGCCTTCCAAGCGCATTGGTGCAGCAGGCGGATCTGCGGATCCATCGTATTGGATTCCTGATAGGTATAATTGAAGAACGGGGCATCAAAGTACTCCGTATCCTCCAGAACGCCCTTAGCCTTGACATAGTGGGGATTAGTCAGATCGGAGACGCTCACCCCCGAGGCAAGTAAATCCGCATCATCAAGCCGCTCGATCGCGTCGACCCCGTCCAAGAGGTTCTGCCAGAATTCCTCGATATTGGCAGCTTGCGGGAAGCGGCCCGCCATCCCAATGACCGCAATATCCGCCGCGCGCGACTGTGAATGGAGAGGAGCCCCCAGGGAAGCTGTACCCTCCGCAGATATCGGCGCGACGTCCTGCTTCGCAGGAACGAGCGTCGGTCCGGCGGGCGATGTCTTCTGATGCGGCGATACCCGTAAAGCCGGCTCCGCAAAAGTCGACCGCTTTACGGCATCCTCTTCGTGCAGGCTTTTCACCAACGAAGAAATGGTCGAATGCTCAAACAGCTTCACCAGCGGCACCGACCGCCCCAAATAGGCGTTCAGACGATTGTTGATCAGGATCAGTCCAAGCGAATTGCCGCCAAGATCGAAGAAGTGATCATGCACGCTGACGTTTTCCAGGTTCAATACGTCCTTCCACGCTTCGATCAGGATACGCTCCAGCTCCGTTCCCGCGGAGATCCGGACGTCGGCTTCTTCCTGCACCGGCAGGGGAGACGTCAACATCAAGGCGTTCCGATCAATTTTGCCGTTGGGCAGCACGGGCATGTCGGACACCATCACCACATGTGCGGGCACCATATAATGCGGGACCCGCTCTTGCAGCCAGGCCTTCAAAGCCGACGGGTGCTCCTGGCCAGCTTTCTGCCCCGCCTTCAAACAATAGAACAGGACAAGCTGTTGTGATCGGGGCCGGTCGCCCATCACCTTGGCCACCGCTTCGCGAATCCCGTCATGGGACAAGGCCAACTGCTCCAGCTCGGACAGTTCAATCCGGTAGCCGCGCAGCTTTACCTGCGTATCCAGTCTGCCCAGCAATTCAAGCTCGCCGCCAGGCAGCATTCTGGCACGGTCGCCGGTTCGATACAGGCGCTCTCCCGGCACATCCGGGCAGGTTACAAACCTTCGGGCCGTTTCCGCTTCATTATTCAAATATCCTGCTGCCAAACCTCGGCCGCCGATATGCAATTCTCCGTATACGCCGACAGGCTGCAGCTTGCCAGCCTCATTCAAAATGCATGACCGCGTATTGGCAATAGGCCGGCCTACTGTGATATGCCGCGCTGTCGTCAACTCCTTCACCGTGGACCAGATCGTCGTTTCTGTCGGACCATACATGTTGTAAATGCTCGCCGCCGAACGCTGTTGCAAATCATGCAACAGCGGAAGCGGGAAATTCTCCCCGCCGCTCAAAATACCGGTCAGTTGCCGAAGTCCTTGAGCGAATTCAGGATTTTCTGCAAAGGCCTTGATGCGCGATACTGTGCTCAAAATATGGGTTACACCGTATTCCACAATGCGCTTGCCCGCCAGTGCAGGATCAAGCTGCTCGCATTCATCGGCCAGGTAAAGGGAGTGTCCCGTACATAACGGGGTGATCGATTCAAAGGCAAAGATATCGAACGACGGCGTCGTCACGCTGATTACCCGGTCCGAGTCCCGCCGAAATATTCGACGTTCCCGCACATCCTCCACAAAATTCACCAGCGAATCCTGGCGAATCATCACGCCCTTAGGCCTGCCTGTCGAGCCTGAGGTAAAAATCACGCACGCCAGGTCAGCGGCAGTCGCTGCTTCGAGCTCCGGATTTGCCTCTGCGCGCTCATCTCGTTGCTGCGGATCGTACACCAGCCTCAGACCACCGAAGTCGATCCGGTCTCGGGTCGATGCCGAGCAGATAAGCATTTTCATACGGCAATCCCCGATCATCTGCAAAATGCGCTCGTCCGGGAAGCCCGGATCGATCGGAACATAGGCGGCCCCCGCCTTCATCACCGCGAGCATCGCAATCAGAAGCCCCTCATCTCTCCGGGACATGACGCCGATCAATTCATTACGGCGCACGCCTTGGTCAATAAGCTGCCAGGCCAGCACATTCGCCTTTTCGTTCAATTCGCGGTAAGTCCATGCGCGCCCCCCGGCAACAATCAGCGCAGTCGCATCGGGCTTTGTTTCTACCTGGCGCTGGAACATCCCTTGAATCCGCAGCGAGCGGTCGTAATCCAGCTCCGGGCCGCTGCCCTGGCGAAGAATCGCATGTTTCTCATCTGCAGGAAGCAGGTCGATTTCGGCGATGGTCATCCGCGGATTTCCAGCGACACAACGCGATATCTCCAGCAGATGCCGGATCATCCTCCGGGCGGTTTCCTCGCAAAATAGATCGGTGGCATATTCAACAAAGCCCTCGATAACCCGCTCCTGCTTGTTCTCTTGACAGGTCAACACCAGATCGTAGGTTGCCGTTCCCGGATCCGTGCGGTGCGAGCTGAATTGCAGTCCATTCAGCTCCAGATCATGCAGCTCCATATTCTGATAATCAAAGCAGACGTCGAACAGCGGATTCCGGCTGAAATCGCGCGAGACATGCAGATCGCGAACCAATTCGTCGAACGGATAATCCTGATGTCCGAAGGCTTCCAGCGTATGCCGCTTCAGCTCACTCAAGTATTCCGTGTAGGTCTTATCCGCCTTGGGCTCGCTTCTCATCGCCAGCATGTTGACAAACATGCCCGAGATTTCCTTCCATTCTTCCTGTGTTCGGCCCGCGACTGGCGTGCCCACCACGATGTCTTCCTGTCCGGAGTAACGCGCCAGCAGTATCGTCCAAATGCTCAGCATAACCATATACATCGTGGATTCGGAGGCACCTGCCATTTCAGTCAGCTTGGAGGTCAGAGCGGAATCCATGGCAAAATAGATACGTCTCCCCAGACGGCCTTTGTGCGCAGGACGCGGAAAATCCGTTGGCAGTTCGAGAACCGGCAAAGGGGAGGACAAACGGTTAAGCCAGTAATCGCGCTGCCCGGCAAGCTCCCCGGACGCCAGCTTCTCCTGCTGCCAGACGGCATAGTCCTTGTACTGCAGACAAACTGGCAGTGAATGGCCGAAATACAACGCATTGAAATCTCGGGTGATGATTTCCACCGACGTACCGTCGGCGATAATATGATGAATATCGAACAGCAGCAGATGGGTGTCCTCGCCGCTCTTGACCAGCTCTACTCGCAGCAGCGGCGCCCGGGACAAGTCGAACGGACGCACCCGTTCCCGGATCAGGTCATCGATTTCTTCGCTGCTATCTATTCTCCGCTCCGTATAATCGATGGACACTTTGACGGAAGATTGGATGATTTGAACGGCTTGACGGTCCCGAATCTCAAAGGTGGTTCTTAAGGATTCATGCCGCCGAATTAATTGCTCCAGCGCCCATTCTACCCGCTCTCGATCCAAAGGCCCGTGAATGATCGTGACCGAGGGCAGATTGTACGCTATACTTTCCGGAGCCAGCATCGCCAAGGCAAACATTCGCTGCTGGGCCGAAGACAGCGGATAGGCCTTGCGCGGAGCGGCCTGCAGGATGCCTGAGGAACGAACACCCGAAGGTTCCTGACTATTCAAGTAGCTTGCCAGTTCCGCCGGAGATGGATAAGTGAACACCTCGGAAATGTCCGCCTTCCGGCCAATGAGGTGCCGAATTGCCGATGACAGGCTGACCGCCTTGAGCGAATCCCCGCCCAGCGCGAAGAAATTGTCATCAGGCTGTATGGTCTCAATGCCTAAAACCGTTTTATAGGCCGTCAGAACGGCCGTCTCCAGCTCATCTCGGGTACTCGGGAAATTGGCCGGCTCCGTCTCCCGCTGCTGCAGATCTATGGCGCTTGCGGGCGCGCACCCGAAGGAAGGCGCGATTTGCGTATGAACCGGGAAATATTGCATATCAAAGGCATAGGTCGGAAGCGATGCCTTCAGGCGGACGGCCTCCCCCTTCAGCGCCTGCCAGTTGGGCCTCAGCCCTGCGCACCACAGTTCGCCGAGCTTCTTCTCGACATAGACCTCATCATGCTCGGTCTCCTGCGGATGACGCAGCATATTGATCATCTCGTGCGGCGCCTGATGGGCCGCATGCTGCCGGGCCATTGCCCCCAGAGTTCTGCCCGCTCCTACCTCGATGAAGACGGCATGTTCCTGCTTCAACACCTCGGCCAAATTGGAGGCAAACTGTACAGGCTGTAAAATATGCTTGGCCCAATAGGAAGCCGCTGTCATCTCCCGGGGCTGAGCCCATGTACCGCTTATATTGGATTGCAGCGGGATTTGCGGCTCCCGCAGAGCATAAGCAGCCAAAAAATGCCCAAATTGTTCGGCGGCATCCGCCATCATTGGGGTGTGAAAGGCGTGCGAAGTCTTTACGCGAATCGTTCTCCACCCCAGCTTCTCTGCCCTTTCTTCCAGTCTCCCGATCGCCGAGAACGTACCGCCCGCAACGCAGGAGCCCGTCGTATTAACCAGTGCCAGCCACGCCTCCGGCTCCGATTCCAATTCCAATTCCCGATTCACTTCTTCCGCATCCGCCATCACGGCCAGCATGACGCCCCCCGGCTGCCGCTGCATCAGTCTGCCTCGCATCCGTACGATAGCCACGGCATCGCTTAGATCGAATACCCCGGCAACTGCTGCGGCGGCCAGTTCGCCTATGCTGTGGCCGATCATGCCGTCAGGCCGAATGCCGATATCGATCAGCGACTTGGCCATAGCGTAGCTGGTCATAAACAAAGCGAATTGGCTATATTCGGTCTGATTGATCGCTAGCGGTTCCTGGTGCCCATAGACCGTTGCGAGCATCTCCTTCCGCTCCCCTTCCGGCAGCAGATCCAGCACCTGATTCACATACTGCCTGAATAATCCGGCCAGTCCTGTCGTGCGGGAGGACAAATAGAGATCGCGTCCCATGCCCTGATACTGGCTGCCTTGGCCGGGGAACATGAAATATACCGGGCGACGCACTGCTTGTGCCTTGCGGACAGGCGCATCTTTCAGCCTTTTTAATACTCGCTCCGGATCATCCCGCCAGCTATCGTCGATTACCAGCGCTTTGCGGTAAATGAACTCCCGCCGGCCCGTCTTGAGGGTCCAGGCTGCATCCGATACCGATTGCTCGTGATGGTGCAGCAGGTAGTCAATGACCCTGTCGGCCGTTTCGTGCAGCGAAGTCTCGGACTTTGCCGAGAAAATCAGAAGATTCACGTCATCATCCGGACTGCTTGCTTCCATCCTGGGCGCCTCCTCCAATATCATATGGGCATTGGTTCCTCCGACCCCAAACGAGTTGATCCCTGCGCGCAGCGCGGCGGTCCCGCCGTCCACAGGCTTCCACGGCACCCCGTGGTCATTCACCTTGAACGGTGTATTCGCAAAGTCGATCTTGGGATTCGGACGGCGATAGTTCACGGTGCCCGGAAGATAACGGTGCTTGAGGCTCAGGGCCACTTTGATTAGGCCGACAACGCCCGCCGCCGTATCCATATGTCCAACATTCCCTTTCACAGAACCAAGATGGCAAAATTGCTTGCGGTCAGAAGCGAAGGCTTGGGTCAGCGACTCTACTTCGATTGGATCGCCAAGCAGTGTGCCGGTTCCATGCGCTTCAATATAGGTGACCGATTCGGGATCGACCCTCGCCACACGGTAGGCTTCCCGGATGACTTCTGCCTGACCTTCGACGCTCGGCGCTAGAAAGCTTACCTTTTGGCTTCCGTCATTATTAATCGCCGAGCCCTTGATTACCCCGTAGATATGATCGCGGTCTTGAAGCGCATCCTCCAGACGCTTCAAGACGACAATCCCCATCCCGTTAGAGAATACCGTGCCGCTCGCATCCGCATCGAAAGGACGGCAGTGCCCGTCGGCTGAGAACATCATGCCCTCTTCGTAAAGGTATCCTCCCTCGTTGGGGAGCTCTACCGTGATGCCACCGGCAATTGCTATGTCGCATTCTCCGACGAGCAGGGACTGGCAGGCCAGATGAGGCGTAACCAGAGACGTCGAGCAGCCCGTCAGCGCGGTAAAGACAGGCCCTTTCAGATTCAGCTTGTATGCAATTCTCGTAGCCAGAAAGTGGTTCGTGCTGAGAGTGAACGCCTGATACTTGTTGCTGTAGTCACCCTCGCCAAGCAGGGCGGACCTGTACCATTCAAAGTCATCCGATCCGCCGAGAAATACGCCGATTTTACCGACATCCGCCTCAGGAACGCAGCCCGCATCCTCCAGCGCCTCCCATACCCCCCGATACATCAGGCGGAATTGTGGAGACATCATCCGTACTTCGGACGGCGTGTATTCAAAGAATCCCGGATCAAACTGATCCACTCCTTTCACACGTCCCTTGGCCTTGACATAATCGGGGGAACGCAGGAGCGATTCAGCGATGCCTATCTCCCGAAGCTCCTCATCACTATAGAAATAGATGCTTTCCCGCTGCTCGACCATATTGCGCCAGAAATCATGCACCGTATCGGCGCCTGGAACGTGAATGGACGCTCCGATGATGGCAATTTCCTGACGATGAATGGTGGAAGAACGACGGAATAAGGTCTTCCTGTCGACAACCGTCTCCGGCTGCTTGCCCGCTAGTTGGGCCGCGAACTCGCGAAGCTTCGGATATTGGAAGAACGCCGTAATCGGCAATTCCCGTTCGCTATGAAGGTTCAGCTTGTTGTGGGCCTGAATCACCGATACGGAATTTCCGCCGAGTTCGAAGAAATCATCCTCCAATCCGACGGCTGGAACCGCGAGCACCTCGCTCCATACGGCGGCCACCAGTTTCTCCGACACGGTCACCGGTTCCGCGTAGCGGACGGATGGCTGTTGTCGCATATACTCCGTATCGGCGATCAGTGCGTTACGGTCGATTTTGCCGCTGCTGTTGTGCGGGAACTGCTGCATATGCACAAAATAAGAAGGAATCATGTAGGCCGGCAGCGATTTCGATAAATGCTCCTTTAGCTCGGCAGATGCGATCTCTCTTTCGGATAAATAGTACACACACAGTACCGCCGGCTTGCCGCTCGGCTGCTTCACGACCGCGGCGGCTTGTACAACGCCCGGAAATTCGGCCAGTACATTTTCGATCTCTCCCGTTTCCAAGCGCACGCCCCGGACTTTCACCTGGAAATCGATTCTTCCTAAATATTCGATGGTTCCGCTGGGTAGCCAACGAACAAGATCGCCCGTACGATACATGAAGCGGAAATGCTTTGGGTCCACGCCTTCCTTGAAAAAGGGATTGGGGACGAACTTCTCGCCGGTCAACTGCGCCATATTCAAATATCCCCGCGCGAGGCCAACACCGCTTAGGCACAGTTCTCCTTGAATGCCGACCGGCTGGAGTGCACTCCGGCTTCCCACCACGTACCATCTCGATTCATTTAACGGATAACCGATCGGTACCGGAGCAGGGCTCTCGTAACCGCGCAGCGAATGGTGCGATACCCAGATTGTACATTCGGTAGGGCCATAGACATTCTCAAGGCTCGCCTTCAAATCCAGGCTGTTGAACTTCTGGATCAAATCCGGGGTTACTGCCTCTCCGCCCACGCAAACCCATTTGAGAGAGTTCAACTGGGCAACATCCCCTCTTATCTCCAGCATTTCAAGAAACAGCCGAAACAGGGTCGGAACGAAATTGATATGTGTAATTTTGTTCACGTATACTTGTTCGGCAATCAACTGCGGATTTTTCTCGCCCCCCGGCTCAAGGATGCAGAGAGAGCCCTCGCCCATAAACCAGCCGAACAATTCTGTAGCGGATACATCGAAGGTGAACGCCGTTTTCAACAGGTAGCGGTCATCAGCTTTCATGGGAAAACGCCGGTCGAGATCAAGAAGTGTATTGACCACGCTGTGGTTCTCTATCATGACTCCCTTGGGCTTGCCTGTCGAGCCGGACGTGTACATGATATAAGCCAGACTGTGCGGATCGAGGGGCTCATCCAGGTTTCGGTCATCGCCTTCATACAAAACACCTCCGTCCACGAACAGCATTGACACCTCGCCGTTTTCCGGAACAGGGCACTGCCGGGAAGTGATAATCGTGGAAATGCCAGCGTCTGCGATAATATAATCCATGCGCGCTGCCGGGTACTGCGGGTCAATCGGTACAAAGGCACATCCCGCCTTCAAGATTGCCAGCAGGCTGATAACCAGGTCGGCAGAGCGGTACAGTTGCACACCAACCGCTTCCTCCTTCCGCGTCTTGCCACGCAGAATATGCCGAGCCAACTGGTTGGCTTTGGCATTGACCTGCGCATACGTCTCTTGCCGTTCCCCCTCAATCAAGGCGAGGCGATCCGGATACCTGCGAACCTTCTCATGAAGCACCTCCGCAATATGCCGGGGGTGATACGGGAAATGAGAGGTACGATTAAAGTCCTGAAGAATCTGTTTCTCCTCGTCCTCCAAAAGCAAATTGATCTGCTCGATCGGCAGGTCAAGCTGCCGGGCAACGCCAGCCAATAACCGAAGAAATCTTTGTCCCATCAAAGCTATGGACGAGTCCGCGAACACATTCGTTTTATATTGAAGTCTGATCTGGTTGCGTTCCGGTGTCCGATGGAGAATAGCCATTAAGATGCCTGGAAAAGTTACCGCATCCTGATCCAGCAGCACCGTCTCCAGCGGATCCGGCTCTTCGTAGGCGTCATAGACTAATGAAATATCAAAAATAGATGGAGAACCGGGCATTGGCAAGAGCTTGCTGTCGCGCATCATTAAGTTGTTGGGGTAGCCGATGTTCTTGTACGTGCCAATCAGCTCTGTTGAAACCTGCTGTAAAAGGGATGAAAACGTTGAGAGAGGGGCGATCTTTAGACGTAGGGGAAGCATGTGCACAAAGCAGCCGATCGTTTCCTCCAGCGCCGTGCCTGGTCTGTGTGTAAAGGGTGAAGTGAAAATAATATCCTCGCTGCCCGAGTATTTATGCATGAGCACCGAAAAGGCTGCCATAAAAAACATATAAAGCGTGACTTCCTGCTCCATTGCCGACTGATTGATCTCCTCCAGCAAGGATCCGGGAAGATCGAACCGCATTTCCCTGCCTACCCCCCGGTCACGATGCCGAACGGGGAAGTCCGGCTTCAGGGCCAAAGGCTCGGCGCCTTTCAGCTTGTCCAGCCAATATGCCTTTTGCTTCTCGTATTTGCCCTTGGACAGCTTCGCATTCTCGTTATCCATGTAGGTGGTAAAGCCCTTGTCCTGCAGGAGGGCAACAGGTTGATGGTGCAGCAGGCATGTATAGAAATGCAGCAATTTGGTCTTGAACAATTCCAGAGACAATCCGTCGCAAATGATATGATGGATGCACAGCACAATCACGTGCCGGGCTTCCTCAAGCTTTACCGCCAGAATTCGGAACAACGGTCCCTCGTTCAAGGCAAACGGCTTGCCGATAACCTCCTTTATGAATTCCTGGAGCCTAAGCGGCACCTCGCCATAACCGTCCAGGTCGTGCTGCTCCAGAAGGCATTCCATCTGATCATCAATAGCCAGCACGGGCAGACCGTCCTGCATTTCCAGACGCGCCCTTAACACCTCCTGCTCGCTGGTGAGCAAACGGAGCGCATGTTCGAGATACGTGATCTGCAGATTCTCAATTCTTATTGCCGCTGAAATATTGTAGGATGTCGGATCATCAACTTGGCAGTCAAAGTAAATTCCTTTTTGAGTCTCGGATAATGCCACTCTTTTTGGAATCAATATCCCTTCCTCCAATCCTGTCATCTACTATTTAGGACATGAGCATTTCAAATTTCCTCCTAATCTATTGCATTACCCATATTCCTCCTGCCCAGATGGAAAGTGCTGTGATAAAAGCCTGATAGAAGATATCCATAATAATATTGCCGATACTGATTCCATCCGCCTTGCGATTTTTTACCATTTCATACGTATGGGACCATAGACCGCTTAATCCGTATATGTACATAGTAACCAAAACCCCGATCCAAAAAGGACCCTTGAACCAAATTGCCATAATGCCCATGACTCCCAACCCTACCTGAGAAAAGCCGTATTTCACCTGGAACGGCCCTCCGGGCCATCCGAGCTGTTTGGCCGTCTGGTCAGCTCGAAAAATATTGATGATACAGCCAATCAGCCCTACCAATCCAAAGGTAACTATAAACTGGTGCAGCAGCAAAACCCTGCTAATTTCACTCCAGTCGTTGGGAAAACCCAATGAATACAAATGCACTACCCCTGAAATAATACCCAGCAGCCACAGCACTAAAAACCACATATCCATTCACTCCCAGCATCCGACTTAATTGACGAAAACATACAAAATTAACCAATATTCTATTTACCAAAGATTATATTCCCTTGTTCAAATTTGTCAATCTATATGAAAAAATATATTTCGTATATTTTCAGCATATTATTCCTATATATGTTTTCTATGTTTAATTTAACTTATTTTCTGGATTTAGTTCTACGGTTAGACCTGTGTCCTGATTCAACAGGTAACTCTACCTACCATGAAATTCCCTTGCCGGTTTCGCGTACAGTAATGCCTAAATCCCATAAAATACAGGGTATCCTGCCTCGGTGTACTTTCCTCTCAGTAAGACTTCCACAAAGTGGTCGAAGCTTCCCACATTTTGTAGGCTTGTTAAGCTCTACCCAAAAAAATTTGGAACGGTCGGACCTCCTTGTTCCCATAAAATCTTTGTCCTGAACGGCATTTCAGGCAATACATGCTTTTTTGTGCTTTTAAGAAACAACCCTTCATTAAACTGTTAAATCATTCACATTAGTACAAATATTCTCTTTTGTGGTCGAACAAAGTGTGATGACCATAAAACTGCTGATAGCGGGCTGTCTGCTGTATCCCCTTAAGACGATTAATGGCTTCGCCCCTTGATAACAAAGGGCGAAGCCACTCGATTTAATTTGTTTTGCTGTGGTCCTAAGATGTCTTAATTCCATTTTATCGGAGTGCAAGGAAAAGAACGGGATAAGGGGGAGTCATGGAGGAGTTTAAGCCGGAGTTCAAAGCTTGAATAAAGACCATTATCCCTGTTCTCTAACCCATCCAACACCTTGCCACGCTTGAGTTTAGTCCGAGTCGATCTAAAAGTAATATTCGAGAGCAACCCTTCGTTATCCTACCCGCGGCGGACCGGGATGCATAAGAAAAAGCCGAGCAAATGTTCGGAAATGTCCCGGCATCTACTCGGCTTTGATACGACTTTTAGTCTTAGACTGGAATTGTTGATCTTGTGCGCTTTTTTGAATTCTAAATCGGCTGCTTTTAATAATTAAGTACTAGACTGACCTGTTTAAAAATTTCAAAGGCTTCTATGATCTCAAGGCAGACTCCGCCAGCGTCCCTACTCCGGTAGCTCCGCAGCAGACCATCGACATTATTAAGATTCGCACCCATTCGGGGAATATTACGATCAATTAAACAAATAGACAGCTGCGGCCGGTTCCCGGCGAACGGCAGCCAGCCCGGTCCCCCTAAGGGGCCGGGCTGGCGATTTATTAGCTGCCGTCACGGATTTACGATGATTTTGTCCATGCCGATAAATGAAGCCGGGCTGCTTTCATATTTCAAAATGGCGTAACCTTCGTCTACCTTGTAGACGAGTTTCGGATCATAAACAAGGCTGTAATAGCGGCTTTCCTGTTTCTCGATCCGCCCCTGCCACAGTTCCTTGCCGCTGCTCTTTACGCCTGTTGCAATAACCGTATGGTAACTGAACGGAGCCCCTTCTCCCGGGCTGCTGGTCTCGTTGTCGATCCGGATGAAAATTTTATCTTCCGGAATATAAACTTCATTTATAGCGTAATCCTCTACCGCCTTTACAACCTTGAGCCGGTTGCCCAGAATGATCGTAGACTTCGTCTTCGCGCCTTCCGGGCCGCCTTGTCCCGTTACGGCGATCCGGTCATGCTCCAGCTTTTGGACGGTTAAGACTGATTTACCCCCGCCCAGTTCCAGCCCGGTTCTCGTCACTTCGTTTCCGTCCCGATCCCACTGTACGGCTTCCTGGCCGTTTACAGTGTCCAGCACTGCATAGAAGCCATCCTCGCGGCCCGCCAGCCATCCCGATAACGTCCCGGTCTCCTGTTTCTGCCACAGCGGCCCCCCTTGGTCATTATATTTGTAAATCGTAAAGGTCTGCCCAGAGGCAGATTGGGCGGATACAAGAAATCCTCCGTCTGGGAGAGTCTCGAGCCCTACCCTTGTATCAATGTAATCCAGAGTGTCCGTATCCAGCGCTTTGCTCCACAGCGTCTCTCCCGCCGCATCCAGACGGTAAGCCGTAATTTCATTACCGCCCTCGCGTTTAAAATGATGAATGAGGAACAGGGTGCCCCCGTCAGCGGTTTCCCGGATGACCGCTCTGCTCGGGCGGGTCCTGTCTATGCCGCTGTCGATATAGAACGTATCGCTCCAGACACTTTGGGAGGAGGTCATTTTTCCGAAAGTCACCCACACCTGCTGCGATTCGCTGTCATCATACCGATTGATCATCAGCAGACCGCCATCCCGGGTGGGCTGAATGTAGTTGCTCTCATATCCGCTATCGTCAAAGATGCCAAACGAGGGGCCCGGTTCGATCAGAGCCTGTTCAGGTGCTCGTTCGGGTGCGGCCTCTGCCGGAACGGGGGCAGCCATTAAGCAAGCAAGTAAAGATAAGACCGTTGCGGCGATCAGGCTGCGCTTCATGCGGGAGCTGGAGGGCGCCGAATTTTTAAACTTGGCTGGCCATGCTTGCAGATTCATGAGTTCATCTTCCTTTCAGCGTATTATGATTCGGATAGGTGGTACTTACCCTTATCGTATCATCCGAAAGGAATGTGCGTACATAATTTTTACAGTAAATGAATAAATTTACTCCTATTGTTCGATCTCACCCGTTCCTCCTTTGGTACCGGATACCTAGAAGGCCGGCCGCTCCTCTGCCCGTTAGCATAATGACGAGTCTAAGACTTTATTTTCATCTGACACAAATTATGTCCCGAAAATAAAGTGGTATCGCCACACCCCAACCATCTCAACTCGCTCAAACCCTTGTCCTGACTGGTTTTTTCCGCCCTTCTTCTTCAATTGTCCGACCACTTGAGCAAATTAAAGTCGTATCAAGGACAGGGAAAAGGCCTGATCGTAAGATCACAGGAATCGCCTGAGTGAACGTAGGGAGCAATGCCTGAATAAATGCGTGAATAAAGCCTGAGAAACCTTGAAACGCCTGATAAAAAAAAGCCTCTGAGATATGATTCGAGAAGAACCCTGCTTTCTCCTTATCCTCTCCCCTAATTCTTATCCCCTGCCATAAAAGAAAAGCCAAGCAAATGTCAGGAAATAATCCTGGATCTGCTCGACTCTTATACGACTTTTAATTACTCAATACAACTTTATTGTTCAAAGAAAATAAAGTATTAGACTGGAGTTGCTGATCTGACGCGGTTTTTTGGTTACAAAATCGTCAGGTATTGAGAAATAAGTTTTAGACTAATGCCTAAACTACATTAACCAGAAAATAATATCGAAAAAAGAGTCTGTAAAATAGTTTGTGTAAACTCCTAAACCCAGTAAAATGGAAGTCATAGAAAGGTTGGGAGAATACATGGGACTTTGGTCAAAAGAACAACTACGGGCTTTCATTAAGGAGAATAACCTGG
>NZ_JAIOGQ010000010.1 GCF_019904135.1 Paenibacillus caui | reverse complement strand
CCGGCGTGGTGCATGGGAAATGTCTCGAAACACAAATAATGCCCTTCCGACTTCTTTCTGGGAAGCGAAAGGGCTGAAAAGTTTGCTTTCTCGTTATTTGGAACTTCGTTAACCTTTTGGAACCGCCGTATGCGGACCCGCATGTACGGTGGTGTGAGAGGACGGGGGTTAGCCGCCCCCTCCTACTCGATTTCCTCTGATATGGGCAGAAAAAGCAGGGTAAACGGCAAATTGCTGCCGGAAGCGGGGGATAGCCAGATTTCGACTTTCTCCTCCTGGTCTTTGGTCCGGTACAAAACCGTGGCACTTTGCTGGGATTCGCCAGGCTTAATATCGACGACTTGCCGGTTGACCCTAGCCGAACCAAAGTATCTTCCGCCTCGGGGGTTAAAGGCGATCAGCGTACCTCGCGAGACGTGGTTCAACATGATTTTGTACAGCAAACCGTAATTGCCGGAATTTATAGCGACTCTGTTAAGTATCCCGTCCATCCCCTCCTGAAAAGGATCTGTCGTGTTATCGGTGAGCGGCAGGCGTTCCGGCTTTTGTCCAACCGTACCGTCATACGTGAACACACGGGTTGAATCTGCAAACGTTCCGCGGACGATCGACTCGAAGGGGTTCAAGTCAGGCAAGGAGGGCAGAGCCGCGATGGGGTCTTGATCAGCCTGGACCATCAACATGGTGTATTCAACCGGCCCATCACTGGTCAGATCGGCATTCATCGATATGATATCTCCGGGAGCAGCAGCGGCGGCATTAAGTTGAGGGAAGAGAGCCACGCTTTCGCCGGGCCCTATTTGCTGGCTCGACTGTTCATTACCGGTTAGGGTAGACTGCAAATACCTTGCTCCAGCCATCCGTCCAGACACCTCGGGAAATGGAGACGGTCCGGCGAAGCCTGCATTTTCAATCTGAATCGAAACGGCCGTGTCATTCCGATTGGTGGCAATCAAGTAAAATCGCGCCTTGGTGCTGAGGCTATTTTTGTGATGAATCATCAGGCGGGTTGGCCCGGAAATGGTGTCCCGATATAGAACCCCTTCCTCATTGACTGATTCAGGCCCGCTGGTGCGGAATAAAATATATGGCTCGGTCGTGTAAGTATACGGCAGTGCCTCATAGAATAAAACCGGCATGCTGCTGATATCGATAGTGCTGCCTGGTGGAGCGATGCGCTTGCCGTATTCTTCCTTACTGTACATCACGTCGGATGTAATTTCGATCCGCTTGCTGTAAGTCGAGGTTAGCCCGTGTTTGTCTTTCACCGTGAGCTTGATTTCGACCATGCCGGCTTCGAAAAAGGCGGGGTCGTTGTTAACCCACTCCCTGCCGGTAATCGCATTTTCGTCATCGGTACTCTCGTCATAGATCGTCACCGGTTCACCGATCCGATATTGATCCTTATCCGTTCTAAAATAAGCTTTCGGAGGTTCGTTCATCGGCTTTTCCGTACCGGTTCTGGAACCCGAGCCACCGGGGTACAGCGTGATTCGATCTCCATCGAGCGTATAGGGGATACGAAAGGCGGACGTCAGCGAGGTGATCGGAACCATAAGGACGCCTTTGTCTTCGTAGGCTTCGCCGCTCATCATTTGTCGGCTTCCGTTGACTTCGTACGTCTTCGTATGTACCCTGTACCGGGCCTCAGTACTGTCTGAGGCTGCGCTGATTTCTTTGGCAGCCGCATCGTAGGTGACCGTATAACCCAGGAAGCCGGCGAGGGAACGGAGACTGACATAGGTAACTCCTTTCCTCACCACCGTGGTGCCGCTTAAGGAATGGGTGGCTCCGTTACTCTGAATCCGGTTGCTGTTTAGATAGAGGATCGTCATTGCGGAGCTTTGGTCTGCCTGTGAAGCGGACTCTATCTGTGAGGTTTCTGCGAATGCAGAAGGTACTTCATAAGAGGCCAACAGAATCGAGGCGGTGAGCAGGATGGCTTTTTGCATTTTCATGTAAGTGTCTAACTCCTTTATGGATTGTTATAGGGTGAAAAATAGAAAAATGCTAAAGCGTATCAGGCGCTGGACGTCATTTTGCGGCAATGATTACCGCTCCCAGAACGATTACGGCGGCCCCAATCCAACGGTTTAGCGGGACGCTCTCGCCGAAGACATACCAGGCGGCAAAAATTCCGATCGCATAAGCCAAACTTTGTAAAGGGTAGACCAGACTCAAAGGCAGGCGGGACAGCACGACAAACCACAGTCCCGTGGACAGGGCGTAAAGCGCAATCCCGAGCAGGATCCATGGCGAGAACAGGACCAAAAAGAGATTACCGATGTGGATGCCCCCGTGCTGTTGCAGACCGATTTTCCAAGCGATCTGCCCGGCAACAAGGAGAATGATATTGAGCAGAAGCATCAAGTACGCCATGTCAACGAATCTCCTCTGTAATCTGGACGTGGGAGGGAACCTGTGCTGGCTGAACAGACCGGTTATTTGCATGGTTATCCGATCGGTGACTGTACTGTCCAAGGGACGTTTCCACAGCTTGGCTTCCCATGAGCCTGGGAGGAGGCTCACGGGTTGGATCGAGCGGATAGGCCGAAGTACGATCCAGTCGATTTTCGACAGAAAGCTCATGCTTCGTGGTCAAATCATGCATTCCGTTTAAATGCTGAGCCGGATTAGAACCTTCCATCCCCTCGCTCGGGTTCCCAGCCGGACCTACCGACATCCCGGCTGCTTGGGCTTCGAGCTTTTTAATGCGCTGCTCCTGAAGGCCCAGCGTCTGGGTCAGAATAATGACCCGGTGTGTGAGGAAAGAGACGGCCAGCGTCAGATGGAGCAGAATGAACAGCACGGCCACCACGCTTAGAAAATAAAGCAGGGATGGGGGATAATAGATATGAATCCACAGCGCGACTTCGTCGAGCAAGGACGGAAACAGGGACAACGCCATCATGACCGAGCTCATCAGGAGCCAAAGAAGCGCATATTGCTCCCGCAGTTTGCGCTTCCGGATCAAAACCAGGATCGTGCCGGCGAACGCCAGGCTGATGCAAAAACTGATGAGGTAAATATTAAGATTCATAGCGATTTTCCCACGCTTTCCTTTTCATCGTTTTCATGAGCAGGACGGACAGGATGACCTTGGACATGTAGTACACAGACTTTAGCGCCGATATGCTCGACACGCCTCCCTGGCGCTCATTCATGACGACCGGGATTTCGGTAAAGGACAGCTCCCGGTTGTAGAGCAGCATCAGTGCCTCCACTTCGGGATAATCGGTCGGGTACTCCTTGGCGAACAGGGAGATGGCTCGTCTTCCGCACAAACGGTAGCCCGAAGTAGGGTCGGTAACGGTCCTTCCGGTCAACCGGCTTAGAAGGGCCGACAACAGACCGATTCCCATTTTACGGGCGAAGGTGGACTGAAAGCCTTGCTTGGTGATAAATCGGGAGCCGATCACCATGTCGGCACTGGTATCGAACATGGCGAACAGAAGCCGGCCCAGATCGGACGGATTATGCTGCCCGTCGCCGTCAATTTGCACGGCATAATCGTAATGATGTTCCGCCGCATAGCGGTATCCGGTCTGAACGGCACCGCCGATACCCAAATTGCAGGTGAGGTCGATGACGTTGACCCCGGCTGCCCTGGCAATTTGGCCGGTCGCGTCGCTGGACCCGTCGTTGATGACAAGAACGTCTGCGTAAGGCGTTTCCCGGCGAAGCCGGTTGATGACCTGTGCGATGCCCTCGGCTTCGTTATAGGCAGGCACGATGACGAGAACCTTGAGGGATTGTTTACGGATTTCCGTTCGGCTCGGCATGAGAAACGTCCCCTTTCTGTGAACGGGATGATGGTTTGGTGAATTTACTCCATATCCAACGGAGGATAGCCACACCGGTCACCGCATCCATCGTGATAATCAGCGGCATAGCGGTGTAGTTATAGCGGTACTCGGGCACGAATGCCAGACGGGTGACCGTCATGACGGCCACGATCAGCATAAGCAGCGTCAAAGGTTGCTTCCACCTCCGAAATGAAGCGATTAAGGCGATCGGGCAGAACCAAACAAGCGCCACATGCAGCAGGCTGCCCAGCGGACTCGGAAGCACGCGGTATAGCGGATTGTGGCCGCTGCCGAAGTACATATGCGTATAAATGTACTTGAGCTTTCCGACGGTGTACCATTTCATGAATACCCAGGTATGCTGCGTAAAGCCGATTTTCAGCCGCTCTTTGGCGACTTCCATCTGGGTTTTGCCATGTTGGTCCACCAGGCCGTCTTCGTAGTTTTTGTCAGGGTAGGTGCCGGCTTTAAACGGATTAATCTGGGTCGAAGCGATAACCACCTCGTTCAGGGAAACGATATTACGGATCACCCATGGCGAGAGGACAATGCCTGTTCCGATGCAGGTGAACAACAGCAGCTTTAGCGTGAGGCGAAGTTCCTTTTTCCAGAGAAAATGAAATACGTACACCGGTACGATCAAAATCAGAAACTCTGGCCGGGTCAGTACCAACAGGCCCATGACGCTTCCGCTAAGCAGAGCGAGAGTCCGTGTCTTGTTCTCAAAGGCAGCCAATTGCAAGCGAATATAGAGAATCAGAAAGAAGCAGGCCAGCGTCTCCGTGAGAACGGCTCCGTTGCTCCAGATAAAAGGCGGATAAACGCTGCTGATAAGCAGCACGATCATGGCTACCTTCGTTCCGGCCAGCTTGCGTGCGATCGTGTACATCAGCCATAGCGTTACCAGACTAAGACCGACCTGGATATACCTAATGTATGGATACGGGTCATGGTGCTGGTAATCTACCAGCTGGTACACAGCCGCCATGAACAGAGGGTATCCCGGGGTAACCTGGGCATTGGGCTCAGTGTCCTTATAGGCGTAAATACCTTTTTCCAGCAGTTGTCGGACCATCACATCGTAATTTAAGGTGTCGTGTGAAATATGGTGGTTCACCGAGGCTAGGAAATCGAGCCGCAAATAAGTTGCCAGTGTGAAGATCAGAAAGATCAACAACATGAGCAGCGGCTTTTTATAAGTGGGTGAAACCTTGGAGATGATTGTGTACATTCGAGATTTGTACTCCTTCCTCTATAGACATTCAAAGTACCGGGACTATACGTCCGATGAATGATGTCTTTATGCTGAACTCAAGAGTACCGGAGAGTTCTTAATGGGAGACTATTTAAATGCTTAACAAACGCTTAAGTATTTTAGTGGATTTTGGTGATTTTTGTTCATTCGTTTGGACGTTTAAAAGGCAAACGCATGACGGATTTCTCGTACAGAAACCGAGTGGATGGGGGGAAGTAAAAATTGGTGTGAACGACAAATAAACTCCAGCCTAGTGGCTGGAGCGGTTTTTAGCTGTCGTTGCATGCTTCAATGATTCGATACATGCTGTTCGGTTCAGAGTAATGCTGACTTTTGTTTTCGAGGGAATCATATTGGCGACGGAACCGCAGCGGGAAGCCGGGTTTCAAATACCGTCTGTTTGGTAGAGCTCTCTACGGAGATTTGCCCTCCGTGTACCTCGATGATACTCTTCGTGATAGCCAGTCCGAGCCCGGTGCCGCCGGTGGCTTTGGAACGGGATTTTTCGATGCGGTAGAAGCGTTCAAATATATACGGAAGGTCCTGTTTCGGAATCGGTTCTCCGTCGTTACAGATGCGCATGCTGACATGCCCGTCCTCCTGAGCAATATATATGTCGATATACTTGCCGCTGCTTCCGTATTTAATCGCATTGGAAATCAGGTTTTCATACGCACGCACCAGGTGATCCCCGTCGGCGCGTACCGTCACCGGCTGTTCCGGGGCATGAATTTGAAGTGTCATGCCCGCCTTCTCCAGGCTAGGAACGAATTCTTCGGCCAACTGCTGGAAGAACCCGCCCACATCCAGCTCTTGCAAATGAAGGGGCATGCCATTGTTGATCCGGGTGTACTCGAAGAGATCGTCGATGAGCTTTTTGAGGGTAAGTGATTTTTCATAGGCGATATTCATGTAATAGCGGAGTTCCACCTCATCGGTATAACGATCCTTATCGATGATTTCCAGGAAACCAAGAATGGTGGTCAACGGGGTCCGCAGGTCGTGGGAAACGCCTGTAATCAAATCGTTTTTCGTTTTCTCGGCGTTTCGCTCTTCCTGAATGGAACGGTTTAGCTGTTCGCTCATCGCGTTGATGCTGTCCGCAATCCGGCCGAGCTCATGGTTCTCCCTAACCGGGATTTGATAATCAAAATGTCCCTTGGCAATTTCGGTCAACCCGTGATGGATTTCTTCAAGATAAGAGTGTATCTGTTCGGATAAGCTGTTGATGTTCCCTGCGATGGTACCAAGTTCATCGGCGGTTTTTACATCAGCGGAAGCGTGAAGCCTGCCACTCGCCATATCCTCCAGAACAGCGGCAAGTTCTTTGGCATTTCGAACGAACGACCGGGTGGCGGCTATATAGAGAAACACAAAAAAGCTTACGCCTAATACCACGGCGGTGGTCTGGGAACCGATATGGTTGATCACCCACCTGATGGGCACGTTATATGGCCGATACACGATCCAATAGGAGGCGAGCAGCCAACCGAGCAGGACGAACAGCAGCGTTAGCGCGATACAACCGATGAACACCGCAAGGAACTTCCACCGTATGCCGATGTATACCTTGGTCTTCATGCCTGCTACACCTCCTTCGTCGATTTCATTTTATAGCCGATGCCCCAGACGGTTTTGATGTAATCGGGGTGCTGGGAGTCTTTCTCGATTTTTTCGCGGAGTTTGCGAATATGGACCATGACCGCGTTTTTCGATTGCATGAATGGCTCGTTCCATACTTCCTCATAAATTTTGTCCATACTGAGCACGATTCCTTGATTGAAAGCAAGCAGTTTCAAAATATCAAACTCACGGGGCGTCAGCTTCACCTCTTGGTCATCAACCGTCACGGTATGCGTTGCGGTATTTATCACCAAGTCGTCGATTACGATCTCATTTTCGGCGGGAATGCTGCGGTAGTTTAACAGCTTGTACCGTCGGATCTGAGATTTAACCCGGGCGACCAGTTCCAGTGGATTGAACGGCTTGGTGACATAATCGTCAGCACCGATGCTGAGGCCCGAAATTTTGTCGATATCCTGGCTTTTCGCCGACAGCATAATAATCGGGGTATTGTTCTCCTCGCGGATTTTCATGCATGCTTGGATCCCATCCATTTTGGGCATCATGACATCGAGAATGATCAGATCCACCGGATGGCTGCGCAGGATGTCCAAGGCTTCCAGGCCGTTAGCCGCTCTATATAGATCGTATCCTTCATTTTTAAGATAAATTTCGATCAGCTTTATGATATCTTTCTCGTCATCAACAAGCAGAATGGCTTCTCTGGACATGCGGTATTTACACCTCTTTGAATAAGATAAAAATTAAGAGTGAGCTATATATAGGATTATACACCAAAAATCTTAACATTAAGGTCATGAAGTTCTTAACATTCCCTTAAGGCTTGAACCTACCCTGAACTCATGAGAACTATCCAATAAATGATGATGCTAACTGATTATCGGAGGTTAAACTAACGGGCAGTTATGTGTAGCAACTGAATAAAGACATACACGGGTCATGTATCCAAGCAGTCTGAGTAGAGTATGCATAATCTGTTCATACCTAAAATGAAAGGTGACGTTGACTTTTGGCCAAACCAAGCATGCCCATCTACTTCGCACCGCAAGACCCTATAATTCCAGGAGATCCTACTGCACCTACAGATCCTATTATACCAACTGACCCGAGGCGCGAGTATGAAAGCGTTTATGCCTTGGTTCGTCCGGTGGAGACATATAGATAAACACTTTAGTAGTGTTTGGTGCCAATACGTTAACTATAGGGGGTGCCTTTCGTTATTTCCCACAAAATGACGAAAAAAGCAAAATATATGCAAGAAATGTTGACATCCACGAGCTACATATGTAGTATATAAGAAATCTACACGTGTAGTTTTGCAGTCAATCCCGAAAATACTTCATATGAAGATTATTGGAAGAAAGCTTCTACTTTGACAGAGCCGGCGCCGAAACTGCCGGATGATCTGCCGGAAGTTACAGCTTTGTGAGATCAAGAATTATAGGCCCATACAGCGGCGAGTATAGCAGAGAAATCAAGGCAGAAGCCAAAAAACTGGGCAAGCAGATCTATTCCAAGAAAATCAACTGTTTGAGTGACAAAACTCAAGGAATATCGAAAATTTCATAAAGCTTTAGAAGATGGGAGTAGTTAAGAAATGAAAAAATGGATGAAATTTCTGATAGTGATCTCTTTACTAGGTGGCCTGCTGGCTGTAGAATCTTCGGCTTACGCGAGCACGCCAGTATCAAATCAGGTATTTATCAACGGAATGATAGAAGACAGCGCGATTACTATACAGGGAAGGACATTTGTGCAACTGAGGGCACTCGATGATCCGGAATGGCTTACTTATACCTATGATGCGAAGTCGCGAACGGTCTCTGCTCGGAGCAAGGATAACAGCAGAGTCGTGGAACTGAAAGCAGGAGAGAAAGTGGCTACTGTCGATGGAAAGAAGACGACCATTGATGCCGCGGTTGTTATCAAGGATGGCCACACGTATGTGCCGCTGAGGTTTATTAGCGAATCGTTGAAAGCATACGTTACATATAATAGTGAGGACAAGCGTGTGATTATCCGGACGCCGGCTGGCGAGAAAGCGTACAAAAAGCTAATTAGCGGCGATCTGACAGAGGCGCGTACAATTGCGATCAGTCTATCTCGGGTTTTCGCCAAAGATTCATTAACTCCTCAGGGAGAAGGTTTCACGACAGACTATACGTTTCCCGAAGGCCAGGCGATGCGTTTCATGGTCGATTACAAGTCATTAACTAACTATGTGGAGATCAACGAAGATGGTTTGGCGGAAGTGAAATGGCAGAAAGACACAAGTAATTTTCCCAAAATAATTGAGAAGGGGACAAAACCGGTCGACTTCGGCAAACAAGTATTCTTCACCGATAGTTTGATGAACGACCTGCTCATATACGGCAAGATCGACTCTAACGGCAAAAGCATGGAGCTGGGTCGGATTGACCGTTATCAGCAGTCGCAATACAAAAACGTCATTATAGTACCTATCGAAGGAGAGCTTAGAAACGGACGATAAGAAGTAGGACGATCTGCATCACACCTTGTGGTTAAGTGAAAAAAGTCGAGGTGGAAGTAAGAAGTCCGAAAAAACATGATTAAGTTAACGGGACACTGTAGCTTATAAATAACTAAAAAACGCGGCTGCCGGCATAGATCGGTAGCCGCGTTTTGCGCTATACCAGCTAATAGCTTGTCAAGATTTACAGTAAGGCTAAACTGATACTTGTTGTATATTGAAAATTGGACATGCCAAATAACCCTCCAAATATCCATTGGAAGGTTATACCAGTAGGGTTAAATCAATTGGTCTGAAACGATTTTTGAGTTTTTAAAATGGCATATAGCCAATGGACCAACTTATTCGCACATGCAACTAAGGCTACTTTATGAGGCTTTCCTTCGGATCTTTTTCGATCGTAGAAATCCTTAAGCTTAGTGTTACGTGAGCGAATCAAACCGCATTGAACTGCCAAAATCAATGCGTACCGTAGTTGCCTTGCTCCACGTTTAGTTATTCGATTCTGGGTTGCTGTGAAATTCCCAGAGGAAAAGATGCTTGGGTCAATTCCGGCAAAAGCTACGAGTTTCTTAGGATGACTAAATCGATCAATTTCCCCGATCTCGGACAAAATTGTTGCAGCAATTTTAGGACCGATCCCCGGAATTGATTAAATTAATTCATAATCATCCATTTCTTCAGCCAGGGCATCTATGTTCTGTTCCAACTCTGCAAGATGCTCCTGGTATTGAAGGATCAAGGTAATAAGGATTTTTAAATTAACTAGATGGCTCGAATACATCTACATCGTTTGCTTGAATGGATTTCGTCTGGCTGCTGCTACTAGCCTTTGAAGCCTTTCGTTTACCCAAGCTTCAGCCGCCGGCGAATCCATTTGTCCATTTCCTTGAAGAACGTTCCCCCTCGACCATATCCGAAGTAGTTCGCCCAGCCCCGCAAATACGGGTTTAGCGTTTTCTTGACCAGCGTCTCCACGTTCACTGTCTGGTTTCGGCGTGTAATCTTACAGCGTACTCAAGAAAGAGCTCGTTTACTTGGAGAAATTTAGAACACGCGAGCAAGCAAAGAAGCGCATTTTTGAATACATCACATGCTTCTATAATGGAAAAAGAATCCACTCATCCACTGGGCACTTCACGCCTAATGAGTACGAACGTATGTACCGCTCTGCTGCATAATATTCCCGGTTTTATGTGTCTACTCTATTGACAGAGGTACAAACTGACTCTCCAATGACGCCAACAGAAACCGTTGTCGCTCCGATGGACTTTAACAAAAGGTTAAAAAGAAAATGCCCAAAAATCGTTGGTATGACGGCAAGCAAAACGAAATATGTCCAATCAGCAGGACGATAATCGGTTAGAGAGAAATGGTTGACCAAAGAGTAAACGAGCATGGCGCTCCCACCAAGAAAAAACACGATCACACTATAGAAATTAGCCGGTATTTTATGACTCACCTTTTGTCCTGCAAGCATATAGACTGACATCGAAATGGTTCCCAATAATGACAGCCCATCTCCAATTAAAGCCTCTCTGGAAACGCCAATGTCACCCCATGCTATAATCATTGAACCCACAACCGCTGCAATCATGCAGAGTGTCGAGAGGATTGTAACCCGTTCTTTAAATAGAAAATAAGAGCCTATCATGACAAACAAAGGTTGCAAGGTCAGGATGACCATAGAACTGGCAACCGAGGTATACAATAAGGATTCCATCCAAAATAAAAAGTGTAATCCAAGAAACACTCCAGCTATAAAAACGATGCTCCATTCTTTTCGGCCCATTTGTAAGGATCGCAACGTCTTCCAAGGATCGATTCGTTTTGTTTGTATCAAGGGTAGAAGCGCTTCCTGGGCTACAACAAAGTAACCACTCTTCGGGCGTGAATAAATCAGATACTCCTTTTCGAGTTCATGATACACTCAGGGAGGTATAGCAGCAGTCGGGCAGTTGCAACTCCTCCAGCCATTCTTTGGTTTGTTGCTCTCGGCTCTCGTTCTGCATGAATCAGTCGGTTGGCCAATCTTTATTGTAAACATTGGTGTCGTATTGTGCGTGGCGTTTGCAAAACGTTTTGCATCCAAATAGTTCCCAAGATGGTTCGTATTAAGAATCAAAAGGGAAACGCAAATTGAACTATCCTGTCCGTTAGTTCAATAAAAAGGACGCTCCCACGCCTTCGCTTGGGCTATGTCCTCTTCATTATATTCCATTTCCAATTATTAATTAAAGAACGTATACGGGTAGCATGTAGTGCTTTAAAAAGGAGCCCTATCTTAATCTAAGCACTAAGAAAATACTTTGTTTTTACCGTACCCCTACGCAATTTGCTTATGAGGCATGCGGAGACCACGATGTATACGGAATATTACAAGGCTGTGCATGGATACGAATACCGTACCTGAAGAAATGGTTAGAGGAAAAAAGTAGAGGAGAACTCATAGTAGATCAGAAGAGGGGTGGAGAGAGTAGCGGCCGCCTTTGAAATCGTGTTATTACCACTAATTAAATTTAAGATAAGACGATTTCAACAGCAGTGGAACCCCATATCCATTCCCTCCCCCCACGTACAAACGTATCATTTAGCACAGCAAAGGACCGTCCGGAAAATTTCCGGACGGTTTTTCTCAGGTACGGTTTCCCGAAAAGTTGTAATCGGCACGGGCTTCGGAGTGTTTGCGTTACTCAGATAGGGTAGGCTCATTCGATTATTTCTCGGGAAAGCGCAGGAGCCGATAAGATTAGACCGGGTATGAACATATTCGACAAGCAGGGGCCGGCAGAAGGAACATTTCAGGATGCGTGTGACAAATATCATGCAGGAATGATGTAAGTCATATCAGGAATAGGCTGTCTATGCTAAATTGAAGCATTATCTATACATTTAAATCATGCCTTGTAAAGCATAGATGAATGAGGCTGTAATGAGGAGGCTGTTGACATGCAAAAGCTGCCGCAAGTGAACAAGCTGGGTTTCTTCGAAATCCGACTGGAATCCATCGGCGGATTGGGAGCGAACCTGGCCGGCAAAATGCTTGCCGAAGCGGGAGTAACCGGAGCTGGCTTCGGTGGGGTCAGCTTCAGCTCTTACGGATCGGAGAAGAAAGGTTCGCCGGTCAAGGCGCACATCCGGTTTTGCGATCCGCATGTCCCGATCCGTCATACTTCTCCGGTTGAATTCCCGCATGTTCTGGGGATATTTCAGGAGGGTCTGATCCGAAGCAAAACGGTTTTGAGCGGAGCTCTCGCCGGCAGTACGGTGCTGGTCAATTCCAAGCGTACTCCGCAGCAGCTGCAGGAGCAGCTGAAGCTGGCGGAAGGGACGATTGCGGTCATCGACGCCACCGGCATAGCGCTGGAGGAGAAAAACCGCGTCAACATGGCGATGCTTGGGGCGCTGTTCCGGCTTTGTCCTTTTCTGGATCCGGAACAAATGAAAGAAGTGATTCGCAAATCGCTCAGCGGCAAATATCCGCAAGCGATCAGTGCCGCTTTAAACACCTTCGAACGGGGATATGCGGAAGTCGGCAGTGATGTCATAACGGCGTCTGATCTTGCAGCGGCAGGCCGCGAAGCTGAAGCGATCCATTCGGATGCAGCCGTCCTGGGCTACGAAACCCAGCCTATCGGCGGCGTGATTACTAACCCGGGCAACAGCATCTTTAAGGATCTCAGTATCTCCCGCGGCGGCAAGCTGCCGCATTACCATGCCGACAGCTGCATTCATTGCGCACAGTGCGACAATGTCTGTCCGGATCTGTGTTTCGTCTGGGAAGAGCTGCCGGATAAGAAAGGGCGTCCGCAAATGTTCCTTAAGGGGATTGACTATCAATATTGTAAAGGATGCCTGAAATGCGTCCACGCTTGTCCTACGGATGCGCTAACGGGTGAGCTGGAAGAAGAGAATTATGCAAGTGAGAACAGAGTGCCCCACGTTTTTGACTTGGCGGGGGATTATGCATAAGAAAGGCGGGGATCAATCATGGCGATGAACACCATGCAGGAACTGGAAACAAGCCGGGTTCAGCAGCGTGAGGTTTATGAATCGGGCAACGAAATGGCGGCCTATGCCGCGCATCAGATTGATTATCATATTATGGGCTATTTTCCGATATCGCCATCCACGGAAGTGGCCCAATACCTGGATCTGATGAAGACGGCCGGCAAGCATCAGATCCAGCTGATTCCGTCGGATGGTGAACACAGCTCGGCCGGCATTTGTTTTGGGGCATCTACGGCAGGAGGGCGAGTCTTTAATGCCACGAGCGCCAACGGCTATATGTATATGCTGGAGCAAATGCCGGTGCAATCGGGCAGCCGTTTCCCGATGGTGATGAATTTGGTCTGCCGCACCGTTTCAGGGCCGCTCAATATTCACGGCGACCATTCGGACCTGTATTTTGCGCTGAACACCGGTTGGCCGATTTTGATGTGCCGGGATCCTCAGGCCGTTTATGATATGAACATCATGGCCATCAAGCTGGCCGAGGATCCGGAAGTCCGGCTTCCCGTGCTGGTGGCATCGGACGGTTATTTTACCTCCCACCAGAAGCGGAAGGTAAGTGTATTTGCCCATAAGGAGGATGTGCAGAAGTTTGTAGGTGAGAAGCCCCCGGCTGGATTTCCGCATACGCTTGACCGCAACAATCCCATCACGGTAGGCCCGTATATGAATGAGCCGGACTATATCAACAACTGCTATCAGCAGTCGGAAGCCATGTACAAGGCCGGAGACGTGTTTGACCGAATTGCTGCCGACTATGAAGGCCTTACAGGCCGGAAATACCAGAAGCTGGACTTATATCGGATGGAGGATGCGGAGGTTGCCGTCTTCCTGCTGGGCTCGGCTTCCGAGATTATTAAGGATGTTGTCGACGAGCTGCGCCGGCAGGGAGTTAAGGCCGGTTCAGTGTCGCTGAACCTGATCCGTCCGTTCCCGCAGCGGGAAATCGCGGAAGCGCTGAGTAAGGTGAAGGCCGTGACTGTGGGAGACCGTGCGGATGCCTACGGGGCCCACGGCGGCAATATGACCAATGAAATTAAAGCGGCGCTGTTCACTTACGGCAACCGTGACACTCAGGTCATCAGCCGGATTTACGGGCTTGGCGGCAAGGAATTTTATGCGGAAGACGGCCGGCATCTGTTCGAGCTGTCGCTGGAAGCGGCCGCCCAAGCTGAAGCTGTCGTTCCGTATGATTATTACGGCCACACCCCGGGCGATCCGGAGCAAGCGCCGAAGCGCGTTCTGAAGCCGCTGCGGTTTGAACAACTGAAGACCGGGCTGGTCACGGTGAAGCAGGATGAGGAAACCGGGCGGCTAAGCGTCCGGATTCCGCCGCTTCGCGCGCTGACCAAAAAGCCGAAGCGGCTGGCGCCTGGACACGGCGCGTGTCCGGGCTGCGGTATTTTTTCCGGGCTTGAGCTGTTCTTCAAA
Organism: Paenibacillus caui; assembly: GCF_019904135.1. Taxonomy (GTDB): domain Bacteria; phylum Bacillota; class Bacilli; order Paenibacillales; family Paenibacillaceae; genus Fontibacillus; species Fontibacillus caui. The sequence goes on along the minus strand of NZ_JAIOGQ010000010.1, from coordinate 117,862 downwards.
GGCATTGAAGGCGACATCGTGGCTCTGTTCCATACCGGCTGCGCGATGGTCGTCACGACAGGCTATCCTTATTCTTCGCATAAAGCGACGTATATTCATAATCTGTTCCAGAACGGGGCGGCAACGCTGTCAGGCGTTGTGGAAATGTTCTGGGAACGGAAGCGGCGGGGAGAGCTGGATGAGCTTGGACTGCCGGATGATTTTACGTTTGTGATGGTCACCGGCGACGGCGGGATGGACATCGGGATGGGGCCGGCGATCGGCGCCGCGCTCCGCAACCACAAAATGATCATTTTGGAATATGACAACGAGGGCTATATGAATACGGGAGCGCAGCTTTCATACTCTACACCGCTTGGCCACCGGACCTCCACGTCCAATATCGGCAAGCTTCAGCAGGGGAAATCGTTCCATCACAAGGACACCCCGCAGATTATGGCGGCTACGAATATTTCTTACGTGTTCACAGGCAGCGAAGCTTATCCGCAGGATCTGGTCAAAAAGGCGGCCAAAGCGCAGTGGTACGCACAGCATGCCGGGCTTGTATACGGGAAAATTTTAACCGCCTGCCCGCTCAACTGGATTTCGCCGGATGACGAAGGGACGAATATCGTGGACGCAGCCGTCAATTCCTGCTTCTTCCCGCTGTATGAAGTCGAGCAGGGGAAGACGACGATCACCTATAACCCGGATGAGAAAAACAAGCGGATTCCTCTGTCCGACTGGCTTAAAACGATGGGCAAAACCCGCCATCTGCTGAAGCCCGAGAACGAGGAAGCACTCTGCAGCTTTGAAGCTGAGGTTCAGCGCCGCTGGAGCATTTTGCAGGCCAAGCACGAGCATCCGCTTTTGTGATTCGTGGGTCAGGTGTTAAGATATATGGGTCAGAAGAGGACGGAGAACCAGGATACTAGGGGGTAAATGTTGATGATTTCAGATTTTCAAGCCTTTCGGCTGCATCAAGATGAGCAGGGATTCCGGGCAAATGTCGAGACGGTCTCGCCGGATGTGCTTCCTGCGGGCGGGGTGCTGCTCCGCGTATTGTATTCCGGGGTGAATTACAAGGACGGATTGGCCAGTCTTCCTGATGGGAAAATTGTAAACCAGTATCCGTTCACGCCGGGCATTGATCTGGCGGGTATTGTAGCCGAATCCGCAGACGAGCGCTTCAAGCCCGGTGACCGGGTGCTCTGCACCGGATACGGGCTTGGCGTGTCGCATCCCGGCGGATATGCCGAGTACGCCAGCGTGCCGGGCGACTGGCTCGTTCCGCTGCCGGCCGGGCTGACGCCGCTTGAGGCGATGGCGATCGGAACCGCCGGCTTCACCGCCGCTCTGTCCGTAGAGCGGCTCCTTGCAGGCGGCCTTACGCCTGAAAGCGGCCCGGTGCTCGTGGCCGGCGCAACGGGCGGCGTCGGCAGCATGGCCGTGGCGATCCTGGCCCGGCTCGGCTTCAAAGTGACGGCCGGCACGGGCAAGCCCGGCGAAGCCGAGCTGCTGCGCCGGCTGGGCGCCGCTGAAATCGCGAGCCGCGAAGAGCTCGCCGCCGGCGCCGGCAAGGGAGCGCTCGGCCAGCAGCTGTGGGCCGGCGTCGTTGATCCGGTCGGCGGGAGCTTCACCGCCGGACTGCTGAAAAACGTGAAATACGGCGGAAGCGCGGCCCTTTCCGGCATGACCGGAGGAGGAAAGCTTGAAACAAGCGTATTTCCGTTTATTTTGCGCGGCGTGAATCTGTTCGGGATTGATTCCGTTTATTGCCCGATGCCGCTGCGCCGGCAGCTATGGGAGAAGCTGGCCGGAGCCTGGAAGCCGGAGGCGGCACTTTCCGAAGCGATAACCATTCATCCCCTTGCCGAGCTTCCAGAAGCTTTGAAGATTGTCCTTGCCGGAAAGGCGGTAGGGCGTCAGGTGATCAAGCTTGCCCAGGATTTTGAATAACCGTGTATATAACCATCCATAAAATGACAAACTGACTTTACAGGCCCCGTTCCGGCTGGAACGGGGAGTTATTTTGAGAGGAAGGGTTTGTCATGAGCAAGCATCTGCCGCTAAAATGGCTGACGGCAACGGTTCTCATGCTGACTGCAGCGGGATGCGGTTATGCAGATTCCTCTTCCGCAACAACGCTTGAGGGAGCAGAAGCGAAGTTGAATGAAGGAATCTTTACCGCCAGCGAATTTTACGGAGGGACTTCAAGTGCGGAAATGCTTAAAGAACTTCGCATGGATTGCGCCGAACAAGATATCCGCTTGACGCATGAGATCAATACGGAAGATCTGGACGGAAACTTAAGCACCAGCTACTACATCAATGGCGATTCTCACCATTATGTGATTGTATACCGGTACAACAGGGAGAGTACGCGAATAGCCAAAATCCGGGGCTTGTACGGGACGGACAAAGACAGCCGTTCCCCCCTCATTCGTACGGCTGGAAGAACGGCTCTGGTTTATGTCTCCAGCGGCAGCGAAAAAGGAAAATACAGTGACAAGCTGGAAAACATATTTGATCAAGTGCTGAAATAGCGGTCCAGCGGTCCGGTAAAAGTAAACAAATCAAGCGAACGAAAAAGCGCCCGGGAACTGATTTTCCTAAAAGGCGCTTTTTGTTTTGGTTGGGAAGGCCGCGGGAACGGCCGCTGCGGAATCATCACTTGTAAATTTCGCGCATCACATGTCTGAGCTCCGGAAGAATGATGCGTTCCATGGCGAGCTTGACCGCACCGGTGGAGCCGGGCATGGAGAAGACGGCCGTTCTACCGATCACCCCGGCAACGGCTCTGCTGAGTATAGCTGCGGAACCGATATCTTCCGTAAAGCTCAAAAAGCGAAAAATTTCGCCAAAGCCGGGAAGCTCCTTGCTGAGCAAGCTAATGACGGCTTCATAGGTAGTGTCGCGCTGGGCAATTCCGGTGCCCCCGTTCAGGAGAACGGCTTCAATCCGGCTGTTCTCGGCCGATTCATGCAGCAAGTTGCGAAGCTCGTCATATTCGTCTTTTACGATACGGTAATCAATGACTTCATATCCGTGCGCTTTCAGCAGGCTTTCCATGAGCTTTCCACTTGTGTCATTATCGGCAGTCCGGGTATCCGAAACGGTAATGATCTGACAGGCTACGGACTTGGGAGCCTCGCTTTTGTGCTGATCTACGGATCTCATTGTTCTCATCCCCACTTCTTTCTTTTTGACAAAAGAATCATCTGAAAACCATTTTACCATACCGCAAAGGGATTGCCATTTGTTGCACATCATCCATCGTTATAGTACACTCGCTGTCATAATGGTGTTTTTGCTTTTTTTGAAAAGGGGGAACGATTCTTGCTTAATGCTGAGGAAAAGGCGATACCGGTCTACATATTGTCCGGATTTTTAGGCAGCGGGAAAACGACGCTATTAGGCCGAATGCTGAATTACTGGAAAAATAGAGGCGCGCGCCCTGCTGTCATTATGAATGAGCTTGGAGAGATCAATCTGGAAGGGCTGCTGATCCGGCAGGAAGTGCCGATGGCTGAAATGCTGGGCGGGTGCATTTGCTGCTCAATTCGGGGCGATCTGAGCACTCAGCTTGCCAACCTGATCACGAACGAGCACCCTGATGTTATCGTAATTGAAGCTACCGGGGCCGCCAATCCGTTGGAAATTTTGGATTCGGTGACCGAAGCGGCATTATATATGAAACTGGATATCAAACCTGTGATCACGGTTGTGGACTCCCCGTACCTGCTCGAACTGCTTAAGTCCCAGCAGGGGAAGACATTCCGGCTTATGCAGGAGCAAATCCGCTGCGCTTCGATCCTGATTATGAACAAGGTTGACCGCCTGGAAGGCGGAAAGGTTGAAGAACTGGTGCAGCTTCTCGAAAGATCCAATCCCTATGCCTTAAAGATTCCTGCCGTAAAATGTGATGTGAGCCTGGAAGTCATCCTATCTGCGGAAGGCGCAGACGCAGTGCCTGGTCCGGCTGGGGAAGACCAGCAGGGGCATCATGGCCGCGACGGGCAGAATCACGAGCATGAGCATGATCACGAACACGAGCATGGTCATTGCCACGGCCATAACCACGACCATGATCACGGCCCTCATTGCAGCTGCAACCACGAGCATTCCGGGCATATGCATGATTCGCATGAGCATGTGATGGCCTACACCCATTACTTGCAGGCCCCTGTTGACAGCGTCCAATTTGAACAATTGATTGCGGAGCTGCCGCGCGATGTCTACAGGGCCAAAGGGATACTTACCTTTTCCGATACCCGCAGCCGCTATCTGTTTCAATATGCTTTTAGGCAGCCTGATTTTATGAAAATAACGCCGCAGGGCGAAGTGCCGGACGTCGTTGTATTCATCGGCGAGCATTTTGACAAGCAGGCGCTTAAAGAGAAACTGCGCGTTTTGGAGACGCGCAGAAGCGGGGCGCTATAAGTTATAAGCTCAACTGGCCTGTACCGTTTGTAAAGGCTGTACTTTCATTTTGATTCAACGGGCCAAATGCATGGTAATTACATAATGCTGGATACCAGCGGTTCAATCACTACTGATATCGAGGCTTGTAGGAGGTAAACACCATGAATCAGAATCCATATCGGGAATGTATAGAAACTTGTCTGGAATGTATGAATGCCTGCAACTATTGTTATATATCCAGCCTGAAAGAATACGATTTGGCCATGCTAAGGGAATGCATTCGGTATGATCGCGAATGTGCGCAAATCTGCATGTTCACCGCTGAAGCGTTGTCGCGAGATACCCGGCTGGCCAGGGAAATTTGCGAGCTTTGCGCCAAAGCATGCGATAGGTGCGCCGAGGAATGCGTAAAGCATGAGCATAATCATTGCAAGCAATGCGCCGAAGCATGCCGCCATTGCGCCGAAGTATGCAGGCACATGTCTGCCGCATAAATATTTAAGAGAGATGGAGAGTGCGTAATGGTTCGTATTGACGATTTGTGGGACTATGATCATCCGGGTGAAACCGAACGAAAAATCGTAAAGCTGCTTGAAGAATACGAGCCTGCCGGAGATACGGGATACATAGCGGAATTATTGACACTACGCCGTTGATGCAGCGCATATGCTGGGGATTGCTGAATCCAAGCCGGACAAGCGGATGGAATGGAATCTGAAAGCACTTGCTTATGCCGAGGAAAAGCCTAAAGCCAAGCGGTGGTTGGGATCGCTATTTAATAACATCGGTTGGGCACAGGTTGAAGCCGGAAATCTGGAGGAGGCATTCGCGATTCAGCAGAAACTGCTGGCCGAAACGAAAGCAGACGGGGAGCCGAGCGGATATGTGTATGAGGAGCTGGCCGAATGCTTGCTGCAGCTGGACAGAAACGAGGAGGCGCGGCATTTTTTCTCCCGCTGTTATGATCGTTTTACGGAGGATACTTGGCTTATGTCCAACGAGCCGGAGCGAATGGCACGAATTAAGGATTTGGCGGGAAGGTAAGCGGATGAAGTGAAAGCAAAGAGCCGCCTCACCGGATCAATCCGGGAGGGCGGCTTTTTGTGTAAGAAGATCAAGATAGATTCTAAATGCCAGAGGCTTGCACCGGAGCGGCTGAAGACGGCGATTCGGCGGCTCCGCCCTGCAGACGGTACATTTGATAGTACCTTCCTCCCAAAGCCAACAGTTCATCGTGCGTACCGCGTTCTACGATTTCGCCGCGGTGCAGAACGAGAATCTGGTCGGCGCTGCGGATGGTAGAAAGGCGGTGCGCAATGATAAAAGTCGTGCGTCCTTTCTTCAGCACCTCGAGGGCGGATTGGATCAGCGCCTCGGTTTCCGTATCAATGTTCGCCGTTGCTTCGTCAAGAATCAGAATCGCCGGGTCAAAAGCCAGAGCTCGGGCGAATGAGATCAGCTGGCGTTCTCCGGCCGAAAGCGTGCTGCCCTTTTCGACGACGGGCTCGTCGAGACCGCCGGGCAAATGGGCGAGAATGCGGTCGGCGCCAACGTCTTTGAGCGCCTGTTCCACCTTCTCGCGGGAAATCCGTTCGTCGCCAAGACTGACATTGCTGGCGATCGTACCGGTGAACAGATACGGGTCCTGCAGCACGATGCCCATATGCTGGCGAATCCACTGTTTCGGCAAGTCCTTTACTTGCTGGCCATCAATGCTGATGGTGCCCTTTTGCGGGTCGTAGAAACGGAACAGCAGGTTGATGATCGAGCTTTTTCCGGAGCCGGTGTGACCGACAAGGGCCACGGTCTCGCCCTGCTTGGCTGAGAAGCTGATGTTTTTCAGCACATAATCTTTTTTGTACGCAAAGGATACGTCCTTGAACTCGACATTCCCTTTATAGCGGGGCATAGAGCCGTCAGTAACGGGTTCTCCCGGTTCATCCATCAGGTGGAATACGCGGCCGGCCGATACCATGGACGAATCCAGGGCAGCGAGCTGGTTGACCATGCCTGTCAGCGGCTGGAACAAACGGCTCAGCACGTCGACGAAGGCATAGAGCACACCGAGCGAGATAATGCCTGTTCCCGACAGATAGCTTCCTCCGAAGTACCACAGCACAATGGCAAAAGACAGGCTCCGCAGCACATTGACCAGATTGTGCGAGGTGAGCGCGTTCAGATTGAGCATTTTGTTCTGGTGCTTCATGTAGTCGTCGTTCAAGGCTTCAAATTCCGCGCTGGTCTGCTCCTGGCGGCGGAAGATCCGGATGATGGACATCCCCTGGATCGATTCATTGATCATCGCGTTGATCTCGCTCAGCCGGGACCGGATGACGGTATTGTATTTTGTTGCAAACTTCCGGTACAGCACCACCCACAAGAAAATGACCGGTATGATGAACAAACAGATCAGTCCTAGCCGGAAGTCAAGCAGGAAGAGGGCGACGAAGACGCCCAGCATATTGATGATCCCCGAGAAAAAATTGGAAAGTACTGCGATAAACAGGTCTTTTACCGCTTCCGTGTCATTGGTTACCCGGGAGACGACCTTGCCTGCCGGCAAATTGTCGAAGAAATTGACCGGTAGTCTCTGGATATGCGCATAGACATCGATGCGCAGCTTTTGGATAACTTTGTTGGCGGAGGACTGCAGCCAGTACGTCTTGCCGAATTCCATGACGATCGCTATGACCAGGAAGGCGAAGTACATCAAGATCAGCTTGGAAAGACCGGGAATTTCCGGTTTGTAAAAGGCGAATAGTTCTCCTGCCGACAGCTTCTCGGCAGGATATTGCATCGTTTGGCTGCCGCGTGTAATGGTAAGAATACCGTTCTCTATGCTGCGGGCGCCGGACGTATCCTGGACTGCAGCATTGACGAAATAAAACGGGCGGCCCACCTGAATAACGCGGACTTCGCTGCCCTTGGCTTCACCGGGAGCAAACCGGTCCTCCCGCTTGTAATAATGGCCGTTATAGCTGACGGCGTCTTTGGATGCCCGCGTGGTTTCAAAGAAAGGCCTTTCGATGGCGAGCATATGATTGTCGATCATGCTGCGCGCAATGAACGGGCCGGCCAAATCGGCGGCAACGCCGATCGCCAGCATGACTAGCGCCAAAATGAATGTGCTTTTGGCGGTTAAAGCATATTTGAACAGCGCTTTGCCTGTTTGGGTTTTCATGATTGGTACACCTCTTTATCTCTTTAGTCCGTCAGGTTGGATTCGACCTGCTGGCGTTCGTACTGCTCGCGGTACCAGCCCCCCTGCGCCAGCAGACTTTCGTGCGTTCCCTCTTCGATAATCCGCCCTTTCTCCAGCACGACGATATGATCGGCGTGCTGGATGGCGGAAAGGCGGTGCGTTGCGATGAGAGTCGTTTTGCCGGAGCGCTTGCTTCGGATATTCTCGATAATGCGCGCTTCGGTTCTTGCGTCGACGGCTGACAGCGCGTCGTCCAAGATCAAAATTTCCGGATCCGCGATAAAGGCTCTTGCCAGCGATACGCGCTGTTTTTGTCCGCCGGACAAGGCGACGCCTTTTTCGCCGACCAGCGTATCCAGCCCGTCAGACAGCGTGTGCAAGTCGTTCTCGAAGGCGGCTGTGCGGATGGCTTCCATAATGAGCGTATCATCTGCATTAGGACGTCCATACTGGATATTTTGCCGGACGGTTTTGGAGAACAGAATTTGTTCCTGCGGCACATAGCCCATCCAGGAGTGAAGCTCGTTCTTGGCGATCTCCCCGGCTGGAACGCCGGAGATGAGCAGCTCTCCTGTGCCGAATGGATATTCATGAAGCAGCTGCTTCAGCAGCGTGGACTTGCCAGCCCCGGTTCTTCCGACAACCCCCAGGGTTTCGCCGCGCGCCAGTCTCAAGCGGATATGCTCCAGATTGTTCATATTGGAGGTCGGATAGCGGAAGGTAACATCCTTGAATTCAATGCTGTCCGGCAAGCCGACTTTCACCGGCATGGCCGAATCCTGCACATCCGGCTCAACATTCAGCGTCTCGTTGACACGATCCAGAGAAGCGCCGCCACGCTGCATAATATTGATCAGTTCGCCGATGGCGAACATCGGCCAGATCATCATCCCGAGGTACATATTGAACGATACGAGACTTCCCAGGGTGAGCTCATTGTGAAACACCAGATACATGCCGTAAGTTAGGCTGATGACATAACTAAGCCCAACGCAAAGCCGGATGGTCGGCTCGAAGAAGGCATCCACTTTGGCTACGGCCAAATTTTTCTTGTACACATCGTTAGTAATTTGCTCGAACCGGCGCTCATCGTTCCGTTCCTGCACATAAGCGCGAATGACTCTGATTCCGGCTACCGATTCAAGCACCTGATCGTTCATGTCCCCGAACGCATCCTGGGCTACCGTATACCGCTCATGAATAATTTTGCCGTAAACTTTCATTGCCAGCGCGATGAACGGAAGCGGTATGATCGCGGCGAGGGTAAGCTTCCAGCTGATCAGCGAGGCCATCGCCACAAAAATCACCGCTAAAAAGACGGTAGAGTCGGTCAAGGTCAGCATGCCGAAGCCGACGGTCATCGCCACAGACCGCAAATCGTTTGTGGCCCGGGCCATCAGGTCCCCTGTACGGCTCCGTTCGAAGAAGGGAGGAGTCATGCGCAGGAGATGGTTCATAAAACGCGTACGCAGCAGACGCTCCACCAGATTGGAGCCTCCAAACAATTTGTGCATCCATACGTAGGTGATCAGATAGATCAGCACGAGCAGACCCGTGATGGACAGAATGTACATGGACAGCGAGCTCCACGTGATGGAACCAACCACAATTTCATCAATCGCGCTGCCAAGCAGCCTGGGTGGGGCCAATTCAAGGAAGCCCGCAGCGATCAGAACAATCAATCCGATCGCGTATCGCTGCTTCTCCCTTCTGAAGAACCAGCCTAAATTTTTGAGAACCGAGAACATATTTCGTTCCCTCCTTTGTGTCTTTTTCCGTTTCATGGAATTTTTGTGCATTACGTCATGGCAGAAGAAGCAGGTTAACGGCAAAAAGGACATATCGCCCGAAAACGATATGCCCTTAGGTATCATCAAAGGAATATGCCGGATAACGATTCAATGAAGCAATCCGCATCCGCGTATGAAACCGCCGATCTTCTGCCCGTTCCCGGGGAAATCAGCGGACAGTTTCTGTGCTTGCTGAAGGGATTGCTTCGATATTCGATTGGGCTGAACTTGCCGGATCGTATGCATAACCGGTCATAAACTTAAACATTGCGAACATCGTGCGCACCCTTTCTCATTGGGAATTTTTGAAAATATTTCGTAACACAGAGAATTCTATCACCGTTTTTTCCAGATTGTCAAACGCAAATTTGATTATAATTAAAATTGCCTGTTTGTCATTTCGCATTCACTTCGGCTAAAATAGGATACATGAAACTAGGAACTGCCTGCAGTTCTGATTCGTTAAGCCTCGAAAAGAAGGAGTTGAACATCATGATTCATGTTGCCGAAGATGCGGCTGAATGGTATAAGAAAGAATTGAATCTTGCGGAAGGCGAGGCGGTCCGCTTCTATGCGCGTTACAGCGCGGGCGGACATATTCACCCCGGATTTTCGCTTGGCATAGACGTTCAGGAGCCGAAAACGCCCGGAGTTTCAACAGTCGTAAAAGGAATTACCTTCTACATGGAAGAACAGGACTTATGGTATCTTGAAGGATATGATCTGAAAGTCGTGTATGACCAAGAAACCGACGATATTCGTTATGAATACGTTCAGTAGGCGAACAAGAACTCTTGAACGGTTAAGCATTGGATAAAGGAAAAAGCCCGCAGGGAGGCGGGCTTTTGTCTTGAACGAAAGTGCGCTAGGGCAAAGGATCGGAAGCTAGCTGAATACATTGTATTCCATAGCAAAATCGAAGTCCTGGATATCAAACACCTGAACGGGAACCTCGGCTTCAATGATGCGCCGAATCAGCTCGAACTGGTCGGTGAGAATCGGGGCATTCTCTTTCTGGGCGGTCAGTACGATTTCCGTTTCAATCGGGTCCAGGTATTCTCCGTACTGCTCATTGTCGACCGCATTGACGACCGTCCACGTAATATGATCGTCCAGCAGGATGGAGGCGGTTTTTCCCCAGGGCATGATCAGGGTTTTCCCAAGCCGTTTTCGGTTCAGCGGCTCCTCCATATAAGCGATAAGTTCGTTAATCTTATTCTTGACGTGATGGTCGTCATCCGGATCGTTCATCAAAGGTTCAGAACTGCTTCTGAATTCATAGAGCTCCATAATCGTGTTGTAAGGCACAATATATTCTACAGGGCCGGAAGGCGCCAAAAGTTCACCGTATATCGCGACCATTACAGCTTCAATGACAAATCGGCGTGTCATGGTTACCCTCCTAAAGCGATTGCAATTTTAACCGGATCTTTCCCGAAGACGAAAAACTGGAACATTATTAAGGAGTATAACATACAAGGGATGTGCGCCTCAATTGAAACCATTTAAAGCTTATCTTGTCTTTGTCAAACCTTACTGGAAATGGATTGGAGTTACGCTGGCGATCGGACTGCTTAAATTCGGCATTCCGTCTTTGCTGCCGCTCCTCCTCAAATACGTGGTCGACGATCTGCTGATGAACGGCCAGCTCACCGTATCCGAGAAGATTCAGGGGCTTAGCCTCGCGCTGGGAGCGGCGATGTTGCTGTTTGTAATTATTAGAGGACCGGTTGAATATTTCCGGCAGTTTTTTGCCCAGTTTATTACCGCAAAAATATTATTCGATCTCCGCAGCAAGCTTTATGATCACCTGCAGCGGCTGTCGCTTCGCTATTACCAGAACACGAAGGTCGGAGAAATTATCTCCCGTTTCATCAACGATTCCGAACAGACGAAGAACATCGTGGAAGTCGGGCTGATGAACGTTTGGCTTGATCTGTTCACACTTGTCTTTGTGCTCGGATTTATGTTTTATCTGGACCCGGTTCTAACGCTTGTTTCGATCTCGATCATGCCGCTATACGCGCTCTCGGTCAATCTGCTATACAAGCGGTTGAAGAAGCTGACCAAGGATCGTTCGGCAGCGCTGGCCGGCATTCAGGCCTATTTGCATGAACGGATGCAGGGCATCTCGATTATCCGCAGCTTTGCGCTTGAGCGGCACGAAGAAGAACGTTTCAAGGAGATCAACGGTAAGTACCTGAACAGGGCGCTGGCCCAAAGCCGGTGGAATGCCTGGACTTTTGCCATTATTAACACGCTTACGGATATCGCCCCGCTGCTTGTCATCGGATACGGGGGCTATCATGTCATTCAAGGAAATTTGACACTGGGCACTTTTGTCGCCTTTTTCGGTTATTTGGACCGGCTCTATGCGCCGCTCAAGCGGCTGATCAACTCTTCCACGATTTTGACCCAGGCGTCGGCCTCCTGGGAGCGGGTGCTTGAGCTGCTGCAGCAGCCGTACGATATGAAGGACGCTCCTGAAGCTGCCGAGCTTAAAGGTGGACCTACCGCCATTTCTTTTGAGGAAGTTTGGTTCAGATATCAGGAAAATCGGGATTGGGTGCTTAAAAATATATCCATGGAGATTGAATCGGGACAGACGGTTGCTTTCGTCGGCATGAGCGGCGGCGGCAAGTCTTCTCTGGTCGGCTTGATCCCCAGGTTTTACGATATTCAGAAGGGCAAGGTTTCCGTTGGAGGGACCGATGTGCGAAAGCTGACGATGCACAGCCTTCGCAGCGGCATCGGCATGGTGTTGCAGGAGAATTTCCTGTTCAGCGGCAGCGTGCGCGACAATATTTTGTTTGGAAGGCCGGGAGCAAGCGATGAAGAGGTGATCGCGGCGGCGAAGGAAGCTAACGCGCACGATTTCATCATGCAGCTCGCAAACGGATATGATACCGAAGTTGGGGAGCGGGGCGTGAAGCTCTCGGGCGGACAGAAGCAGCGTATCGCTATCGCCCGCGTGTTTCTGAAAAATCCGCCGGTGCTCATTTTGGATGAGGCGACGTCTGCGCTGGATCTGGAGTCGGAAAGCTTGATCCAGCAGTCGTTGCAAAGGCTGTCGCAGAGCCGTACCACGCTTATAGTGGCCCACCGGTTATCGACGATTACGCATGCCGACCGGATCTACGTCATGGATCATGGGATCATTGCGGAAGCGGGCACCCATGAGGAGCTGATGGAGCGGCAGGGGATTTATGCGCGGCTGTATAACATCCAAAACCTCAGTCCCGCCAAAGAAGAAGATCACGAGGCGGAACTGTCTCTGACAGAAGTGGCAGACTAAAAGCCGCTGTACATCCTATGAGGGTATGACAGCAGCTTACAGTATAAAAGGCCGCCGGGCAGCAAAAGCAAATGGATGCTTGCCCCGCGGCCTTATTCATTTCAGCCCCGTCCGAGAAACAGCGACAGTATTCCTGCAGCGATCAGCGGACCGACGGGGACGCCTTTGAAGAACGCGACGCCGATGATCGTGCCGATAAGCAAGCCGGCCACTACGGTAGGCTGGCCCGTCATCAGAGTGGCGCCGCGCCCTCCGAGATAAGCGACGAGAATACCGACGGCGATGGCAAGCAGCGACTTCCAGTTGAGGAAGGACTGCCATAACGTCTCGACAGGTATTTTGCCGCTTGCCAAAGGGGTCATTACGCCGACGGTTAGAATGAGGATGCCGAGCGTAAGGCCGTATTTTTCCAGAAAGGGAAACGCCGCTTGCAAACGGGTCACTCTGAGCAGAAGCAGAAGCAGAACCGCTACGGTAACCGGCATGTTGCTGCTGAAAATGCCGAGCGCCACCAGCAGGAGCAGCAGAAGAGACGTGACGTCAACTTGAGCCATGGGGAACCTCGCGAATGGTTGCAGGCTCTTCTTGGCCGCCGTCTTTAGACTTGATATGATTGGCGATAAGAAGACCATGTCCCCGGCCAGTCTCGATGAATACTTCATTGGCATTACGTCCGGAAGCCACCACACCCGCTACATACAGGCCGGGCACATTCGTTTCCATCGTCTCCGGATTGAACACAGGCTTATCCATATCCTCGGACATGGCGATTCCGGCTGCGGACAACAGTCCACGGTCAGGACGGAAACCGGTCATGGCAACGACAAAATCGTTGGGCAGCAGACTTAAGCTGCCGTTATCCAGCGATTCCACAACTATATGGTCGGGCTTAATCTCAACGATGCGGGAGCGGGTACGGGTTGTAATCCGCCCTTTCGTAACGAGGCTGTCGAACAGCGGCCTCACCCAAGGCTTAATGTTGCCGGACAAGTCATCCCCCCGGTACACGACCGTAATCTTCGCGCCTACCCGCTCCAGCTCCATGGCTGCATCCACCGCAGAGTTGCTGCCGCCGATAACGGCAACCTGCATGCCGGCGTAAGGATGGGCCTCGCGGAAATAATGGGTAACCTTATCCGATTCCTCGCCGGGAATGCCCAGCATGTTGGGGTGATCGAAATAACCGGACGAAACCACGACGTTCCGGGCTTTATGTTCCCGTTCCTCGCCGTGCCTGCGCCGGGTTTTGATCCGGAACGTTCCGTCTTCCTCTTTCTGAATGGATACCGCTTCTTCGTATGTATCGATGCGCAGCCCATAGTGCTCCGCGACTTTGCGGTAATAAACGAGGGCTTCGTGCCGGAATGGCTTATCGTTCGGAGAGGCGAAAGGAATATCGCCAATCTGAAGCAGCTCGGCCGTACTGAAGAACTGCATATTGACCGGATAAAGATAGATGGAATGAACAATGTTGTGCTTCTCAATAATCAATGCCGACAATCCGTATTTCTGGCATTCAATCGCAGCGGACAGTCCGCACGGCCCTGCCCCGATAATAATAACGTCTTCCATGTTAAGAATCCTCCTTGTACTAAACCTGACTGCAAACAATCATTCATGAAAAAGATCGTGTAATTATTCTATCGTATTGCAGAACATTTTCAAACAGCACGAGCAGAAGTTGACATGGAAATTCGATTTGAATATAATCTAATTAGATAATAATCTAATTTAGTGCGGAGGTAAAACATGCAGCTAGATAAGATGGTTGCTTACCATAAGGCAATGGGAGATCCCACGCGGCTCAGAATGCTGATGCTGCTCTCGAAGCAGGAGAGAAGCGGCCAGGAGCTGGCCGAACTGCTTCATCTGTCCCAGCCGACGATTACCCACCATGCGGCAAAGCTTCGCGAGGCCGCCCTGATCAAGGAGCGGCGCGAGAAGAACACGGTGTATTTTTCCCTGGATCGTTATTTTATCGAAAATGGAGCTTTAGCTTCAGTCAATGCTATTTTAAATCGAAAGGAAGGGGATCCTATGGAGGATTCGGCAGTGCTTACTAAGAACGAGACGATGAGAAAATCGGTACTGTCCAACTTTTTTGCCAAGGATGGCCGCCTGAAGCAAATCCCGTCCCAGCTCAAGAAGAAGGTGATCGTGCTGGAATATTTCGCACAGCAGCTGGAACCGGGCCGTAAATATGAGGAGAAGGAAATCAACGAATTTATTAAACGTTATCACGAGGATTACGCCACCTTAAGAAGAGAGCTTATCATGCATCAGTTTATGTATAGGGAGAACGGGATATACGAATTGAATCCGCAGACGATGTGGACTTCATGGCAGAATCTTCGGTAAAAACTCGCAAAATGTGAAAATTATATGAAGCTTTATCAGAGGCAGGATCCATATCAAGCAAATCGGCTATAATAATAGTGTAAGCGTTTTCGATTACAGTTTGGCGAAGGAGGTTTGGCAGTCATGCTGTTTTGGAACAAGAAACACAACATGAATGAACCCGTCGATGTTAGCCTTGAGCAAGTGCGGAAAGCCGTTTTGCAATACGAAGATGATATGCCGGGGGCGATTAACCGGTTGACGCTTGTCAGATCCGATGGAAGCCTTGATACGAGCAGACTGAAGCGGTATTTGGGCGGGAAGAGCAAGAAGAAATTTTATTTATCCAGAGAAACGTTTGAAATATTTGAAGAAGCCGACAAGGACATTCCTTATTATCTGGATCTTGTCCAGCTCGCGGTTGACGATTACGTGAATGAAACCGGCAAGGTTCCAATCCTGCCCGGATCGGTAGAGCAGGAAGTCGATTACAGAATACTGATGCAGGACCGGTATTTGAAGGAATTGCCTCCGCTTCCGCTGTACATGACCACCCAGGAGCTGATGCTTAGTCATCGTCCGCAGAACAGATAACGTGAAGTCACTGGAATTGAAAGCGGTTCCCAATCGTCTGGGAATTTATCGGAATCTTTTACAGGCGAAGCGGGATGCATTTTTGCATTTCGTGCTGTGAACGGATAAGCGAAGGAAGCTCTCTTTATGTATAAGCCTTAGAAAAGACAGAGTTCTGAAACATGACCCGCAGGATGGACACTTTGAAAAAAAGTGGCCGCCTTGCGGGTCATGTGTGTTTTTATCTAAGCGATTGGCTTTAGGTGACCTATTTCTTTAAGTGGAACGGTACCGTAGAGATTATCACATTCTTTCGATACAGCAAATGTGCGCGAATCAGTAAACTTGATTGGTTATGAAGGAAGTTATGCCAGCTCTTCTTGGGAATAAACTGCGGAATAACTACCGTAACCCGATAATTTGATTCGCTTGCCTTGCGCTCAACGGTGTCAATAAATTTACTCAGCGGCTGAATGATGCTTCTATAAGGAGAGTATAAAGTCACCAGTCTGACGTCAGGCTGCCATTTCGTCCATTTTTCTTCAAACGCCGCTTCATCTTCTCTTTCAAATGGAACATAAACGGCGATGATTTGATGTGGAGAAAGCGATTTGGCGTACTTTAATGAGTTCTCAACCACATGGGTGATACCGGCTACAGGAAGAATAATCACATTTCCTTCAATAGGTACATCCGGCATACTGGATGCCAGCCTGAGCTGGTCAGCAATCGCTTCGTAATGCTTTTTAATTCGATGAAACAGCAGGACAATAAGCGGCAGGAAGATCAATACGGACCAAACCTGTGTGAATTTGGTTAAAAAGAACATGATCGCCACAATAAAGCTTATCAGTGCGCCAGTAGTGTTAATAATTAACTTTGTGATCCATCCTTTGGGCTTTTCCCGAAGCCATTTCACTATCATTCCTGTCTGAGAGAGAGTAAAGGGAATAAACACCCCTACAGCATATAGGGGGATGAGATGCTCGGTTTGGCCTTTAAAAACAATGATCAAGAGGATCGACAAAAGCCCAAGAATGATAATACCATTGGAATAGCCTAACCGGTCTCCTCTGACTGTAAACATTCTAGGGATATATTTATCCTTGGCAAGATTTACTGCAAGCAAAGGGAAAGCGGAGTACCCGGTATTAGCAGCAAGGATTAATATCAAGGCTGTAGTTCCTTGTATGAAATAGTACATAAAGTTTCGTCCGAATGTCTGTTCAGCAATTTGCGAAACGACAGTGACATCTGCCTGAGGACTAATTCCATAATAATAGGCCAAAAATACGATCCCGGAAAATAAAAGAGCAAGTAGAGCTCCCATGGACATTAACGTTTTTGCAGCATTTTTAGGAGCAGGGTCTTTAAAGTTCGGAATGGCGTTCGAGATGGCTTCAACCCCGGTTAAAGCAGAACTCCCGGAGGCAAACGCTCTAAGAAGCAGAAATAAACTGATTCCCGCCACTGGCGTTCCTATAGGTGAATGCAGCTCAGGTGATACTTTTCCAGTTAATGTATTGTAAATTCCGACGCCAATTAATATAAATAACGCTAAAACGAATAAATAAACCGGGTACGCTAAGATGGAAGCCGACTCGGTTACACCTCTCAAGTTCAAGATCGTAATGAGTATGACAAATGCAACCGCAATGATTACCGTATAGGCATGTAAACTTGGAAAAGCCGACGTGATGGCATCCGTCCCCGCAGAGACACTGACCGCTACCGTTAAAATATAATCCACCAACAGCGAGCCTCCGGCGATTAATCCAGGAAACTTGCCCAGATTTTCCTTGGAGACGACATAAGCTCCCCCGCCTTGAGGGTAGGCGTAGATAATCTGCCTGTAAGATAAAATAAGCGCCGCTAACAAAATCAATACTCCGATTGCGATCGGAATAGAATACCAAAACGCCGCAGCACTAATTGTGATCAAGACCAATAAAATCTGTTCAGGACCGTATGCCACTGAAGATAATGCATCTGAAGAAAGAATGGCAAGCGCTTTGGTTTTATTTAGTTTCTGCTCACCTAATTCCGTGGATTTTAATGGCCTTCCGATCAAAAATCTTTTCAATAAAGCAAACACTGTAGTCACCGCCAATTTTTATTTGTAGATTACCCTGTAAATGACCTAATTATTGAACCGAAAAGAATCTTTCCTAAGTTGTTTAGTCATTACAGGCAAAACAAAAAAACACAGGGCTCGGGACCTGTGTTATTATCACCAGTTCACAACCCTCCCTCGAAATCAACGCTTACGAGGTTAGCTGCCGGATTCGGACGGTGAGAGTCGCCCTACCTGATCAGTCATCAGGATTCACCCCATTGACATATGCTGACCCTAAGCATACATCAATAATTGGTTCCCCCGCTTTCCTTGACGGAAATTAAGCGAATAAGAATTAAAGATCAATATTTTATATATTACGCTTACTGCTTCGAATTGTAAAACTTGCCACCAAGTGATATTGGTCATTCCAATATAAATTTTATCTGTATCCAAGAAGGACAACAGAATAATATACGGACGAATTTTTACATTTTTTATAAAATTATATATATATTTCCATAAAAATGGTATATTATAGTAAAAAAACAGCATTCATAAAAAAATACAACCTCATGGAGGGACAAGCCTTGAAGAGACTATTCGCTTTAAGTTGTGCTTTCTATCTGTTAATCGGTGTTACCAGTGTGATTCTTGGAGCATTACTACCCGTTCTGCTGTCTCACTATGGACGTGGCTACAGTGATGGTGGATTACTCTTGTTCCTGCAGTTTTTGGGGTTTCTTGCCGGCGTTCTGCTCTCCCCTTTTATGACTCTGCATATCGGCCGCAAGTCGATGCTAACCATTGCCTTGGGCAGTATCGCGGCAGCATGTATCGTCCTGGGCTTAATGCCTTCATGGACCTGGGTCGTCGTGATGGCCATCTGGATTGGCTTCGGTTCAGGAATCATTGAATCGTCCATCGGAGCGTTCACGATTGAGTTCACCGAGGAGCAGAAAGCCGTAGCCATGTCCAAGCTGGATGTCTATTTTGCACTTGGTGCGCTGCTCATTCCGGCGCTAGTAAGCCTTTATATCTGGCTTGGAATGTGGCATATAACCTTCTACTCCATTTCCCTTCTGACGTTTATCCTCGCGCTGTTCTGGCTTGCCATGCCTGCTTCCTCCTCTTCACATCTTACCCAGGCAGATATCCGAACCTCTGAGCGTTCTGTCGAACAAGCCCGGTACTCGGGAAAACAGCGTTTGTTGCTCAGGATCTTCATTGTATTCTTCTTTGTTTATATGGGACTTGAACTGGGGCTCATGAACTTCCTGCCTTCAATTTTGATAGAGACAGCGCAGCTTCGGGAATCCGTGGCGTCGCTCGGTGTCAGCATACTATGGATTGCAATGATCATCGGCCGCATGTTCTCAGGAAAGCTTGCTGAGTCATCAGGATATATTCCTTATCTGTTATGGAGCGCAATCGGAACCTTCTGCTTTCTGGCTGCCATGGCGTTTGTATCCAGCGAGTGGGCTACATACCTTCTGATTTTCGGTACAGGGCTATTCATGTCCGGGCTCTTCTGTATCGCCCTCGTTTATGCGAACGAACTGATTCCGGGAATGACCGAGCGCACCACCAGTATTTTGATCGCTTCGGGAGGCATTGGCGGTTCCGTGCTTCAATATGTAATCGGTTGCAGTATGAGCGAATGGCCAGTAACGGCTACCCTCTGGATTTTGGGGAGTTTTAATCTGATTTTGTTATTGTCGGTTATTCTCTCGCATCTGTGGAACGGCAATAGTAGCCGGATTGCTGGCTCTCTTGAGCATCAGGGCAAGGAAGGATGAGAGATGACTTTATTGTTAGGGGAGGTGAGGCCTGCGCATCATACTGCAACAGGACTGTACTTTATAAGGCGAACTTAGAGTTTAGAGAGAACTGTGCTTAGAGTGAAATGTAAATTCTGAAATGGAGGGAAAGTTTGTGCATACCTTAACCAAAGAACGTTTCAGATACGGAAAAGGCATTACTCTGATTGACGATTCAGGCAAGGAGTATTTGGATGGTGTATCCGGCACCTTTAATCTGTCGCTCGGTTATAATCACCCTCATGTCGTTACCAAAGTACAGGAACAAGTAGCCAATCTTGCACACATGTCCTCAACTTTTACCGAGCCTTACGTGGAGGAAGTCCTCGATCATCTGATCCAGTATACGCCGAATGGCATTGACGCCGGATGGATGAGAGATATTACCGGCTCCACAGCGAACGAATGTGCTGTAAAACTGGCCCAGAAGTATACCGGAGCAACCGATATCATTAGCCTGTATCTATCTCATCATGGACAGACCCAGTTCGCAACAGGCATATCCGGCAACGCCTTCCGGCGGAGGAAATTTCCCAACTCGGCTGCGCCAAACTCCCTTCATGTGCCCGCTCCCTATTGTTATCGCTGTCCGTTTAATTCTTCGCCTGACAAGTGTGGCTGTCAATGCGTTGAAGCCATATCGGATGCCATCGAATATGCAAGCTCGGGCTCTGTGGCCTGCATGATTATTGAACCTGTCCTGGGCAACGGCGGCAATATCATCCCGCCAGCAAAATATTTCAAGCAGCTCCGTCAGCTGTGCAATGAGTACGGGCTGATTCTGATCGCTGATGAAGTGCAGACCGGGATTGGACGGACAGGCTACATGTTTGCAAGCGAGCTCTTTGATATCCAGCCGGATATCATTACCCTTGCCAAGGGACTGGGCGGTATCGGTATTCCGGTTGCAGCGGTATTGATGCAGTCCAGGCTTAATGTTCTGGAAAAACACGAACACTCATTCACCTCGGGCAGCAATCTGATCTCGGTCACGGCTGCCAAATCCACCCTAGAGGTTGTGTCCGAGCCCGGTTTTTTGGAGGATGTAAGGTTCAAAGGAAAACTGCTTGGCACCCTGTTGACCGAACTGGCTGATAAGCACGATTGCATCGGGGAGGCTCGCGGTGTCGGACTGATGTGGGGACTGGAAATTGTCGGCGAGGGCGATGCCCCGGACACAGTCAAGTGCAATGGGATTATCGATCGTGCTTTTGCCGAACAGCAGCTGATCCTCAGAGGTTCCCGTTATGGTTACGGCAATGTGGTCAAAGTGAGACCTTCTCTTACGGCTACGGAAGAAGAGATTGTCGAAATTGTCAAACGGCTTGACGCCGTTCTGGCCACCTTTCACTAAACAATATGCCAAATAGCAAAAGGAGGACTATTTATGCTTGCACTGGTATACAAATCAGCTTGGGATGTAGTTCTTGAGGAAAGACCTGTTCCGGAGATTAGTAAAGATAACCATGTTCTCGTCCGGATTCGGGCTACAGGTGTATGCGGTACGGATCTAGGCATCATCAGCGGCAAATATCATGCCGTGCCGTCCACAATTCTAGGACACGAATCTGCTGGGGAAGTTATCGCTGTAGGATCAGCCGTTAGTGCTTTGAAGCCCGGGGACCGGGTGGTGATTGATCCGACATACTATTGCGGTCAATGTGATATGTGCCGGACGGGAAGACAGAACCATTGCACACATAAAGCCGTAACAGAGACAGGCGTCAGTGCTGACGGCACGTTCACCGATTACTATGTGACCGAGGACCGGTTTTTGTACAAGCTCAAGGACCATATCAGCTATGAGGAAGCAACACTGACCGAGCCGCTGAGCTGCATGCTGACCGGTATCAACCAGGTTCACCTGCTGCCGAACTTCACAACTGTCATTTTGGGCGCAGGCCCGATCGGGATTCTGTACAGTTATGCCCTTGCTTCCAAAGGCGTAACCGGATGTTTGGTCGACATCTCGGAGGAACGGCTCGCCATAGCTCATTCCGTTGCTCCCGAGCGATGGTCCGTGCACGCCACACTGGATTCGGCTATTCATGAGCTGGCACCCTTAAAAAATCAGGTAGACATGATTGTAGATACTACAGGCGTGGTCGGGACCAAGGTACTATCCCGGCTTACAAGTGGCGGATATCTGATGCTGGTAGGACTGAGAGACGGGACAAGCTCGTTCAATCCGAAGGAGGTCGTTGACCGCAGCCTCAAAATCATCGGCTCGATCGATTCCCTGGGTACGTTCTCCACGGCGCATTACCTGATTGAGCAGCAGATCGTTCCTGCCAAAAAAATCATTACCCACTCCTATCCGCTGGAAGACTATCATGAGGCCTTTCTGGCCCTCGGATGCAATATCAACGAGCGGACACTTCAGCCATCTTCACGGGCGATCAAGGTTGTGCTGCAATCGAGTGGCTCAAGAACTAAATCCAGATACTGACAAGGGGGAGAATGGACATTACAACCATTCAGGATGCACAGCCGAATAATGAATGCACACAAGGTCACTCCACTCCCGTACCGATCAAGGCAGTTATCTTCGATATGGACGGGGTGCTGGTAGACAGCGAACCGATTTATTTTGAGATCGAGCGCAACTCCTTTGCCCATTTCGGTGCGTCTGTGACGGAAGAAGAGCACCACACCTATGTCGGAGTGACCCTTGAATCCATGTGGCGCCAGGTGCTGGACAAACATCGGCTCCCCGATTCGTTGGAAGAGACGCTGGTCTATCACAAGGAAAATGTAATGAAGTCGATGAGCATACACGAAGGTCTTGTGGCGATTGCCGGACTGAAGCGTTGGCTGGACTGGCTGCTGGAGAAAGGGATTCCGGTTGCGGTGGCCTCCTCCTCTCCACGGGCGCTCATTGAGCTCATCATGGAAAAAACGGGGCTGGCCCGTTACTTCGACATTCGAATTACGGGAGAAGAAGTTTCGCAGGGTAAACCGGCCCCGGACATCTTCCTGTACGCCGCCGAGCAGCTTGGCATAGCCCCGGCCCATTGCGTCGTTATTGAGGATTCACGAAATGGTGTCCAGGCAGCCAAAAGCGCGGGGATGCGCTGTATTGGCTTTCACAACCCCGGCTCTGGCCGGCAGGACCTCTCCAGAGCCGATCACCGCATTTTCAGCTATGATGATCTGTGGGCGGTTAAAGAGAGCCTGCCGTTCGAAGCGCAGCTGCCTGCCAAAAGTAAGATATAAAATTAAAATGTACCGGAAGGCTCAGTCCTTCTATAGCCGTATTCATCTGATCCGACTTGAATTGGGATAGAAGACATTTGATAATGCCCCTTAATATATATACGAGAGAATTTTATTTATTATACTCTCTGTGTACTCTAAGGGGTATGCTTTGCATTGAGTATATATTTTATGTAGAGCTCATTTTATCCTCAATTCATAGATGCTGGACAGTGAAAAGTTCAACATAGAAAAATAACCCAATCAGGCGAAGATATGATATCCTAAGGTTTCCACACCAGAAAGGAGATCAATCGCTGAAGGGTTACGTCCATTAGTTTACCTCATTCCTTTGCGATTCTCCATACCATGCTAAAATATATCGATTCTATCTTGCATCACTTTCGTCCTTGCTTCTCCAGAGGAGCCGCTTACCATTGGTTTATTGTTGTCATCATCGGTCTCATGTTGCGTTCGGATCATTTGGGTGTGACTTCCATCATCCGGGATTAGTCTTTGCATTCCCGTTGTTACGAGAACTTGATCCATTTTTTTCGTTCATCCGCGTGGTCGCTTGAATCTCTACGGCTTACGTGGCTTCAGATCGTGAAACGAACGGCCCCACTGTCTTACGTCAACGGGATGGCCGTGCTTATAGGCGATGGGATGAAGCAGACCAAGGAAGCTCGCCGGATGCCCGGCGTCAAGAAACTTCATCAGGAGTCCGAGAATTCTTCCAAGGCGGAGCACATCTTCGGGCATCTTTTTGGCGCCATCGGCATTCTCATGAGAACGCCGCAGAAGTGGTTTTGCCTTCCGTTGTTCATGAACTTGCAGGATGGTGTGAAAACCATTTTCGGCTGGAGAGACCCATCTGAGAGGCAAGATTCTCATGTGGTGCAGATGATTGATCAAGGCTTTGCGGCTGCCAAAACATTCGGGAAAGCCTTGCTCCTGCTGGATCGTTATTTTCTGTCCGTTCCTGCACTGAAGCGCTTGAGCGAGTGGAACGCATCAGGAACGGCTCGGATGCACATCGTTACGAAGGCCAAGTCTAACGCTGTGGCGTATGAGCCTCCTTTCGTGACGAAGAAGGGACGGGGTCGTCCACGAAAAAAGGGAGCTGAAGTCAAACTGAAATCCCTGTTTCAAAGCCGTGCTGATGCATTTCAGACGGCCCAGGTGACGATTTACGGCAAGGAAGAAACCGTCCATTACCTGTGCCTGGATTTGCTATGGGGACAGGGGCTGTACCAGGAGTTGCGTTTTGTTCTGGTTCGGTTTGGCGACCAGCTGTCCATTCTGGTGAGCACCGACCTGACACTGGAAGCAACGGACATCATCCGCTGGAGCACGTGACGGATATGAGAAGGACAAGGAAAATATCCGGCTAACAGTCAAGGCCATTGAAGGCTGCGTCATGTACAGCTACATCGCGATGGGTCTGTTGCAACTGATCGCGGTCCGGTATTCGTCCTTGTTCCCAGTCTATTCTTCCGCTGCCTGAGAACGCCTTCAAAGACAATTGTTTCCGAAGCAACGGTCATGGTTTATTTACGTAAATCTATTTTTTGTTTGCTCACAACTCGCTTATCCATAACCCAAATAATTCAAGCCAAGCAGAAATTCGCTGATTGCCACGCTGATTCGCTGGCTTCTTAATGCTTAGAACTTTTCACTGTCCAGAATATAAATATCACGTTTAAAAACGTTTACATATCTATTATGCTTTTGAAAGCTTCAGTTTTCTATTAAATAGAATGTACAAAAGATTTTCACTTGCTTCTGACTCCCAATGATGGATAAAGTATAATAATGAAATCTATAGTTGAACTAAAGAACAGCATAGAGAACGGAGGAGATGGATAGATTCTGAAGAAGCGAAGAGTTCGCCTTTGTCCACGGATTTCTCCCTAGTTAAGGCCAATTCAAAGAAAATCCGGGGACAACAGCGATCGTAAGAACTATCCATCTTCGTAGTGACATATGATTCAATCATTTGTTCAACTTATATTGTAAGTTAATTAATAAATCAATTTTAAGGGGAAATAGAAATGCTTCTGAAAGGAATACTGTTTGACCTGGATAACACATTGATGGATCGTGACCATACATTCCGCAGCTTTGCCGAACAGCTGGTGCGCGAGCATTTGGGGCATTTATCCCCTGAGCAGCAGCGCGAGACGGTTCTCTATATGATCGAATCCGACGCCGACGGATACCGGCCGAAGGACGGATTTTTTCAGGAACTGCTGGACCGGCTTCCTTGGAGGCAGCCGATGGATATGGATAAACTGAAGGCGTACTATGAAGCCAATTACATGACTCATGCACAGGTCATGCGGCACGGGGTGGAATGCTTGCGGCATGTCCGGTCGCTTGGACTGAAGACAGGCCTTATTACAAATGGCGTTACCCGATTGCAGAACGGAAAAATCGATTTACTCGGGCTGCGCGAGCTTTTTGATGCGGTTGTCATTTCCGAAGAAGCAGGGATCCGCAAACCGGATGAGCGGATTTACAAATTAGCTTTGGAGAAGCTGGGAACGGCAGCGGAGGAGACGATTATCGTAGGCGATCATCCCGTCAACGATATTTGGGGGGCCGCACGCATAGGTCTTAAAGGCATTTGGCTTCGGCGCAACCACAAGTGGTCGGACGATCTGGACGGGGAGCCGTGGGCTTTTATAGACGAACTGGATGAAGTTGCGGACATTGTGGAACGCGAAATAGGAGCAAAATGATTCCCGTGAATCCTTTACATATATAGAGGATCAAGGAATGGGAATTGTTTCCTCCTGAAAATCGCCACAGGCAGGCGATTTCCCTGAAAGGATGAGAGAAAATGCTCAGCAAGCTGATCATTGTGTATGTGCTGACCATGATTATACATACGGCAGAGACGTTATCCTATTCGGTCCGGTTTGCCGGTGTCAAAGTAAATAAAATTGCCGTCGCACTGTCATTGACAGGGATTATTGTGCTTGTCTCCAGGACCGCAAATTTGATCCAGGCGCCGATTGCGGCAAAGTTTGTTGATTTTGCGAAACATCATCCGGACTTCTCGTTGATTACTTATTTGCGGGTGATTCTTCTGGCCGGCTCTGCCGGAACGCTGCTTGCGATGCTGCTGTTTCCTACCGCCGTAAATCTGTTCGGCAGGGTCATTGCCAAACTGGAGATTGCAGGCTCGCTTCCGAGGCTGGCGGCAAGCGTGACGATCGAACAGCTGAAGAATACAAGGCATTATGTCAGACGGCCTTCGTTTCATCCGAGCCAGTTCAGGGTGCTGGGTATTCCGAAGAGATTCATTGTGCTCAATGTGTTCGTCACCGCATTTTATACGGTTGGCGTACTTTCTTCGCTATACGCTGCGCACCTGCTGCCTGAGCTCAGTACGGCCGCATCGCAGTCATCGGGGATCATTAATGGAGCGGCTACCATCTTGCTGACGATTTTCATCGATCCGCAGCTCGGGTTAATTACGGACAAGGCGTTAAACAGCGAGGCGTATCGAAATGAGCTGGGGAAAATATATATGCTGCTTATGGGCTCACGCTTCCTCGGGACCCTTTTGGCCCAGGCGCTCATCGTTCCCGCAGCTTATTTGATCGGTGAGGTGGTCAAGCTGATTTAATAATGGGGGTGACACCATGAACTTCCAATGGAAAAGAAACCTCTTCGTACTAGGGTGTGGCGTATTTTGCGGAGTAACCTTTCTGTCCAGCGCCTGCATTGCTCCCTTCTGGGGTTGCTCACGGGATATGTGCCTTCAGCGATTGCCCTGGTCGGCACCAATACGCCGGAGAAGCATGTCGGGTATGCGCTCGGCATCATGGCTACGGCCAGCGCAGCCGGAAATATTGTCGGTCCGAGCTTGGCGGAATTAGGCTGCGCGAAGCGGCTAAGGAGAAAGAAGCTTAAACGTATCTGTAAGCTGCAGGAGAAAGAGGCCCACAGCACGGTATTTGATTACCGGTAACTGTGGGCCTCTAACTTCATTATGGCAGATGGATAATGGAATGATGCCTGATTAATAAAGGGACAACGCTAGGGAATCGAATTCGCTTTTGCTGTGAAGTATTGCTTCCGAGCCTTCAATTTCAATACTGATCAGAGAATTCAAACATTTTTGCAAAGCTTGCTTGCCGTTGCGGATCTTGTTATCCAGAGCGCTTGTCAAAAGCTTAAGTGTGCGCTGTACAGGTTGTTTGTTCTCGGTGTTGAAATAGACGGGAACGAGTTTGTTTTGAAAATTAATGACGATTTTCACTCTAATCACCTCTATATTTTTGAGATTCATAGGATCATTGTAAAGCTTCTTTCTTAAAACTAGCTTAAGAAAAAATAACAAATTGATTAATTCAGTAGGAAGCGGCAAACAGTCTCCTTTTTTGCTGTTCTTTACCCTTTCCCAAGAGAATTGAAGCGATTTCTCTTTTACAATTTATTAACGAATCTGACATGGTTATGGTTTCATTTTTTTTAAAAA
This sequence comes from Paenibacillus caui, assembly GCF_019904135.1. Taxonomy (GTDB): domain Bacteria; phylum Bacillota; class Bacilli; order Paenibacillales; family Paenibacillaceae; genus Fontibacillus; species Fontibacillus caui. The sequence continues at coordinate 90,698 of NZ_JAIOGQ010000010.1, read as the reverse complement.
ATATAGAAAAATATTTAGGCCGCCGTTTTGCTTGTCCCCCGATTTCTCCTTAACTTAAGACCAATTAAAGAAATCCGGCGGGAGCACCGGCCTTAAAGAAAGATCCATATTCGCAGTGACACATGATTCAATCATTTGCGCAACTTATATGGATAGAGATTGATTTAGGTCAAAGCGGAAATTCTTACCTTGCGGGTTAAGCCAAACAGCCTATTTTTGTGGGACGTTTGTAATGGATTTACAAATTTGACTGCACGTTAGCAGGAAGATCAATGCTATTATAGGAGTGAAAGATTTGGTAAAGGACGTATGGAGCATGATCTTAACTTTGATGAACGGGCGCAGGAACGTGGAAGAATGTGATATTGAAGTTCCTGACCACATGACGGCAGGCATGTTTAAAGAGCGCTGGATCCGCGAATTCGCTGGTCGTGACGGGGCCGGGGGACCGCAAGCCTATTTATTGGAAGGTAAAGAAACCGGCGGAGGATGGTTTCCGATTCCGGATGAAATAGCCATACGCGACAGCGGATTGCAGGACGGGTCTTTTGTACGAATTAAAAATATATACAGCACAGTACAAGTTCCGGCACAGGAAGAGGCAAGCGTGCCATTGTTCCAAAGCCGGAACGATTAAAGGAGGGCAAGTTATGGGCTTTCTCTATCAAAGATCTCCCCGCATCATGCCCGAATTAAATTACAGCGAGCGCAGTTTGCCGGCGCCTCCGGCGAAACCGGCGGCTCGTTCTGTGGCAGGTTCCTGGTTTGCCTTGCCTATATTAGTGACGCTGGCTGGCACGGGGGCACTGGTTTATATGGGGGCAAGCAGCAGGCTGGCAGGCGGAAGCGATGTAGTGCTGCAGGTCCTGATTTCCTTCTGCATGCTGGTTTCTTATCTGATCCCTGTATGGATCTATGTTCATAACAAAAAAATGTACGAGAGAACAAACCGGCTGAGGGAATCGGCATATTTGGAGCTGCTGAAGCAGGTAGAGCAGGAACTGGCCGAAGAAGGAGCCAAACAGAGGGGAATTTTGCTGCAAGTACATAGCGATTTTGAGCGCTGTGAAAGCGTGGTGCGCCGACGCTCCCCTTCCCTTTGGGAACGATCTCCGCAGGACAACGATTTTCTGTCGCTGCGGATCGGCACCGGCGAGGCGTCTTCTGCTATCACCCTGCGTCTTCCGGACGTCCGGCCCCAGGAAGCGGATGAATTGCTGGAACAGGCGCGGGTCGTTGCGAACAAGGCGGCTTTCGTGCCGGATTGTCCCATTGCCCTGCCGCTGCTGGAATCCGGCGTGATCGGGATTGTCGCAGGGAAGGGGAGCGGAGTCAAAGCGCTTCGGGCCCTTATCATACAGTTAACTGCCCGTCATTCGCCGGACGAAGTGCTGCTCTCTTCGTTTTTTAAAGAGGAAGAGAAGGAGGAATGGCGGTGGATGCGCTGGTTTCCGCATTTTTGGGATGAGCATCATTCTTTCCGCCGCATGGCTTGCTCCGATGGAGACAGGCAGCAGCTCTCCGAATATTTATATAGTGAGCTGACGCTGCGTTTGAATCGTTCCTCCGGGGAATGGAAGCCTGCAAGTTCGGACCGTGCAAGACATGTGGTTCTGCTCTCGGATGCCGGAGTGCTGGAGAATGATCCTCTGTACGGTGTATTGACGGAATATGCGGAGCAAATCTCATTACATACGATTATATTGGCGGGTTCTGTGGACAAGCTGCCAAGACAATGCCGGCTGATCATTGAGTGTGAAGAAGATCAAGGGACCTACACGCTGAAAAAGAAAGACGGGGGCCTTATGCGCAGGGCGTTCCAACTGGACCAAATTTCGCTGGAACAATGCGATCATTTTGCCCGTTTGATGGCCAAAATCAAGCTGAAGCATAGCCAGGGGGCGGCTTTGCCGGAGCGCATTTCCCTGCTTGAGCTGCTTGGACAGGAGCGTGTCGAAGAGTTGGATGCTGTCACACGTTGGAATGAAAGCCGTCTCCCGCTGGAACTGCCGGTCACGATCGGGATACGGGCGGGAGAGAAGCCGTTTGTGCTGAATTTGCATGACCGCCTTGACCTTGGGGCACACGGTCCCCACGGCTTGATTGCAGGAACAACGGGGTCTGGTAAAAGCGCCCTGCTCCAGTCACTCGTCGTTTCGATCGGGGTGAATTATCATCCGCATGATGCTGCATTCCTTATGATCGATTACAAAGGCGGCGGCATGTCGGGAGCCTTCCGCAGTCTGCCTCATGTGGTCGGTTCGCTGACGAATCTTGACGGAAAGCTGGTCGAGCGCGCCAAATCGGCGCTGCGCGCAGAGCTTGTCACCCGCCAAAAGCGGCTGAAGCAAGCCGGCGGGCTGGAACATATCGATGAATATTACCGGCTTGGCGCTCCGGGTGGGCCACTGCCGCATTTGTTCGTTATTGTCGATGAATTCGCGGAGCTGAAAAGCGATTATCCCGATTTTATTGAAGAATTGATCAGCATAGCGGCTATCGGCAGAACGCTTGGACTGCATTTGATACTGGCAACGCAGAAACCGGCGGGTGTAGTTGACGATAAAATATGGAGCAATGCGCGGTTCCGTATCTGCCTGAGGGTAGAGTCGGAAAGCGACAGTCGTGAAATGATCAAAATTCCGGATGCGGCCTGGATTTTGGCGGCCGGCAGAGGATTTGTGCAAGCGGGACCCGAGCTTCTGGAAGAGGTTCAGTTTGCCTGGACCGGCGCGGAGTACAATCCGGAGCGTTCTTCTGCTGGCGTCGAGCAGTCCATTTTCCGCGTATTGCTAAACGGAAACAGGGAAGCGGTATTGCAGCAGACCAGCGCAGTTTACAAGAAGGGGCTGAGGAACAAACTCGCGCCAAAAGAACTGGAAGTGTTAACCGTATATTTGAGAAAAGCCGCCGAAGAACAGGGGATCGCCAAGCTGAACGGGCCATGGCTTCCGCCTCTGTCTGAATCGCTGAGCTTGTCCGAACTGCCCAAAGCCGAGGTGGGCGATCAGCTGACGGCCTATGTCGGTTTGGCGGATGATATTCAGGGGCAGAGGCAATTTGCGGTTCCTGTCCGCCTTAAGGACGGTCATTTTGCGCTGTATGGCATGCCGGGTTCGGGCAAAACGACTTTTCTGCAAACTTTTTTGATGTCGCTTGCCGGAGGCCCGGGGCTTTCCTGGCATGGTTACATCATTGACATGGGACGAATGATGCAGGGGTTCGCCGAGCTTCCCCAGGTCGGGGCCGTCATAACGGCGGATGAAAGCGACCGGATCGGCCGATTGTTCCGCTTTTTAAAGAAAGCAACCGCAGAGCGCAGGGAACTGCTCGCTGCGGCGGGAATCAAAAACGCGGAAGATTACCGGAATCCGTTTGGCCGCAAGCTTCCCGACATTATTGTGCTGATTGACGATTATCACGCTTTTAGAAACAGGTATCCTTACGAAAGCGAACAGCTGGACGAGCTGCTGCGCGAGGGAGGAGCGGCAGGCATTCGATTCCTGATTACGGCTGGAAGATACGGGGACATCCCGGAGAAAACCCGCAGCTCCATTTCCCAGACTGCCGCGCTTGAGTTGGGTGATTACGGAGATTATTTTTATGCGGTTGGCAGGGTCTCGGCTCCGGCCGGCCAAATGGTACGCGGCAGGGGTTATATGAAGGGCCATCCTCCGGTTGAATTCCAGACCGCCTTGCCTGTTGGCGGAAGCAGTGAATACGAACGTGCCGAGAGGCTAAGGGCTGAAATTGCCGGAATGGACCGGAACCGGAAGGGGGACAAGCCTGCGCGGATTCAGGCTATGCCGGCCAAGGTCAACCTGAGGGAGCTGCTTCCGGTCGGCAGGCTGCAGGTCCAGAAGGCCGCTGCCGTGCCGGTGCCTGTCGGCATTGCGGTGGAGGACCTTGGGCCGATACAGGTTCGGCTGGACAGCGGGCCGCATTTTATTGTCGGTGCTCCGATGGGCGGGGGAAAAACCTCGTTTCTCGAGTCCTGGATATTGTCGCTTGCGTGGCATATTCCTCCGGCAAGACTTGGCGTGTATATGATTGAAGCCCGCGCGCCGCAATCTGGAGCAAGCAGTCTTACGCAGCTCTCTTCGCTGCCCCATGTACGGGGTCTCGGAACTGGAGAAAGCGGGGCAGCGGAAATCATCAGTCTGCTGGACGAGGACATTCGTGAGGCGGGAGCCGGAAGCGATCAGATGACGAGATTGCTCGCTATTGACGATGCCGATCTGCTGTCAAAGCGGCTGACGGATTTTGCCGTCAAAGACAAATTAACTGAGCTGGTCAGAAGAAGCAGGGAATGCGGGCTTCATATTGTGCTTTCAGGGATACCCGCAGATTTCCCGGGCTTTGGCTCCGACTGGTTTGCGGAAGTGAAAGCTTGCCAGGCAGGATTTGTACTGGGTACAAAGGACCCTTCCGATCTGGCTGCTTTCCGGATCCCGCTTAAGGAATCCGCGAGTGAACCGGGAGAACTGCCCGTACTTCCTACCGGAGAAGGATTTTATGTGAACAGGAGATATGAAAGAATGAAAGCAGCGGTTCCTTTTGACACCGTATGGACACCTGATGTCTGGATCGCACGAGTGTGCGACCAATGGGAAGTGAGTGTATGAAGGGAGGTAACCGAATGCTGACAACAAAGGATTTGCGAGGGACATCGGTCAATCTGGAGACGAAGGAGCTCTTTTTTCTGGCCGGGATACTGGGCTCGGACCGTTTGCTTGGCGTTGAAGATCCCTTTCTTGGTTATTTATCGGATGAGATTGCAGACGAATGGGAATTGGTCAGGGAGTCGCTGCTGAACAAAGGCTATTTGACCAACGAAAAAAATAGTAACGAGCTTTCCATGACACCCGAGGTATTTGCAAGAGTAGCTATCGCCGGCTTTGCCGAGCGGGCCTGCTGGGTTCGATATGAGCATGATTCGGAAGCTTTTGAAGGTTATCTCCACATTACGAATGAAAAGGTGGTGGAGGTGGTTAGGGAAGCGGGTTCTGAATCCGTCTATTGCCTGAAGGAGCTGGGCAACGTCAAAGAGGCGTCCGGCCTGCTGGTTGAACGAATGAAATGGAGAGCTGACTCTCCTTCCGATCTTCCCGCACTGCTGTTGTCCAGAAAGAAATTCAATGAGCTGTACGAAGCGAGCCAAAGTATGGATCTTGAGCAATTAAGCACTGAACTTTCGCAGTCTACCGGGGACGTTGAAGCCTCCTGGGCGCTCGCCAAATGCTTGAAGGAACGTACCAGCGAGGGAGAACTTCAGCTGTCGATCTGGAACGAGGAAGGCTGGGAGAGCCAGGGAGCCGCTTTCATTGTCGGACAATCGATGAATTGGTTAATCCGGATGAGCATCAGGGATGAAGAAGATTGGCTGGTTGCCGCTCCAGCTACAAGAAAACAGTTTCAGGATATGCTTTTGCTGTGGCTTGAACAGCCACCCGAGACAGATGAAAGGGGATAATTCATGCGTATTAGTGTTGAACCCGAGCAGCTGCGGACGGCGGGCAGCGGCCTGCAGCGTTCCGCGGAACAGCTCCAAGATATTGCCGAGCATCTAAATCGGCTGCTTACTTCTTTCAGTCAGGATAATGAAGCTGCTTGGGGAGCCGTTCAGGTAAAGTGGGAACAGGCTCGCCGATTGTCGGAACAGATCGGCAAAGAGCTGTATCGTTTGGGGGAAGGCCTCAAAATACGTTCGGCTTCTTTTGACGAGAGCGATCGCGGCTTTGGAGCTTCCATTTCCAAAGGATCGGTTTCATACGGGCCTTCCTCCATGATGTACCGGACGCTTCATCTGGGCACGGATTCCCTGATTCTTCCGGCTACCCGCTTCTCGCCGGGGGTTATTTCCAATCCAAGATCTGCTGTAGACGCGGTTCGCCGCGAAAGACGACTGGCCGAGCAGGATCATGAAATCTCCTTCACCTCAGCCGGCAAGGAGCAAGCTGAGGGGGATCCGGTTTTGTCCGGTGCGGATAGCAAAATGCTGCCATTTCCGGGATTGTCGAGAAAAAGAGCCGCCGGGCGGATGATTCTCAGGGAAGCGGCTATGAATCCAAAGGCCTGGATCTTTACCAATCCGGCAGCAGGTCTTTAGTCGCTAAAACTCCAAATGATCTTCGGCGGACTACTGATTCAGCGGCAATCATTTTGGGTAATTTTTCATGATACTCTCCATTTCGTTCGCTTTGTAACTTTATGAAGGGAGCAAGTCTATGGCTGGAAGAATCACGGTTAGTCCGGAACAAATCGAGGAGATGGCGCGGCAGTTTTTGCAAGGCGGAGAGCAAAGCCGTCAAATTATTGCCGGATTGACCCGTATTGTACAAACGATGGAGCAGGATTGGGAAGGCTTGTCGAAGCAGCGCTTCTTTCATGAATTTCAGGAAGCGGACAAGCAGATGCAGGCTTTCGTTTATATGCTGGAATCCATTGGTCAGGAACTGGCGGCCATGTCAAATAAATTTCGCAGTATTGATCAAGGTCGTTATTAAACGGCTGATGGAAGCAAGAACCGGGCGGTCATGTCCGGGTACATAATGAATAGCATTGGAGAGCGGACCAGGTGATGTCCGCGCCAAGAATAGAAAGAGGGACAAGGAATGGCTTTTAACCCCAATCCGGGAGACGAAATTCAGATTAACGGAACAGTTTACAGAATAGGAACGCATCCTGCAGCTCCGGGACTGGCTTATGCCCAGGCCGGGCGTCAGGGCGTAGTCTATCAGCTTGTTCCGGCCACCGGAGAAGCGGCGCAGTCCATGGCCCTCAAGATTTTTTTGCCAAAATTCCGTATCCCGTCACATGTGCATTTGTCGCAAACGATGGAAGGATACAGCACGATCAGCGGTCTTAGGGTGTGCAAGCGCGAAGTGCTCACGCCTGAACGAAACGGCGAGCTCATCGCAAAGTATCCGGATTTGTTGTATGCCGTCATCATGCCCTGGATTCATGGAAGTACGTGGCTAGATCTCCTGGCCGGCGGTGTGGCCATGAGGCCGAAGGACAGTCTGGGCGCTGCCCGTTCCCTGGCATTGGTAGGTTCGGCAATGGAGCAGAGAGGAATTGCCCACTGCGATTTGTCGGCGCCGAATGTGATGTTTTTGACGGAAAGCGGCGGCTATGCGGTGGAGCTTGTAGATGTCGAGCAAATGTTCAGTCCGCGGCTCGATCCTCCGGATTTCTATTTGACGGGCTCTCCGGGGTATGCATCCTATCAGTCGGTTCAAGGGGGGGCCTCCCCATGGAACGCTTATGCGGACCGGTTCCCGGGTTCCGTTATGATTGCCGAGATGCTGGGCTGGTGTGATGAAGAAGTACGCAAGGCAGCATGGGGCGAAAGCTATTTCGATCCTCAGGAAATTCAAGGCACAGGTTCGAGATACCGGGTGTTGACCGAGCGAATCGAGCAGATATGGGGAAAAGAGCCTGCCGAGCTGTTCTCCCGGGCCTGGAACAGCCAGGATGCCAGATCATGTCCTACATTCGGGGAATGGGTCATGGCGCTGTCGAAAGCGGGCGATTCTTTAGCGGCGCAGGAAGCCGCGGCCGCAGGTGAACACCCGGATCAGGCGGAGGCGGATTTTGCCGGCAGGTTGCCAAGCATGTCTGCAGCGGGACTTGCAGCGGATTTGGAAGACAGCGACAATGCTGCGGCAGCTGTGGATACATCGCAATACGGCAATGAAGCGGAAGCAGCCTCAATCATGGAGAAAGCCAGACGGATTGAAAAGGGCGATAGGGCCAAGGCGCTCGAAACTTACCGCGCTGCCCTGCAGAAGACGGAAGAAGGAAGCGTGCTCCACATGGAGATCGCGGCGGCTGTTTTTGAGCTGGAACGGCAGATGGTCCCCGTTTCCCCGCCGAATACAGAATCTGCAGCGACAGCGACTCGGTCGTTCGCCCGAAAATCCCGAGTATGGGTAGGGGGAGCGGTGATCTTGGGTGTGCTGCTTATTGCGGCAGCCGTCTTTTTGCTTGCGGATAGCGGGGCGAAGCATACCGAGGCGACGGGAAGCAGCCAGACCGACGAGACCGCGGCACCTGCAGAAAGCTTCGCTTTGGCGAGTGAGGAAGATCGGCAGCAGGCGCTTGCCGAACAAAAGAAGCATGAAGAGGCTGGAAAGGCAGAAGAAGCAAGAAAGGCGGAAGAAGCAAGGCTCGCGAGAGAAGCCGAAGCGAAGAAGCAGGCCGCCGAGCAAGCTGCTAAGGACAAGCAGACTGCCGAGAAAGCAGCGCTGCAGAAGAAATATGAGCAGCAGGCGGCGTATAACCGCTATTTAGTCTGGAAGCAGGACAGGGATACCCAGCTTGCTCAGGAGAAAGCCGCACAAGAAGAGGCTGCCCGCAAGGAAGCTCTCGAGCGAGAGCGCCAGGAAGCAGAGCGAGAGCACCAAGAAGCAGAGCGAAAACGCAAGGAGAAGCAGCTGCAGAAGGTTCGCGACCAGAAGATCGTCAAGATGATTGCTTATTATAATTCCGCTTATAATGCCCAGAAAGCCGGCAAGATTGACAAGGCAAAAACCTATGCGATGGATTTCCTGAACATATACAATACAGATGCCCAATATTTTGTGAAGACCGGGTCCATAGGCAAGCGGGTTGGCCATATCTACCGCTTCGTAAAGGACACGTCGTATGAGCTCCCGGACATTTAGGATGAGTTTAGACAGGGGTCTTGACACCATAGGTTTCAGATAAGAAGGAGACAGGAATGACTTACACGGTTCAAGCATCACAGCGCACACCAGCGCTGATTATTTATCTGATTGATATCAGCGCTTCAATGAATATGGTGATGGAAGGCAGACGGCGAATGGATATTGTCTATGACGCCCTGTCGATGGCGATTCGTCAAATGGTGTTCCGTTCCACCAAAGGCAACCGGCTGACGCCAAGATATCGCGTGGCTATTTTGGCATACAGTGATGAAGTCTACGACCTCCTTGGCGGGGTCAAAGGAATTGACGAAATAGCCGCCCTCGGAATGCTTCCTCAGTTGTCGCCAAAGCGGTTCTCGGACAGTGCGAAAGCTTTTCTACAGGCCGAGAAAATTTTGCAGGATGAGCTGCCGGATATGCAGGACTGCCCGTCGCCGCTGGTTTGTCATATGACAGACGGCGTATACACGGGAGAGGACCCGCTCCCGGTTGCGCAGCGGATCATGGAAATGGGGGTTCCCGATGGAAAAGTGCTCATTGAGAACATTTTTATATCCGATCATGTGCTGGAGAGTCCGATTCCCGAACCAAGACGCTGGGGCGGCATAACACGGCAAACCCGGCTTTACGATGCCCACGGAGAGAAGCTGCGCCAAATGTCTTCTCCTCTTCCGGCAACCTACCGTGAAATGCTGCTGGAAGCCGATTATCAGCTTTCCCCGGATGCATTGATGATGCTGCCTGGAAACTGTGCGGAGCTCGTATCGGTCGGATTCCAGATGTCTGCGGCGACTCCGGTAAGGTAGGGGGACCTTGCGATGAAAATGTCTTCTTGGCGGACCAGTCATGAATCCTACGATTCTGAGCCTTTGGTTTGGAGGAGCAGACAGGATCGCATTCAGCCTGTCACTTCATGGAGGAACCGGAATCTGACCTGTCGGTACGCTTATAGTCCGTCGGCGGACAGTTGTTCGCTGGGTGAGCCCGGTCAGGATTACGGGGCCGTTGCAGCTGATGAGCAAACGGTTCGTTTTGTGCTTTGTGACGGCGTTTCGCTCAGCTACCGTGGTGATTTTGGGGCGCGGATTCTTGGGGAGCAGTTGTTACGCTGGCTTCAAGAGCCGCCGGGAACAGATTTGAATCAAATTCAGGAACTGCTGGTAAGAGTATCTCAAGAAGCGGCAAAGGGCTTGAAACGTCTCCATTTGCCGGACGATTTGCCTCCGCTTGTTCGCGAGGTGCTCTTGGAGAAACGGAAACAGGGAACGGAAGCCATGTTTGTGTGCGGCCACATTAGCCGCCCCAGGCAGGGCAGAGCCGGAAGACTTTGGCTGCTGTGGCAGGGCGATATAAGAATACGTTTGTGGAACGAGGACGGAGAAAGCCGCCTGATTCCCGCAAACAAATTCCAAACCTCGGAAAGATGGTCAAGCCGGCCTGAAAACTCCGGCATGCTGCCCCATCTGTATACCGGTCGTCTGGACCGTTTGGGCAGCGGAGGGCTTATCGTATATAGCGACGGACTGCAAACGCTGGATATGAAGGAGCTTCCGCTGAGCGGGCGGGATTTGGAGCAAGCGCTGCAGGCGGAGCAGAGCGGAGGGCTTCAGGACGATGCTTCCGTGCTTGAACTAAGCTGGAGCGGCGCTGCTCCGTAAACCTGGGAATCTAAGAATAAACAATGATGAAACTTTCAAAGATGAACCTTTTGGCAGATTCGGAGCATATCCGGTCTGTCTTTTTTATTCGCCATAACAGGTTCAAATTTCCATTTCACTCCCCGAAGGGTTAAGCAAATACACTTTTTGGGTAATACTGAGTTAGCGGGTGTACGATTAAGGTTAAAACCGCATGGTCTTGAATAGAAATGTAAATCTAAAGAAGGAGCGTGGCGTATGTCGGATATTCAAGCCAAACAGCGTCTTCGTTTTCAGGGAAAGACGGCAATTGTAACGGGCGCAGGTTCCGGAATTGGAAAAGCTACGGCGATCAAGCTCGCAAGAGAAGGCGCCAAGGTTGCGCTCTTTGACTTGAACGATGAACGGATTCGTTCTACCGAGCATGAAATTAATGAAATCTTCCGCGGTGAATCAAAAGCTTTTGATGTGGATGTGTCCGATGCGGCCAGGGTGGAGAAGGCGGTAAACGACGCTGCCCAATTTTTCGGGAGTCTCGATATTTTGTTTGCAAACGCCGGCATAAACGGCACGTGGGCGCCCATCGAAGACATGCAGTTGGAGGATTGGGAACGGACGCTGCGCATCAACCTGAATGGAACTTTTTTGTCCCTAAAATATGCGATCCCGCACCTGAAAAAAAAGGGAGCCGGCAGCATTATTATCACGAGCTCAATCAACGGACTCGATCGCTTTGCTGGATGGGGAGCATCCGCATACAGCACGACCAAAGCCGGGCAGGTCGCGTTTGCCAAAATGGCCGCCCTGGAGCTGGCCAAGTTCAAGATTCGCGTCAATGTCATCAGCCCGGGAGCGATCGCGACCAACATCGATGAAAGTACAGAATTGAGCGATGAGCTTAAAGAGATTGTCATTCCGGTCGAATATCCGGAGGGCAGCCAGCCGCTGGCGGACGGACCCGGACAGCCCGAGGACGTGGCCGACCTGGTCTGCTTCCTGGCGTCGGATGAAGCAAAGCATATTACGGGCGCCCGGATCCGGATAGACGGAGCGGAAGCCCTGCTGTAAGCAGGCGGATTAAAGCCGCCCGTTTCATGGAGATCATGAGGCGGGCGGTTTTTTTACGATTCAAGCAGTTCCCGGTTCATTTGCTGCGTAAGCGTAAACGGCGTTTTGGAAATGGAATGAAGCTCAAAGCCGCTTGTTAAGTCAGACGGCTGGAGCGGCTCGGGCCGGTCCGTCAGTCCGCTGATAAAGGCCAGCCAGCCGATCACTTTTTGCGGCTGTACGCCTGTAGAACGCAGGAAGGAGAGGCTGAGATCGCCATGGCGTTTCGCAAGACGGTGACCGTCTTCGCCCATAATTAGCGGAGCGTGTGCAAACCGGGGCGGGGCCAGATTCAACGCTTCGTATAAAGCCAGCTGCCTTGGCGTAGAATCAAGCAGGTCATCGCCGCGCAGCACATGGGTAATGCGCATGGCCGCGTCGTCAATGGTAACGGCAAGCTGGTAGGAGTACATGCCGTCCGCCCGCTTGACGATAAAGTCCCCTCCGCTGCCTTTAGGGAACGAATGCGGACCGGCGATTCCGTCTTGAACGGTATACTGCTCGTCCTTCAGGGCGAAGCGGATGGCCGGCTTTTTGCGCCGCTCCCTGACTGCCCGTTCCTCCTGCGTCAGCGCCCTGCAAGTGCCGGGATAGGGGGCGCCTTCGGAGGCAAGGCCGTGCGGAGCTCCGGCAACCGACAGCAGCTCGGCGCGGCTGCAGTAGCAGGGGTACAGTCGCCCCTTTTGCTGCAATTTTTGTAAGGCATCCTCATAGCGTTCCAAGCGCTCGCTTTGGGTATAAGGGCCGTAAGGACCGCCTTTGCCGGGGCCCTCGTCCCAATCCAGTCCCAGCCACTTCATATCGTCAATAATGGACTGGATAAGGTGAGGCCTGGAACGCTGCACATCTATATCTTCAATCCGCAGGACAAAAACGCCGCCGGCGGACCGCACTTGCAGCCAGGAGAGGAGCGCGATTTTGGCGTTGCCCAGATGCATAGCGCCGGAAGGCGTGGGCGCAAACCGTCCTCTTAACAAATCTATCACTTCCTAATAATCTGTAATTACTCAGGGTACGCTGGTTGGTTGTCTATGAGATATGATAGCAAACAAGACGTAAAAATGCACTGCCAGAGCGCTGCGAATCCTTTTTGACAGAGGTTTGGCCGCCGCTATATGATTAACTGTATAACAAGAGTGACAGGGAGAGTTGGAATGAAGTTACCCGTTGATGAATGTCTGCCGGAGCTTAAAAAAGCGCTGCAGGAAGGCCAAAATGCTGTACTGATTGCGGAGCCCGGTGCCGGGAAAACAACGAGAACCCCGCTGGCGCTGCTGAGCGAGCCTTGGCTGCAAGGGCAGGGAATCATCATGCTGGAGCCCCGGCGCCTGGCCGCCCGATCGGCTGCGGCGTTTATGGCGCGCGAGCTGGCAGAGCAGGCAGGCGAAACGGTAGGCTACAGGATTCGGGGCGAGAGCCGGACGGGCCCGCGAACACGAATAACGGTCGTTACCGAAGGCATATTGACGCTGATGCTGCAGAACGACCCGGCTTTGCTCGGCACAGGATTAATTATATTTGACGAGTTTCATGAAAGAAGCCTGCAGGCCGATCTGGGGCTGGCTTTAAGCAGGCAGAGCCAGCAGCTTTTGAGAGAGGATCTGCGCCTTCTTGTCATGTCCGCTACCCTGAAGGAGGGGCCGGTGGCGGGAATGCTCGGGAATGCACCAGTTATCCGCAGCACAGGGCGGGTTTACCCGGTTGAAACCCGCTATTTGAAGGAGCGCAGCACAGCTCCGCTGGAAACGTTGGCGAAGCTAACGGTTCTAACGGCGCTGAAGGAGCATGAGGGCGATATTCTCGTATTTCTGCCGGGGATCCGGGAAATTCGGAACACACAGAAACTGCTGGAGGGAAGGCTGCCGGATAGGGTTATGGCAGTTCCTCTTTACGGCAGCCTTCCCCAGGAAGCCCAGCAGGAGGCGATCCGCGCACTGCCCGGCGGCAGGCGGAAGGTTGTGCTGGCGACGTCCATTGCCGAATCGAGCCTGACAGTAGAGGGCGTCACGGTTGTCATTGACGGCGGCTTGCGCCGGACCGAGCTGTTCTCGCCGCGCACCGGCATGGGGCGCCTGACGACTGTCCGGGCGGCCCGCGATTCGGCCGACCAGCGCCGGGGCCGCGCGGGACGGACAGCGCCGGGCGTCTGCTATCGGCTGTGGAGCGAGGCGGAGGACCGCCTGCTGCCGGAGGAGACGCCGCCGGAGATTCTGGAGGCCGATCTTGCGCCGCTGGCGCTTGCACTGGCCGCCTGGGGGGCGCAGTCCCCGGCCGAGCTGGACTGGCTGAACGCGCCGCCGCAGGGCGCGTACCTCAGCGCCGTCCTGCTGCTCCGCGAGCTCGGCGCCCTTGACGAGGGCGGGCGCCTGACCGGGCCCGGCCGGGAAATGGCCGGGCTGGGCATGCATCCGCGCCTGGGCCGGATGCTGCTTGAAGGCAGGCGCCTTGGGCACGGGCGCCTGGCCTGCCTCCTCGCCGCGATGCTGGAGGATTCCCGCGCGCTGCGCGCGGGCGGGAATGACGCCGACGCGCGGCGTGCCCTCGCCGGGCTGCTGCGCGCTGCCCGCGGCGAGGAGCGGGGCCGCGCCGCAGCGGGCGCGGCCGCTCCTTCAGCGGCGGACGGCGGCGGCCTGGTGGCGCCGCCGTCCCCGGCTTTGCCGTCGCTGCAGCCGCTGCTGCGGCAGAGCCGCCGCTGGGCGGAGCAGCTTGGCGCAGGGCACGAGCCCCTGCCCGGCCAGGAGGAAGCTGAAGCGCTGTGCGGGCTTCTGCTGGCTTTTGCCTTTCCTGACCGGATCGGACAGCGGCGCCCGGATGGGCGCTACCTGCTCGCCAGCGGAAGGGGCGCGGCATTTGCTTCTCCGCTTTCCCCGGCCGGAAGTGAATATATAGTTGCGGCGGAGGTGGATGATGAGGGAACGGAGGGGCGGATTTTGTGGGCCGCTCCGCTTGATCCGGAGCAAATCCGGGCCCATTTGCGGCCAGAGATGAAGGAGATCAAGCGGGTGGTTTGGGATGAAGCCACCGAATCGGTCCGGGCCTGGGATACGGTTATGCTCGGTGCGATTGTGTACAGGGAAACGCCGGACTCCAGCCCGTCGCCGGAGGATGTGCTTAGAGCGCTCTTGGGCAGGGTAGCCGCGGACGGTATCGGCCTTCTGCCCTGGAATGCGAGATCGTGCCAGCTTCAGGCCAGAATCCTGTTTCTGCGAAACGTCGATGAGTCCTGGCCGGATGTATCCGATTCGGCGCTGCAGCAGCAAGCCGAGGCATGGATCGGACCTTATGCGGCCGGCTTCAGGCGCAAATCCGATTTGCAGAAGCTGAACCTGGTGAAGATGCTGGAAAACCAGCTCTCGTGGGAGCAGCGAAGAAAGCTCGATGCCGAGGCTCCGGCCTTTATCAAGGTTCCCAGCGGTTCAAAAATCGCCGTAGCTTACGACGGTCCCCAAGCTCCCTATATCGCCGTCCGTCTGCAGGAAATGTTCGGCATGATGGAGACGCCAAGACTGGCCTTTGGCCGGGTCCCGCTGACCATCCATCTCCTGTCGCCGGCCGGGCGTCCTGTCCAGGTCACCTCGGACCTTCGAAATTTCTGGGAGAACACTTATTTTGAAGTGAAAAAGGATTTGAAAGGCCGGTATCCCAAGCACTATTGGCCGGACAATCCGCTCGAAGCAGAGGCGACGCGCCGGGTAAGACCGGGCGGCAGGCAGACGTAGGCCGTTTCATTTAACGCCGCCGAGGAAAAGCTGTTGACCGTATCTGGAGGCAACTTTCAATGGACCCGGGAGCAGCCTTAACCGGACTGTAGTATTGACGAACCGAATAGGCTGCTTTATCATGTTATTCAGCAAAGCAACATGAGCCAAGGAAAACAACCTTCTTTTGACAACAAAAGCGGATGTTCTCCTTGGCTCTTTTTTGTATCCTTCAATAGCGGTTTTACGGAAATAACAAATATATGGAAAGGGTGTTGATCACATGCTGGCTTTCTTACAAAGAATCGGGAAATCCCTCATGCTTCCGGTTGCCACGCTTCCAGCGGCAGCCATCCTCATGCGTTTCGGCAACATTGACTACGTCAAGGACTTTCATCTGGGGAGTGTGGGCGAATTTCTGAATCATTATATCGCCCCGTTCCTTGATGCTGGCGGATCCACCATTTTTGACAATCTTCCGCTGATTTTTGCTATTGGTGTAGCCATTGGACTGGCTGGAGATGCGGTTGCGGCTCTTTCCGCGGCCATCGGGCATTTGATCCTGCTTCGTGTGCTTTCCAAGGTACCGGCCGTCTTCACCGATCTGATGAGCAAGGATGCCAAGCTTGATATGGGCGTTCTTGGCGGCATCATTGTAGGCTGCGTAGCGGCTTATCTGTACAATAGATACCATAATATCAAGCTGCCGGACTGGCTCGGCTTCTTCGGCGGCAAGCGGTTTGTTCCGATGGTCACCGCATTTGTGATGGTTGTTCTCGGCCTTATTTTCGGTCTGATCTGGGGTCCCGTACAGCAGGCGCTCGATACTTTCGGCAACTGGATCGTCGGGCTTGGCGGCATTGGCAGCGCCGTTCATATGATTACCAACCGGCTGCTTGTTCCTTTTGGCCTGCATCATATTATCAACTCCATTGTGTGGTTCCAAATCGGAGATTTTACAGACGCCACAGGCAAGGTCATTCACGGCGACCTGCATCGTTTCTTCGCCGGGGATAAGACGGCGGGCATGTTCATGACCGGCTTCTTCCCGATCATGATGTTTGCCCTTCCTGCCGCGGCTATTGCTATCATTCACACCGCACAGCCGGAAAGAAGAAAGGCTGTTGGCTCCATTTTTATCGGGGCTGCACTTGCCTCTTTCCTGACAGGGATTACAGAACCGCTTGAATTTGCGTTTATGTTTGTCGCTCCGGTGCTGTATATTCTCCACGCGATTTTGTCCGGGGTTGCCGGCTATATCATTTACTCCCTCGGCGTCAAGCTGGGCTTTGGTTTCTCGGCCGGATTCATTGACTATGCGATCAACTATCCGCTTGCAACGAAGCCGCTGCTGCTTATTCCGGTAGGCCTAGCTTTCGCTGTCGTCTATTACGTGCTGTTCCGCGTACTGATCGTCAAACTGAATCTCAAAACGCCGGGACGTGAAGACGATTTCGAAGCCGAAAGCGAAGAAGAGTCCTCAGGAGAACCGTCTGCCGCATCAGGCAGCCAGGCCGCCAAAATTTTGGCGGGTCTCGGCGGAGCAGACAACATCGAGGCCGTCGATGCATGCATCACCCGTCTTCGTCTTGTCGTGAAGGATGATAAAATCGTAGACGATCAGACGCTAAAAGGTCTGGGCGCATCCGGCGTTATGCGTCTCGGCAAAGGGGCCGTTCAGGTTGTATTCGGACCTAAATCCGAAAGCATCAAGGATGAAATCAAAAAGCTTTTATAAAGCAAGTGATGTGAGAACAATAGCCGGGACTCCTTCGGGGGTTCCGGCTATTGTCGCTTTCGCCTTTGCTTTGGCTGCGGAAGTTGTCGTATATTCAGAAGAAACGCTTTAGCGAATGCGGGGGGAGCAGCGAAAGTATGAAGACAAGGGTACTGGTGGTAGATGACCACGCTCATGCGAGAGAGAGCATATGCAGGATATTGGCGGAGGATAATTCCTTTGAAGTGATCGCAACCGCCTCCGGTGGCCGCGAAGCCATAGCGCTCACTGAACAGTGGATGCCTGATCTCATCATCATGGACATCGTCATGCCCGAAATGGACGGTTTGGAGGCAACCCGGACGATCAAGCTCAGATTTCCTTATATTAAAATTGTGCTGGTCTCCGCATCGGATGACGCGGCTTATTTGTTTGAAGCGCTGAAGCAGGGAGCGCAGGGCTTTTTGCTGAAAAAATTAACCCCGTCGATCTGGATGGAGTATCTGCGTGCCATGATGGACGATGAGGCCCTGTTTTCCACGGAGCTGGCTTTGCAAATATTGCGGGAAATCCCTCCCGCCTCTAAGAAGGAGAAGGAAGACAAGTCTCCGCTTACCGCCCGGGAAAGGGAAATTTTACAGTGGGTAGCCCAGGGCCTGACAAACCGGGCAATCGCCGAAGCTCTGGAAATTTCCGATCAAACGGTCAAAAACCATCTGAAAAATATCATGCACAAGCTGCAATTGGAGAACAGGGTGCAGCTGACGCGTTACGCCTTGGAACGGGGATGGATCTAGGCAGAGCGCGAACCCCAAGAAGTTCGCCTTGGTTCCGAACGTTAGTTCGCATACAAGAACGACGAAATACGGATTATTTTGCTGAACAAGAGATGTTCAAACGCTTCTTTTTCCAACATTACACTATATGAAAAATTCACAATAAAAAAGCAAAAATCTCCCTTTCTACTTTTCACATCAACCATCCATTTACTCCTCCCTACAACATATCACTCAGGAAAAAGCGCAAATTGACCCTATTCTGAATTTTTCATATAATTGAGTGGAGCGACGAAATAAAACGGGTGGTGACAGCTAATATGGCTTTTATGATTGCACAGCGGGCTTACCTGAAATTATACCTTTTGAAGCTGGTTGAAGAGCACAGAGGCTACGGCTATCAAATGCTGGAAGAGCTAAAGACGGAATTTACGCCCTATGGCTATGTCCCCCCTCAGAGCGAGATTTACCGGGCGCTGCATGAACTGGTTCAGGAAGGCATTCTGTATCGGACCAAAAAGCTCAAAGGCGGGGATCCGAGCGTAGATTTTCAGGAGATCGTGCTTTATCATTTCACAGATGACGGAATGGAAAAGGCGAAATTGTACCGCAAGCAGGTCAAAACGGATTTGGACCGCTGTCTGGGCATTTTGAACAAAGCAGTAGGGGATCACTTTGCCTGATGTTAATGAAATTTAAAAAATATAATTGTATTCTTTAACGAGTTGAAGTATGATAAAACCCTAGTATTCAAATTAAATAAAGTGGGAATAGGTGCTGCTGCCTGGAAGGCTGCAGCTTAATAGGGAAGTCCGGTGCTATGCCGGCGCGGTCCCGCCACTGTAACAGGGGAGTGTGAAGCTACCGATGCCACTGGCTTATCCGAAGCCGGGAAGGCAAGCTTCTAATGTTGATCCTGAAGCCAGGAGACCTGCCTGTTCCGACAACACTGCTGTACCTACGGTAGATAGGGAGGTGTTAAAGATGGTAACCGGTGATACGTGTTGACCCTGGGCTTCTTTAACCTTTTTTCAGGTAAAGAAGCCTTTTTTTATACGGACGATGTTGTCAATCACGTCTTATGATCATTCAGGAGGTTAAGAGATGACAAAAGTATTCAGCGGAAACCTGGGATATCCAAGAATCGGAGAAAACCGGGAATGGAAAAAAGCTATTGAAGGATTTTGGGCAGGGAAAATACAGGAGGAGGAGCTTCACAGGGCGCTTAAATCCATCCGGCTCGGAAATTTGCGTGTTCAGCGTGACCGGGGGATCGACATCATTCCGGTGGGCGATTTCACTTATTATGACCATGTGCTGGACATGTCGACCATGTTTGGCATAGTCCCCCCGCGATTCCGCTATGATGGCGGCGCGGTTCCGCTGCAAACCTACTATGACATTGCGCGGGGCAACAAGGAAGCGGCAGCGAGTGAAATGACCAAATGGTTTAACACGAATTATCATTATATCGTACCGGAACTAAGCGATGTGACGCCTCGATTGACAAAGAACCGCCCGCTCCTGGCTTATCGTGAAGCGAAGGAGGAACTCGGCATTGAAGGCCGGCCTGTGCTGCTTGGGCTTTACACGTTCCTCAAATTGTCCAAAGGCTACGAGGCTGCAAAACGGCAGGAAATTGTGGACAAACTCCTGCCGCTGTATGTTCAGGTGCTCCGGGAGCTGGCGGATGAAGGCGTGAAATGGGTACAGATTGACGAGCCCTCTATCGTAACTTCGCTGACGGAAGAGGATATCCGCCTGCTTCATTCGATTTATGGGGCCATTACCGAGCAGGTATCCGGCATTCGAATCATGCTTCAAACTTACTTCGAGGCTATTGAACCATACGAAGCCATAATCGCGCTGCCTGTTCAGGGCATTGGTCTTGATTTTATTCATGACCGGGGAGCCAATCTGGAAGCGCTGCGGAAAATCGGTTTTCCGAAGGGCAAAACGCTTGGCGCTGGCGTTATCGACGGCCGGAATATATGGCGAGCCGACCTGCCGAAACAAGGGGAGCTGCTTGCGCAAATTATAAAACTTGCGGAAGGGAGCGATATCGTCGTTCAGCCTTCCGCAAGCTTGCTTCATGTTCCGGTGACAGTACGGAACGAGAGCGCTCTGGAGCCTGTGCTTAAAGAAGGGCTCTCCTTCGCCGAAGAGAAGCTGCAGGAGGTGGCTCTGCTTGCCAAGGCGACTTCAGGGGCGAATGGAGAAGAAGTAGCCCGCCAGTTTGAAGATAGCAGACGAGCGGTTCGGAACCTTCAGGATTCACCGGCTCGCAACGTTGAGAAGGTAAGAGAAGCGATGAAGCAGCTGAGCGTATATCCGTCTGAACGTCAAAGCTCTTTCGAGGAGCGCAGAGCCAAGCAGAAAGCGAAATGGCAGCTTCCGCTTCTGCCAACAACGACTATCGGCAGCTTTCCGCAAACGGCTGAAGTCAGAGCGGCCCGCCGGAAGTGGCGCAAAGGCGAGTGGGACAAAGAGCGTTACGATGCGTTTGTCCGGGAGCAGATCGCCGAGTGGATTGCGATTCAGAAGGAAATCGGACTGGACGTACTCGTTCACGGTGAGTTTGAGCGCACCGATATGGTCGAATTTTTCGGGGAAAAGCTGGCTGGATTTGCCTTTACTGAGGGGGGATGGGTTCAATCTTATGGTTCCCGCTGCGTAAAACCGCCTGTGATCTATGGGGATGTTGATTTTACTGAATCGATGACCGTTTCAGAAAGCGTGTACGCTCAGTCCCTGACAAGCAAACCCGTAAAAGGGATGCTGACAGGACCGGTTACGATTCTCAATTGGTCTTTTGTTAGGAGTGATCTGTCCAGAGAGTCTGTCTGCTATCAGATTGCGCTTGCTCTCCGCCAGGAGGTTGAGGCGCTTGAGAAGGCGGGCATCGAGATGATTCAGGTGGATGAACCGGCGCTCAGGGAAGGGCTGCCGCTGAAGCATAGCGAGCGGGACGGATATTTGGACTGGGCGGTCAGGGCCTTCCGTCTGTCCGCTTCCACGGTCAAGGATACGACGCAAATTCATACTCATATGTGCTACTGCGAGTTTCATGACATTATTGATTCCATCCGGGCAATGGATGCCGATGTGATTTCGATTGAAACGTCGCGCAGCCATGGAGAGCTCATTCAAAGCTTTGAGGAGTTTACGTATCCGCTCGGGATCGGGCTGGGTATCTATGATATTCACAGTCCGCGAGTTCCGGAAGTGCCGGAAATGGTGGAGATGATCGAGCGTGCGCTTAAGGTGCTGGATCCCGAGCTGTTCTGGATTAACCCGGACTGCGGACTGAAAACACGCCGAAAAGAAGAGACGGTAGCCGCCCTGCGGAATATGGTGAAAGCGGCGAAGGCGTACCGCGAGAGAACACAGACTTTGAACGTCTAATTCTGATTATTATACATTCTTGGAGGAAAAAGGGTGGCAGTCTGACTGCTGCCCTTGTTTTTCTTTGTTTGGCAATAAAATATTTTAATTTAAAGAGGGTTGACAAGTGATTATTTATCATTTACTATACAAACTATAGTAAGATTAATTAATATAGTTATTATGAGGAGGACCACCATGTCAAATGTATTATTTGTTAAAGCCAATAACCGTCCAGTCGAGCAAGCGGTTACTGTAAAGCTTTATGAAAGTTTTCTAAAAAGCTATAAAGAATCCCATCCGGAAGATCTGGTTACCGAGCTGAACCTGTTTGAAGCCGACCTTCCCTATTACGATAACGACATGATGACCGGTCTGTTCAAGCTTTCCAAAGGCATCGAAACGACGCCTGCCGAACAAAAAGCGGCTGATCTGGCCAACACCTACCTGGATCAGTTCCTGGGAGCAGACAAAGTTGTATTTGCCTTCCCGCTCTGGAACTTCACGATCCCCGCACAATTTCTGACATATCTGTTCTATCTGACCCAGGCCGGCAAAACGTTCAGTTACACGGAGCAAGGTCCTGTGGGTCTTGTAGGCGACAAAAAGGTCGCTCTGCTGCAAGCGCGCGGCGGCGTATATTCCGCAGCCCCAATGGATGCGCTGGAAATGTCCCTGAACTACGTCAAGAATATTCTGGGATTCTGGGGCATCCAAAATCCCGAGGTTGTTGTTGTAGAAGGCCATAACCAATTCCCGGACCGCGCTGAAGCCATCATTCAGGAAGGCATTCAGAAAGCCGCTGAACTGGCCGCAAAATTTTAAACGAACTTACTCATCAAGGGGGCTGTCCCCTAACTAACATGGCCTGAAGGTCTCCATCATCAATAAAAATGTACTTAGCCTGTGAATCTGCGTGTTCCATACTGGAACTGTAGGTCACAGGCCATTACTTTTTTGGTAGTACATACTCTGAGTTCCAAACCGGTCATCTGAAGCTCAAAGACAGCATAGCCCGTCGATAACTTCTACTACCTTCCGTGCTGTGGCCGTCACAGCCCCAAAGACGGAGAACAACGGCTTATGGATACAGGCCGGTTCTACCCTTCTTACCGTACGCCCGGGCTTCGATCCGAATCCGTTCCGGTTTCTCATGTACCTGTTCGAGCAGCTGCCCCAACTTACGGATCCGCAGAATTCAGGCATTGGAACCCTTTATGCCGTGATCCTGGTTGTTTCCGGACTCTTGAAGCCGTGCTTAATCTATATCCATCATACACTCGCCCCTTTCTGACTGTTAGGTGGGGGCTATTTGAAGCACACATTATGACAGGCAGATTATTCTGTTCATCGATGACGAAGAGAGAAATTTAATACCTGCACAAAGTTTTAGGTTGGCAGACCTTGTTAGCTGATTCGGAAGGTAGATGGATGGAGCGGGTTGCAGGCTTTTACCGGGTTTTGTCAGACAAGTAGGTGAATTCCAACTTGAACCGATGAAATTGTATTCTAATGGACTGATAACTTGCTCCGAAAGCATCGTGAGGTTAGTTGTTCTTTTTGCGAGATACAGCTAAACTCTTTTAACAGGTTTCCAAAAAATTGAATTACATATATACTCTAGGAAGGAAAAGGTTAAAATGGAGCTTTCCATCGAGAAATGATGATCAGTATGTAGCGGCCCGCCTGTTTTCGCGACCCGTTTGTTAGAGGACACAATCGACCTCAGATATATCCAGGAGCTTCTCGGTCACCAAAGCAGCACAAAGACTGAGCGCTACACGCATGTCAGCGTGAGAGATGTGCGAAAAATCCGGAGTCCTTTGGATCGGATGATGTTGGAAGGAGAGGAGAAGGTGGGGCGTGAGGACGGATGAACGTTACGGAAACATGTAGTGAACGGCCATATTGCCGAAAGATATTTGCGAAGTTCGGGAATATGTAGTTAGGCAACATTAAGTCTGAAGTGCAATCACTCAACGACTTTTGTTTTAGCGAAGATCCTGCCTAAAAAATGATAACACCCTCAAAAAACAAAAAGAGCTTTTTCAAAAGAAAGACAAAGCATCACTTTACTATTAGGGTCGTGAGGAGGAAAACCGCGTTTTTTGGATCACGACCCTAATAGTAAAGTAATTCAAAACGGATCATGATGTCAAAGTCTATTTTGAAAGAATAGGAACTTATGTTCTTGTTTTTTTAAAAGATATCTTTATGTATCTTCAATTCTTTTAGGCAGGATCAATATTTCATAGGGAAAGAAAACAAATATGAAATTGGCATGAAACAAACCGAACGGCACGTGATTGCAGGAAATTTCAGGATGTGTATGGAATTATATAGGGATAAGGAACAGACTTAACGTCGCCTAACATCGCATTTCCGCTGCGGGTCGTCGCTTTGCGCCGTCCCTTGGTCCGCCAGATGTATTTTCGAGGAAGATATTTCTGCGGACACATCCATTCCCCTAAGATAAGAGTTATCTAAGGGGAATGGACGTCGGAAATACTGAGACGTTATACGCAATATTGCCAAACCATAAATTTTGTAGGAGTTTCGATGATGTTAAATTTAAAAATTATTGGTCAAGGTAGGACAGCTGACATTTTTGAATACGAAGAAGGCAAGATAATTAAACTTTTCAAACAGGAGTTTCCAGAGGATGCAATTAATCAAGAATTTCTAGTTAGTAAATTTGTACATTCTCTTGGTATTAAGATACCCCAGCCATTTGAATTAACTCAATTAGATAGTAGATTTGGAATAGTGTTCGAGCGGATGTCTGGAACAACATTACTTCATGAAATGACTTCTAAGCCTTGGTTAATTAACAAACAATCAAGGAAGTTAGCAAGATTACAATACGAACTCCATTGTCATCCTGCGCATGATGCGGTTGAAGAACTAAGATATCAGAAGAGTGTGCTGGTTGACAATATTCAGTTAGCTCCTTTACTCACAGAGGATGAGAAGGAACAAATAAAAAGTTACTTAAAAGGACTACCTGATGATAACAAGCTCTGTCACGGAGATTTTCACCCAGATAATGTATTGATCGGTAGCAATAGTTGCATTATTGATTGGATGACAGGAATGATTGGTAACCCTGCGGGTGATGTTGCTCGAACAGTGATACTATTGAGTTTTGGAACACTACCCAATGAGACTTGTCGAACAGTAAAATTACTTATTAGTTATTTGCGGAACAGAATAAAGACAGCATACTTAAAGCAATATTTAAAACTAACGGGAAGAGAATTTAAGGAAATTGATAGATGGATATTGCCAGTTGCTGCTGCAAGGTTAATAGAGTGTATACCTGACGAAGAGAAGAGAAAATTAATAGTAATTATAAGAAAACGATTGCAGGCGATTTCATAGAAGCGGCAATACTGCGTATAACACAGTATTCACGCTGCGGGGCTGACGCCCCTTGGTTCACCCGAAGTATTCGACAGAGAAGAAATTCAGGTGAACAACCCTGCACCACCAAACCGCATCGCGGCCGGCCCTAACGTGCCTTAAGGTGGTGAGGGTTCGTGAATACCACAACGTTATGTGAAACCCCGAAAAATGAAAAAGAGAGGAATCCCAAATGAGTTATGATGTCCATATTACGAAAGCAGATCATTGGACAAGAAGTGAATTGTCCTCAATAACAGAGAAAGATATAAAAGAATTGAAATATATATTTGATTATTTTCCACTTTTATTTCTAAAAGGGCGGTTAACTCTTTGCGGAGCAGATAATGCTGCAATTGGTTTGTTAGTTGAAGCTGCAAATAAAATCGGTGCTCGGGTTCAAGGCGATGAAGGTGAATTTTATGGCAACGAATATTTAGATTTTATTAATTATATTTATAAGACACAGACACTTACTTTAGGAGATAAGGTAGAAGATAACCAAGAGATAAATCATTTTATGAAGAACTTGTCTGCGGGGACAAAAATTATGCATGGCAAATTTGGTGAAGGTACCATCAAAGAAATATTTGGGGAAGGAAATGACAAAGAACTAATTGTAGATTTTTCAAGCATTAATAAGTCTAAGAGGATATTGGCGTACTATTCGCCCATCAAAATATTAAATAACTAGCACGCAAACCCTATGATGCCCGGGACATCACATAACACTGCATTCCCGCGGCGGTCATTGACGCTCCCTTGGTCGCCTGAGGCATTTCGAGGGAGTGAATCAGGCGACACACCTGCACCAGCTAAGTCGTCGGACCCGGCGCTGACGCGCCTTAAGCCTCTCGGGTTCGTGAATACTGAGACGTTAACCAAATCAAAATCTATTTAAAGACACGAAATTAACGAACAATTGTTCTTCATCTTAATGGGAGATGATGGTACAATAGGTAAAGACAATTGAATCTTGGGTGGGCATGGTATCCCTTCGAAAGGAGGTGATGCCATGAAAGTAGAAGCAGCGATTACAATCATGATTCTTTTCGGCTCCTTTGTCCTTGCACTACTATCGTACATCTCTAATAACTATAAGAGAAAGTAAGAACTCACCCTATGGTTGACCGCCGAAGGTGGGTTCTTATCCATATCTGACTATTAGAAGGGATAACCCATCCAAGCCAATTGTTCAGCCGAGTGTTTGCCGCACTCGTCCTCTTTAAATGTATGATAGCACAAGTGGAAAAAGAAGTGAACTGTAACAAGACTTAAAATTATAAAGAACCTATTCAATACGGCGTAGGGACTATAAACATTAGTACAAAACTAAGGGGATTATTTAGAGTATTCGAAGAAGCCATTAACTTCGTCTAATACTGTATTCCCGCTGCGTCGCTGACGCTCCTTGGTCTGCTCGAAGATAAGTCGGTGAAGCTGGATCAGGCAGACGATCCTGCGAGGCTAAGTCTGGCGACCCGTTCGCTCTGCTCACTTAAGCCTCTCGGGTTCGGGAATACAAGAACGTTATATGAAAGATGTGCAAAGCATTGAATCGGAGTGAATTCTATGAAGAGAAGCGGATACCTTCTGTTACTATTTTTAATAATGAGTTTAGTAAGCTTAGCGATCGTAAGCTCCAAATACATTGAAGCTCAAAACAAAAATAATGAATTACAGAGATCAATTGACAATACATTCAAGTATCAATTAAGTAATACTCTAAGTAGTTTTAGTATGATAGTTAATGATTACACGTATAGGTCTATGTTGTCTAGTGTCGCTACAGTAGCTTCTTTATCAGAATTAACTTCATATGCTGATATAAATGATGATCTTGATATTAGTTTGCATAATTTGTTTATTTCTTTGAGGGAGGACAAGTCCAAGGACAAGGTGTTGTTACGAGTAGATGAAATTAGAGAAATTTTCTTTATGTTAGTCCAGGAACCAACAAGTAAAGAAGCTACAGATAGACTGTCCCAAATTGCTAATGAAACTTTTTTTAGCATAAAAGATTAGACGATGAAGGTTATTCAAAGTAGGGAGGGGGCGGGTTTGGTAGGCTGTTGCCCGGCGCGTGAGTGGCCCTTGGCCTCTTCGCCTGTCGCGCGTGCACCGGACCCGCCAGAGGCTCCAGGTCAAGCTGTGGCTCGACAGTTGCTTGATTCTGGTTTCAAAGGTTACACTTTTTAATTGACAGTCTCTCATTAAACACCGTATTCACGCTGCGGCGCGTTCGCGCCTTGGTCCGCCAGCAGTATAAGCAGGGGAGCTGAAGCAGGCGGACACATCGATTCCCCTTAAGATAGGAACTATCTAAGGGGGATCGACGTCGCGAATACATGATACGTTATCAGAAATGATTGCAAAACGTTAATAAAGAATGTTAAAAACAGAAGTGAGGGCAGTATGGAAGACTTTAAAGATGCATTGCCAAGGAATAAACATGATTTTGAAAGAGTTAATCAATAGCGAAACTTGACTCATAATAAATTGGTAACATTGATACCACAGCTTCTAGAATGGCTTCAAGATATCAATTGGCCGATCGCCGAAGAAATCGCAAAATTATTACTTGAAGTTCCCAAAGAAACAATTCCTCATATTAAAGATGTCTTAAAGACTAATGATAATATTTGGAAAGAATGGTGTCTTAGATACTTGGTCAGTAAGTTTCCTCAACATTTAATAATTGAATTTGAACCAGAATTAATAAGAATTGCATATAACCCTACTAAAGGCGAGGAACTTGAGGAAGTAAACGAAACCGCTAAAATGATCTTAGAATTAATAGACAAGAAGAAATAATATATCGATAGTATTTTCAAAGAAGGCAATCACTTCTGATAACACCGTATCTACGCTGCGGGACTTTCGTCCCTTCGTCTGCCCGAAGAAAAGTCGGAGAAGTAAGATCAGGCAGACAACCCTGCGAGCTAAGTGGCGGAGCCACCCGGCAGCAAGCTGCCTTAAGCCTCTCGGGTTCGTGAATACAAGAACGTTATCGGAAAGCCCCGCAGATCTTTTAAAAAAGTCAAACATTATATTTTTACTTCGTTGCAGGAGGACTAAATGTGGAAACAGTATAGAGTTGGAATATTATTATATGACTTTGTTGATATATTGGATTTTTCAGGACCTTCTGAGGTGCTTTCTTTAACTGCATATTCAAATCTACAGCAAAAAATAATGTTGTACAAAAGAGTGCTGCCCAAAAGGAGACCTTTGAAGTTACAACATTTTCGGAATCAGGAAATTCGATTAAAACTCATGCAGGAATTGTAATTAAACCGGATTTTTCTTTAGATAATGCACCTGAATTCGACATTTTAATTGTCCCAGGAGGACCATTACGAGCGGTAAACAAAGTACTAAAAAATAGAAAAATAATAGAGTACATAGTTATGTCAAAAAACATTGAAATGATTTGTTCTGTTTGTTCAGGCTCGTTGATTTTAGCAGAAGCTGGCTTATTAAATGGTAAGACAGCTACAACTCATCATTTGGCCCTATCAATACTGAAAAATAAATGGCCAAGAATTCAAGTTGAGAATAATAAAAAAGTAGTTAAAGATGGAAATATTATCACATCAGGTGGTGTATCATCGGGAATAAATATGGCATTGTACCTTGTAGAAAAGCTGTTCAATAACGAGATAGCAAAGAGGACGGCTAAAGTTATAGAATTTGATAGTTATACAGACGGAGATACAATGGAAAAGTAATATTGCAGGCAATTTCAAGAGGGCGGGCCATCCGATAACAACGTGTTCCAGCTTCGCGGCTGTCGCCGCTCGGTCTGCCCGAGGGATTATCGAAGAAGCAGATTCAGGCAGACACATCGATTCCCCTAAGATAAGAGCTATCTAAGGGGAATGCACGTCGTAAATGTCTGAACGTTAAGTGAAATTACTGCGTAATAACAATAATAAGAACAATGAAAGAACTAAAACAATATCTAAAAGAAATAACCCCCTATAAAAGCGTTATAAAATGAGCTATACTGAGGTAAGAATAAGAAAGGAGCCGTGCGGCAACACGACTCCTCCGTACAATAACTGCATAAAGAGCAGTCGGCCTCGTAAGATGGGTCGGAAATAGACCGTTATCCTAGCCAGGGCGGTCTATTTCTTTTTCATGTAGGAAAGAAGTGCCAAAATGAACATGCCGAACATGAGCATTAAGGTGAGAGCATCCTTGACCTCCATGGGCATCATCTCCCTTCTCGGGAGATTAGCCGAACGCCCTTTTAAGCCGTATATTGTACTCAAAAATTATTACATAATAGAAACGAATGAAGACGAAAGCTTAAATCTCATGGAAGATAAAGAAAGACTAATAAAAATCATCAAAAAAAAAATGATATGCTGATGCAAGTATTTAATAACGTTAGAAGTTTTGATTTTGAATCTTATTATATTGGTGCTGGATGTATTACACAAACAATTTGGAACTACTTGACGAACCGGCCTCTCAATTATGGTATCACTGATATCGACATCATTTATTTTGATGACCACGATCTAAGCTATGAAGCTGAAGATAAAGTAATCAGGAAAGGGATTCAGTTATTCTCTGACATACCTATTAAGATTGATATAAAGAATCAAGCAAGGGTACATTTGTGGTACAAAGATAGATTTGGGATCGAGCTGAACCCGTTTCAAACAATTGAAGAAGCCATTGATACTTGGCCAAGTACAGCAACAGCATTTGGGGTAAGAAATGATAATAACGAGAAATGGCAAGTGTATGCCCCTTTTGGTTTTAATGATTTATTTGACCTAACAGTAAGAGCTAATAAGAGATTAATAACTAAAGAAATATATATGAACAAAGCAAACCAATGGAAAGAAAAGTGGCCAGAATTAAAAATAGTCATGTGGGAATAGAGTGAAGAAATTTGTACACTCATTCATCGGGAGGAAGCCATGAGTTGTCATATTAGAACAAGACCTACTGCTCTAATTATTAGTGAAGGAAAGGTACTTTTAATAGAATACCAAGATAAAGAACAACTTCATTATAACTTGCCCGGTGGGGGAGCGGAGCCAGGCGAAGCCATTACAGAAAGTTTAAGGCGAGAGTTACTTGAAGAAGCGAGTATAGAAATTAATATTGGTCCGGTTGCTTTCGTATATGAGTATTTTCCTAACAAGCAATCGGGAGATTACGAATCTAGCGTACATGGTTTACATATCATATTTGACTGCGAAATTAAGGAAGGTTTTACACCAAAACTACCAGATCATCCTGATTCCTGTCAGGTCGGGGTGAAGTGGATAGCCATTGAGGAATTAGAATCCGTTATTTTATACCCAAACATCAAGAAACATATAAAGGAATACTCAAAAAGCAGACGGAATATAGACCTCATTGAAGATCATCAATTAGAAAGCTATAAACAAATTGACTATGAATTAACGAAAGAGGAATTTTCCCCGGAAAAAGAATAACAAGTTGCATCCATTTGGTGAATACACTTATACTCACCTTATATCCAGAAGGAGATGCAATCATCATGAATTGGGAAATTATCATCAAAATGGGTGTAGCTTTAGTATGCGGTCTGTTAATCGGGATCGACCGGCAGTTAAAGCAGAAGCCGCTGGGTATCAAAACGAGTATGGTTATTTCGATTGCCAGCTGTCTGATCACAATTGTTTCTATCGAATCGTTTCACAAATTTGCGGGGCCTGAGCATCCGAATATGGACCCCATGCGGCTGGCCGCGCAAATTGTAAGCGGAATCGGCTTCCTCGGAGCCGGCGTCATCCTGCGCAGGAACAACGACGCCATATCGGGCCTCACATCCGCAGCCCTGATCTGGGCGGCCTCGGGACTTGGAATCGCCGTAGGCGCCGGATTCTATGAAGAAGCGGCAGTTGCGGTTTTGCTGCTGATCATATCCGTAAATCTCGTTCCATATCTGATTAAATCGATCGGACCTACCAAGCTGAACCAGCGTGATGTAAATCTGAAAATTGTAATGGAATCCAACGATACGTTGACCGATCTCATCCGTAAAATTGAAAATACTCATTTTGTCAGCATGGAGGATAAGACGCTGGAACATCGGATCCGCAGTTTGAAAATCAAGGATATCGATGGAAGCAGGCAGCAGGTCAGCATGGTGCTGTCGGCCCAGCGCAAGGAATTTGCGACGGAAATCTATTATTTTATCCGCAAGCTGGATCATGTGATCAGTGTGGAAGTGGAGCAGTTGTAATGACTGACTTGAAATAGGCATTAAGAAAAACAGCGGGAACCGGACTTTGCAGAGCCGGCCCCGCTGTTTTTTGTTGTGTTTTTTAAATTGACAAAAATGGCGATGATTTCTCCGTTATTCCTTGCCCACGGTTTCATCCCATGATCATGTATACGAAACGATTTACGATTTTTACGGCTTTCCGGATGAGCTGTATGCTGTGAAATAACCAGCCAGCGGGAGCACCTCTTTTGCTGGAGAAGTGACGGCTCTGTTCTCGGAGCATGGCATTGCCTGGGCAACCGATGCTGAAAGAGGCTTGGATCATGGCTCGCGGACGATGCTTCGCCATTTGTTCCCGAAAGCCGATGTGCCCATCGTTCAAGTTTCGGTCAACCCGTTTCTAAATCCCGCGACCCAGTACAATATTGGGAGGGTGCTCCGCACCTTGGCCGAGCTGGACATTCTGATCATCGGCAGCGGCGTAACGGTTCATAATTTGAGAGCCGTAGACTGGGAGGCACGGAAGCAGATTCGTGGGCGGTCGCATTTGACGATTGGCTTATAGAAAAAATAGAGGCGGGAGATTTGCAGTCCCTGTTCCGTTATTTGACGGCCGCGCCCAACCCGGATTTGGCCGTTCCCCGGCCGTTCCCCTTGACATTGCGATGGGTGCCGGTGAAATGTCCCGTGCCAAAGTGATCTATCGGGACTATGAATTCGGCAATTTAAGTTATATGTGCGTGCAATTTTGAGATAAAGAAAAGCGGCGGGTCCGAAATCAGTATCGGTGACCTGCCGCTTTTTCAATGAATAGGTTAAAATAATGCCTATTTAATGATCATTTCCTGCCGGTCAGTATCCGTTGAAACCTTGAAACCAAGAGCTTCCAGCGTGGATTTGACCGGGATTCCATCGATCGTGCGGTATTTGTTCAGGAATATTTTCGTCTTAAAGCCGGCCCATACCGTTTGGATACGGTTTTGACCTGAATGCTCTTCCCGCCGTAAGAAACCGTCGTGCTGCTGCCGCTTCCGGTCACCTGGGCCTTTATATAATCCGTAAAAAATGAGCGGTCCGCATAGATTTCTCCGTCCCTCTGGAAAACTTCTCCCCGGAAGGAGAACTTCTGGGTGGCTGTATGGCCTTCCCGATTCTCCTTCCATTCGCTTAGATAATACGGATGGTCAATAGCCTCTGCGTAGGCTGACAGGATGTCCGGCTCCGTCGTTACGGAGTAATCGTTGATTCGCCGTGCTTCGTTATATTCCTTGATGTTGTTCACGTCGAAATAATAAATGGCTTTGACCCTGGGGTATTTGTCAGGAATCGCGCCGTAGAAACGCTGAATATTCCGGATGGCAAACGCGTTATCCTGCTTGCTGTCGGTCACCGAATAATGGGTTGCCCCGAATTCGGAAATCTGGATCGGCTTGCTGTGGCTGTACCTTGTATACACATAATTCAACAGATCGAGCGGATCTTCAAAGTCCGCTTTTTCATAGCTGTGATCGTTATGATATTTGACACTGTAAACGTTGACGCCAACCCAGTCCACATATTCATCCCCGGGATAAAACTCGTCAATATGTTCCTCAGGCATAGCCAGCACTGTCCAAACCATGGCCACGTTCGGCGCTTCCTGCTTCATCACCTCATGGACCAGCTTCCATTTCTCCTTATACTGCTCGGGATCCTCTGAATAGTTGGTCCAGGTGCCGTTCATTTCGGAGGCAAACCGCAGAAACACGGGAACTCCGGTTGCTTTGGCCGCCTTGGCAAACTCCCGTAAATATTCATTGTCCTTGACTTCATCCAGCCCGCCGTTGGGCTCCAGCGCGATGTGGGGGAAACCGCCGACGCTGATCACGTTGTTCACCCACCCGGTCGGGAATGGCTTTCCGTAACCGACATATTTGAAATAGGAGACGGACTTGCGTCCGGTTAATTCATTGAATTTCTTCATGCTGAAGTCAATTGCGCTGTTTTGAAGTACGTAGGCGCCAAGGTAGGCGCCGTTTTCCGGCTCATGCTTGGCAAGCGCATAATCATTTCGGGTGTAAAACAGCGTGTAGCCGCTTTTATCCGCTACATTCCATTTGTTGTACGTTATATAAGCAATGGAGAGCAGCACTGCTGCACCCAGTATTGTCCCAAACAGGAGGACAAGCAGGGTCTTCCATTTGCTGCGCCTTTTTTTTATGAAAGATGGCATTTTGAAATCAGTTGTTTTCATGTTACTCTCCTTTATTTATGGACTGTCTTTCTTATCCAGCCTTGTATCAGAAGCGTAAGCAGTCCCCCTAATAGAAGGCCGACCGCCAGTCCCCACATGGTGCGTTCCAATGAAACGGCAAGCGGGGAATGCAGATGGGTAAAAGTGTTCAGCATTGACAACTGCCCGATTACCGCGGCCGCCATCAGAAAAGCGCCCTTGCCGCTGCGGATCAGCGCATAGATGGCCGCCACAAAAACCGGGTGGCCAAGCAAGATTTCTTTCGTGCGCGGCCTTACGCCGAACAGGTGATCCAGCAGCTGCCGAAACCGGGCTTCATACGGCAGCATCGTCCCCTCGTTGCCTGAGCGCGTTATGAAATAAACGGCTCCCACCAGAACGAGCAGAAGGATGACAGCGAGTCCTATGAAGCGCCTTGCTTGCCAGGGCCGGACGAACGTATCCCTGATGGAATACCAGGGAGCTTGCAGATCCCCTTTTAGCCAGAGAAAGAGAAGCACGACAGCGACCGGTCCGGCAAAGAGCAGCTTCACGCCCCGGAACTGCTCGACATAGGCGAGATACGCGATGTCGTTAAACAGCGCGGCCACAAAGATGACGCCGCCAAGGGTGATCGCCGCACCCATGGCATAGGCGAGGCAAGTATGGAGCAGCGGGCGGCGGACTGCGCGCCCGCTGCTATGCAGCCGTCCGGCGACAGAACGGGCGGCGATGACCGCCAGCGACGGAGCGGCGATGCCGCCGATCAAGCCGTAACCGCTCTGGATGAGCGGGAACAGGGACGGCTTGATGTAGCCGGCGGCAATGCCGGCCGCTCCGAGCAGCAGCAGCGCGGCGGAAAGCGCGCGCGAGGCGGTGAACTGCCGCAGCAGCAGCGCGGCCAGCAGGGTAATGCCGATCAGCGGGAAAAGCTTGTACGGCTTGCCGCTAAATACGCTGCCGCCGGTAACGCTGCTGATCGGGGCGGCTTCGCCGATGCTGTAGGCCGGAGCCAGACGCGAAGCGAGCTCTTCTGTCACCTGACCCGCTTTCTTGAGATAAACGGCGGGTTCGGCTGAGCCATTTTTTGGCATCGGGAAATAGATCATGGATATTCCGCGTTCCCGTACGCTCAGTTCGAATAGGTCCGCCGCGTCCTTCACGCTCATCCGGATCAGTCTGGACGGATCGATGAATATGGGACGGATTTCTCGATAACCGGTTTCTTTGGCAAGCTGGAGCGCTCCCGCCTGGCTTCGGATCAGCGTGAAATGAAGGTTATGCTTCTTCAATAGCCTGGCTGTTTGCGATACCAGATCCGGGTATCCCAATGCTTCGCCTGCGCCAAAATAAATCTGCCGGATGCCGAGCGCCGCCAGCTCCCGGAACTGCTTGTCCAGGAAATCACCGTCACGATAAAGCGCGGCATTCGTATAAGCGGGAATAATCTGAGCGCCGTAACGTTGCCGGAGCTGTCCGGCCTGCCTCGTATCCACCCCGAGCACGGCAGCTTCGGCCTTGGCCTTCGGCATATGTATAACCGCAGCCCAGCCCCCATGATCAAGGGAATATGCCGTTATGTTATCTTTAAAAGCCGATTCCAGGAGGTGCAAATAGAAGGCGGCATCTTCCTTGTCCTCACTTAAGGAGAGCACGAGGGTATCCCCGGCATTGTATCGAAAGCCGGAAGGCAGAGCATAATTCCCGGAAGGCAGCTTTCCGGAAAAGCTTTTAACCAATTTCCGGGATTCAAGCTCGCCCAAATTCGTTTCTTTCAGCACCAGCGCGCTTACCCCGAACTGCAGCAGTCCGGCCACTTCCTTGCTGCCGGCGGTTTCTGCAATTTCCGTGTAAGGAACGGCGAGCTCGACGCGGCGCTCTTGCTGCTCCCCTGCGCTTCTGTGCACAAAGCTGGCCACAGAACAGACCAGCATTAGCGCCGTAAGGATCCATATCGTTCTTTCTTTCATTATGTAGCAGTGCCTCCATATCGCATTAATATAGAAATTTGAATCATTTATAAAAAAGTCTAATCTCCTCATTATTACATGAAACGTCTGTCCTAAAAAGGGGAACAGCGGACATTAAGAAGTTTGTAAGGCTTTCTTAACTTTTTGTTTGCATTCGTGTTTGCATTTGCATGCTAGAATAGAAGAAACTATAGAATCAAAAAGGATGATTTCGTTTGGATAAACATATTTTGATCGTTGACGATGACGATAAAATCGCAAGGCTTATTGAAATCTACCTGCTGAATGAAGGCTTCACCGTATCCAAAGCGGAGAATGGCTATCAGGCGCTGGAGATCATGGAGCAGGAAAGCGTTCAGCTGATCATTCTTGATGTGATGATGCCGGGGATTGACGGCATTGCCGTATGCATCAAAATTCGCGAGAGCCATACGACCCCAATTCTGATGCTGAGCGCGAAGGATAGCGATATGGACAAAATCAACGGACTCATGACCGGGGCAGATGATTATATGGTCAAGCCGTTTAATCCGCTTGAGCTGGTTGCCCGCGTCAAATCGCTGCTGCGCCGTTCTTCCTATCAGGTTCCCGCCAGTCCGCAGCCTTCCGAGCATGTCATCAAGATCGGTCCGCTGCAGCTGGATAAAGAAACCCACTCGGTAACGGTATACGGCAATCCGGTAAAGCTGACGCCCATTGAGTTCGGCATTCTCTTTCTGCTCGCCAGTCACCCCGGGCGCGTATTCAGTTCCGAGGAAATTTTTGAGCTGATCTGGAAGGACAAATATTTTGACAGCAACAATTCCGTTACGGTGCACATCAGCCGGCTGCGGGAGAAGCTGGAGAAGGAGATGGACGGAGAGAAGCTGATTCACACCGTGTGGGGGGTCGGCTACAAAATTGAGAACTAGTTTGCGGGTGCTCGCCTGGCTTTTCTGGACTGCCATTACTTCCTTGATCGCTTTTTTGCTGTTCGTGCTGCTCGCCAAATCGATCTTTATGTTTTATCCGTCCATCAATGTTCAGTCGGTTCTGATCTGGGTGAATAACCACATTGGCTATCCCCAGGCTTATTACTATGCGGCTGTTCCCATTGTGTTCCTGTTCTCCGTTTACTTCTTTCGCAGGGAAATGCGGCGCAGACAAAGAACTTATCTGGAACAGCTGATCGAAGAGGTGCATCTGATCGGACACGTCGGTCCGGATCATAAAATTACGGTCCGCCCTATCGGACAGCTTGGCCAGTTGGCCGCAGACATTAACAGCATGCTCGACAGGCTCAAGAAGTCGGTGGAAGAAGAACGACGGGC
This sequence comes from Paenibacillus caui, assembly GCF_019904135.1. GTDB lineage: Bacteria > Bacillota > Bacilli > Paenibacillales > Paenibacillaceae > Fontibacillus > Fontibacillus caui. The sequence continues at coordinate 54,596 of NZ_JAIOGQ010000010.1, read as the reverse complement.
CGAGCAAACGAAAAATGAGCTGATTACGAACATTTCGCATGATTTGCGGACGCCGCTTACAACGATTACCGGTTATCTGGGCCTGGTGGATCAGGACAGATACCGGGACGAGATCGAACTGCGTTATTATATGAATATGGCTTTTGAAGAATCGATCAGGCTGAAGAAGCTGCTTGAGGATTTATTCGAATATACCCGGCTCAGCAATCGTGGCAACAAGATGCAGTGGGCGAGAATCAATGTTGCGGAGATGCTGAACCAGATCGTTGCCCAGTTTGGCTGGCAGCTTCATGAAAACGGCATGGAAGCAAGGCTTGCCATCGAGGGACAGCTCCTTTTATGGGCGGATGGGGACAAGCTGAGAAGAGTTTACGAGAATTTGATTACAAATGCGATCCGGTACGGACAGGAAGGCGGATATTTGGATATACGCGGCCGGGTGGAGGGCGACGAAGTGATCACGGAGGTAATCAATTATGGAGAACCGATCCCCCAGCGTGACCTGCCGTTTCTGTTTGAGCGTTTTTACAGAGTGGAGAAATCCAGAGCCAAGCATACCGGAGGTTCAGGCATAGGACTTGCCATTGCCAAAAATATTGTCGATCTTCATCACGGCAAAATAACGGCGGAGAGCGACGAGGAACGGACAGTATTTACCGTCCGGCTCCGGCTCACATTTAATCCAAACGCATGAATAATCCGGTAAAAGTTACAGAAAACATGCCGAAAAGACATTTTTTTAAACTCTTTTCCGGAAATCTTAATAAAATCTTTATATTTTCTTAGTCGTACATTAAGCTATACCCTTCATAATCATCATTAGCCTGATTTACTTTCAGGCGTCAAGGTGCCGGCGGCACCTTGGATTGACAGAGGGAGGCCATAAAATGAATTCTGATAGTCTGGATCAGGTATATAGAGAATATCAGATAGATGTGTACCGCTATTTGCTGGGATTATGCAAAGATCATTATACCGCTGAAGATTTGGCGCAAGAAACCTTTTGCCGCGCGTTCATTCATCTGGATAAAACACAAAATGACAAGGTTAAGCCATGGCTGTTCCGTGTAGCTTACCACGCTTTTATAGATAAAACCCGCAAGGATAGCCGTCAGAAGACGTATGATACGGATTATTTCCGCACGCTTCCCGACAAGGATACGCCTGAGACGAGGCTGATGACATCCGAAAATAAGGAAGAGCTGTACGAGTGGCTCAGACGTCTTTCTGCCGAACAGCAGGAAGCGATCCGGCTATTTGACATTCACGGCTATTCTTACCGGGAAGCGGCCGAAATGATGGGAATGAAACTCTCACGGTACAAAATTGTTTTATATCGGGCAAGGCAGCGCTTAAAGCAGAATTACCAGAGCGTAAGTCCGGCTAGCAGCCTGGTTTCGGAGGTTATCTAGTCTGGCGTCCGCATTGCTCCTTCATGTATACTAGTCATAATTGACAGCATACATGGAGCATATAAAGGGCGTGATGAATAATGACCTTGCAGGTTCGAATCGAGTCATTAAATGTGGGGAAGCCGCAGCTGCTCAAAGGGCATCCCAAAGAAGTGATGTCTGGCTTCGGCAAACAGGGAACGGAAGAAACCTTGTTTCTCTCCCAAGTTAATCTGGACGGAGACGGTCAGGCGGATCTGGTGCATCATGGCGGTGTGGACAAAACGGTTTGCGTATACTGCTACAAGCATTATCCGTACTGGGAACAAAGACTGGGCGTGCGCATGTTGCCAGGGGCGTTCGGGGAGAATATCACACTGGATGAACTGACTGAAGAGGATGTTTGCATCGGGGATGTCTTCGGCTGGGGAGAGGCTGTTGTCCAGATCAGCCAGCCGAGGCAGCCGTGCTTCAAGATTGCCGCGTATCACCAAATCCCGGAGCTGACCGCTTATGTGGAGCAGACCGGCTACACCGGTTTTTATTTCAGAGTCTTGCAGAAGGGAAAGGTCAGCAAGGCGGATGGGCTGATCAAATTGCAGGACGATCCGCTAGGCGTTACCGTTTCTTTTGCCAATACGATCATGTATCATCGCAAGGAGGATGTGACCAGCCTCCGAACATTACTTGATGTTCCGGCCTTGTCGGACAGTTGGCGGAATACATTGTCCAAGCGGCTGGCCAAGCTTTGACCTGCAACAAACAGCATCAAAGCTTCTAGCTCTTTCGGGAATTAAAAAAGCCTCACCAGGAAAGGATGTTCATAGTCGCGAGTTGTGGCTGATGGACATCCTTTTCTCATGAGCGTCAAAGGCCGCGCCTGGCATGATTTGATCAAGCCGGCAGATTGAAATATAATGGTGGATGATTTTCGGAATGAAAGATGTTTTAGGAAATTGAGGGGCGAAATAAAAATAATTTTCAAATTAAAAAATATAAGGAGGAGCTAATTTTGGTGAAGATTACGCCAAGGACAGGAAATGGAGTTTCTTCTTGCGAAGAAACAGATGCTCTTTACTGGATAAAAAGGCTGAGAGCCTTAAATGAGGAGATCTACTCCCATTGTATCCGTGTTGCCATATTGGCGGAGAAAATGGGGAAAGAGCTGAACCTGTCCGAAGAACAGCTGCGTAATCTTACAAGAGGTTGTTTTCTGCACGATATCGGCAAAGTCATGGTTCCGGGCGAATTATTGAATAAAGTTCGCAGATTGAATGAAAGAGAAAGGGAAGCCCTTGATCTTCATCCTGTTCTGGGAGAATTTATTGTGTCTGCCATGGACGGGATCAATACGGAAGTGATCCAAACCGTTCGCTCTCATCACGAACAATGGGACGGAAACGGTTATCCCGATCGGCTCGAAGGTGAACAAATTCCGTTATTTTCGCGTATTTGCAGTATTGTGAGCGTATTCGACAACATGCTTTCCGAACGTAAGATGCATAAAAGAAAAGCCATGGAACTGGCAAAATCGAAGCTGCGACGTGCCAGCGGTATCCTTTTTGATGCGGAACTTGTATCGCTGTTCCTGAGTCTTCCTGATGAAATGCTGGATATCTACTCTCCGTAAACCCGTGCTGGGTATATATGCCTCCTGAATTTTCCTGCAGCACGTTTCCCTCGTTATCTTGTTTGCCGCGTATTTTCGTTCCTCCTGCCCACACTTTAGAGTCATATTGCACTTAAAGGTTGACCTAAAAATAAAAAAGGCTGTCCCAAGGCCGTAATGACCTTTGGGATAGCCCGCCGCTTAATACTTGGTTATTGCTGATATCCGCCGCTGCGTTGAGACATGCCCTGGGTACCGCCGGACATAGAGGAGCCTGGATTGCCGATTTGTGCCCCGAAGCCGGGTTGTTGACCGAAACCGGTTTGGCCCCATTGACCTTGGCCGATCCCGAGTTGGCCATAGTTTTGCGTTCCGAATGAAGGCTGGCCAAATCCGGGCTGCACGCCTGCGCCGAAGCCGGTGCTTTGAACGGAGCTTTCAATTTGGTTCACGAGCTGGGAAATTTGTTGATATTGCTGCATGGCCGTATGATGGCCCTGAAGAGCGGTTTGAATGGTTTGGGCTGCTTTGCGTTCACGCTGGGCAAGGTCTTCCAGACGGATTGCATTTTGCTGCTCCTGCTCCAGCATTTGTTGGTACATCGTTGTCGCTTGGCGTGTTTTCTGTTCGAGATCACGAATGGTTTGTTCGATCTGCCGAATTTGCTGAGACACATTTACATAGTTCATTCTGTGGAATAGCCTCCCTGATTAGATGGTGTGTTGAACCAAATTTAGAGTATCCCGTTCTGGGGGAAGTATGCATGTTTGGAAAAAAACACGAGTCGGTTGGAAGGATCATTGACTGCCGGATGGGAAGCCCCGGATCAACAAGAGAGAGTTAACTTGAACAGGAGCTGCATTTATTGTTTATGCTGCCGCCTGACAGTGTTATATTTAGATAAGAACAGCAAGCCTTTGACATAGAATTGAAAGAACTATATATAGGCTTGTGGCGGGCTGGAACTCTCAGTGAGTTCATCCGCGAAAGCAAGGGGGATAAAGGCATAAGCTTATATTTGAACCGAGACGGAGGGCCATCTGCATTTCGACTCCTATTTTGAATTTTTATAAGCCTGAACTAAAAACAGCATCAAAATTTGCAGGAGGAATGACAAGATGGTTCTCATAAAAGCAATGGATATTAACGAAGCCGAAAGGTTGTCTGAGATCGACCGATCCGAATACATCCGCAAGATTTATCGCATACAGGCAGGTGGTATTCAGGAAGTGGAAGCAGGGCATGAATGCGGTAATTGGGATGAGTCCATGCTTGAACACATAAAAGGAAGATTTCAATTTGAATTGGCTCAAGGCGGCAAGGCGTTTGGCGCCTATGACGGAGAAAGGCTGGTCGGATTTGGTGTGCTCGCCCATCGTTTCAGAGGGAGAAACAGGGACCGTCTGCAGGTGGACCTTATGTATGTAACCCGTTCGTATCGGAGGCAAGGCATCGGAAGCCGGCTGATGGCGGAGTTAAAGAAAGAGGCCGTTCAAAGGGGGGCCCGGTATTTATACATTTCGTCCACGGAAACCGAATCGGCTGTCAGCTTTTATCGTTATTCCGGCAGCGAGCTGGCCGAAGAGATCGATAAGGAACTGCTCGCTCTTGAGCCGGAGGATATTCATATGCTGATCAAGCTTTAACAGGCATACTGGGGGGTCATCCATGATCAGCGACAAAGGAGATTGGTATACTTGAGAAGCAATAAAGGATATTTCTATAGTCTGGTCTGGATCGTCATCGCGATCCTTCTCTTGTATTACGGCAATTCATGGCTGGCCCGGATGGAGCACAAAACAAAGGTCACTTTCGATAGGAACTTCGCCATTATCGCTCGTACGGTTTATGCACTGGCGCTCGGCGCCTGCATCAGCTTTTTGATCGGAATCCCGGGTCGGTTTAAACCCCACAAGCCGTTGCTGCTGGTTGTGTTCGCGCCAAGCTTCATTTTGTTTATGTACGGTGTAGCCGCGCTGTATATAAAAATGCCGGAAATCCCTTGGTACGCGGACATTACCCGCTATGAAGGGCGCTTTTTTTTCGGACTGGTCAGCGGCCTTACTTTAGTCCAGGGATTGTTTGAGCGCAGGAGATAACAGCAAAGGAGGCGGTATCCATGCCATTCAAGGATAAAACAGTCATTGTCACCGGGGCGGGGCAGGGAATAGGCAAAGGCGTGGCTGAGGCTTACGCCAATGCGGGACATTTGTGGTTCTGTCGGATATTGAGCCGGAGAAGGGCTCTGCTGCAGCCGCAGCCATCCATCAAAAAGGCGGAAAAGCCGTATTTATCCCATGCGACGTCAAATCGGAATCCGACATTCAGCACCTTATGAAACAGGCTGCGGGCGAAGCAGTTAAACTTGATATTCTGATCAATAATGCCGGTCTTGGCGTATGGAAGTCGCCGTTTGAGCTTCTGGCCGAGGAGTGGGACCATGTGCTGAACACGAATGCCCGCGGCTGCTTCCTGTGCGCTCGCGAAGCTGCGAAATATATGAAGCAAACCGGAGGCGGGTCGATTGTAAATATCGCTTCCACACGCGCCATCATGTCTGAACCGAACAGCGAAGCCTATGCGGCTTCCAAAGGAGCGATCGTAGCTTTGAGCCATGCGCTGGCCGTTTCGCTCGGGAAAGACGGTATTACCGTCAACTGCATCAGCCCGGGTTGGATCGAGAACGGAGATTACGATGCCTTACGGCCTGTGGATCATGAGCAGCATCCCGCTGGCCGGGTCGGCGCCGCCGCTGATATTGCCCGTGCCTGCATGTATTTGACGGACCCTGCGAACACGTTTGTAACCGGCGTGAATTTGATCGTGGATGGCGGAATGACCCGTAAAATGATCTATGAGGAGTAGCATATTCATAATACAGCGGTTTAGCATAGCAGTTCTTCAGCGTCACGCCTAACAAGCAGTTTTATACAGTGTTTCCTATATTGATGGATGGAAAAGGAGTTTACATGAAAAGAATCGGAGTAATCGGACTTGGCGGTATTGCCCGCAAGGCATATCTGCCCGTCATTGCCGCCAGAGGAGATATCGAACTGCTCTTTTGCACAAGAAATGAAGCTGCGAGGAAGGAGCTTGCAGCGCGGTACCGGCCTGCCGGTACCGCCGCTTCGGTCGATGAGTTGCTGGACAAGGGCGTGGATGCCGCCTTTGTCCATGCTGCAACCGAAGCGCACCCGGTAATTGTCCGACAGCTGCTGAGTGCCGGGGTTCATGTCTATCTCGACAAGCCCATAGCCTATACCTATGAAGAGGCGCTGGAACTGACCCAGATGGCGGCCCGGAGCAAAGTGATGCTCATGACCGGGTTCAACCGCCGGTTTGCACCGATGTATGCCGATCTGGCGAAAGCGGATAACCGCCGCATCATCAGCATGCAGAAGAACCGGACCGGGCAGCCCGATTATGCGAGAAGATTTGTATTTGACGACTTCATCCACGTGGTCGATACGATCCGGCATCTAGCCCCGGGGACGGTGACGAAAACCTCGATTTCCGTATTTCAGCAGGAGGGAAAGCTTTATCACGCCATGCTGCAGCTTGAAGGGAAAGGGTTTATCTGCACCGGCATCATGAACCGGGACAGCGGAGGCAATGAAGAGAAGCTGGAGATGATGAGCCCCGGACGGAAGTGGACGGTGAACGGATTAAACGAGACCATCCTTTACCAGGACAAATCGGAAAGCCGGATTACGTTTAACGATTGGGATACGGTTCTGTTTCGCCGGGGTTTTGAACAAATTATCAGCCATTTTATAGACTGCGTTCAGGAAGGACGGGAGCCCGGCATTTCTCTGGAGGATGCTTTGGAAAGCCACAGGCTCTGCGAAGAGATCGTGAAGCAGGCCGAGGCGGAGGGAGCAGCCGTCTGGCCGTTTGACCGCCGGACGTCGGTTTAGCAATGAAAGAATATACCCTCTTACAAAAAGAGCTGTTGATCGTTTGCAGGCCATCTGCCGAACAACGGCTCTTTTCATTTGCATAGTTTGGCCCTTTAAATGTGATTGAGTTAGTGGACTCATGCCGCCCGGGACCAACGCCACCAAACTTCGAAGTGTAAAAAAACTGCATTTAGGTAATCTATGGTTAATTAAATATAGATTGTGAAGAATTGTACTTACACTGACGGGGCAGGTTAGTTGAACAAGAAAAATAAAAGCATTCTATATTGAATGCTTTTTATCTTTATCATAATTTGGTGATGTACTTGAGTGTGTTAATATGCGGTCTAATACTTTTTCAGTAAATGGCATAAAGTAATTAAGTAATAGCCCCCCTAAACAAACGGTTAATAAAGTTCCAACGCCAATGGGTCCATTTTACCTACTCCGTCAATAAACCTTATCCTTCCCGTTCCGACTGGTTGTTCATTGTAATGGACTAATATGTGTTCGTAAAGTCCATTCAATATATCAAATTGATCAAATTCATCTTCTAGGGGCACGCCTTGTTCTTTCACAAATACTTCTTTCCTTATAGCAAATGCTACCCTTAAATCTTCATCAATCGCTGCTCTTTTTGAATTCATTTTTATCAAGTCCTTTTAAATTAAATTATCTATCATCATTTTGTTGCAAATGCAACAAAATAATGATAGATTTAATATATTCCCTTTTTATTGCATTTGCAACAAAAAATGTGGGTTAAGGAGTTAATGATGAAGGAAATTTTACGCGAAATTGGAATGATAGCTAGGGCATTGGATTCTATTAGTAATATAGAATTTAAAGAATATGACCTTACAAAAGGGCAGTATTTGTACCTTGTGCGAATATGTGAAAACCCAGGAATCATTCAAGAAAAGTTAGCTGAGATGATAAAAGTAGATCGAACAACAGCAGCTCGTGCTATTAAGAAACTTGAAATTAATGGATTTATTGAAAAGAAAGATGATACACATAACAAAAAAATTAAAAAACTCTTTCCAACAGAGAAAGGGGAACATGTTTATCCTTTTATAAAAAGAGAAAATGATTATTCCAATATCGTTGCATTAGAGGGGTCTTCCGAAAGCGAAGTAGAGACCATTTTCAATCTTCTTCAAAGAGTAAGAAAAAATATAGAAAAAGACTGGGAATTTGTAAAAAAGGGAAACAAGAGAAATTATTGATTATATAAGGAGCGACATATTTAAATGTCTATAAATATAAAAAAGTGTACCCTTGAAGATTCACGCAAACTTCAAGAAATTAGTTATGAAACATTTAATGAGACATTTAAGCATCAGAATTCACCCGAAAATATGAATGCCTATTTGGAAAGGGCATTTAACTTAAAACAATTAGAAAAAGAATTATCCAATATTTCTTCGCAATTCTTTTTTGTTTATTTTAATAATGAAGTCGCTGGATATTTGAAGGTCAATACCAATGATGCTCAGTCTGAAGAAATGGGTGATGAATCACTTGAAATCGAGAGGATTTATATAAAAAGCAAATTTCAAAAACATGGGCTTGGTAAATATCTGCTAAATAAAGCTATGGAAATTGCGAGGGAACGTAATAAAAAGAAAATCTGGCTAGGCGTATGGGAAAACAATGAAAATGCTATTGCTTTTTATAAGAAAATGGGGTTTGTTCAAACTGGAGCCCACTCTTTTTATATGGGTGATGAAGAACAAATGGACTTTATAATGACCCAAAAACTCATATAACCTTAATATGGTGTTCCAGTTCGGGGCACATGTTTCTGGACGCGAGGTCACCGGGGAGCGGAAATGGGATTATAAGCCATGGAACCTGTTGGAACTGAAAAAACATGAGCAGGTGGCAAACGGTTCTCCATAACTTTATGCAAATGAGCCTGTGTTTGAAATGCCTGATCTGTTTAATAATATAGAGATGAATACGATAGTTAGCCGTTTGCCAAAGATATACAGCAGGTAAAAAAAAGGATACAGGAGAGAGCAAAACATGACGGTTTATGATTGCGTGATCGTAGGGGGAGGCATTGCCGGTCTTCAGGCCGCGATCCAACTTGGCAGGTACAGCGCTCACCGTATCCTGGTCATTGATTCGGGGTATGGGCGTTCAACACTGTGCCGCCAGTATCACAATATTTTGGGATGGCCGGAAGGCGTGTCCGGCGATGAACTGAGAAAGCGGGGCAGAAAGCAGGCTGAGTCTGTTGGCGTCCAGTTTGTGTCAGACCGGATCGTAACTGCGCGACCGACGAACAATTTGTTTACGTTGACCGGGGCAAACGGAGACAGCTATGTTTCCAGAACATTGCTGCTGGCAACGGGATTAATGGACCGTTTCCCTGATATCCCTGGGCTTGTCCGGACGTTTGGCCGCAAGTGTATACGTATGTCCCGACTGCGACGGGTATGAGATTCAGAACCGGAAAACGCTGCTGCTCGGTTCAGGCAATGTCGGCGCGAAGATGGCTTTGCTGTTGTCGGGGAGAACAAGCGATTTAACCTATATCAACCATGAGAAACAGCCTATAGACGAGGAGAAGCACAGGCTGATGCATCGGTCTGGAATCCGTTATATCGAACAGGCGGTACTGGAAATCGTGGAGGAAAATGACGGGTATATCAAGGCGGCGAGACTGGAGGACGGTTCCCTGCTTGCAGCGGAGCGGGGATTTATTGCCTTCGGCAACAACCATGTCCGATCCGAGCTGGCCGCACAGCTCGGCGTCGAGCTTCACCATAATAAGCATGTCCAAGTGGACCCACGATCCAAAATGACCAATGTAGAAAATGTTTGGGCGGCGGGCGACCTGGGGGTTCATGCGGAGCAGGTTACAGCAGCGATGGGGGATGGAGCAATCGCCGCCATCTGGATTCATAAAGCGCTCAGCAGCCAATAAAAAAAGCTGTTCTAGCGTAAAAAATAGCCGACCCGAAAGGTAAAAACCGGGTCGGCTTATTGTTAGGTTCTGCGGTTCTCTTTATCCTTTAACCGGTTTTGCTCGTCAGGCACGTAATCCCGGCTGAACTCTTGCCCGTATGGAGCTTCGCCCTCTTCAGCGGCGCCGCGGGCAAAGTCTGCAAACTGCTGTTTTTGCTCGATCAGCTCTTGCTTATGCTTCAGCAGTTCATTGGAATCCTGGGTTGTCATGTCGAAGCCCTCCTTGGAAGTAAGATGCACCCCCTTAGTATTGCCCGGCTTTCCCGCCGCCAAACTTCCCGGGTTTGAAAGGCGGTTTTATGCTATATTGATCTTAAGCAAGCTACATAGATTTGAGATTACCTAGGGGAGCGCCGTCTCCCCGGAGTGGAGGATGCGACATGCCAGAACTGTCCTATGTGATTCGAGATGCCTTACGGAGCGATTTGGACCGGATCGTGGAGATCTATAATTCCACCATACCGAGCCGTCAGGTGACGGCAGATTTGGAGCCAGTTAGTGTAGAGAGCCGGATTCCATGGTTTGAGGAGCATAGTCCGGAGCATCGTCCGCTATGGGTACTGACCCAGGACGGGCAGGTTGCGGCCTGGATCAGCTTTCAATCTTTTTACGGGCGCCCTGCCTATTTGGGTACAGCCGAGCTTAGCATCTATATTGCGGAAGAGTACCGCGCCAAAGGATATGGCAGCATTCTGGTGGCCCAAGCGATCAAGAAATGCCCGGAGCTTGGCATACATACCCTTTTGGGCTTTATCTTCGGACATAACGAACCCAGCCTGGCGCTATTGCGAAAATTTGGCTTCGCGTCTTGGGGACGTTTGCCGAAAGTAGCCAATATGGACGGCGTGGAACGGGATCTTGTTATCGTCGGACGAAGAGTGGATTAATCAATTACGGCTTGGCGAGATCCTTTTTGAAAGCCGCGACCGAGTCGGCGCTCGGGTACACGTAAGATACGGCAGGCTGAGCTACGCGTTCTATCCGCTCTGCATCGATCCGGAGAACTTCCCGTCCCTTTACTTTTTCTACGTTGATTTTTCCGGTTACTTTGACCCAGCTGTCCTTGCTGAGCGAAACCTGCTGGGCCGAAGCTTTGACCAGCACGCCAAACGGAAGCGCGTCAGCCGTGCAGCAGAGAATGAGGAAACGTCCGACAGCAAAGTCGCCGCCCGATTGCTGGGTAGTTTGATCTTTATAGACGAACCCGGAGAGCGAAATCCGCTTGCCGATGAAATCCTGCTTGAACAGTTCGATGGCTCCGATGGTTTCCGAGTAAATATCCGGCGTGACTTCGATGAGCGGCTCGGCATAAAGCAGCCCGGCTAGCGCTGCAAATTCTTCATTATACTTGTCAGGGGCCACAAAAATCTTCTTCTTAGTCTGTGCATCGGCTTCTGGATCAACTCCTGAACCATTTTCAGAAGCAGCTTCAGAAACAGCGCTCGACGACGCGCTTTTCCGGACATGCTGATCCTGTGTCGGCAAGGTCAGCGAGAAGCCTTTGACCGCGGCGGCGCTGCTGCCAAGCGACCGGTTCGGAAGCAAGACGCCGAAGGCAAGCGGGAGAATAAACAGTCCGTATATCGCCGCCCTCTTGAACAAGGTCTCCGGCACCGTATGCTCGCAATCGCACACCGGATCTTCGGCGGGGGCGATGGCCCGGTACGCGGCGAATACGGCCATCAGGCCGAGCAGTATCGGGCACCACTTTACCCATGGCTCCATGCGCGGCGCGAGATAATAGTGCAGCGAGCCGGATTTGACAAGGTAGCCTATATAAAAAGCAAACCCAATCATAATAAAAGCTTGCATCCAGTAATGCAGACGCATCCCACGGGAATCGTTCATAGACGGCCTCCTTCCTTTCATATATTAGGGAATGAAGAAGCGGTCGGTCAGCACACTGAAGGTGAAGACGATGGGCGGGACAATCAGCATCAGTCCGAGTACGAATTTCGTTTTGAAGGCGGACAGCAGCATCAGCATGTTCTTGAAATCAAGCATCGGTCCAAGCACGAGGAACGAGAGCAAGGAGCCATGGGAGAAAGTGTTCATAAAGGTAGAGGCCACGAATGCGTCCGACGTGGAGCAAAGGGACAGGATGAAGCCCAGTCCCATCATGAATGCATAGGAACTGATCGGACCGTTGCCGAAGGCGGCAAGCGTATTGTGGGCAACAAAGGTTTGCAGGACGGCCGTAATGAGGCAGCCGGCGATCAAATATTTTCCCGCGTCCATAAAGTCGTCAGTGGCATGCTGGAAGAACGCCGAGCTTTTGGCTCTAAAGGAGTGCCCGCCGCCGAACAACTTGACGGACGCATGCTCATGCCCTGCAGTGCTTGCCACCGTATGCCGGAGGGGATTTTTGCCGACCGTAAAATACAGAATCAAACCGACAGCTGAGGAGGTGACTAAGGCAATGCCCAGTCTGGCGTACACCATTTCCGGATGTCCCTGGAAAGCCATTGCTGTGGCGCTGAACACCACCGGGTTCACGATCGGGCCTGACAGCAAAAACACAGCGGCGATATATACGGGCATTCCTTTTTGAACGAGCCGCCTGATCAGCGGAATCATGCCGCACTCGCATACGGGGAAGACAGTGCCCAGCACACAGGCGATAACAATACCTGCCAAAGGGTTTTTCGGCATTTTCTGTCCCAGGAAATCCTCCGGCATGATAAGATGAATAAAAGAAGAAAGCAGAGCTCCCAGCAATACAAAGGGGATCGCCTCAAGCAGGATCCCAAGAAAATGGTTTTTGAAGGTGATCAGGTAATCGCTGGCCAGCATCGCCCGTATGTTTGGAAATAGAACAATTAAACAGGCGATCAGCAAGCAGGAAGGGAGGATCAGGGAAACCCGCTTCAGTCCGATATTGTCATTCATCGTTTACACCCCGAATATCATTAAAAGTTCTTGTCCTCTAAATAATGTATTTTCGCTTTTCGCTGAATATGACCATCCATTCTAGCATAGTCTCTCTTAAACCGACTGCCGATTTACTTAGCTTCCCAATGATTAAAACAAATGTGTGACCGTTTTCTGCAGCTCCGACCAGATGATTCCTTACAGAAGAAAACGCTTCTTTTGTTGATTCGCTAGATTCATAGGCTTTGGATCCCATACTGGAGGAGGCGTGAGGTCTGATGAAAAAAGAAGTTGTCGCCATGCTCTTGGCCGGCGGACAGGGCAAGCGACTGAAAGGATTGACGAAAACCCTTGCCAAGCCCGCGGTTTATTTTGGAGGAACGTACCGGATCATCGACTTCCCGCTCAGCAACTGCACACATTCGGGAATCGATACGGTCGGCGTTCTGACCCAGTATGAGCCCCTTGTTCTGCATTCCTATATCGGAGTAGGCAGCGATTGGGACCTGGACCGCCGCGGCGGGGGCGTTCTTGTTCTGCCGCCTCATGAAAGGGAGAACGGGAGCAGCTGGTATCAGGGTACGGCGGATGCCATTTTCCGCAACATCAATTTCATTGAACAGTTTGATCCCGAGCATGTGCTCGTTCTGTCCGGCGATCATATTTACAAGATGGATTACAATAAAATGCTTCGCTACCATAAAGAAAAAGACGCCGATTGCACCATTTCGGTTATCAACGTAACGCGGGACGAAGCGACTAGGTTCGGCATTCTGAATACTTTCGATGATTATCGTATTTATGAATTTGAGGAGAAGCCGGCCGAGCCGAAGAGCACGCTAGCTTCCATGGGCATTTATTTGTTCAAGTGGCATGTCCTTAAGCGCTATTTGAATGAAGACGAAAAGCAAGGCTCCTCTTCCAACGATTTCGGCAAAGACATCATTCCGCTGATGCTGAAGAGCCGCAAGCAGCTGTATGCCTATCCGTTTGACGGTTACTGGAAAGACGTCGGCACCATTCAGAGCTTGTGGGAATCCAATATGGATCTGCTGTGCGAGGAACCAAAGCTCAATCTGAATGATCCGTCCTGGCGGATCTATACAAGGAGCCCGAACCAGCCTGCCGAATTCATTGCTCCCGAGGCCAAACTGAGGAACTCTATGGTGAATGAGGGCTGTATTGTGCACGGAGAGGTGAACCATTCCATTCTTTTCTACGGTGTTGAGGTTGGGGAAGGGAGTGTCATCACGGATTCCGTCATTCATCCGAAGGTCAAAATCGGGCGAAATGTCCGGATTCATAAAGCGATAGTGAACGAGAACGTGATGATCCGGGACGGTGCCGTAATTGGTTCCGCCGACTCGTCAGACATTGTGCTCGTCAACGGGGAATACTAGCATCCTGCTTCGGGCAGAAGGGAAACGGTGAAAACATGAAGGAACTTGTTGGTGTCATTAATCTCGATGATGAACTGGATCAGCTAAGTGAATTGACCTATTTCCGCTGCGGGGCCGCCGTTCCGTTCGCCGGCAGATACCGGCTGATCGATTTCGTATTGTCCAATATGACGGGTGCGGGCATTGTGGACATTGCGCTGTTTGTCCGCCGCAAATACCGCTCGCTAATGGACCATTTAGGCGAAGGAAAATCCTGGGACCTGGACCGCAATCATGGCGGTCTATTCATTCTTCCCCCCGACTGGAACGATCCCACCGATGTTTCGCTTGGCGATCTGCAGCATGTGCACAACAATCTGGATTTCTTCAACCGCAGCTCCGGCAACAGCATGGTTCACTCCGGCAGCCGCCATATCAGCAAAGTGGATCTCCGTAAAGTATACGAGCAGCACATACGAACCGGGGCGGACATTACGCTTGTCTATAAACCTGTTTCCGAAATGCGTCCCGAATATGAGTCCTGTGTCCGGCTCGATGTGAATGAACGCGGATTCGTGACCAATATTCATAACGAGCAGCATCATCCCAACATCTATATGGAAATATTCGTTATGGACAAATACAAATATCTGGAGCTTGTGAAAGACTGCATTGCCCGCGGGAAAAGCCACTTTTTCCACGATGCGATTCAGGGCGGATTGGACCATTTGAAAATCGGCGCTTATGCCTACACCGGCTACCACGCTGTCATCAATTCCGTTGAAAGCTATTATGCGAGCAGCATGGAACTGCTTAACCGGGAGAAATATGAAGACTTGTTCAGGGATAATCCGATTCGCACCAAAATCAAATACGAGGTTCCAACCAAATATTTGGAGAACTCCAACGTTACGGGCTCCCTTGTGGCCAATGGCTGCACGATTGAAGGCGCCATCGAAAACAGCATCCTGTTCCGCAGCGTGCAGGTGGGCAAAGGGGCGCGAATTTCCAATTCGATCATTATGCAGAAATGCGTCATCGAAGAGGATGCTGTCCTTGAAAATGTCATTATGGATAAAGATGTGCGCCTCTCACGGGGAGTTACGTTAAAAGGGAATTCCATAAAGCCTTTCGTTATTGCCAAGAGCAGCCATATCTAAGGACAACAG
This sequence comes from Paenibacillus caui, assembly GCF_019904135.1. Taxonomy (GTDB): domain Bacteria; phylum Bacillota; class Bacilli; order Paenibacillales; family Paenibacillaceae; genus Fontibacillus; species Fontibacillus caui. The sequence continues at coordinate 39,299 of NZ_JAIOGQ010000010.1, read as the reverse complement.
GTCAGGAGGAACCGAATCTTGTTCAAAGACAAAGAAAGTTTCAAAAAGGCATTTACCAGGCAGATGCTTGACAAGCTGGGGCTGCCGCTGGAGGAAGCCTCGGAAGCGGACGTCTACAAAATATTGAGTGGAATGATCCGGGAACACGTGGGCCGGGATTGGGCCAAGACAAACACCCTGTACAAAGCGCAGCAGGAGAAGCAGGTGTACTATTTTTCCATGGAGTTTCTGATCGGCCGTTTGCTGGGCAATAACCTGCTGAACTTGGGAATCTTGGACATGGTGCGCGAGGCCCTTAAAGAGCTGGGATATCCTTTTGCCGATGTAGAAGAACAGGAAAGCGACGCTGGCCTCGGCAACGGAGGGCTTGGAAGGCTTGCGGCCTGTTTCCTCGACTCCCTCGCTTCCCTGCAGTATGCGGGAAATGGGACCGGAATCCGCTATAAATACGGGCTGTTCGAGCAGAAAATTATGGATGGCAATCAGGTGGAGCTTCCGGATTACTGGCTGCAAAGAGGGAACGAATGGGAAGTTCGCCGGCCCGACAAACAGGTAGAGGTACGGTTCTGGGGCAATGTGGTGACGCGCGAGTTACACGGCAGGCTCATATTTGAAACGGTGCAGTATGAAGCCGTACGGGCAATTCCCTATGATGTCCCGATTATCGGGTTCGGCCATCCTCACATCAACACGCTCCGCCTCTGGAGCGCGGAGTCGATGATGGATCCGTTCCGCCAGCCTTCCGGACAGGACGGGAGCTATTACCGTTATCTGGATTACAACCGGTCGGTCGAATCCATCTCGGAATTTCTGTACCCGGACGACTCCCATTACGAGGGCAAGCTGCTTCGGCTGAAGCAGCAATATTTCCTTTGTTCGGCCGGTGTGCAAAGCGTTCTCCGTACGTTCGAAAAGCTGAATCTGCCCTTGACGCAGCTGCCGGACAAGGTTGCGATCCAGATCAACGATACGCATCCGACATTGGTGATCCCCGAGCTGATCCGGATTCTTATCGACGATAACGGCTTCGGTTGGGAAGACGCCTGGGATATTACAAACCGGGTTGTTGGGTACACCAACCATACGATTTTAAGCGAAGCGCTTGAAAAATGGCCTGTACAGATGGTGAGGGAACTGCTCCCCAGAATCTATATGATTATCGAGGAGATAGACAGACGTCTCAGAATCGAGCTTATGCAGCGCTATCCGAGCGATCCGGACCGGATCTCTCGAATGGCCATCATGGAGAACAACCAGATCCGGATGGCCCACCTGGCGATTTCCGGCAGCCATTCGACCAACGGGGTGGCAGCGCTTCACACCGAAATATTGAAGAAACGCGAAATGAAGGATTTTTACGAGCTGTACCCGTCAAGGTTCAACAACAAAACGAATGGCATTACTCACCGCAGGTGGCTGATCTATGCCAATCCCGCGCTTGCCAAGCTGGTGAGCGAGTGCATCGGGACGAGATGGATCAAGCATCCGCAGGAGCTGAACGGACTTATCAAATGCTGCCGGAACGCAGGATTTCAGTCTGCATTCGCCAATGTCAAGAGGCACAATAAAGAAAAGCTGGCCAATTACATTTTTGACAAGCAGGGGATCAGGGTCAATCCGGAATCCTTGTTTGATATCCAGGTGAAGCGTCTGCACGCTTATAAACGGCAGCTTCTTAATGTGCTTCATATTGTGCATTTATACAATCAGCTGAAGGAAAATCCGGGCATGGATATCGTGCCAAGGACATTTATTTTCGGCGCGAAGGCAGCGCCGAGCTATTATTTGGCCAAGCGGATCATCAAGCTGATCAACACCGTAGCCGGGCGGATTAACGGAGATGCTTCCGTAAAGGACGTGCTCAAGGTTGTTTTTCTCGAGAACTATTCCGTTTCCCTTGCGGAGAAGATCATTCCGGCGGCGGATGTCAGCGAACAAATCTCTACGGCCAGCAAGGAAGCGTCCGGTACAGGCAATATGAAGTTTATGATGAATGGGGCCATTACAGTGGGCACTATGGATGGGGCCAATGTGGAAATGCACGAGATGCTCGGGGATGACAACATGTTTATTTTCGGGCTGAGCGCCGAGCAGGTGCAGAATTATTACCAGTACGGAGGATATTCGGCCTGGGATATGTACAACAGCGATTCTCGTATCCATGAAGTGATGGACCAGCTCATTGTTCCTGGGCTGATCTGCAGCTTTGACAATGAATTCAGGGACATTTATCAGTCGGTGCTGGATCATAATGACGAATATTTTGTGCTGAAGGATTTTGCCAGCTACAGCGAAGCGCATCTCAACATCGATCTGGCCTTCCGCAACAGACAGGATTGGCAGAAGAAGGCGATTCTGAATGTCGCGCATTCCGGCAAATTTTCCAGCGACTGCACCATTCGGGGATATGCTTCCGAAATATGGAGGCTTATCCCCGTTCAGAAAAAATAATTCATTTCCTGCCCAAGGCCGTCTTCCCGAAGTGGAGGCGGTCTTGATTCATTAAACATGAAACATGATTCGGGGCATAGTGGTAAAGGATATAACTAGAAGATGTATTCAAACCGGACGAAGAGCGGTAATGAGTGAGGGGCTGTAGACAACATGGAAATTTTCTTCGCTGTGCTCGTTTTTTTGGGCCTGATTGGCGTTTCGAATGTTCTGAACCGGTTTGTTCCGGTTATTCCGGTGCCGCTGTTTCAAATTGCTCTGGGCGCCCTGGTCAGCATCGCTCCCACGCATATCCATCTGCCGCTGATCCCGGAATTGTTCTTTGTGCTGTTCGTGGCTCCGCTCTTGTTTAATGACGGAAAAAGAATGCCGCGAGGCGAACTATGGAACCTGAGAGCTCCGATTCTCCTGATGGCGCTTGGGCTTGTATTCGTTACAGTTCTCGCTGCCGGCTACTATATACATTTCCGGATCCCTTCGATCCCGCTGGCGGCTGCTTTTGCGCTGGCCGCCATACTGTCCCCGACGGATGCGGTAGCCGTAAGTGCCCTTGCGGGCCGAATCCGGCTGCCGAAGCGCATCCTGCGGCTTCTGGAGGGAGAAGCGCTCATGAATGATGCTTCGGGGCTCGTAGCCTTCAAGTTTGCGGTGGCAGCGGCGGTTACGGGCGTTTTCTCGCTTACGCAGGCATCACTCAGCTTTGTTCTGATCGCCGCTGGCGGTCTTCTTTGCGGAGCGATTCTGTCCGTGCTGATCATCAGGCTGCGCGTGTTTATACGAGATCTCGGCATGGAAGATGTCACATTCCATATGCTGGTGCAAATTTTAACGCCGTTCTTCATCTATCTGGTATCGGAAGAGCTTGGGGTTTCGGGTATTTTGGCTGTCGTGGCTGCGGGAATTGTCCATGCCGTCGAGCTGGACCGGGTCGAAACACCGCATTACAAGCTGAAAATAACTTCCGACAGCACCTGGTCCGTCATTCTCTTTTTGCTTAACGGTCTCGTATTTGTCATACTGGGACATCAGCTGCCGGATGTGGCCAGTGTCATTTTTCAGGATCCTTCCTTTAGCAATGTGGAAGTCATCGGCTATATTATGGAAATTTCCCTGCTCTTGATCGTGCTGCGCTTTTTATGGGTATACCTGTTTTGGAGAAGGGATGACGGGCTCGGGGAGAATCATCAGGCTTCGCAGCGAACGAGGCTGAAAGCCTCGCTGCTTACGGCCTTATCAGGCGTAAGAGGTGCTGTTACCCTTGCGGGCGCCTTCTCCATTCCTTTCGCGTTAAGTGATGGAACGGCGTTTCCGCAGCGGGATCTGATTGTGTTCATTGCGGCAGGCGTCATACTGGTCACCCTGCTTACGGCCAGCGTTATGCTGCCACTATTGACATGGAAGCCGGAAGCCGCAAACTCGAAGGAACAAGAGGACAAGCGGGAGCAGGCCGCACGCCTCGTTTTGCTGCAGAAAGCCATTTCCGTTACCAAGGAAGAGATGACCGAGGAGAACCGAATAGCCGCGCTGGGACTCATATCCTACTACAATCGGGAGATCCACAGACTGCGAAGCCAGGTTTCCAAGGGGGATTGGGACAAGCTTCGGGAAGCTGAACGGGAGATCCGGCTGATCGGTGTCGCTGCGGAGCGGGCCGAAATTGAAAGGCTGGCAAGGAGCGGCGAAATCAGCGAGGAAGCTGCATCCAAGTGCCTGCAGTTCGTGGATGAAGTCGAATACATGCTCACGCATCGTGCAAAATTGCGGTTCACCCTGCTGAAAATACTGATTCGGCGCTTATTTCTCAAACTTTTCAGCCCGGACAAGCTTAGGCAAATCCATTTCAGGCTCGGCGATTACAAAAACATCAAAATCAGAACCAGCCGGGCGGCCATAGATGTGATCAAGGCGAACCTCAACGAGCATAACCGGGAAGTTTCGAATGCCGTTATTGCGAGATACAAGGGGATCATTTACCGGATGAGTGCAGGCGATCCCGGATTAGCGGACTATAAGCGCCACCCTGATCTTAATGAGCATAAGAAAGATCTGCGCATAAAAGCGATGCAGGCCGAGCGGGATGAGGTGCAGCTGATGTTTGAGCGGGGAGAGATATCCCGTTCGCTCGCAAACAAGCTCAGACAATTTATTAATGTGGTCGAAGCCTCCCTTCTGGATGAGGACACGGATTAATATCCGGGAGGGTGATAGGTTCGCCTGAACAGCATTGCCTGGCGAGAACATGCGCCTTTTCTGGTGTTTCTGTCCAGATGTAACTTTTATTCGGGAAAATACTGCTATATAATGTATTTAATGTGCAAACGGTGTCATTGCCTGTTCAATCAACAGCCTGAAGAAGGGGGAGGAAGCTGAAGTTGTCCGTTCAGAAGGAAAGGGAAATGACGAGCAATTACGGGGATCCTGTCATTACTGGTGGACTCAGCGTTTTTGATCCGGAATTTGATGAAGCCTTCTATTATGATGGAACCGATCTCGGGGCAAATTATTCGGCAGAGCGAACCTGGTTTCGATTGTGGGCCCCTACGGCGAGCGAAGCTTGGGTATGCCTGTATGATGAATGGGATTCGCAGCAAGCGCAGCAGCACAGCATGCGGCGGGATATACAGGGTACCTGGGTTCTCGAGCTTGAAGGGGATCAGAAAAATCGTTACTATACCTACCTGGTACAGATCGGAGATGAACTGAACGAAGCGGCTGATCCTTATGCCAGAGCAGTCGGAGTAAACGGGGACAGGGGCGTCATCATCGACCTTGGCGCGACCAACCCGGAACGCTGGACCAAGGATAAGCCGGAGCTTGCTTCCCATTTGGACGCCATTATCTATGAAGTGCATATCCGGGATGCAACCATTCATCCGGCGAGCGGCGCGACTCATAAAGGCAAATATCTCGGTCTTGGCGAGAGCGGAACCAAAGGTCCCGGAGGGATTCCCACCGGGCTTGACCATATCGCGGGGCTCGGGGTGACCCATGTGCAGCTTCTGCCCTTCTTTGATTACTCTACTGAAAGCGTAGATGAGACCCGTCTGGATGAACCTCAATATAATTGGGGATATGATCCCAAAAATTATAATGTTCCCGAGGGCTCCTATGCGACGGATCCTTACCAGCCGTCCGTCCGGATCCGGGAATTGAAGCAGCTGATCCAATCGCTTCACGACCGTGGCCTGCGCGTAGTCATGGATGTGGTTTACAACCATGTCTATGATGGATATATTGCCAATTTTACAAAACTGGTGCCGGGATATTATCTGCGCTACACACCTAACGGAACATTTTCCAACGGATCGGGCTGCGGCAATGATGTCGCGTCGCAGAGGCGCATGGTATCCAAGTTCATCGTCGATTCCGTCGTCTACTGGGCGGAAGAATATCATCTTGACGGATTTCGGTTCGACCTGATGGGGCTGATCGATGTGGACACGATGAATGAGATCCGGGCCCGGCTGAATCAAATCGATCCGACCATTCTGGTGTATGGGGAAGGCTGGATCATTCCGACCGAACTGCCGAAGGACCGCCTGGCTACCTTTGAAAATGCGGGAAAAATGCCGGGTATCGGCCATTTCAGCGATATTATCCGCGATGCGATCAAGGGGCATGTATTTGATGCGCAAACGGGCGGTTTTGTTACCGGCAGAGGCGGGATGGAGCACGACATACGAAGGGGAATCGCCGGCGGAATCCGCTACAGCGAAGAGATTCGCGGATTTTCGGATGAACCCGTACAGTCTGTGAATTATGCGGAGTGCCATGATAATCATACGTTATGGGACAAAATTGTACGTTCGACCGGCAGTGATTCCAATCTGCTCCGGAGGGATATGCACCGTCTCGCTTCGGCTATCATTCTAACATGCCAAGGCATTCCCTTTCTGCACGCCGGCCAGGAATTTCTCCGTACCAAGAACGGCGTGGAGAACAGCTACAATTCCAGCGATTTGATCAATCGTCTTGATTGGGACCGGTGCCATGTTCATACGGATGATGTTGATTATATGAAAGCGTTGATCGGGCTTCGCAGAGCCCATCCCGCCTTCCGGCTGCGTTCTGCGGAATTGATCCGCAATCATTTGTATTTCGAGCTGTCTCCTTTCCATTCTGTAGCCTTTACACTCCGAAATCATGCAGGCGGCGATCCGGATCTTCATCTTTACGTAATTTACAATGCGATCCGGGAAAAAATGGAGTCTTATCTTCCGCAGCTTGGCCGGTGGGAGGTCCGTTTCGGCGGGGAGATCGTCCAGGAACTGGATGGAAACCGCCTGGCGGTTTCCGGCATCGGAATGGTCGTACTGGCCGTATCGGGACATTAAACCTCGTATTTAAGAAGGGAGAACAGGGATTATGAGTATTCGGCCTTTCCGGCTGGGGGTTCTGGATCTCGTTCCCCAACCGGAAGGAATTACAGCAGAGTCAGCCCTTGCTGAAGCATCCCTGCTCGCCCGATTGGCTGAACAGTGGGGATATGAACGTTACTGGGCTGCAGAGCATCATGATCTTCCCGGTCTGGCCTGCGCGGCTCCCGAGGTGCTGCTGTCCCATATCGGAGCCGTGACCAGCCGGATCCGGCTGGGGACCGGAGCCTTGCTCCTGCCGCATTACAGTCCGCTGAAGGTGGCCGAAACCTTTCATTTGTTATCGGCCTTGTACCCGGGCCGGATCGATCTTGGCATTGGCCGGGCTCCGGGCGGCCCCGCGCATGCTTCGATGGCCCTTAGCGGGAACTTTCTTCAGCGGGTCTACGGCATGGAGGAATCGGTCAGGTCGCTGATTCAGCTTCTTGGCGGGGACTATCGGTATGACGGCCAGCCTGTATCAGCCAGGCCCGTGCCGCAAGCCAGGCCGGAGCTATGGCTGCTCGGAACTGGCCGAAAAAGCGCCGCTTATGCCGCTGCCAACGGATGCGGATATGTATTTGGCGGATTTATGAGCGATGAAGACGGAGAAGCTGTATTATCCGCCTACCGGGAACAATTTGTACCCTCCGAATGCTTGAAGGAGCCGAGGACCATAGTGGCTGTCAATCTCATATGTGCGGAGACCTCGGCCAAAGCCGTTCAACTGACGGAGGAGAGCAGGGGGTTCAGACCCGATGAAGAGGGAGCCTCCCGCAGCAGGCATAGTATAGCAGGCAGTCCGGCCGAAGTCTTCAGCGCTTTGACCAAGTTGCAGAAGCAGTATCAGACTGAGGAGTTTTTGATCGGAACTCCAATTTCGGACTATGAACAAAGACGCGAGTCTTACCGGCTTCTCGCGGCATATATGACAGAACTTAAGCATTAGAAGAGAAAAGCCAAAGACAGGGTGGAAGAATGGTTTCCACCCTGTCTTTGGCTTAATGAGCAATGATGATGCGCAGATTCGAACGTTCCTTGGCTGTAAGAGATTTCATGTACGAGTGCTTGCTGCCTCTAATTTTTCTGCTGCCCCGGCGGGAACGGCGCGGCTTTGCAACCCTGACGCCGAAAGTCTTCAGCGCCCATTGTACCGGGAATGAAATGGACAGCTTTCCGTTATCGGACCCGGCGAAATTCACGGCAGCCGCATAGTTGTCCTTGCTTCTGAGCCAGACGGAGCCCGAATCTCCGGCGAGAGAGACAGGTTTATCTCCGCGGATAATGCTCTGGTTCTTGAACAGGATTTCGCCTAGATTTCCAAAATCTCCATAAGAAACTCGTACATCTGTATTGATCGAATCTACCGTTCCGTAAACGAGCCCGGTCGTCCTTCCCACCTTCTTGAAACGTTCGCCGACCCGATAGGATGCCACGTGTCCGGGAAGGGCGCCGAATTTGGCGTAGCGGGGGGAAAGAATGCTGCGGCGGATGGGCAGGGACAAGGCTGCATCGATATAATTGGTCCCTTTCTTCTTTAATTTCACGAAACGGTAAAGTCTGCCGATTTTATCCCTTTGCACGGTCCCGCCGTCCGCACCGCCCGGCTGAAGAGTTGCTGTATAACCGCTGCGGTTATTTTTGTTCAGCACATGGTTATTGCTGAGCAAATACCGCGAGCCGCCCTTGCCTGAAACGATAAGACCAGCAGTGCCGGACTCGTTATCGGTCCCGACGCTGTAGCCCGCGATCACAGGGCGGATTCTACGTGTGTAGTTCGAGCCATGAGCCGCATGGGCACGAAATTTCTGTGCTTGAACATACCGGATCGGCACGGAAATTTTTTTGCCTTTGAAGCGCATCGACTTTGTGTGTTTGCGTTCAGGTTTTATTTTGCTCAGCCCGGAAGAGGAAAAAGAGCCTGTATAAACGATAACGGCAGCTCCCCGGCGGGGTTTTCCCGGATGACGGTACCCGACACCTACGGCATGGATGCCACGCTGTTTAAGAAGCTGTCTGGACAGACGTTCTTTCATGAGATTCGCTGCCCGAAAGTCAGCCAATTCGCATCACCTTCTTCGTGAGAGTAGTACATTTTATGACCGTCTGTGCAAATGGTGAGGCCAATTCGGATTATTTGAAACCTTGGGCTATCTTTTTCGTAGATAAATAAGTATTTATCTATTAAAGGAGATGTTGTGTTAGTGGATAGTGACAGGCTTGGGTTAAAATTAATTATGGTTGTATTGCTGATCGGATTATCGGCGTTCTTCGTAGCTGTGGAATTTGCCGCAGTACGTATGCGTCAAAGCCGGGTTGATCAACTGATCGCGGAAGGCAACAGGAAGGCTCTGGCGGTCAAAAAGGTACTGGCCCGTCTGGACGGCTACTTGTCGGCCTGCCAGCTGGGAATTACGATTACCTCCCTCGGACTCGGTTTCCTCGGAGAATCCACAGTTGAGAAGCTGCTGCATCCTTTGTTTCATGCCCTGCATGTACCGGATGCGCTGAGCAGCGCCATATCGCTCGTATTGGCTTTTGCAATTATGACGTATTTTCACGTTGTTGTCGGTGAATTGGCGCCCAAGACGATTGCGATCCGCAAGACGGAGACGATTATGCTGATGACTGCAGGCGCGATTATCTGGTTTAACAGACTGATGTATCCTTTTATCTGGTTGCTGAATGGTTCGGCCAACCAGCTGGTGCGACTGTTCGGGATCAAGCCGGCTTCGGAGCACGAAGAGGCGCATTCGGAGGAAGAATTGCAGATTATTTTGAACGAGAGCTTTGAAAGCGGAAAGATCAACCAGTCGGAATACGGGTACATGAGCAGAATCTTTGCCTTTGATGATATGCTGGCTAAAGAAATTATGGTGCCCAGAACTGATATGGTTTGTCTATATACGAATTTATCAAGAGAAGAGAATTTGAAGATTATCAAGGAGCAGCAATATACCCGTTTCCCGGTCGTTCAGGACAGCAAGGACCATGTGATCGGGATTATTAATACAAAGCAGTTTTTTCTGTCTTATGACGATCAGCCGGATTTGGACGTCTCAACGCTCATTCAGCCCGTATTGTCCGTAGCGGAAACGATGCTAGTAAATGACCTTCTGACAAAGATGCAGAAGGAACGGACGCACATTGCCATCCTGATCGATGAGTACGGCGGTACTTCCGGTATGGTGACCATCGAGGATATTCTTGAGGAAATTGTCGGGGAAATCCGGGACGAGTTCGATGACGAGGAACAAGAGACCGTTCAAGTGCTTTCGGGCAATCATTTGATAGTAGACGGCAAGTTGTCCTTGACGCAATTGTCCCGTTATCTGCCGCTCGAAATGGACTCGGAGGAATGGGACACGGTTGGAGGCTGGTTGTATGCGCATCAGGAGATGCTGGATGAAGGCCAGGGGTATGAATATGAAGGATTTCTCTTTACCGTGCTGGAAAGAGAGAAGACAAGGTTCCTGCGGATTGAGATTCAGCCGGCAGGCTGAACCCGAAGTTTGAATGGCGGAGGTATCCAAAGCAGGCTTCCATTGTTTCATTCGGATTGAAAGAGTTACCGGGTTTGTGAACCATTCACAGACCCGGTTTTAGGTTGGGGCTTCCTGATTGGATTAGGATGATGAGGCAAGCTAGTGATTCTTCAGAGCTTTCCATCCCTTATAATCGTGAACCGCTATTCCGGCAAAAGACGAATAACTGCCGGCAAGCTGCTCCAAACGGCCAAGCTCCCGTTCCATCACTGCTGCATCTTTTCCGTAGAAGGAAATAAAGGCGCCTTCGTTCGAACGGTTCGTTTCCACCGCCAAACGGATGGTTTTACCCAAATCCGCAGCTTCCCGCAGTTCGCCAGCAGCTGCGTTATATATCCCGGAGGCGCTGTTTCTGTACGACATAATCGTGACAGAATCAAGCTTGCCGATCATCCAACTGCTGAGCGTTTGCTTGCCGTCCGCTGTCCGGTATTGGTCCAGCCAGAACGGCAGATCGGCTGATAAAGGAAGATTCAGGCTGCGAGCCTGATCGGTTGTGTACTGAACAGTGCTTTGCCAGCTGGCGATTACTTTGCTTTTATTCTTGTTCCATTCGTCCAGACGGTAGGGCTCTATGTCCAGGTGAATTTCACTGAATCGTTCATCCTTGGCGGAAGCTTGCTGATAGCTCCGGAGCCATTCAAACAAGGTGTCCGTTTGGCCGCACCGTTCGGGTTTGATCCACTCCGGGTCTCCGTCCAGGGCCATAATCTTGATATTTTTCGCCGTGGCGAGCTTGATAAATGCCTGGTAGTCGGATATTTCCAGTTTGCGGCTGATTTGCAGGTAGATGACGTCCACATGATGCTCTGAGACAAAGCTTATGATTTCGCGGGGCTCGCTTCGGATCAAGGAGGCATCCCATACCCATGTCGCCCTTGTTCCGGCAGCTGCCGATGCCCTCTCCGGCTTATGGAATCCTCCGGCAACCAGCAAAACAACTGCACCGACCAAACCGATCAGAAAGCGCCGTTCTCTCATAAATTTCGTGTGTAATTTCGCCCCTTTCATCTCTTATAACGTATTCGCAAACAGGCTATGTAATCTATGTCGACATGAATCAGGATCAGAATCATAGGTCAATAGTCGCGATATATCGTATTGAAAGAAAATCTGGGGGTTATGACAGTGGCAGAAGGGGGTAAAAGATTAATATCATATAAGAAAAAGGAATCAGCAGTCTGACCTGCCGCGGCTGATTTTTATGGAAAAATCAGTCCAAAAAGGGCAGTTCCCTTAAGGGAACTGCCCAGCAAATAGACGTATTGAAGTAGAAATAAAAATATGTTATAATGACGGATAGCGATAAAAAACCGTCTGAAAGACTGCTTTATTTTTCATCATCATACCATATTTTATGCGGTTTTGTCAAACGGTGACTTAGGAATCCGCTTGTAATTGTGCTTATTTCAGGAGGAGGGGGAGCCTGCCGATGGCTAACGATCAACATATAGAATCGGAACTGACGCTTGAACAGGTGAAAGAGCAACTGATTGAACAAGGCAAATCGTCCTCTTCATTGACCGCCAAAGAGATCATAAACAAATTGGCTCCGTTTGAGCAGGAACAGGACCAAATTGATGAATTTATGGAGCATCTGTCCGAAATCGGCATCGATGTCGGCGGTGATGTCGAAGAAGAACCGGAGCCGTCGGAATCCGATGTGGATGAATTCCAAATTGACGACTTAAACCTTCCGCCAGGCATTAAGATTAATGATCCTGTCCGGATGTATCTTAAAGAGATCGGCCGTGTGCCGCTGTTGTCCGCACAGGAAGAAATCGAGCTGGCCAAGCGGATTGATCAGGGCGACGAAGAAGCCAAACGCCGCCTGGCTGAGGCCAATCTCCGGCTTGTTGTCAGCATTGCGCGAAGATATGTTGGACGCAGCATGCAGTTTCTTGATCTGATTCAGGAAGGCAACATGGGCCTGATCAAAGCGGTTGAGAAATTTGATTATTCCAAAGGATTCAAATTCAGTACCTACGCTACCTGGTGGATTCGCCAGGCCATTACCCGTGCGATCGCAGACCAGGCACGGACGATTCGGATTCCTGTGCATATGGTCGAGACCATTAACAAGCTGATTCGTGTTTCCCGTCAGCTCTTGCAGGATCTCGGGCGTGAGCCTACGCCGGAAGAAATTGCGAAGGAAATGGACCTTACCCCCGATAAGGTTCGGGAGATCATGAAGGTTGCCCAGGAACCGGTTTCGCTTGAGACGCCGATCGGGGAGGAGAATGATTCGAATTTGGGCGATTTCATCGAGGATTCGGATGCCCCGGCGCCTGCCGATGCCGCAGCCTATGAGCTGCTTAAGGAGCAGCTGGAAGATGTGCTCGATACGCTGACGGAACGTGAAGAAAATGTGCTCCGTCTTCGCTTTGGGCTTGACGACGGGCGTACCCGGACCTTGGAGGAAGTAGGCAAGGAATTCGGTGTAACCCGCGAACGGATTCGTCAGATCGAAGCGAAAGCGCTGCGGAAATTGAGACATCCGAGCCGTAGCAAGCGGCTTAAGGATTTTCTGGAATAAACGCTAAGGTAGCATAGGAAAGACAGGAATAGCGCATCCGCCGATGTATGGCGGGTGCGCTATTTGTGTTAGCGAAGAAACGTTTTTTATGGATGCTCCTTTTGACGGGTGGGTTCCGTGCCCTCTTCCGAAGATGCCTTGACCTCATTCTCAGCCTTACTGATACTGAACGGCGGAACCACGAACTCTTCCTGTGGCAGCGTAATCCATTGCTGCAAATAGCCTTGCTGGATCAGCTCCTTGATCAATATTAGCAGGATCGGGGACAGGATCAGACCCGCCACGCCGAACAGGGACATGGATACGATGGCAAACGAGAGCATCAGGTATGCCGATGATACGCCGATGGAGTTCCCGGTAATTTTAGGTTCAAGCAGCTGCCTAACAATAAGCACAACGGCCAGAACCACAATCAGGCCAATCGCCAGCGAGGTGTTGCCGATGATAAACAGATAAACAATCCAGGGGATCAGAATGGTCGAAACGCCGAGCAGCGGCAAAATATCAAAGACCGCACAAATGAGCGCCATCGTCACTTCATTGCCCGATTGCAAAATCAAAAGACCGATCAGAACAAGTACGAAAGTGATGGACATCAAAATCAGCTGAGCTTTCAAATACGACCCGATGGCCCGAAAAACATGGCTGCGCAAAAAATCATAGGCGATCTTCAGCGTTTTGGGTGTCTTCTCGTAAGCGATCCGGCGCCAGTCCTTGATTTCCATGCTCAGAAAGAAAGCGAGGATGATGGCAATGCCGAAATTCGCCATAAATGAAGAGAAAGAGCCCAGAGTGCCGATCAGATACCCGAGCAGCACTTTAAGCCAGCGGCTCAGCAAATTGGTGGCATCCGCAAAGTACCCGTTCAATTTGTCGGTGACATTCGGCGGCAGAGCGCTTAGCTGATTTTGCAAATAATCAGTCGTGCTTCTGAATTGATGCTGCAGCATGTCTGTATACTGAGGCAGGTTGTTGTATAAATGACCGATCTGAATCGCGATCAGCACTCCGGCCCCAAACAGGATGCCCAGCAGCAGAACGAGAAACAGGATGACCGAAATGGCGGATGCAAAAGGCTTTTTCATCCCCTTCCGGTTCAGGAAGCGGGCGAACGGCTCAATGAGCATAAAAACAAAAAAAGACAAGAATACCGGCGCCGCAAGCTGATAAAGCTTGCTGAACAGAAACATGACCAGATAAACAGTAAGCACGATTAAACCGATGTCAAAAAAAGTACGCCAATATTTTTTATACAGGGGAAGCATGTCCGGACAACGACTCCTTTGCGTTTCGAAGTTATTACTATTTTACATGATACGGATAGGAAAAGCATTTCGCTTCATATATTTTAAGATTGAAATAGGCGTTGACAAACATCGGGAGGGGGAGTATATTAATTTTTGTTAATCGTAATGATTACTATTAAGCCAAAAAAGCAAGGGAACTTTACCCGAAAAAAGGAGCTTAAAGGAATTGAACCAGACGCAAGCAAGAACAAAAGTGCCGGTAACCGTGCTAAGCGGCTATCTCGGATCCGGAAAAACTACGGTGCTTAACCATATTCTCCGTCATCGCCATGGCTTGAAGGTGGCCGTAATTGTCAATGACATGAGCGAAGTGAACGTGGACTCTGCACGGGTCCAAGGCGAAGCCAATCTGTCGCGAACGGAAGAGAAGCTGGTGGAGATGTCCAATGGCTGCATCTGCTGCTCGCTCCGGGAAGATTTGCTTAAAGAAGTGAAGATGCTCGCAGGTGAAGGCCGTTTCGACTATATTCTCATTGAGTCGACGGGAATCGGTGAACCGGTACCCGTTGCCCAGACTTTTACTTATGCCGATGAGGAACTGGGCATAGACCTGACCGATATCGCCCGGTTGGATTGTCTAGTTACCGTTGTGGATGCATGCCGTTTCTGGCATGATTTTGGTTCCGGTGAGAGTTTGCTTGAGCGGGGCCAGGCTGCGGAAGAGGAAGACACTAGAGACGTTGTGGATCTGCTGATCGATCAGATTGAAACCTGTGACGTTCTTCTGCTGAACAAATGTGATCTGGTAGAAGAAGCAGAACTGAACAGGCTGGAAGGAATCATCCGGAAAATTCAGCCTACAGCTAAAATCATCCGCACCGTAAAAGGTCAGGTTGATCCTGCGGAAATTATCAATACCGGTTTATTCGACTTCGAGGCCGCAAGCCTTGGAGCGGGATGGATCAAGGAGCTGGAAAAGGAAGTTCATGTACCGGAAACGGATGAATACGGCATTGGATCTTTCGTATACCGCAGGAGAACCCCGTTCCATCCGGAGCGCCTTGCCGCGTTCTTGAACTGCTGGCCCGAAGAGATTGTAAGAGCGAAAGGAACGGCATGGCTGGCTGCTGAGGACGACTTGGCGGCTTTTATCAGTCAGGCGGGCTTATCTATCCAGTTTGGACCGGCGGGGCGCTGGGTTGCATCACTGCCGGAGCAGGAGCGCAAGGAAATACTGGCGGACGAACCGGAAACGGCTCGAATTTGGGATGAACGGTGGGGAGATCGGCTGACAGAGGTCGTCATGATCGGCATCGGTTATGACCAGGAACAGATAGAAAAGGAACTGGATCAATGCTTGCTCACGCCTGAAGAAATGGAGCTGGACTGGTCCTCCTTCCCGAACCCGCTGCCATGGGCGCCCGATCAAGATATCTAAATCTATGGAAGGCATCGAAAATATTTCGATAAGGAGGTGAGTGAGAATGGCCGAGAAATCCAAAGTGTCTCATAGAGGACAGATTCCTGACGCTACGGCATCCAGCTGGTGACTTTTTTTAATTGCTTGGTTGACAAAATCAATGACGGTTAGATAATATAATGTAATGTTCGTAAAAATTACGATTATAATTTAGAGATTATAGATTTATAGGTTTAAATGCAAGGGGAGGTGACGATAATGCGAGTGATTGTTACTTTGGCTTGCACGGAATGCGGCGACCGCACTTATACGACTACAAAGAACAAGAGAAATCACCCGGAGCGTCTGGAGCTGCGAAAATATTCGCCGCGTTTGAAGAGATATACGATTCACCGGGAAACGCGCTGACTTAGCTAATACATGATTTTAGGAAAAGAGTTGAACGACCTTGATTTTGTCATCCATGCGCAATGTTGTTTTTGGTTACGGCAATGAACCTGTTGTTGAAAATATATCATTGGATATTTATGCCGGGGAGTTCCTGGGGATCACCGGTCCAAACGGGGCTGCCAAGACCACGATTCTGAAGCTCCTGCTTGGTTTGCTGAAGCCGTGGAACGGAACGGTGGAGATTAACCAGAATGCGCTTGACGGGGCTAAGCCCGTTATCGGATACGTTCCTCAACAAGTAGCTTCCTTTAATAGCGGCTTTCCCAGCAAGGTTATTGAGCTCGTCCGTTCCGGCTGCTACTCGCGTCTGGGACTGTTTCGCAGGTTCAGCGCGGAGCAGGAGGCGATCGTGGAGAAAAGCCTGAAGCAGGTCGGGATGTGGGAATACAGAAACTCCCGCATAGGGGAGCTGTCCGGAGGGCAGAAGCAGCGCATCTGCATTGCCAGAGCTTTGGCGCAGCAGCCGAATGTTCTAATCCTGGATGAGCCTACCACGGGAATGGACCATCAAAGCCGGATCGGATTCTATGAATTAATGAAGCACTATGTGGATGTACACCGGATGACGGTGGTTATGGTTACACATGGTCTGGAGGAAACGAATTCTTATTTGGACCGGGTGATATCGCTGGAGCGAAAGGAAAGTGAAGAGTGGAAATGTTTGACTACGAGTTTATGCAGCGTGCGTTTTGGGCCGGAGGTTTCATAGGCATTATTGCGCCGATTCTGGGCGTCTACCTGATGCTTAGAAGACAGGCCCTGATCGCCGATACGTTGTCGCACGTTTCACTTGCCGGGGTGGCTCTGGGCTCGGTGCTTCAATTCAATCCGGTCATCAGCGGTTTTGTCGTGGCTATTGCCGGCGGTTTGATTATCGAGCGTTTACGGCGTACATACCTGACTTACAGTGAGGTCCCTGTTGCCATTATTATGACATCAGGCCTCGCTTTGGCCGTGGTGCTGATGAGTCTGGAAAGCAATCTGAACAAAAGCTTTAGCTCTTATTTGTTCGGATCAATCGTGGCGGTGAGCAAACAGCAGCTATGGATGATCGGCATTGTTGCTCTGCTTGGTCTTCTGTTCTTTATTTTGTTCCGCAGACCGCTGTACAATCTGACATTCGATGAGGAAACGGCGCGAATCGGGGGCGTTCATGTGAAATGGCTGTCGTTCTCCTTTTCCGTTCTGACGGGGATGACGGTTGCTTCTGCCATACCTATTGTCGGGGTGCTTCTGGTCTCGTCGCTTATGGTTCTGCCTGCGGCGCTAGCCTTGAAAATCGCCCGCGGATTTTTGTCCGCCATTATCATTGCGGTCATTACAGGCTTAGTCGGCATTTTCAGCGGACTCACCACCTCTTATTATATGAATACACCCCCGGGGGGAACCATTTCACTAATCTTGCTAGTTTTTTTCATTACAAGCTTTGTCATTCGAAAGCTGCTGCTGCGCAAGCAGCGCCGGAGCCGCATTGCCAGATCGTCTTGAAATCCGGCAATGGGCAAATCCAATTACAGGAGGGTATTTCATTGAATTTGAAAGGTAAAAAAATGACTTTTGCCGCGCTGCTGGTGAGCCTTGCGCTGCTGGCTGCAGGATGCGGCTCAAATAAGAACAACGCTTCTACTAACGCGAGCGCGTCCGCTGACGCTGCAGGACAGACCGGCAAGCTGAACGTTCAGGTCAGCTTCTACCCGATGTACGAATTTACGAAAAATGTAGCCGGCGATCTAGCCGATGTTCATACCTTGATTTCTGCCGGAGTCGAGCCGCATGACTGGGAACCTACTCCAAAAGATATTAAAAATATCGAAGATGCCGATGTGCTGGTGTACAACGGGGCAGGATTCGAAGGCTGGGTAGATCAGGTGATCGGCGGCCTGAGCAACGATAAGCTTGTTAAAATTGAAGCGAGTCAAGGAATCAGCCTTCTGGAAGGCTTAGAAGAGGAAGAAGGAGAAGAAGGCCATGCTGGAGAAGAAGCTCATGATCATGCTCATGAGCATGATCATGGCGAGCATGATCCGCATGTCTGGCTGTCCCCGCTTGGAGCCATTAAAGAAGTTCGCAAAATTCAGGACGGATTGTCCAAAGCCGCGCCGGAACATGCAGACGAGTTCAAGGCCAACGCCGATGCCTATGTTGCCAAGCTGGAGCAGCTCGACAAAGAGTTCAAGGAAGGGCTGAGCAATACGAAACGCAAAGACTTTATTACGCAGCATGCCGCGTTTGCTTATTTGGCGCATGACTACGGCTTGACGCAGGAGCCGATCGCAGGTCTGTCTCCGGAAGAGGAACCTTCGGCAGCTCAAATGGCTGAAATTGTGAAATTTGCGAAGGAGCACAACACGAAGACTATTTTCTTTGAAACGCTCGTATCTTCCAAGGTTGCCGAAACAGTAGCGAACGAAATCGGCGCGAAATCGGCGGTTTTGAATCCGATCGAGGGTTTGACTGAAGAGGATGTGGCAAACAACCTGGATTATCTGGCCATTATGCGTCAGAATCTGGATGCGCTGAAGCAAGCTTTGAATGAATAGATACAGTTATATGTAAAAAGATAGATAAAAAGCCTTCCCGGCAGCAGATGCTGCCTGGGAAGGCTTTTTCCAGCAGAGGCATAAGCTCCAAGCGCCAGAAGTTCCTTGATCTTTGGATCAGGAGTGCTTCAGGCTCTGATGCGCCGTGAGCAGGGTTTGCCATCTTTCGGCGGTCCGGCCTGAGTCTACATCGATCCCGATCAGAACGATATAACCGGCACCGGGATAGCTGGAACGCTGCCAGTTGAAACGGCCCCCGGCATATTGCAGCAAGCAGGCCCCTTCCTCCTCGATGTTCAAATAGCCTTTGGCCCGAAGGATTTGCCCGGGCGTCAGACTTAAAAATTGCTCTACCTGTTCCTTATCCAGGAATGAGTCTGCGCGGCAGGGAAGGGTAAAGGTCTGCACCTTGGAGAAGGAAGCGCCATGATGCTCATGATGCTCATGATGCTCATGACGCTCATGATGCTCATGCGTTTCAGCCGTTTCAGCATCTGCGCCTGACCCTGCGCCCGTTGGCTGCCCGTCTTTGGCAGTGCCTGCTCTATTAATCCGCTCCAGCGGCGCCGCCGTAGGCAACTTTAAGGTGCGCGCCGCTGTCTTGACAGGATCAGCCGGAGCAGCCTGATCCAGCAAGCGACCGGCATCCACGGAAGCGTGCTTGGTGATGAGCAGCGAGGCTGACGGATTACGCTTGCGGACCATTTTTTCCACTTTCATTCGTTCGGAGGACGTCACCAGATCCGCCTTGTTGATCATGACAAGATTCGCGGACTCCAGCTGCTGGTGAAGCGTTTGGACTAGCTGCTTATCCGAAGAGAACCGGCTGCTGTAATCCAGCGCATGCTCGGCATCGATGACTGTGATCATATGTTTGATGCTGATTTTGCCGATAAAGGCCGCCGACGACAGCATGCCTACGATTTCAACGGGGTTGGCTACGCCGGTCAATTCAACAAAAATGACGTCCGGTTTTGTATCCAAAACGGCATGCATGCTTTGAGCCAGTTCATCCTTTTTGCTGCAGCAAACGCAGCCGTCAAGCAGCCTTTCAATCGAAATACCGGTCTCTTCCTGTAAAATAACGCCGTCAACATCGCATTTGCCCAGTTCGTTCATTAAAATGCCGGCTTTGAGGCCGCGCTTTTTGGTTTCCTGCAGCAGCCTGAGCAGCAGCGTTGTTTTGCCGCTGCCAAGAAAGCCGCTCAGCAGAATCAGAGGGGTTTTTCGCATAATCATCGGCTCCTATCCAAATCTATGGCACCCGGAAATGCCAAAACATTATATAATACGAAATCATTACGAATAAAATGCCTCTGAATGACGATGGATTGCTAATTTTCATATAATCCTCATGCAAAAATGCGAAGAAATATCATACAATTAAAATGGTCATATGTTAATAGTTAAATGTGTCAAAAGTGAGTCGATTTCATTGACGGATTTTGGCGAAGGGTGTAAGATAGCTAAGTTGGTTGCAGTAACTATATGTAACTAGATGTATTTTAGGAAGTACATGTAGGTAATGGTGCAGTAGAAGTGGAGGGTATGAAATGGATGCTATGACATTTGTTCTATTTGGTGCAACAGGAGATTTAGCGAAGCGTAAAATTTATCCTGCTTTATATAATTTGTATCTGGATCAGAAGATTGCTTCGTCTTTCACCGTGATCGGTCTGGGCAGAAGAGAAATTGCAGACCCGGATTTTCAGGATAGCGTGAAGGACTCCCTGAAACGTTTTTCCAGAAGACCTATTGACGAAAGTACCCTGGATGCTTTCCTTGGTGCTTTTCATTATAGCGCGTTGAATGTAAACCATCTTGAAGATTTCAAGAAGCTGCTGACCGTTGTGGAAAAATTTGAAAGCGAGCTGCAAATTCCGGAAAACCGGATGTTTTACCTTTCGGTTTCTCCTGAGTTTTTTGAGACGATTGCCCATAACATTAATGCCAGCGGACTTGGGTCTACCCAAGGCTGGAAACGCCTGATCATTGAAAAACCGTTCGGCCACGATCTCGCTTCCGCAAGAGCGCTTCATGAGAACTTAAGCAAATCTTTTAAAGAAGAAGAAATTTACCGTATCGATCACTATTTGGGCAAGCCGATGGTGCAAAATCTGGAGGTGCTCGGGTTTGCCAATCCGGTGCTTCAGGCCCTGTGGAATAACCGCTTCATTGCCAATGTGCAGATTACAGCCAATGAGCTGGTTGGGGTTGAAGAAAGAGCTGCTTACTACGATCATTCCGGCGCAATCCGCGACATGTTCCAGAACCACATGATGCAGCTTTTGATGATGATTACAATGCATCTCCCGAACCGCAGCATGCCTGAAGAGGTCCGCGCGAAGAAAAAATATATTGTTGAATCCCTGCGTCCGATCCGCAAGGAAGATGTGGCAGCCCATGTCGTTCGCGGGCAATACGGCCCCGGCAGCGTCAAGGGTGCATCAGTACCCGGATACAGAGAAGAGAACGGCATCGGGCCGGACTCGCAGAACGATACTTATGTTGCTGCGCGTCTAATGATAGACACTCCGTTCTGGAGCGAAGTACCGTTCTATATTCGTACAGGCAAACGCACCGGCGAGAAGTCGACGCGGATCGTCATCGAATTTAAAGCGCCGCTTCAGGCCGCTACTTTCCCTGACGAAGAAATCAGTCCGAATTTGCTGACCATTGAGATTAATCCGGTGGAGAGCATATCGCTCCAGCTTAATGTGAAAGATAAAAACAACAGCAAACAGCTCGATCCTGTCATCATGAATTTCAGCTCCAGCTCCGAGGAAACGCCTGAAGCATACGAGAATCTGATCCATGATGCTTTGCTTGGGGACTCTACTTTCTTTGCCCATTGGGATGAGGTAGAATTGTCGTGGGCTTGGGTTCAACCGGTGCTGGATGCGTTCGCCGAGAATCGGGTTCCTCTTCAATTTTACCCTGCAGGCAGCGACGGACCCATCGCCGCTCACGAACTGCTGGCCCAAGACGGCTTTAAATGGTGGTAATTTTATTTACGCCTATGCTTTCGAAGTCAGTTTTGTCGTAGTAACTCAACGCAGCTTATGCTATACAAAACTAAGCCAATGCTTTCGAAGTCAGTTTTGTCGTAGTAACTCAACGCAGCTTATGCTATACAAAACTAAGCCTATGCTTTCGATGTCAGTTTTGTCGCAGCAACTCATTCGTAGATTATGCTATACAAAACTAAGCCAATGCTTTCGAAGTCAGTTTTGTCGTAGTAACTCAACGCAGCTTATGCTATACAAAACTTTTAGGAGGACACTCATTCATGAAAGTTGGATTAATCGGTTTAGGTAAAATGGGATTGAATCTGGGAAAAAACCTGCTGGATCACAAACATGAGGTAGTGGCGTTTGATCTGAACAAGAACGCCGTTGCCGAAATGGTGGAATACGGTGCGCAGGGAACGTCCAGCCTGCAGGATCTCGTGTTGGCCATGCCAACGCCCAGAGTGCTCTGGATTATGGTTCCGCACGGCGTTGTGGATTCTGTTCTGAATGAAGTTTCACCGCTCCTCAGCAAGGGAGATATTATTATAGAAGGCGGAAACAGCCATTACAAGGAATCGAAACGCCGGTATGACGAATTGAAGCAATCCGGTATTTACTATATGGACGCCGGAACGTCCGGCGGCATGGAAGGCGCACGGAACGGCGCCTGTTATATGGTTGGCGGCGATCCCGAAGCGTGGGAAGTCGCTCAGCCTATTTTCCGCGATACGGCGGTGGAGAACGGGTATTTGTACGCCGGTCCTTCCGGAAGCGGCCATTTTCTGAAAATGGTCCACAACGGGATTGAATACGGCATGATGGCATCGATCGGCGAAGGCTTTGAGGTGCTGGAAAAAAGCAGCTATGATTTCGATTATGAAAAGGTAGCCCGTGTCTGGAACAACGGTTCCGTCATTCGCTCCTGGCTCATGGAGCTGACGGAGCATGCCTTCTCCAAGGACAGCAAGCTCGAAGAACTGAAAGGGATCATGCATTCGTCGGGAGAAGGCAAATGGACGCTTGAAGAAGCGCTCGATCTGCAGGCGGCGACGCCGGTTATCGCGATGTCGCTTTTGATGCGCTACCGTTCCCTGGAAGCCGATACGTTCAACGGCAAAGTAGTTGCGGCGCTCCGCAACGAATTCGGCGGTCACGCTGTCGAGAAGAAATAAGTCGCGCAAGAAGCAATAAGCCCAAAGTCCGGAAGCGACTTCCCCGATTTTGGGCTTTTTCATATACAGTATGCAGTCGCTTTGGTGTCCGATAGGACGGCAACAGGTGGTTAAGCAAAGGGTTCCGCACGGGCAAGAGGCCGGTTGCGGAACCCTTTTGCTATTAGCTTTGCTGAAGCGGCAGATGAACCTGGAACGTCGTTCCTTCTCCAGCCTTCGTCGCAACGGTTATTTTACCCCCATGCGCTTCCACCATGGATGCGCTGATGGCCAGACCCAGTCCGGCCCCGCCCTGCTTGCGGGCTCTGGCGACATCAATGCGATAGAACCGCTCAAAGATGTGGGGAAGATGTTCTTCCGGGATGCCCGGTCCGTTGTCATTGACCGCGAGAAGGATCTCGTCCTCCGTGGATGTCAGGGAGACACGGATCCTGCCGTGGACCGGGTTGGTATGCTGGACGGCATTTTGAAACAAATTCAGAATGACCTGCTTGAGCTTGTCCTGGTCGAATTCACCCGTTATTCCGGCTGTAAGATCAAAAGCAACGCTTCTGGGCCCAGAAAGCATACGCAATTGCGGCTCCATTTCAAGCACAAGCGCATCAAGCCTGATCCGGCTGAGGTACAGTTCGGGGGCGCGGTCCATCTTGGCAAGCGTCAGCAGGTCTTCGATCAGCTTCTTCATGCGGACCGATTCGCCGTACATGCTGCTGAGCGCCGACTGAAGCTGTTCAGGCTTGACGGAGGCACCCCGCAGCAGCACTTCCAGAAAGCCGTGTATGGATGTGAGCGGCGTGCGAAGCTCATGAGAGGCATCGGCTGTAAAGCGGCGCATCTGCTCTTTGGCTTCCCGCTCGGCTTCAAAGGAAAGCGCAAGGCGCTCCAGCATGCCGTTAAAAGAAGAGGACAGCCGGTCAATTTCCTCCTGGCCGAGCCTCTCGGGAACCCGCTGCTGCAGATTTCCGGCATCGGTACGCATAACAGCCTGAATCATCTGGTTCAGCGGGATCAATGTCCGCCGGATAACGGGCATATATAGAGCCAGACCCGCAGCCATCGCTGCTGCTGATAAAATGATAAAGATGACGAGCTGGCGGAACGCCACCTCGAGCAGCGGACCGGTGCTGATCCCCATTTGCACCAGTCCGTTAATAGGGCTGTCCGCCGGATTTCCTGCCCATTTTCAAATCCGGGGCGTTCCGGGACGGGAGGACTATCCGCCGGACGAAAGACGACCAGTTGGTCTTGTCCGTTTGTGTCTTTGACAATCCGGTACTTTATTTTGCTGTGATGTTGCCATCGCTCCTGAATGATCGCGTATTCTTCGGCGGAAAGAATCGGGTATCCCATATCGGTGGATTGCGTCAGGGTGATATAAGTGCCATCTTCCCGAATGTAACCAAGCGAAGTATCCGGAGGCGTAAAAATGATCGGCCGTTCGAACCTGCCCTGCGGCGTTTTGTTGAGATTGGGCAATAGGTCACCGGACTGCGTACTGCTATTCTCCTCCCGCCGGATCAGCAAATCGACCGGCATGGATCTGAGCTGGTTTTCCATCGCTTCAGCTTTGCTGCTGTATAGAAAATTTTTCATCATAAAATATTGAACTCCGCCAATCAGCAGCAGAAGAACTGCAAGTATGAAAAGCGATCGGGTCAGGAGCTGAACCCGGAGCGATTTTGGGATCAGCCATGTTCTAAGCCGCTTCCACCCAAGACGTCTCATGGCAGGTCGACCCTGTATCCGGCTCCGCGCAGCGTTCGAATCAGTCGGTGTTCTTTGTCCCCCAGCTTGTCCCGCAAAGAACGGATGTAAACTTCCACTATATTTTCTTCTCCTCCGAAATCGTAACCCCATACTTTATCCAGAATCAGGCTTTTGCTGAGAACAATCCCATGATTCAGTACAAGATAGCGCAGCAGTTCGTGTTCGGTCGGAGAGAGCTCAAGCACGGGTATCACCTCTTTTTCAACCAAGCCGCTCAAAATTGCCGGATACGCAGGCGCCGCTCTTTCCGGGGCGGGATTTATCTACCTGCTGTACGTGATCTACTGCGCTCTTTTTACAAGCTCAACGACCAAAGGCTGGGCGTCCATCATTAGTTTGATGCTGCTGTTTAACGGCTTTGTGCTGCTAATGCTCGGCGTGCTTGGCGAATATGTCGGTCGAATCTATGACGAGACCAAAGGAAGGCCTCTCTACATCGTGCGGGAAACCCGCGGGCTAGATCAGATCAACATCAAGGAAGAGGCCGGCCGCTTTTGAACTCCGGAAATAAAAATCACCTGTTTTTTTTAAATAGTGGAGCCGATCCTGGATCGTTAACCCGCGGGTTTGCTGCCAATGAGAACGGCATAGCTGAGTTCGGTCCCGTATTGGCTGATAAAAGATTGATTTTGCTCCATAAAGTCCGTTACTTCGGGGTCCATCAGCCTGCTGACATCCAGGATCTGGTTTGGATCTCCCCATGGAATAGCATCCTGGGTTCCCGGCAGCGGTTGTGCCCTTCCTTCGTCAGCCCATACTTGTGGATGTGTGAGACCCGCAGCTCTCAGGCGTTCTACCCAATCGCCGATCAAGGGGAGGGAATGAATGCCGTACAACTCCCGCATTTTATTTTCCAGCTTCCGGTTCTTCCTCTTGCCAAACAACTCGCGGTCAAACAGCCGTCCGCCAGGCGCAAGCACTCTTGCATATTCGGAGAATGCCGCATCGGGATCAACAAACAGCGTGACGGATTCTGCGAACACATAATCGAAGGTATTGTCCTCAAACGGGAGATAGGCAAGGTCCCCTTCGACAAAACGGACATCGGCCTGTTCGACGCGGGCTCTGGCCCGTGCTTTCGCCAGCATTCTCGGATTATGGTCGAGCGCCGTTACGCTGTAACCCAGTTCGGCCAAATAGCAGGCGGTTCGCCCTGTGCCGCAGCCTACCTCCAGGATGGTTGAGCCTTGCGGAAATGGAAATGCCTTCAGCAGCCTTACGGTTCCTTCAAATCCCCCGGGATGGGCTGCTCCTTCCCCGGTGAGTGCGATCATGTCAGCGTATTTCATTGTAGTAGCCCCTTTCGTTATTGAGCTTTAAAGACTGCGCCCTGTTCTTTAACTAACCTGGAAAGAGCGGAATATACTGTTATGAATCAGACGAAGAGGGAGGAAAGATTCATGCAGTTGATCAATCCGATCGATAAAGATACGTGCAAGCCTTACATTGGCCAGCGCGTCTGCGCCATTCTTCACGATGGTACGCAGGTATTTGGCGTCATCAGCGGTGTGACCGAGAATGGAGTGGAATTCAATGGCGCGGTACAAAGTGCCGAGGTGTTGTCCAAAGACCCGCAAAAAGCGAAAAAGCAGCTTGAGAAGATCCATCAGAAAAATAAGTCCAAGCTTCAAACGAAGGCCCAGACCTCTGCCTATGGGCCGGTGGGACCGTACGGAGGCCCTGGCGGCTATGGCTACGGTAGAGCCTTTGCTTTGGAGTGGGCAGCGATTGCGCTTCTTTTTCTACTGCCGTTCTTCTTTATCTAACTGTACAATAAGCGAAAGGACTCTGAAGGAAGAAGACAAGACCCATTCTTGTCTTTTTCTTTTTTTTAGGTAAAAGATGGTAACTATCGGTCTTTTTGCTTCTATTGCATATATACATAAATTAGTGGCAAATCATGCTTGAGAACATGGTTAGGGAGGAGAAACATGCAGGACAAAATGGCGGTTTCGGCATTTCAGGGAAAGAGCTTCGAGTTTATGTCTGAAGAGCTTAGGGGAGATGTAGCCTTCGTGCTTGGGGTGTCGCGTGTTCCTTTTGTCTTCCGGCTGCTTGAGCCTTTTACGGAGTTTTTGGAGAAAGCATGGGTACAAATTAGACCCAGCCTCCTTTCGGACGAAGCAGAGGAGGCCGCATGGTTGCTGCGCAGTCAAACTCTCGCTTTGGCACCGCCTTTGATCAATTGGCGCAGCTTGTACAGTCCCGGTGCCTTCGAAACGTTAAGAAATATCGTAAACGCCAGTTGCGAATTGAATCCCAAGCTGCTGCTCATGGTGAGCAGTTGGCTCGAAGTTTTGAACGGACGCCCCCTTTTAGGAAACGGCAACGAAGCATCGCATTTCTCGAATGCCGTAAAACCGGGAGGGAAGCTGGCCACCGCAACTTATGATGATTCAAGTTTATATGAAAACGCTTTATCTACCAGGCTGCTGCTGGATGAAATTGCACGCGAACATCGCCATTTAATCGTGCCGGAAGATTACAGAATTTTGGCTGCTTATCCGGAGTTTCTGAGGATTCACTGGGGTTACCTGAAGCCGCACATCAAATCTGAGGAATACACCAGGCTTGAGAGCAAGCTGATTGCCGATGCGACTTCATTGGTCCATCAGTTCCCTGCTTCGATTGAACTTTCAGATTATCTGGATCACGATGTTCAGGCGGAGGAAGGAGAGCCAGGCGGCAAAGATCAGTTGACCGGCCTGCTTCTAGTTATTCAGAAACAGCTTGCCGGTCTCATTTTGGATATGGGCTTTTATCGAAAAAGTCTGGTATAAAGTGAAATAAGAGAGGCTTGATATATGCCTGTTTCCGCTGCCCCAAACACGGCTCTGGCCATCAAATGGCCCGGGCCGTTTTGCTGCCCGCATTGGACTGGACGATGGCCCAAACGGCGGAGCTCGTCGCAGAGCTTTGCAGTCTGTCTGCTTTAGCCAAGGTCCTAAGGCGGGCAGATCAGGCAAGCTGTCACCGTGCTGAAACGGATTGCCTTAAGTCGGATGTGATCGCTAGTTTTAAGCCTTTTACTCCTGCTTGCCTTCAATGGAGCAAAGAAGAATCCCGGCGGCTATTCCCAATCTTGGGTCAAGCATCTGCTGCCCGAAGCCGGAGAAATCGACGTTCACTTTGGTGACAAGGGGGCTAAAGTTTTGCTGGAATGTATGTATTTTCTGTCCGTTCATTTCAACATGATAACGTTGAGGAATGATGCTGATAAATCGCCTTATGACTGCCAGAAAAGGATTGTCCTCTTTAATGCGGCCGATTTCCCGGTCTCCCGGGGCAAGAATAATCCATTCGTCTTTCAGGATGGATTTGAGGCCCCTTCTTCGCAAAGCGCCGACTGGTTCGCCGGTTTCCGAATCCGTAACATCGTAAGTCGCCGAGAAATCGAGAAGGCTGCGGGCTTGAATATGCAGCAGTTCGCGGGCCATCGTTTCGTCGTTGTAAAGCCGGATATCCTCCTTTAATTTAAAGGCTTTCATTTCGGAATACAAAATCAATTGCCGGTTGTCATCATAGATATGATATTTGGTGCCCAATAGAGAAAACACTTTCTTTCTGATCACGTATCTGGTACGACCGAATAAGGGATTCATGTTACGACATTCCTCCTGTTCTCTACTATAAGTACTATCTTCTCACAATTTGGTCCGGGCTTCCATAGGGCGAACAAGAAACTGGACAGAACTGAAGAGTTCAAAGCCAATGTCGGCTATGTTTAAAAGGGTTTTGGAGGGATTTGTAAAAATTGAAAAAAGGAATATAATATATATTATTCCAATAGAGTTGGATGGATTTTAAGAGGCCGTTCATTATTTTATGTTTTGTGCCAAAGGAGCTTATAAAATGCGTATTTACCGGAATACATTGGAATTGATCGGCAATACGCCGACGGTGGAGATTACAAGCTATTCTCTTCCGCGCGGAATCCGGCTGTTCGCGAAGCTGGAATTTATGAATCCCGGCGGCAGCGTAAAGGACCGCGTCGGAAAGGCGCTAGTTGCGGAAGCGCTTGAATCGGGCAAGCTGAAACCGGAAGGGACGCTGGTCGAAGCGACAGCGGGCAATGCGGGGATTGGGCTCGCGATGGCCGCGCTCCATCACGGCATTTCAGTCATATTTGCCGTTCCCGAGAAGTTCAGCCAGGAGAAGCAGGAGCTGATGAAGGCGCTGGGTGCAACCATCGTGCATACTCCAACTGCAAAGGGAATGAAGGGAGCGATTGAAAAAGCGCAGGAGCTGGTGGAGTCGATTCCGGGTGCGTACTGCCCCTCGCAGTTCACCAATCCTGCCAATCCCGAGGCCTATTACAACACTATGGGCCCTGAGATTTGGGCTGATCTGGACGGCAGAGTGGATATTTTCGTAGCCGGAGCCGGTTCCGGGGGAACCTTTATGGGAACGGCGCGCTATTTGAAGGAACAAAATCCCGGCATAAAGACGGCAATTGTTGAGCCTGTAGGTTCGATTCTGAATGGCGGCCCGTCCGGTCCGCACAAAACGGAAGGAATCGGGATGGAAATGATTCCGAAGTTTATGGACACTTCCTATTTCGATGCCATCCATACGATAAGCGATGAGGATGCGTTTAACCGGGTGAAGGAACTGGCCAAGCAGGAAGGGCTGCTTGTCGGCAGCTCTTCGGGCGCTGCGCTGCATGCCGCACTGGTTGAAGCGGAACAGGCTCCGGAGGGAGCCTGTATCGTCACTGTTTTTCCGGACAGCAGTGAAAGATATTTGAGCAAAAAGATATATGAAGGAGGCATTTGAATGCGCCGAAAAACGAAACTGATTCATGGCGGAATTTTAGGGGATGAGCATACAGGAGCGGTCAGTGTTCCGATCTATCAAGTGAGCACATACAAGCAGGAGAAAATTGGGGTACATAAGGGCTACGAGTATTCCCGGACCGGAAACCCTACCCGTTTTGCGCTCGAGGAATTGATCAAGGATCTGGAGGAAGGCGTGAGGGGGTTCGCTTTTGGCTCGGGGATGGCAGCTATCCATGCCGTCTTCTCGCTGTTTAGCCACGGCGATCATGTTCTGCTAACTGACGATGTTTATGGAGGCACCTATCGGATCACAAGCAAAGTGCTGAACCGGGCAGGCATTGAGTCAACGTTCGTTGACACTACGAATCTTGAGGCGGTGGAAAAGGAGATTCGCCCCGAGACCAAGGCGCTTTTTGTGGAAACGCCGACGAACCCGCTGCTGAAAGTGACGGACCTGAAAGCCGCTTCGGAGTTTGCGAAACGGCACGGTCTGCTGCTGATCGTGGATAATACGTTCAGCACGCCTTACTGGCAGACGCCGCTTACGCTGGGGGCCGACATCGTGGTGCATTCGGCAACCAAATATATTGGAGGGCACAGCGACGTTGTGGCGGGGCTCGCGGTAGTGAATAGCGAGAAGCTAGCGGATGAGCTTCATTTCATCCAGAACGCGACGGGGGCGATTTTGGGGCCTCAGGATTCCTGGCTGCTCATCCGGGGGATCAAAACCCTGGGTCTGAGAATGGAGGCTGTCGAGAAAAATGCCCGCGCAATCTCTGCCTTCCTTACAGATCATCCCGCGGTTAAGAAGGTGTACTATCCCGGACTGCCCAGCCATCCGCAGCATGAGCTTGCAGCACGGCAAGCCGGGGGATTCGGCGGTATGATCTCCTTCGACGCGGGCAGCGCCGCCAAAGCGGAAGAAGTGCTGAGCAAGGTGAACTATTTTTCATTGGCGGAAAGCCTTGGGGCGGTGGAAAGCCTGATTTCGGTTCCCGCCCGGATGACGCATGCTTCGATCCCGGCGGAACGCCGCGCAGAGCTGGGAATTACGGACGGCCTTATTCGGATCTCGGTCGGCATCGAGGATCAGGAGGATCTGATCGAAGACTTGAAGAGCGCTTTGGAATAGTTGATAGACAAAGGATGGAACAGGGATGTCCCGAATGGCTAACGCTATAAGGGGCATCTCTTTTGTATAATATGATATTTTCATGAATTATCAGAAAATAAGCTCCAAAATCGCCGCAAACAGATGCTTAGCGGCGATTTTTAGTTGATGCCGTTTTAAACAATCCTATATAATACTCTTCTGAACTGTATTAGGGGTTGATTTTCGAATGAAGTGGGTCATAGGTTTGCGGAATATTAAGACGGGCATCGCTATTTGTGTCTGCCTGATCGTCTCTGCGCTGTTGCATTTGGAATATCCTTTCTACGCGGCCATTGCAACGATTATATCGATGGAGAATTCGATCACCAATTCTTTTACGGCTGGCAAGCATCGGACGATGGGAACTATGGTCGGGGCAATCGTGGGGGCCAGTTTTGCGTTCATTGAGCCAGGAAATGCTGTATATTGCGCTATTGGAGTCATGGTTGTCATCTATCTATGCAATTTGCTGCACTGGAAGAAGTCTGTTTCCATCGGCTGCATTGTGTTTCTGGCCATTATGCTGAATCTGCAGAATGGCGAAAGCCCTATGTCTTACGGCCTGAACCGGATTATTGATACCGTGATCGGGATTGTGGTCGCCGTCATTGTCAATTATGCCGTTTTTCCGCCGAGACACGAGGTCAAGCTGCACAAAGCCCGCAAAGCGCTGGCGAAACGGATGGCTCAAATTTTCGAGGAGATGGCAGAGCTTGGCGAAGAAGCGGACTTGAAAGGACTCAGAGCTGAACTGAACAGCTTGGAAAAGTATTATGAGCTGTGCAGGGATGAGTTTCATCTTAAAAAGGATATCAGCGAAACGATGGACCAGATCGGAGATGAAATTGAGTCCTACCGGCACATTTACGAGCACTTGATCATTTTGCGAAGACTTGTGGACGAACACCACCTGGAGTTGAAAGGGATAAATTTTGAGGACGTAGACGATTCGAATACGGAGCCGCTTGCCGGAAAGGTTCATTCTCAGGATCAAGATCAAGATCATGTAGGGATCGTGTACAATTACCATGTGAACTGGATTTATAAAGAGTTGCAGAAGCTTGGGCTGCCAGTGCCCCTGCATATCCGCCAATTCGGCCATAACGTATCCCGGGCTTAACCGTATATGGCAAACGTGTAATGGGTAATGGCAAGAACAAAGAAGGTGCATTGTGATGAAAATACGTGAAAAGTTTACATGCCCATTGGAACTGACACACGACATGATAAAAGGGAAATGGAAACCTATTATTTTATGGAGACTCAGGCTTGGAAAAACCTCATTGTCTAAATTGGAACGAGATATCGAAGGCATCACCCAAAAAATGCTGCTCGAGCAATTAAAAGAATTGATAGAATTTGGCTTTGTTCGTAAAAAGGTGCATGAAGGATATCCTTTGCGTGTCGAGTATTTCTTAACCAAGCCGCAGGGAGAACGAATTTTAGAAGCCCTTCATATTATGCAGCAAATAGGCATTGATTACTTGCTTGAACATGAAAAATAGCGATTCTCATACCTACTAAAAAGTAAGTAATACACAACTGAAACGATTTACATTACAATCGATTTGTAATCAGGAACTGCGCAGCTCCTTGAATAAACAGGGAGGATACAAATATGATTGTAACAAGTTCGGGAATTAGAAATGGGAAGATTCACGATAAATATGGCAAACGGGGAGCATCCTTTAATGAAAACGGAGTACCCACCTGCTCGATCCCGTTAAAAATTGAAGAGGCCCCTAAAGATACGGTATCTTTTGCTCTAGTCTTAGAAGATAAGGACGCGTATCCGGTGACAGGAGGATTTTCTTGGGTGCATTGGCTCGCCGCTAATATAACAAGAAATGAGCTTTTTGAAAACGAAAGCCAAACCGCCAACGATTTTGTACAGGGTGCAAATAGTTGGATTAGCATTCAAGGCGGACAGCAAAGCAAGGCTCTCTCCAGCTTTTACGGCGGAATGACTCCGCCGGATTGCCCTCATTTGTATGAAATTCATGTCTATGCGCTTGATACGATGCTTGATCTTGAGAACGGCTTTCTAATGAACGAATTGTATCGAAAAATGGATGATCATATTGTGGATCAGTTCACGATGAAAGCAGTTTATGATAATTAGCTGCTAGTTATTTCCAAGACAAGAGCAGCCATTGACAGGATAACGAAGTGACGAAAAGAAACACTAATTGCAATTACTGTAGAACCGTTTTAAACTAAAATAAGTTATACTGAGGTAAGAATAAGTGAGGAGCCGTGCTCGGTACGGCTCCTAAGTACAACAAACTGCATAATGAGCAGTCGGCCGCTAAGTGGTCGAAATAGACCGTTTCCTTAGGCAGGGCGGTCTATTTCTCTTTGAGGTAATTTGATTATCAGATGATCTTAGCTGGAGATAATGGCCTAAATATACATAAAATAGGAGTTAATTTATATGCATGAGTCGATTGCCATTATTTCAGATATACACAGCAATAGTTTGGCACTGGAGGCTGTATTAAAAGATATTTCAAACCGGGGCATTTCCTCAATCGTTAATTTGGGAGACAGTTTGTTCGGTCCCATTGACCCGTTAGGTACGGCCCAGCAACTGATGGCTCACAAAAACATCATTCATATTATGGGGAATTGCGACCAGATTCTGCTGGCTGAAGATATCAATTCTGCTACTTATAAATTTGTAAAGCCCTTGACCAATAACGAGATCGAGAATTGGATTCGAACATTTAAGGACACGTGGGTATTTGAGGACATTTTATTTTGTCATGGAACTCCGTTTTTAAATGACCGGTATTTATTGGAAGAGGTAGATGGATCAGGCGTTCGTTACAAGAAACCGGATCAACTTTCCAAGGAATTGCAAGAAGTTCCGCAGCATTATATATTTTGTGGCCACAGTCATGTGTTTAAAGCCATATTTTTACCAACCGGCAAGTTCATCGTTAATTCGGGCAGCGTAGGTTTGCCTGCTTATTATGACGATCTGCCATTTCCACATGCGATGGAATCGAATTCACCCCATGCGGAATATGTAATTGCTCATAAGGCTTCAGGAATAACATGGAGTATTGAGCATGTAATGGTTCATTACGATTGGGAAAAAGCTAGCTCTATTACTAATAAAAACGGACGGGAAGATTATGCGTATGCTGTAAAGACTGGGAGAGCTTTTTTAGAGTAATTCTTAGTACCCTAGTGAAACGATGAAACACCGGAACTGGGCATGGCTGTTCGATCTGAATTTAGGGGCAAAGGTATTGGAACAGAGTTAATAAAAACCTTGTTACATCAAGCAAAAGCGAAGGGTCAAGGCAATATCGTTAAGCGTTGACCTTCATAATCCCGCAATGAAATTGTATCAACGTTTTGGAAGGAGGTTTATATATCATGATCAGATTGTGTAACACCTCGGATACGGAAATCATCGGTCAGATTATTAATGACGCCGCACCTGCTTATAAAGGAGTAATTCCAGACGACAGGTACCACGAACCATACATGACTATAGAAGAATTGAAGCATGAAGTGAACGATGGCGTAGTATTCTGGGGTTACGCAGAAAATGATGTTCTGTTGGGAGTGATGGGGATTCAGGATAAAGGGGACGTGTCAGGCACGCTTATGTACGAACCAACCAACGCGGCAGTGGAATCGGTACAAAGCTTTTGTCTCATCTGGTGACTCTGACAGATAAACCGATCTTGATAGGAACCTGGGATTCGGCAGAATGGGCCAAAAAATTTTACATTAAGAATGGCTTCAGACTTGTTTCATCCCATGAGAAGAAGCGCTTATTAAATACATATTGGAATGTTCCTGAAAGACAAATTGAGACATCTGTAGTTTTATGCGACAGTCAATGGGAGCCGAAACGGATTTAGGAAGTAAGGGAGCAATTAACGCATCCCAATCACATGACCAGGAGATGATTCCATGAAACAAATCATTGCAATGGGCGGGGGCGGGTTCTCTATGGAACCTGAAAATCCGCTATTAGATCAATATATACTTAAACAAGCTTCGTCAAGAAAACCAAAAGTTTGTTTTGTGCCTACAGCGAGCGGAGATTCAGAAGGATATATTAATGGGTTTTATAAAGCGTTTGATCAGCTTGAATGTATACCTTCACATCTTTCCTTGTTAAAGCCACCAACGGGCGATTTGGAAGACTTTGTTCTGGATAAGGATATTATTTATGTAGGTGGAGGAAATACAAGAAATTTGCTTATCTTATGGAAAGAATGGAAGCTGGATACATACTTGCGACGAGCATGGGAGAATCAAACCGTTTTGGCAGGCATCAGCGCCGGCTCCATTTGCTGGTTTGAGCAGGGGGTAACGGATTCGATCCCAGGTCAACTTACAAAGCTCGATTGCTTAGGCTTTCTCAGCGGCAGCAATTGTCCTCACTATGACGGAGAAGCAGACAGAAGAGCGAGCTATCATCAATTGATGAAGTCAAACGAGGTCATAAGCGGCAAAGCAGCAGACGATGGGGTGGCGTTTCATTTTGCAGATCAAGAGGTTTACCGAGTGGTTAGTTCACGTCCGTCTGCAAGAGCCTATCAGGTGGAGAAAATGATTGATGGCGAAATCCAAGAAACTGAGATTGTACCCGTTTATTTAGGGACAAATGAAGCGTTGTAAGAAGTGAGCGGGACAATATTTCGCCCATCATATTCCCAACTGGGTCAACAGCAAACAGTAATTTTTCACAATAGTCCAAGCTTTTGTCCATTTTACTTCAGCCGTAACAGGAGGAGAAAAAAATGATTATTGACCTCTCCCATATCATTCAAGACGGAATGCCGGTGTATCCGGGAGATTCTGAGACCGTATTGGTACAATCCAAACAAATCCGGAAGGATTATTACAATAATCACCAGTTGAGTGTAAATATGCATGCAGGTACGCATATCGATGGTCCCATGCATCTGCTCGATATCCAAGAGTGTCTCAGCGAGTTTCCGATCGAGACATTTATAGGTGAAGGATGTTTGCTGGATGTTACCGGAGAAAGCATCATTGATTACAAAGAAGAGTATGAGCAACTCATTAAGCCGAATCAAATTGTGATTGTGCATACGGGCCACAGCCAGTTCTATGGGGAGTCGAAGTATTTTGAGGATTACCCGGTGCTGACGCCGCAATTTGCGGAGCTGTTAGTTCGAAAACGCGTCAAAATGGTAGGTCTGGATACACCTTCACCAGATAAGTATCCGTTTGAAGTACATAAAACTCTTTTTCAAAACAGAATTCTGATTATCGAGAACCTCACCCGTTTGGAACCATTGAAGAGCGCCAAATCGTTCGAAGTGACGGCACTGCCTCTCCCTATTCAAGCTGATTCTTCCATAGCCCGTGTGATTGCTCGGATTATGGATTAATTGAGGAGAATTTGTATGCCTGAAAATAAATACGTCAGGCTTGCATCTGTTCATGATGCAGCAGCCCTTGTCCGGCTTAATCGGGAGTTTAACGGAGTGGAAATGAGTATGGCTGAGGTTGAGCAAAGCTTGATGCAGGCTAACGAATTGGTCGCGGTGGCTATTTTGAATGAAGAATTGGTTGGGTTTGCTTGCGCGCAGTCTTTTTCATCGTTTTGTTACCATGAGCTGCAAGGGGAAATAACCGAAATGTATGTGGAAGAGGGAGCCAGAAGGAGAGGACTGGCTTCACAAATCCTTGTTTTCCTGGAGAAAGAGCTCACCGGACGCGGGGTTACAACCATAAAGATTGTAACGGGAAGCTCCAACCAAACGGCCATTCAAACCTATGAGAAATCAGCATTCATTCAGAAAGATCGCGTTATTTTGGAAAAGAAAGCAGCCCTTCACAAACTGGAATAGAATTAGAGAGGATGGAGGCTTTGAGGGCCTCCATTTTGTTTTGTGCTAGGGTAATCATGATCACTCAGACTCATTGTATGAGCCCGGCAGGTGGATTCCTCACTGCACAATAGCGAACAGATTATCCCGGGAAAAGCTCATGCAAGCCTTTGATTATTGCAGATCTACAGTAAAAATGATGAATACAACTGTAACCGAAATCTCGTTGATAAAAACGGAGTATAGGAACAACATTTGCATAAATGCTCCGATCATTGCAACTACAATGCTAAAAGAGTAATGGTTGGGAGAGCTATCCAATCCAAGCAAAAAAAAATTTTCGAATTTGTCAATGGACATTTAACCAATAAGGGCATTCGCACATATGGTGTGGGGAAAAGAATATTCCAAGGAGGCAAAACTTATGGAACAACCGTTTTTTCCGGGTCGTGCTTTCGGCCCTGGGCCATTCTTTAGCCCGTTTTTTCATCCTTTCTTTTTCCCGAGACGTCGATTTTTTCCGTTTTTTTTCATTTCCCCTTTCTTTTTCCCGTTCTTCCGAGGAGAAGAGACCCGAGACGGCATGTATTACAAGCAGCACCAATGCAAAGATGGAGATACCTTTGGGAGTCTGGCACAAATGTACAATTGTCCCCAGCCGATTCTTGAGGCCATGAATCCGCATATTCAAGATCCGAGCGCGTTGATGCCGGGGAACATTGTCAACATTCCGCGTTTGGATAAAATGTATTGCCACAAAATGTACTTAGAACAAGAAGCCTCCCAGACTGATGCATATCCGGGATCCACAGCACCCATGACATCTCCATATGGTGGTATGCCGGCTTATCCTATGGAATATGCACAGCCTAATAAATCTTATATGGAAAATTATCCGAAATACTAAAGGTAAAGTTGTTGGATAACCAATACTATTCGCCCGATCCTTGCCCCATGAGCAAAGAATATTATTTGAAGCTGCTTAAGGATGATGGCTCTGAAGTGATTGTTGCGGAGGACAAGGGGTTACTCTTTTTCGATGGGGTTGTCAATAATTAGAAGGAAATTAAACATGATGCGACGAAATGATATACTAATGAACTGATAACTTGCCCCGAAAGCATCGTGAGGTTGGTTGTTCTCATTGACGAGAGCGGCTAACCTCTTTTTATTTGGTTTCCAAAAACTTCAAATGCATATATACTCAAGGAAGGGAATGGTTAAAATGGAGCTGTCCATCGAGAAGTATGATGATCAGTATGTATCGGTCCGTATATTTCGTTTCGCTCAGGAAGACCTTGACAACATCAGGCGAATCCCAGGTAGACGTTGGCTTCCAAAGCTCGGCATCTGGCTGATCCCTAAAACAGTATCCGTATTGGATGGACTTGTTGAAAGTTTTGCTTACTGCCAAAGTGTTCAAATTTCTCCCGATCTGCTTGAGGGAAATGCCAAGCTTTGGCAATGGTCACAGCAGCTAAAACCTGAGTATTCCATAAATGCAGGTTTAAAAACGGGTTCAAGTAAACGGCAATGGAATGATTCGGAAAGTGCCAAGCTGAAGCGGCAGCTGAACTTGCGCGGATATAGTTCAAAGACGGTTAAAGCTTACTTGGGGCAAGTCAGAAGGTTTTATGAGTTTGCGGAGTCCCTGTCGGTTGCTGTAAACCCGCGTCTTTTGGAGGAGTACGCTCTGCATTTACTAAAGCAGCACTGCTCGCATGCTTACGTGAATCAGGCGATAAGTGCTGTAAAGTTTTATTTTCAGCAGGTGGCAGGCATCCCTGATTCAGTTGTAGCTTATTACCGCCCGAAACCTGAAAAAAAGCTGCCCAACGTTTTATCCAAACAGGAAGTTCTGGCGCTCTTCAGTGCAGTACATAATCTGAAGCACAAAGCCATTCTTATCTTGACCTATTCTGCAGGGCTGCGTGTAGGCGAAGTGGTTAGAATCAGGCTGAGAGATATCGACCGCGATCGGAAAACCCTTTTAATCAGGCAGGGCAAAGGCCGAAAAGATCGTTATACTCTTCTTTCCCAAGCTGCTATTCTTACGCTGGATCAATACATACAAAGTTATAAACCCCAGGAGTGGCTGTTTCCGGGGCAAAATGGAGCTCAGCACCTGACAGAAAGAACTGTGCAAAAAGTATTTAATGAAGCCTTAACCGCGGCGTCTATCGGTAAAACGGTTAGCGTCCATTCGCTCCGGCATTCCTTCGCGACCCATCTGCTTGAGGATGGAATCGACCTTAGGTATATCCAGGAGCTTCTTGGCCACCAAAGCAGCAAAACGACTGAGCGTTACACGCATGTCAGCGTGAAGGATGTCCGAAAAATCCAGAGCCCTTTGGATCGGATGATGTTGGAAGGAGAGGAGAAGGTGGGGCGGGATGACGGATGAACACTTCGTAAACATGAAGTTGAATGGGATGTTCCCGAAAGATATTTGCGAAGTTCGGGAAAAAGACGTTAGGCAACATTAAGTCTGAAGTGCAATCACTCAACGACTTTTGTTTTAGCGAAGATCCTGCCTAAAAAATGATAACACCCTCAAAAAACAAAAAGAGCTTTTTCAAAAGAAAGACAAAGCATCACTTTACTATTAGGGTCGTGAGGAGGAAAACCGCGTTTTTTGGATCACGACCCTAATAGTAAAGTAATTCAAAACGGATCATGATGTCAAAGTCTATTTTGAAAGAATAGGAACTTATGTTCTTGTTTTTTTAAAAGATATCTTTATGTATCTTCAATTCTTTTAGGCAGGATCAATATTTCATAGGGAAAGAAAACAAATATGAAATTGGCATGAAACAAACCGAACGGCACGTGATTGCAGGAAATTTCAGGATGTGTATGGAATTATATAGGGATAAGGAACAGACTTAACGTCGCCTAACATCGCATTTCCGCTGCGGGTCGTCGCTTTGCGCCGTCCCTTGGTCCGCCAGATGTATTTTCGAGGAAGATATTTCTGCGGACACATCCATTCCCCTAAGATAAGAGTTATCTAAGGGGAATGGACGTCGGAAATACTGAGACGTTA
>NZ_JAIOGQ010000001.1 GCF_019904135.1 Paenibacillus caui | reverse complement strand
GGACGAGGCGCTGCTAAAGATGCTGTATCTGGTCACCATGGATGTCACCCGCAAATGGACAGGCCGTGTCCAGAACTGGGGCCAAATGCTGTTGCAGTTCTCGGTCTTCTTCCCCGAACGCATCGGCCAACATCTGCCGTAAGGGCAATCTCCCCCATGGGGGAGTCTCTATAAATGAGTTTACACAAAATTATTGACACACCCTCCCATGCGAACCTGCATCTCAAGGATATCGTTGAAAGGTATGATAAATATGAGTTTAGAAGCTTTGAACGAACGAGTGAAAACCGATCTATCCTATCTGGCTTACGGAGGCGTGGACTGGGTACAGCCGCGCAGCCATCCTGAAGGGCATGTCTACGATGTGGTCATCGTCGGAGGCGGCCAAAGCGGTTTGGGCACAGCTTTCGGCCTGCTGCGCGAACGGGTGTCCAACATCCTCGTCATCGATGAGAACCCGGAAGGGCTGGAAGGGCCATGGATCACCTATGCCCGGATGAAGACGCTGCGAACACCGAAACATTTGACCTCTATCGATCTTGGCATTCCTTCTCTTACTTTCCGCTCATGGTGGGAAGCGCAATTCGGCCCTGAGGGCTGGGAACAGCTCGATAAAATTCCGCGGGGCGATTGGATGAACTATCTGCGCTGGTACCGGAAGGTTCTGGATCTGCCCGTCGTGAATGAAGTGAAGCTTAAGCTGATTGAGCCTGCTGAAGAAGGGATTCACCGTCTGCATATCGAAGGAGCGGGAGCGCCAGCGGGTCAGCTGCTGGCCCGAAAGGTCATCCTGGCCACGGGCATTCAGGGCGGGGGTGAGTGGCATGTGCCGCCGATGATTTTGGAAAAACTGCCGCGTCATCTGTATGCTCACACCTCGGAAGCCATTGACTTCGAAGCGCTGCGGGGTAAAAAGGTGGCTGTGCTCGGCGGCGGCGCTTCCGCTTTTGATAATGCTAATTTCGCGCTGTCGGAAGGTGTGGCTGAGGTTCACGTCTTCGTCCGGCGCAAGGAGCTGCCTCGGATCAATCCGATTCGGCAGATGGAAGTTTCCGGCTTGATTGAACGTTTCCCGGCTCTGCCAGGCGCCGATAAATATGCGGCGATCTCCCATTTCTTCAAGTTCAATCAGCCGCCGACCAATGATACCTTTGGACGCGCAGCCTCATGGTCAGGCTTTAATCTGCACTTAGGCTCGCCATGGCTTGATGTGGAGGCCACGGGCGAAGGGGCGGTGGTGACCACGCCTCAGGGTAAATTCACCTTCGATTTCCTGATCATCAGCACCGGCCTTCTCTCCGATCCGGCTTTGCGTCCGGAGCTGAAGCTTGTTGAAGGCCACATTGCCCGGTGGGGCGACCGGTATAAAGCGCCGGAAGAGGTGGCCAATCCGCTGGTCGACGCGCATCCTTACCTGAGCCCCGGCTTTGCTTTCCTGAGCCGCGATGAAGAGGGCAAGAAACGTCTGCATGGACTTTTTGCCTTTAACTATTCGGCTTTGATCAGCTGCGGTCTTTCGGCCTCGGCGCTTTCGGGCATGAGATATGCCATACCGAAGCTCGTGAGCGCGGTGGCGGATCAGCTGTTCCTCGATGATCGAGAAGAGGTTTTGAAGGGCTTCTTTGACTATGACGAGGCGGAATTTGTCGGCGAATGGCCGAAACAAGACAGCTAAATAAAGGCGAATCATGGATTTACGGTCCGGGGTCTACGGCTTGCCTTCATACGGAAAACCCGCTCGCTGGAGCGGGTTTTTGTCGTTTTCGGGACTAAACCTGTGCTAAAATGAGCCTGCCCGACCCGATTTTCTATTCAGAGGAGAGGACACGAATGGAAACAAGCGAGAAAAAGCCAAGCGGTTTGCTGCAGGTCCAGAAGAAACGCGAGAATTTTACGTTAGCTTTATTTTCCCCATCGAAGGACCTGGATCTGTTCGTGGAGCATTATTGGGCGGTGGATTGGGATCTGCGCGGCCTGGCGCCGCAGGTTTCGGAAAACCTGCCCCATCCTTCGGTCCACCTGGTCATCGAGCCGGATCAATGCCGCATCGTAGGGATCGTCAAGGAAAAATTTTCGTATGTATTGAAAGAGCAGGGCGTCGTGTTTGGAGTCAAGTTTCGGCCTGGCGCCTTTTTCCCGTTTGTGAACGTTCCGGTCAGCACCTATACCGGCCGATCGATCCCGGCCCATGAGGTGCTGGGAGCCGAAGCCGCCGATTGGGAGCGGGCGATTCGGGCGGGGGATGACGACCATGAGCGTGTAGCGATTACGGAAGCCTTCCTGCGGGGGCGTATGCCTGCTGTTCAGGATGAGACAATCTCGTTAATCACAACGATCGTGGATACCGTAAGAGCGGACCGGGCGATGAAGACGGTGGATGACCTGGCCTCCCGGTTCCATTTGACGACGAGAATGCTGCAGCGGATGTTCAGCAAGTATGTCGGCATCTCGCCCAAATGGGTCATTGGCCGGTACCGGCTGCTTGAGGTTGCGGATCAGCTGGCCCATGGGCAGCCCGCGAATTGGCCGCAGCTTGCCGCCGAGCTGGGCTATTATGACCAGAGTCATTTTATCAAAGATTTTAAATGTATCGTTGGCTTGTCCCCGGAAGAATATATCCGGAAAAATGCGGAGGCTAAGGTCAATTCCGATTGACACCCGCTAGCAGTTATCATCATCAAGCTAAAATGCCGCCTTTTAAAGGGCGGCTTTGCCGTTTCTGCTTGCCGTTCAAGCCAATCCTCGAAAGCGGACTGATCCGCGAAGAATAGAATAGGCAGCTCATGAGGTTTCTTGTCCACAGATTCGCCTCCATGATTCATGGTTCATCCGCTCGCTAATTGGGTGAGTTTGTTCAGGGTGTTCCAAGTTCGAACGGTCGCGGATACACCGAATTTTGCCGCCCACGTTTATTTCCCCGCAGTAGAGCTATGTATATGGTCATTCCGGTCCCCGCTTTCATGACCAGCCCAAATCCAATGTCTTGCCCGACTCTGCGTAGGTTTTGAGATTGCTCAGAATCATCGGCCAGCTTTCTTTCGTGCTGTCATAGGAAGGATGATGTTCCGGCCACCTGTCGTTCACCAGCGTCAGCTTTGTACAATTACCCACCGTCTCCAGCGTGAGCGTAATTCGGGTTTCCAGCTCCGCATGGTTGTCCCGGTAGGATGGCCCGGGATGCTCCGTGTAGCTCATCAGCCGGTTCGGCTCGAAGGCCAATATTTTGCCGTAGACATGAACCGTTTCCTCCCCATCGCTGCCGGGTCCGATGTATGCATAGGGGGCACCGACCTCAAAGGTCGATTTCAGAATGCAGCCGAAAAATAGCGCCCGCGTCCCCTCGGGTGAAATCAAGGCTTGCCATATCACTTCGGGCTTAGCCCCGATGTAAAGCACGTATTCGAGATCCATGCGTCGTCCTCCATTCATTGGTTTTATTGTTGGTTCTGAGCCTTATTTATAAGTGTTGTCGATTCCATCATAAATGAAACGAAATCGGCGGGTATTGTAAAAACGCGACAATCTAAAATACCCGACTTCCATTTTTACTGCAAAAAACCGGTGAAGACACTGAGCGTACTGGACTGGGAGCCATTGCCGTGCTGGCCGTATTCGATTTGCTTGGGATTGGCTGAGCGGGTTTCTCGCTAAAGGCTGCTTAGGTTAGAGTAAGAGACTAAGAAGTCAACTCGTCGTTAGATGGGGGAATACAGTACTCTCCTACATTGCACAGTCCTTACAAGGGCTTATACATTTGGAATGACTTATGCTTGGCAATCTTTATCATTTCCCCAGAGCACGGTCGTCTTCAAATTTATCTAAACAGTCCTGACCTGAACAAGACAAGTAAAGTCCAGCTGCCCTGACCCTCAGAATAACCTTATTCGTGCCAGGACATGTTAACGATATAAGGTTTACATCTGAAGGAGGCAAGCAAAGTGGCCGAAACGCATTCGCCTAATTCGACCAGGGCTATGGTGGCGATAGGCTCCATTCCGCTTATTATGACGCTGGGCAATTCCATGCTCATTCCGGTTTTGCCCAAAATGAAGTCCGAGCTCCAGCTGTCGTCGCTGCAGGTCAGTCTGACCATTACGATG
This sequence comes from Paenibacillus caui, assembly GCF_019904135.1. Lineage (GTDB taxonomy): Bacteria > Bacillota > Bacilli > Paenibacillales > Paenibacillaceae > Fontibacillus > Fontibacillus caui. The sequence continues at coordinate 280,523 of NZ_JAIOGQ010000001.1, read as the reverse complement.
TTCTCTTTGGTCGCGGCGTTTTGCATTCCGGTTCTCGGGTATTTGTCGGATCGCTTCACCCGCAAAGCTGTCATTATTCCGGCCTTGATCCTTTACGGGATCGGCGGACTGCTGGCCGGTTTTGCAGCCGCGCTATTTTCGCATGCCTATGTATGGATCCTCGTTGGGCGAACCCTTCAGGGAATCGGCGCATCGGGAACCGCTCCCATTGCCATGGCGCTTGCGGGAGATCTGTTTAAAGGGGCCGAGGAAAGCAGGGTGCTGGGTCTTGTTGAAGCCTCCAACGGTTTTGGAAAAGTAATCTCGCCGATCCTCGGTGCACTGATAGGGCTGATTGTTTGGTATGGCGTATTTTTTGCATTTCCGGCCGTGGTTTTGATTTCGATCATTCTGTCATGGATTTGGATCAAGGAAAAGAAGAGGGAAGAGGAGCCGCCAGGATTGGGCAAATACGTTCAAGGGCTGGTTAGCGTATTCAAGCAAGAGGGGAGATGGCTGCTAACAGCCTATCTGGCGGGGGCAACTTGCTTGTTCACGTTGTTCGGCATTCTCTTCTATTTATCTGATGCGCTCGAGAAATCGTATGGCATTGTCGGGGTTATCAAAGGGCTGGTTCTGGCGATTCCTTTGCTGGTGATGTGCACTACCTCGTATATTACCGGAAGTAAAATCGGGCAGAACCGGCAGCTCATGAAAAAGCTGATCGTCCTCGGCTTTATCCTCTTGACGGTTTCATATGGTACCCTTCCGTTTTTCAAAAACCTGACCGTGTTCATTTCGATTCTTGCCTTGAGCAGTCTCGGCACGGGGCTCATTCTCCCCTGCATCAACAGCTTTATAACAGGTGCGGTCGGTAAAGAAAGAAGGGGATTTGTAACCTCGCTTTACGGTTCGGTCAGATTCTTTGGGGTTGCCATCGGCCCTCCTCTGTTCGGCTGGCTCATGGAATGGTCCAGAATAGGTATGTTCGCATCGCTTGCCGTGTTTACTTTTTTGGTCGGATTGCTGGCTTTGCTGATGATTCGCGTGAATCAACAGGAGCATGAATAAGCCGTTATTTCTTCCGCCAGGCCAAATGGCCGCCCGTTTTTCTGCGGCTAACATAAGGGTTATGAAACCAGTTGACCATTCTCGTGGACAGCCACTGGCAGAGTAGCGCTTGAATAATGATTTTCCAATCGATCAAATAAGCGGTGGCGAGAAAAATGATTGTATTCATCCAAAACAGGGACGTTCCCGGGTTGATACGCCTGTATTTCGCAATCGCCAGAGCGACAAATCCGATGCCTCCGTTGGAAACGCCCTGTCCGATGAGGACGGCTATCCCTGTCCCCAGAAACAGGGACCCGGCCAAAAGGTCGAACCAGACGTTTGCAAAAGGGCTGTCCACATAAACGTCAAAAAAATTGACGGACACAGCCGTAGTCGTGATAACAAGGATGGTGCCGAAAGCGCTGAACTTTCCGAGGTACTGAACCGCAAAGAGGAGAAACGAAATGTTCGCAAGCCATAGACCGATGCTGATCGGAAGGTGAAGTAAGTAATTCAGCAGAACCGCGAGGCCTGCTCCCCCGCCGGAGGGGATGGAATGAGGAAATAGAAACACGCCCATGCCGAACCCCTGGATTAGAGATCCTGTTATGATCATGGAGCTCTTTCTGCATAACCGGCGAAAGACGAATGCTCTGTATGAGCTGTATTGGATTTTCACGTGGATATCATCCCTCAGGTTGGATTGGAAGGGTAGCCCCGTCCTGCTTGTTCAAGTGTATGCTTGCGGACTGAAAGGGATGTCACAATTATGGAAACCCCGCGATTTATATAAGCCTGCACAAATGATGGAATCATGTGTCACTGCGAAGCAGCTTTCTTGCAGAAAGCTTTTAGCTTCTTCTGAATCCATCCATCTTCTTTATATATTCAAAAACGGGCTTGTATTTCATACATAAAAAAGCCAACCTTTCCGCATAGCAGGGCTTCAGCCTGTAGGCGAGGGGTTGGCTGCATTCCGCTATTCCGCACTGCTTATGCCTATTCTCGGAACGGAATGGGAGGCATATTCCGGCCCTTCGTTCCAAATGCCCGAAACAGGCTTCGGAGCTCCGATAATTTGCTTTAAGATCCGGTTAACGATGGAGGCGAAAGCGGCTCGATCCCGCCCTCTCGGTCTGGGCAGGGAAACCTTGATCTCCTGCGCAATTTTCCCGTCTTGCAGCACGATAACGCGATCCGCCAGCGCAACGGCCTCCTCGACATCGTGGGTAACGAGCAGAGCGGTAAAGCGCCTGTGCGCCCAGATTTCCTCAATCAGGCTTTGCATCTCCAGCCGGGTGAGGGCATCCAGCGCTCCCAGTGGTTCGTCGAGCAGAAGCAGGCTTGGTTTATGAATCAGGGCGCGGGCCAGGGCAACTCTTTGCTTCTGTCCTCCGGAAAGCCTGGAGGGCCATTCATAGGATTTATTTTCCAGTCCGACATGCCGCAGCACTTCCATGGCTTCCTCCTGGTGATCACCCTTTAATCCAAGCCCGACATTGTGCAGAACCCGTTTCCACGGCAACAGGCGTCCGTCCTGAAACATGATGCAGGCCTGACGGTTTAGACCTGCAAGAGGTTTGCCCTCCATCACAATTTCGCCGGCGCTTGGTTTCTCGAGGCCGGAGAGCAGTCGGAGCAGCGTACTCTTGCCGCATCCGCTCTTGCCGACAATGGCGATAAATTCACCTTTGTGAATGTTCATATTGAGCATGTTCAGAACATTCACTTCCGCAAAGCTTTTCTGCAAATTAAGCAGCTCCAGGTGAATCTCCTGATCGTTCTTGTTCATGCCTGATTCCCCCATCCGTTTAGGAATTCCTTTCATAACTCGGGTGCCATTTCAGCCATCTTCTTTCAAGAAAGCGGGCGATCACATCCGAAAGCTTGCCCAGCAGCGCGTACAGCAGAATGCTCAAGACGATGACATCCATTTGCATAAACTCCCTTGCGTTCATGGCCATGTAGCCGATACCGGAAGTGGCGGAGATGGTTTCGGCCACGATCAGCGTAATCCACATGATGCCCAGAGAGAAACGGACCCCGACCAAAATAGAAGAGAGAGCTCCTGGAAAGATAATATGGCAAAACAGCGCAAATCCCTTCAGTCCATACATCCTGCCCATTTCGATCAGCCCCCGGTCCACCGATTTGATCCCGTGAAAGGTGTTGAGGTAGACCGGAAACAGAACACCCAGGGAGACGAGAAAGACTTTGGCCTCCTCTCCAATGCCGAACCATAGAATCACGAGTGGAATCAAAGCGAGATGCGGAATATTCCGCAGCATCTGGATTGAAGTATCCAGCAGCATTTCTGCCTTGCGGAACAGCCCGTTAAACAGGCCGAGGACAAACCCGAGGCTGCCGCCGATCAGAAACCCGATCAATGCCCGCCAAAGGCTGACCCAGACGTGATGGGGCAGATCGCCTGTCTGCATCAGGTGCACAGCCGCGAAGTAGACATCGAGAGGAGCGGGAAGAATTTTGCTTGAGACGATGCCGGCCTCAGTGAACAGCTGCCACAACACAAGCAGCAGAAACGGAATTCCCCAGGGAAGCATTTTTAGTATCCAGTGGGAGATGGAATGCCTCATTTTCCTACTTCCTTTTTAGGGAGCATGAAAAATCTCTCTTTGACGTTTACTTTCTCGGGAATGATCTTGAGGTCATAGAACGTACCCGCGACTTCCTGCTGCTCCTCCATGATCTCCTCGTTCATTTCATCCAGCCCGTATTCCCTCCGTTCAATGGCCATTTCCATAGAAGCTTTGTCGATGCCGAGAAGGGAGGACAGCAGGTCGGCCAGTTTACCTTGATTTTGATTGGCCCAGTCGCAAGATTTTTGGACTTCCTCAAGCACAATCCGGATGATATCCCCGTGGTTTTTGGCGTATTCCGCAGAAGCCAGAAAGAAGTCGCGATCCGAGGTCAGACCCTCCCCGCTGATCAGCACGCGTGCGTCGGCTGACCGCTCGGCATCGGCCGTGAAGGGATCCCATACAATCCAGGCGTCAATGTTCCCCTGCTCAAAGGCAATCCTTCCATCCCCCGGCGTCAGGTAAGCAGGTTTGATGTCGGTCAGGTTCAGCCCGGCTTGCCCCAGCACCTTGACCAGAAAATAGTGGGAGCTCGAGCCTTTCGAGAAACCGATGGTTTTTCCCTTTAAGTCCTGCAGCGACCGGATGGCCGAGTCTTTCTTGACGAGAAACCCCGTTCCTTTCGACTTGGGCTTTCCTACGCCTACATAGACCAGCGAAGAACCTGCTGCCTGGGCGAAAATGGGAGGTGCATCCCCGGTCCGCCCCAAATCAATGCTCCCTGCGTTTAGGGATTCCAGAACCGGCGGTCCGGACGGAAATTCAAACCATTCCACCGAAACCCCAAGCGGCTGCAGCCGTTTTTCCAGGTTGCCCTGGTTCTTCAGAATAAACAGCGGCCCATTCTTCTGGTAGCCGATTCGGATCGTTTGTTTCGCGTCTGTATTGGTTTGCCCCGAAGAAGCTGCCTTGTCTGAACAAGCGGACAACAAAGCTGAACAAACAAGCAGCAGACTGATAAAGGCTGCGAGGCCCCTATTCTTACCCAATGCTGAAACACTTCCCTTCCCGTTTTTCATTTATGATGACCGGCCCTAACGCGGTTTCCTTATAGGGTATGCGCCCAGAATGATTAGGTACCTGTCTGCTCCCAAGAAGTGAACAGTCTCTCTTGATATCCGGTATAGCGGGAGACTATCATGGTAGTACACTTCGTGTTTAAAGGGGAGTCAATCATTGAACAGGGATCAGCGATATTCGATTGGCCAAGCGGCGAAGATCTGCAATATATCCATCCAAACGCTGCGTTATTACAATAAGATCGGGTTGGTGAAACCCGGCTACACGGACAAATTCACGGGTTACCGGTACTACTCCAATTTTGATGTGCTGTACATTAAAATCGTCCAGGATATGAAGTCGCTTAACTTTTCCCTTGAGGAAATAAAAGCTGCGATGAAGGATGACAGTCTGGACAACCTGTTAACCAAGCTTGAATTCAAACATAGGCAAACGGTGACGGAGATTCGGCAATTGGAACAAATTGCAGCATCCATTGCACATAGAAAAGGCCAGATTTTAGATCTGAAAGAGTTAAGCAGCGGGCTGAAGGAGCTCGATGTTCTGGTGGAATTGAAATCCTATCCCGCTCGGCAAGTTCTTAGTGATCGAAGGAGATCGGCAAGCGGAATGGATGCTTCCATCGTAAGATTTACGGAACTGTATCATAAAGCTGAAGCGAATGGTTTGACGCCTGGACGATTGATGACCATATATCATGAAAATATTATGACTTTTGACCGTACCGATGCCGAGCTGGAGTATTGTATTTCGGTGGATTTTCCGGAAAATCAGGCCCCTGACGAAGATCTCGGGGTTATTCCGGCGGGAGAGTACATTACCGCTCTTTACTGCGGAATCCCTAACGAAGAATCCTGCAAACGGATTTATGGCAAGCTGCTGGAATGGATGGACAGAAATCATTACCGGGAAGTAGGGCCGGCAATAGAGCAATATTTCGTGGATATGGCTCAGATGATAAAGCCTGAAGAATTCATTGTGGAGCTGCAGGTGCCCGTTAAAAAGGATTGACCCTATAGTGGCTATAGGGTTTATTTTGTTTTTATCCAGAAACTTGCCGAAAGGATGAAGATATCACGATGAATGTCATTTTAGGAACGGGCCCGCTCGGGATGTCGGTGATGAGGGAACTAGCAGCGAGCGGCGAGCCCGTCAAGATGGTCAGTTTGAGTGGAAACGCAAGTGTTCCTGCAGGCGTGGAGGTCGTTAAAGCGGATCTGATGGACAAGGGGCAGGCACAAGACGTAATGAAGAATGCGAAGTTTGTCTTTCAATGCGCGCAGCCTTCGTATCAGAAATGGGATCCTTTATTTTTGCCTTTCCAGGAGAATATCGTCGCAGGCGCTATGGCTGCCGAAGCCAGATTGGTTGTCGCAGAGAACTTGTACATGTATGGCGAGGTCAAGGGCAGCTTGCATGAGGGCTTGCCGTATGCTGCCGTTACCAGGAAAGGGAAAATTCGCGCAGAGATGTCTCGTCGGCTGTTGAAGCAGTTTCAAGAGGGGCGGCTTCTGGTCACAATGGGCCGCGGATCCGATTTTTTTGGTCCTGGCGTGTTTAATTCAGCTGTGGGGCGGCTCTTCAAATCCATCGGAGAGGGTAAAACCTGCACGGTAATTGGCAATCCGGACAAGAAGCATACCTACACCTTTATTGATGATTTTGGAAAAGCGTTAGTGGTGCTGAGCCGACAGGAGGATGCCTTCGGCCGTGCCTGGCATGTACCGAATGCTGATACGGTTACGACAAGGGAGTTTCTTGAAATGGCCTATAAACTTGCCGGACATTCCCCGTCGATTCGTTCCATGGGGAAGGGGATGCTTCGGATAGGCGGTATTTTTTTGCCGGAAGCCCGGGAAAGCATTGAGATGCTGTATCAATTTGAACAAGATTTTATCGTGGACAGCAGCTCCTTCACTGAACGGTTCAAGCTGGCGGCTACGCCTTTGGAGCTTGCTTTGACTAAAACATTGGCATGGAGTCGGCATCAGTGAGAGTGACAGGCGGCAGCTTCTTTAAGCTGCTGGTTTGTGAAGGATGTCATGATCCGAGAAAACTCCATAAGAACTCGAAGTAGATCCGAAGTGGGAAGGAGTATGGGGTGGAGAGCGAAGCGGCCGCCTTTAGAGCCAGGTTCTAACCATCTAGCAGGTTTAATAAGAACATGGGTCTAACAGCGGTGGAACTCCATACTCATTCCCTCCCCCACGCACAAACGTGTCACATAGCACAGCAAAGGACTTAGCGGTGATCTTCCGCTAGGTTTTTCTTTCTTAAGGGCTGTTCATCTGCAAATTTTCTCTAAGTCGCTTAAGTCGCTGCTTCTGCTCATGGATTCGAAAACGCCGGACGGCTTCCTCCAGTTGGACAGACAGCTTGCCGAGCTCGGTCAAATGGCTAGATGCTTTTTCAATGCCTGCAAGCTGCTCCTCGGAGGCTGCGGAAACGGCTCCACGATCGCCCGGGTAGTTGCCATAACCCTGCCAAATACCGTTTAACGCTCCAGTCGACCACAGAACCTAAAGTAAGGGTCGAAACGATCACCACAACCGCCAACGTGATGGTCAATTGGCTCTGCATGTTCCAATACTTATTTAATTTCATAGCTTCCACTCTGTTATCCTAAAAAGAAATATCTATATCTTTTCGATTTGGCCCATCTTAAGCGAAAGCGTCTTCGCGACTTCGCACACCTTGCGGGGGATTTCCAATCCCTCGTCATAGCGGCTCACAGGGCCGGCCACGGTTATAGAAGCAAGGACGTAATCACGGGAATTAAAAACAGGGGCGGCAACGCCGAATACATCGGTGTCGACCTCTCCCACGGTTTTGGAAAATCCCGTTTTACGGATCGAAGCGAGCTCGGACACAAGCTTGGCCTTGGCTGTGTCATTCACGGATTCCAGCACCTGATCGCAAACCTTTGCGGATTCGAAGGCAAGAATGGCTTTGCCGGTAGCTCCGGAATACAAAGGCATAATGCGACCGTTTTCAATGGATAGCCGGATCAGGCGGTGACTTTCAATAGACTGTACGCACACAGTGTTAAGACCGGAACGGATAGCCAGAATAGAAGTCTCGCCCGTTGCTTCGGTCAGCTCTTCCAGCAGCGGAAGGGCCAGATCGTGCATCCTGCGGTCAATTTGCTGATGGACATTACGGGCCAAATCCAGAATGCGCAGTCCGAGTCCGATTTGCCCTTTTGCTCTTCGTTCGACAAGACCGTTATGCTCCAGCGTCTGCAGAAAACGGTAGGCGGTACTGTCGGGTATCGATACCTTTTCAGCGATCTGGGTAACGGTCAGTGTTGTCTGTGCTTCTGCCAGCGCGAACAAGATATCCAGCGCACGGCCTAGGGTTTGATTGCCGTTCATTAGGAGAAAACCTCTCTTATAGGATATTTGTATGGGATTATAACATATTAGGACAGAATTTGAACAGTTATTTATTATTATACGATAACAATTAATCAGATAATGATAATTCATTCGAATCTTCTCGATCTATTATACCGATATTATAAAAGAAAGCTTTGGATGTTCGATAAAAATTTTTGATATGTTAGATTTATTGACACTAAAAAAATGTGGTGCTATAGTGCTTCATATATTGATAATCAATTATTACAATTTGATAAAAAAGGAGTGTGTGACATGGATCGGATTACCGCCAAACGCGGTATCGAGCTCCGGTGTAAGGGATGGCGTCAGGAAGCATTGCTGCGCATGCTGGAGAACGTACTGGAGAACGGCGAGAACCAGAAGGAGCTGATTGTGTACGCGGCTCTTGGCAAAGCGGCGCGCAATTGGCAGTCCTACCACGCCATTGTGGACACGCTGAAAAATCTGGAGGATGGCGAAACGCTCGTCATTCAATCAGGCAAGCCGATCGGGGTCTTCAAAACCCATCCGTTTGCTCCTGTGATTGTCATGGCGAACTGCAATATGGTCGGCAAATGGGCGACCAGCGAGAACTTCTACGATTTGATGGAGAAGGGACTGATTATCTGGGGCGGCCTTACGGCTGCGGCATGGCAGTATATCGGCTCGCAAGGGGTTATTCAGGGAACCTACGAAATTTTCTCGTCCATTGCGAGAATGCATTTCGAAGGGAGCTTGAAAGGGCGGTTTATTCTGACAGCCGGACTGGGCGGCATGGGCGGTTCCCAGCCGCTGGCAGGCTTTATGGCGGGCGCCGCGATTTTGTGCGTGGAGGTCGATGAAGCGCGGATCGATAAACGGATAGCTGCCGGGTACTTGCAGAGAAAGACGCATTCGCTTGATGAAGCTCTCGGCTGGATCGAAGAGGCGCGGCAGAAAGGCGAAGCGCTGTCGGTCGGCTTGTGCGCCAACGCGGCGGATGTCTACCCCGAGCTCGTGTCCCGGGGAATCACGCCGGATATCGTCACCGACCAAACGTCTGCGCACGATTTGCTTTACGGCTATATTCCGAACGGGTTTACGTTCGAAGAAGTACGGGAAATGCGGGCTAACCAGCCTGAGAAGCTGCAAAAGGAAGCTAGACGCTCCATCGCGCAGGAAGTGGAGGCGATGCTTGCCTTTAAAGACAACGGCTCCATCGTCTTCGATAACGGTAACAACATCCGCACGCAGGCGCTCCAGGGGGGCGTAGAGCGGGCGTTTGAAATCGATATTTTTACGGAAGCCTTCCTGCGCCCTTTATTCTGCAAGGCGATTGGACCTTTCCGGTGGGTTGCGCTGTCGGGTGATCCCGGCGATATCAAGGCCATTGATGACTATATACTGAAGAATTTCGCTGACAATGAAATTGTTGTCAATTGGATTCGGCTGGCGAACCAGTACATTCCGGTTGAAGGCTTGCCTGCCCGGATCGGATGGTTTGGACACCAGGAAAGAACCCGCCTGGCGGTCGCTGTCAACGATATGGTCCGTACCGGCAAGCTGAAGGGGCCCGTAGCGTTCTCCCGGGATCATCTGGATGCCGCCTCGATGACGCATCCGAATATTATGACGGAACGCATGAAGGACGGCAGCGACGCGATAGCGGACTGGCCTCTCCTCAATGCGATGCTCAATTGCTCGTCTATGGCGGATCTGGTCACCATTCATTCCGGAGGCGGCGGGTATTCCGGCTATATGACAAGCGCCGGCGTCACCCTGGTGGCCGACGGCAGCGAAAGTGCGGATATCCGTTTGCGGACGGTGCTGGATAACGACACAGGACTTGGCGTGCTCCGCTATGCCGATGCCGGCTATTCCATCGCGCTGAAGGAAGCCGAGGATAAGGGGATTCGCAGAATTGACACGGAACGGTATTCAAATCAGATGTAACCAACGAAGGAGTGAAAGCAATGCGTGAATTGACAATGAAGGATGTACAGGCAGCTGTAAAAGGAGGCTCCGTCTTCGCCAGCGGCGGTGGCGGCTGGGTGGACCACGGGCTGGAGATCGGAGGCGCCGCCGTGGCGGTGGGCCGGCCTAAGCTGGCTTCGGTTGACGAAATTCCGGACGATGCGATCATCATTACGACGACGGCCATCGGCGCTCCCGCAGGAACGGAATGGGAGATGTGGGGGCTTGATTATATCAAAGCTGTCCAACTGCTGATGGAGAATTACGACGGCAAAATTTACGGCGTGATGACGCCGCAGAACGGCATGTCAAGCTCGATCAACGGCTGGCTGCCGGCTGCCGCTCTCGGTCTCGTGGTCGTCGATGCGACCGGCGACATCCGCGCCCATCCGACGGGCAAGATGGGCTCACTTGGCATAGCTTCCAGTCTCGACTACGAAACGATTCAGGTCGTGGTCGGCGGCAAACGGGCAACGGGCTCTTACCTGGAGCTGGTCGTGAAGGGAACCCCGGCCAAAACGTCCAATATTTTGCGCGTCGCTTCCGATATGTCGGGAGGTTTCATCGCATCCGCGCGGCATCCGCTGCCGGCCAGCTATATCAAGCAGCATGCGGCCATTGGCGGCATCTCGATGGCCATTGAGCTGGGCGAGAAGATTATGGCCGCCGAACCGCAGGGAGCGGAAGCGGTCATCGATACGATTTGCAAGAGTACCCGCGGCGAAGTGGTTGGCGTCGGCGAGGTATCCGCTATTGATGTCAAATATTCGGGGGCGTTCGATATCGGGACGATCACGATTGACGTTCCGGGCAATCCGATGACGATCCACGTGATGAACGAGCATATGGCGGTTGACGACAGCAAAGGGAACCGGATTGCGACATTCCCCGATGTCATCACGACCCTGAGTGCCGAGACGGGCCAGCCTGTAAGCGTCGGCCATCTGAAGCCGGGAATGAAAATTGCTATTTTCCATATTAAAAAGGATTTTATCCCGCTGTCTTCGTCGGTCAAAGACCGGAGCGTGTATCCGGAAGTAGAACGTGTGCTTGGCATCGACCTGATGTCCCACGCATTCTCTTAAGCGACAGAGGCCGATGATGAAAGACGGCTGCCAATCTGTTGCCGAACTGAAAGGAATAGGACTGACGCTGTTTGATGTGGAAGCCGTCGCCCGGCAGGGCAAGCCTGTATCGCTAAGCCGGGAAGCTGTGGAGAAGCTGAATAAAGCTTCCTCGCTGATAATGGCGTACTTGAGCCGGGACGAGGCGGTGTATGGCCTGAACCGCGGGGTCGGGCTGAACAAGGACCGGGTCGTGCAGCCTCTCGCGATGGCGGACTTCAACGTCAATCTCATCCGCTCGCACGCCGCCGGCTGCGGCCCCGACGCGCCGGAGGATGTAGTGCGGGCAGCCATGCTGGTGCGGCTCCACTGCGCGCTTTCCGGCGCAGCGGGGCTATCGGCGGAGACGGCGGAGAGATACGCCGCCTTCCTGAATAAAGGCATCCACCCGGTCATCCCCGAGCTCGGGTCCGTGGGAGAAGCGGATATCGTGCTGCTCTCCCATATCGGCCTTGCGATGATCGGTGAAGGGGAAGTGATGCACCAAGGCGTTCGGATGGAAGCCGCGAGAGCGCTGGAACTAAGCGGCTTGCAGCCTTTGCGCCTGGGCCCGAAGGAAGGGCTCGGCATTGTGAGCTCCAATGCATTTTCGGCGGGAAGAGGCTGTCTTGTGCTCATAGACTGCCTCGATCTGCTCGATATGTGCGATCTGGCGTATGCCTTGTCGCTGGAAGGACTGCAGGGCAATACGTCCCCGCTCGATCCTTCCGTGCGGGCGGCAAGGCCGCTTCCGGGCTACGCGGAGACAGCGAAGCATATCGCCAGTCTGCTGGACGGAAGCTCGCTATGGGAACGGAGTTCAGGCAAGCCGCTGCAGGATCCGATCAGCTTCCGGGCCGTTCCCCATGTGCACGGAGCCTGCAGGACTGCCTTGGCGTCCGCCTGGCGTGAACTGGAGTTCCATATCAATCATCCCGACGACAACCCTCTCGTCCTGGCTGAGGAGGGCCGGATTGTACCGAGCGCTCACTTTGAGCCGCTTCACTGGGTTCTGGCGATGGAATCGCTCGGCATTGCCATCGCGCATGTCGCGCAAACGTCCGTGCAAAGGACACTACGCCTCGGCAATCCTGCGCTGACCGGACTCACCCGCTTCCTGACGCCGGACGAGCAGGCGGTCATCGGCATGGGCACGCTCCAGAAAACGGCGGCTTCGCTGGAAGCGGAGATCCGTCTGCTCGCCCATCCGTCTTCGCTGGACTCGTCCGTCCTCGCCGGCGAAATGGAGGACCGGACGACGAACGCGCCGCTTGCCGTAAGCAAGCTGGAGCGGATGCTGGATTTGCTGCGCTACATCACGGCGACCGAGCTGCTGCATGCGGTGCAGGCGATTCACCTGCGTCAGGGACGGGGTGGCATAAGGCTCGGGGCAAGCACGTCAGCCGCTTATCAATATATACGTACGCGTTTGGAGCCGCTGGAGCGGGACCGTCCGTTCACAGATGATGTCCGGATCATGTATGGCCTGATCCGCGACTTATCCTTGACCGGCGCCGCCGGGTATTCAACGAGAGGAGACATGAAGCGTGAAGATTGATCTATTGATTTACGGAGACCTTGTACTGCCGGACGGCATACTGCCGGGTGGCGCGATTGGCATCAAAGACGGCGCGATCGCCTGGATCGGGCGGCGCGGCCAGGAGGGCATAGAAGCCGGCCGGACGGTTGACGCTGCGGGAAAGCTTGTGCTGCCGGGCGCGATCGACGCCCATGTGCACTGCTATTCCTCGCTGGAGGAAGGAACCCGCACTGCTACCCGGTCGGCCGCAGCCGGCGGTGTGACCACGATTATTGAAATGCCGTACGATGCGACCGGCATGGTCTGCACGGCCGAGATGCTGCAGGAGAAGAAAGAACGGATGGAGACCGAAGCCGCCGTTGACTTTGCCTTGCTGGCGACGATCAGGAAGGAAGGCGCCTTTGACGATATTATCGCGATGGCCGAGGCGGGAGCGTGCGGGTTCAAGGTGTCCATGTTCAACACCGATTCGTTCCGTTTTCCCCGCATTGACGACGGCAGACTGTATCAGGCGTTTGGCGTAATCGCGGAAACGGGCGTCCCCGTCGGCGTCCACTGCGAGACGGACGAGATCGTGCGTTTGTCCATAGCGAAATACGAGTCGCTTGGACGCGACCCGCGCGCGCACTGCTGGAGCAGACCGAAGGTCGCGGAGGCGACGGCCGCGAATACGGTGATGCAGCTTGCGCTTCATACGGGGGCCAAACTGCACCTGTACCACTGCACGTTTCCGGAAATCTTCGAGGCGGTGCACCATTATACGGACCGGGGAGCCAATATTACGGCCGAAACCTGCACCCACTATTTGCTCTTCCACGAAGAGGACATGCTGCGGCTCGGACCAAAAGGGAAGATCAACCCGCCGCTGCGGCAGGCGGGCGACGTTGAAGGTTTGTGGCGGCTGATGGCGGAAGGGAAAATCGACATGGTGACCTCGGATCACGCGCCGTGGAAGCTGGACCGCAAGAGCGATCCGGATATTTTCCGCAACTCGTCCGGCGCGCCGGGTGTCGAGACGCTGCTGCCGATTCTGTTCAGCGAAGGCGTAGCTTCAGGCCGGATCCCGATTACGGAGCTTGTCAAGCTGGTCAGCGAGAAACCTGCGGAGCGGTTCGGGCTTGGAAGCCGCAAAGGCAAGCTGCGGGTCGGGCTCGACGCCGACATCGTCATCATGGACCCGAATGCTTCGGGGACGCTGGATGAAGCGAAGCAGCATTCCTCCGCAGGCTGGAGCCTGTACCACGGGATGAATCTGCAGGGGCGCATCGAGCAAACTTATGTCAGAGGACAACTGGTTTACGATGGCGAGCAGGTGCAGGAAGGCGAATTTGGCCGCTTTGTTCAGCCAAATCATTTATAAGAGGAGGCGAAGTCATTTGCCTGGGGATGTTTCAAAGCCGAACGCGCAGCGGCTGCAAGCCAATCTGGAGAAATTGTCCACGTTTGCCGATTCTTCAAAGCCAGGGTGGACGCGCAGGCCTTTTACAGCCTGGTATGCGCAATCAAGAGCATGGCTGGCCGAGCAAATGAAAGCCGCAGGTCTTGAGGTGCACATTGATGCGGCCTCCAACCTGATCGGAAGAAAGTCAGGTACGGACCCTGCGCTTCCGCCGATCCTGATCGGCTCGCATACCGACTCCGTTACAGGAGGAGGAAGGTTTGATGGCGCAATCGGCGTAATTGGCGGGATTGAACTGGCTATGCGGCTTAAAGAGACGGGCACGAGCCTGAAGCATACGCTGGAAATCATTGATTTTACCGCGGAGGAGCCGAGTGAATTCGGCATTTCCACCATCGGTTCCCGCGGAATGGTCAACAACCTGCCCGGGGATATGCTGGACCGGCGCGACCCTGACGGCAAGGTGCTGCGAGAGGCGATCCGCGAAGCCGGCGGGGCGCCGGAGGACATGGAGGCCTCGGCCAGACAGCCGGGCGATGCGGCAGTGTATTTGGAGCTGCATATCGAGCAGGGCCAGAGCCTCGAAACGAGCGGGCGCAAGCTGGCTCCGGTAACCGGCATCGTAGGCATTCTCCGCTACCGGGTGACGGTAACCGGGAAGCCGAATCATGCCGGCACGACAACGATGAAGATCCGCAAGGACGCGCTTCCCGGCGCTTCCGCCATGATCCTGGCGCTGGAGGAGCTGTGCGGCCGGGATTACCCGGAATACGTCGTCGGAACGGTTGGACGCATGCAGGTGGATCCTAACGCATCCAATGTGATTCCCGGGTCGGTAGTCTTCGATCTGGAAATCCGTTCAATGCAAGTTGCACGGATGGAAGCCATCGCAAGGGAACTCCAGCTTCGCTGCGGGGAGATTGCGGGCAGCCGCGGGCTGGATGTTGCCTTTGACCGCTTGTCCCTGTCCGAGCCGATTCACGTATCTTCCAAGGTCCAGGATATTGTCACAAGAGCCTGCCAGACAACCGCCTCTTACATGCCGCTTCCAAGCGGTGCGGGGCACGATGCGAACCAGATGGCCCTGATCTGTCCGATCGGCATGATTTTTGTGCCGAGCAAGGACGGGCGGTCGCATTGCCCTGAGGAGTGGACCGACTGGGACGAGGTGGCGCTCGGTGTCGAGGCTTTGGCCAAAGCAGTGCTCATCAGCGACAACGAAATGTGACGATTTGGGAAAAGATAGCCCCTAAAATCGTATAATCCCGATATTTTTTGTAAGTTATATTGACGAGGGTTCTGCACCTCTGGTAATATTTCACTTAATTATGAAAATGAGTTATCGAATAATGATAATTTTGGGAGGCGGTCTACGAGATGCATTTACTTGCCGAGGCATATGCTTATGCGCAGGAAAACAGCGAAAAGGTGCTCGAGGCGCTTCGTGTTCATTTGACACTGAGCGTTACCGCATTGTTGATCGCTTCCTTGGTTTGCATACCGCTCGGTTATCTATGTTCCCGGAATGAGAAGCTGTCGCCCTTCATCATGAACACCTTCAACACGCTTCGGGTCATTCCGAGTCTGGCCGTGC
The DNA here is from genome assembly GCF_019904135.1 of Paenibacillus caui. Classification (GTDB taxonomy): domain Bacteria; phylum Bacillota; class Bacilli; order Paenibacillales; family Paenibacillaceae; genus Fontibacillus; species Fontibacillus caui. The sequence continues at coordinate 264,905 of NZ_JAIOGQ010000001.1, read as the reverse complement.
TGATCGTTCTGCTTCCGATTATGGGCACCGGCATCGCCCCTGCCATGGTGGCGCTGACCGTGCTGGCTTGCCCGCCGATTCTGATCAATACCTTCTCCGCGTTTCGCAGCATCGATGCCTCCATCATCGAAGCGGCCCGCGGCGTCGGGATGAGCGCCGGTCAAATGCTGCGCAGCATCGAGCTTCCGCTTGCCGCACCTCTGATCATGACGGGCGTGAAAACGGCGGGAGTCGAAGTGGTGGCAAGCGCAACCCTCGCGGCCTTTATCGGAGGCGGCGGCCTCGGGACATTCATCATTAACGGTTTGAGCATGTATGACTTCTCCATCATGCTGGTAGGCGCCATTCAGGTGGCGGTGATCGCTCTGGTGTTTGAAGTATTCTTTTCCGGCCTGGGGAAAATGGCAGCACGACTTCGGGACCGGTGAACCTAAATTATGGAAGGCGAGGAACTTGGGGATGAAAAGGAAATCAGCTTGGTTATTGTCATTACTTTCGTTGATGCTGCTTGTTTCGGCATGCGGAGGCAAAAATTCGGACAAGGGGGCGGCCTCCGGCGATTCCGGCAGCAAGCCTGCCGTTACAATCGGCTCGAAAAATTTTACCGAAAGTCTCATTCTAGGGGAAATGTACTCGCTTGCGCTTGAGAACGCCGGATATAAAGTCAATCGAAAGCTGAATTTGGGCGGGACCATGATTGCCCATGAAGCGCTGAAGAATGGCGACATCGACATGTACCCGGAATATACCGGCACAGGACTCCTGGATATCTTGAAGCAGCCGGTCAATACGGACGCCCAGGCCGTTTATGATACGGTTTCGAAAATGTACAAGGACCAGTTTAGCCTGATCTGGCTGAAGCCGACAACGGCCAACGACTCTCAGGGCCTGGTAACGACTAAAGAGGTATCCGACAAATACAACCTGACGAAAATTTCCGAACTCGCTACCCTGGCTCCCCAGCTGCGGATGGCTGCGGTTCCTGAATTCGAGGAACGGGAAGACGGATTGAAGGGCTTGAAAAAGGCATACGGCGGTATGGATTTCAAAAGCATCAAGCTGTTCGACTACGGTTTGAAATACAGAGCGATTATGAACGGGGAAGCGGACGTAACGGTCGGCTTTACGACAGACGGCGACCTGACGAACAAGGATCTCGTGCTTCTTCAGGACGACAAGCAGTTCTGGCCTCCATACTACGTTTGCCCGGTAATCCGGAATGAGGCGCTGAGCAAGGATCCGAAAATCGCGGACGTGATCAATCAGGTTTCGGCGTTAATCGACGGACCGACGATGCAAGGCCTGAACGCGGAAGTGGATATCGACAAGAAGGAATACGCGGACGTGGCGAAAGAATTCCTGCAGAAGCAAGGCATTATCAAGTAAACATCAGCAAGAGAAAGGCGGTTTCCCGCTTTAGGAGGAAGCCGCCTTGGCCAGAAAGGAGGAAGGTTCCAAGTGGCTGACAAGAAGATTGCAATTGCGTTCGACCGGGTGAGCAAAACATTTCCGGGCGCCGGCAAGCCCTCTGTTCGCGAAACAAGTTTGGAGATTGAGGAAGGCACATTTGTTACGATTTTGGGGGCATCGGGCTGCGGCAAAACGACTTTGCTCAAAATGATCAACCGAATCCATGAGCCTACCTCCGGCATGATCTATATCAACGGCAAGCCGTTTAACGAAATTCCGGCAACACAGCTGCGCCGCAATATCGGATATGTTATACAGCAGACTGGATTGTTTCCGCATATGACGATTGAAAAAAATATTGCGACCGTTCCGAAAATATTAGGCTGGGACTCGGCTGCGATTGACGCCCGGATTGACGAGCTGCTCGAAATGGTTCATCTGCCGCGCGATTTCCGCAAACGGTATCCCCGTCAGCTCTCCGGCGGACAGCAGCAGCGCGTCGGACTCGCCAGAGCGCTCGCCGCGAAACCTTCGATCATGCTGATGGATGAGCCGTTCGGCGCGATCGACGCCATTACCCGCTCGGCGCTGCAGAACGAGCTGCTGCAAATCCAGCGCAGCCTTGCCACAACGATTTTGTTCGTAACGCACGACATCGAAGAGGCGATGAAGCTGGGCGATAAAGTCATCATCATGAACGAAGGGGAAATCCAGCAATTTGACGAGCCTCTCGAGATTATCATGCGCCCGAAGAACGAATTCGTCCGGCGCCTTACGCAAAGCACCGAAGGCCTTCAGCGGCTGAGCTATATCAAGATCAGTCAGGCAGCGCTCGCAGAGCGGCAGGAAGGCAGCTCCGAACGTCCGACCATTGGACAAGACGAAAGCGTCATGGACGCTTTGCAGTCGCTGCTGCTGACAGGTGCCAAGCAGCTCGCCGTCCGTGACGCAAACGGGACGATTGTCGGCGCGCTCGGACTGGATCAGATACGTCCCTATCTGCTTCCTGTCCGAAATGAAGCATAGGAGGGGATATTCATGTGGGAGTATGCCGGCAGGCATTACGACAAAATATTCGAGCAGCTGCTGCAGCATATCGAGATTACGGTACTCGCCCTCTTCATTTCGCTTGTGATCGCCCTGCCGCTCGGATTCGTACTTTCGAAGTTCAAGCGGGTTTCATCCGCTGTCCTTCTCGTGCTGGGCATCATCTATACCATTCCGAGCATGGGGCTGTTTGCGCTGCTGATTCCGCTGCTTGGACTTGGCCTTAAGTCGGCCATTGTCGCTTTGGTCGCCTACAGTCAGCTCATTCTCGTTCGGAACACGATCAGCGGTTTCCAGAACGTCGATCCCGGCGTGCTGGAGGCGGGAAGAGGCATGGGGCTAAGTCCGGCACAGGTCTTCTGGAAAATCCAGCTGCCGCTTGGATTGCCCGTCATTCTGGCCGGAGTGCGGATTGCAGCCGTCTCCATCATCGGCATTGCGACCATTGCGGCGTGGATTAACGCCGGCGGAATCGGAGTGCTTTTGTTCGAAGGTCTGTATCAATATTCCATGCCGAAAATCCTTTGGGGAACGATTTGCGTATCCCTGCTCGCCATCCTGACGAACCAGATCATCTATTGGTTTGAGAAACGGCTCGCCAGACGGGCATTAGGCACGCCGTAATGCTTGCTGTGACAGAGTAGAAGGGTGCTAAGTGCCAGCGCCAGCTTTCCTAAAAACGAAGAGGCTGTCCCCCGCGTGGTCTGAATAGATCCGAAGGGACAGCCTTGTTATCTTTTTATCGAATTATTTTGCCGGACTGCCCTCACCCTCTGAAAAAGCCGTGCGGCAGAGCAGCCGGCTTCCCTTAACCCTCGCCCCACGTTCGGTCACCCGTGAGATATTTTTCGGTCAGGATGGCCAGGAGCTGAATGCCCACTTCATTATGCCCGCCTTCGGGGATGATGAGGTCGGCGTATTTCTTGGACGGCTCGATAAACGCTTCGTGCATCGGCTTTACCGTCGTTAAATATTGCTGGTGTATCGACTGAATGGTGCGTCCGCGTTCCTCGATGTCCCGAAGAACCCGGCGAAGGATCCGCACATCGGGATCGGTATCGACAAATACCTTGATGTCGAGCAGCTCCCGGAGTTTCTCATCGGACAGCACATGAAGCCCTTCAATAATGGCGATATTATTCGGCTTGAGCTCCGTCGTCTTCACCGTGGAGCGGGCATGAACCGTAAAATCATAGACCGGAGCTTGCGCGGCCTGTCCATTTTTCAGCTGTTTGAGATGCTCAATCAGCAGTTCGTTATCGAAGGCGAACGGATGATCATAGTTGATCTGCTCGCGTTCGGCCAGGCTGAGATGTGAATGGTCCTTATAGTAATTATCCTGTGATATGAAAGTAACTTTACCCGATCCAAGACGATCAATTACGGAGCGGGCTACCGTTGTTTTGCCGGAGCCGGTGCCGCCGGCGATCCCAATAATAAGCATGGCGAATCCATAACCCTCCCTAAGACGTTGCAATTCCAGTATTGTAGCACAGCGGGCGTGATTTTTCACCTCATCCAACCAGAAGCAGAACGAAAATATGTTACAATAAAATTTCAATTTGGCTGGAGGTGTCTACATGAAAATTTGGGAGTGGACAGAGAGGCTTTTCGAAGGAATAAATGCGATTCATATTTTGATTTCCGTTGGGATTATCGTTCTGTTCTTGCTTCTTAGCAAAGTGTTTTCGAGGTGGGGCATTTCCATGCTGAATAGATGGCTGAGGGCTTCCGATAGCGCAGCTGTATGGACGGACGCTTTCAGAAAGCCGCTGCGGCTTTTCTTTACCCTGCTTGGAGTTTATCTGGGCATAAAATATCTCCTGCCGGCTGCCTGGGAATCCGCTGTCCGCTTGGACCGGATCTTTCGAAGCGTCATCATTATTTTACTGGGATGGGGAACTTATATCGTGTCCTCCCAGTCCTCCGTTCTGCTGGTAGGAATCGGCAAGAAACTGAGCATGAACGACACCGGCATGCTGATTCCCTTCTTGACGAAAGTGCTCCGGTTTATCGTGGTTATCGTCACAATTGGTTTAGTCGGTTCGGAGTGGGGATTCAGTGTAAATGGGCTCGTAGCCGGGATGGGTCTGGGAAGTCTTGCTATAGCGCTGGCTGCCAAGGATACGCTCGGAAATATTTTAGGGGGAATAGTCATCATTATTGAGAAGCCGTTCTCCAAGGGCGACTGGATTCTAACCCCTACAGTGGAAGGGGTTGTAGAGGATATCACCTTCCGGAGCACACAAATTCGAACCTTTGCGGATGCGGTGATTACTGTTCCCAATTCGCAGATGGCAGATCAACCGATCACCAACTGGAGCAAGATGGGAAAGAGAAGGATTACCTTTACACTTGGAGTGGCCTTGGATTCGGATCGGGACCGGTTGTCAGCCGCTATTACCCGAATTAAGCAATTGTTGATGGAGAACGAGCATATTGATCAAGATACCATTTTGGTCTACTTTACCGACTTCAATGAGCAAAATTTGGGCATCTTCTTTTACTTTTTTACCAAAACAACCGTTTGGGCTGAATATTTGGAAGTACGTCAACTGGTCAATTTAGAAATCCTCCAGATTCTGGAGGAAGAAGGAATCAAGCTGGCTTACCCGGTGCAGCGGATTTTCTTCGAGAATTCTTCATCTGCAGAGCAAAGGGTTCGTGCTTAATTAAGAGCTCGTCGAGCAGGAACAGGGCTAATTTCGGGAGGGAGCGGCAGAATAATGAGTGAACATAAATCGCTGTTAGAAGCTTTTAATCAAACGACCTATAAGCTGGGAGGCCATGGTCCAAGAAACGTTCAGGTTCTGAAAGAGGCCTTTGAAGGGACGGGCGGCGAGCTGGAAAGCGATATGTACGGCAAGGGGAAGGTCATCGAGGATTTTGAGAGGAAGATGGCGCAGCTGCTGGGAAAAGAGACGGCCGTCTTTTTTCCGAGCGGAACGATGGCCCAGCAAATCGCGCTCAGAATATGGTGCGACGGGAAGGGGCTTCCTAAAGTAGCCTACCATCCTTTGTGCCATTTGGAGATTCATGAAGAGGACGGCCTCAAAAAGCTGCATCACATCGAGCCGATCCTGCTTGCGGACAAGGACCGGTTGATTACGCTGGAAGATGTGCGGAAACTGAAAGAGGACATTGCCTGTTTGCTGCTGGAGCTTCCGCAGCGTGAAATCGGTGGCCAACTGCCGGATTACGAAGAGCTCGAAGCGATTTCGGCCTATTGCCGCAAGCAGGGCATCAAGCTGCATCTGGACGGCGCAAGACTGCTGGAGGTTCTGCCCTATTACCAAAAATCCGCCGCTGAGGTATGCAGTCTTTTTGACAGTGTCTATATATCATTTTACAAGGGAGTTGGCGGAATTGCGGGGGCGGTTCTTGCGGGTGAAGGAGCTTTTATACAGGAATCGAAGGTTTGGAAAAGACGCCACGGCGGGGATTTGATCAGCTTGTACCCTTATATTTTGAGCGCTGACTACTATTTTGACCAAAGAGCAGACAAAATGGGAAAGTACTACGAGGAGGCCAAAGAGCTGGCCGGTTTGTATAATGAGTGCCATGGCGTGATAACAAGACCGGCAGAACCCGTGTCGAACATGTTCCATGTTCATTTTGACGTGTCCAAAGAGAAGATTGAGCCTGTTCTCATTGACGTTTATGAGCAGACAGGCGTCGGATTCACGTCTTATTTGAGTGATTATGATGAACAAACCTGCAAATTCGAGGTGAGCATCGGTGACCGCTATGCGACTGTGCCGAAAGAAAAGCTGAAGCAGGCCTTTCAACTGCTGAGTGAAAAGCTGGAAAAGCTGAAATAGCCGGATGAGGTTCGATGAGAAAAGGATGTCTGGAGCTTCGATGTAACATAAATTCACATCCATTCTCCAATTATTATTACATTATGTAAAATGGAAAATCGCTCCGTTCGTTTTACCATATAAAGATATAAATGTTCCTAAAGAAATCTTTAGAAGCGGAGATGATGAAGCATGCAGCAGCAAAAGCTGTTTGTGAACAGCGAAAGACTGAAGGACACCATCGAAACCTTTGCGGATTTTGGACGTACGAAAGCGAACGGCGTGACCCGGCTGTCATTAAGCCAGGAGGACATTTCAGTGCGGAATTATTTCCGTTCCTGCTGTGAAGAGCTGGGCATGACCGTCAAGGCCGACGACATGGGGTGCATGTATGCTACGCTTGAGGGCGTGCGGCAGGCGCCTCCGATCGTCATCGGCTCACATTTGGATACCGTCAAGAAAGGCGGGCGGTTTGACGGCGTGCTTGGAGTCATTGCCGGGCTGGAGGTCGTACGGACTTTGGTGGACAACGGAATCAAGCCGGAAATCCCGGTTACGGTGATGAATTTCACCAATGAGGAGGGCGCCAGATTCGAGCCTTCCATGATGGCCTCCGGCGTACTTTCCGGCAAATTTGACAAAGCATTGATGTTAAGCAAAAAGGATACTGAAGGCGTCTCCTTTCAGCAGGCTCTGAAGGCAAGCGGCTATGCGGGAGAGGTGGAGAATCGGATTCAGGAAGCCACGGCTTATCTGGAGCTTCACATCGAACAGGGACCTGTACTCGAGAAGGAAGAACTGTCGATCGGCGTCGTCGAATGTGTGGTCGGTATGGCGTGTTATGAAATTGAAGTGAACGGGGAATCGGACCATGCCGGGACGACCCCGATGGACATGCGCAAGGACGCTTTTTTCGCAGCCAATGATCTGGTAGCCATGCTTCGGGAGAAACTGTCTAAGCTGGATTCCGAATTGGTGTACACGATGGGGAGAGTAAGCGTCTATCCCAGTATTCATACCGTCATCCCGAACAAAGTTGTCTTTACGGTTGAAGCACGGCATAAGGACGAAGGGGTCGTCCGCGAGGTGGAGAACATCATTCTAGGTCTGCCGGAGGAGCAGCTAGGCTGCAGCGTGAGCAAAACCAAGCTTTGGGGCCGCGACACGGTATGGTTTGACGAGAAAATTTGCGGTCATCTTGAAGATTCGACCAAGTCTTTCGGCTATCCGTATAAAAGAATGGCCAGCGGAGCAGGGCATGACGCTCAATTCGTGGCGAGCTTCCTGCCGTCTGCAATGCTCTTTGTTCCCAGTGTGAACGGGAAAAGCCATTGCGAAGAAGAGCTGACATCCTATGAGGATTGCGAAAAAGGCGTTAATGTCTTACTCGAAACCGTGCTGACGTTGCTGTCGGAATAAGTGGTAAGTTTCCTCCGTATTAAGGTGCCTGTTTAGGCGCCTTTTTTGTTGTGGATATGAGGATTAGTGTATAATCGGAGGCTCTGGAAGATCTGGAGGTTTAGAGATTAAAAACGCCTCTCTACTCCTTTTTGGGGAGGGAGAGGCGTTTAACTCTATGGCCGATTCTTATGAAAGAGCTAAACCTGAAGCAGCAGCAGGATAATCGAAGACAGTCCCAGACAAGTGCTGATCAAATAAAGGAACATGATGACCTGCTTCTGATTTAAGCCGGCGCGCAGCAGCCGGTAATGAACCTGGCTCGCGTCTGCCTGGTAGATTGATTTTCCTTGCAGCATCCGCTTGATGACGACGAACAGATTGTCGAAAATCGGTACGCCCAGCGCCAGCACCGGGATGAACAGGGACAGGACCGTAGCTTGCTTGAAGGCTCCGTCCAGCGCAATAACGGCCAGCATAAAGCCGAGAAAAGTCGCTCCGGCATCGCCCATAAACACTTTTGCCGGCGGTTTGTTATAACGCAAATAGGCAAGCGTTACTCCGATCAGCGTGATGGACAGCATGGCGGAATTGGTCTGCCCTTTGGCAAGTGCAACCACAAACAGCGTCACGGCTGAGATGGCGGATAACCCGCCGGCCAGCCCGTCCATTCCGTCGGAGAAATTGATTACCGTCGTCACTCCGAAAATCCATAAGATCGTTAGCACAAACTGCAGCCAGCCCGGAAGCAGCACATATTCGCCGCTAAACGGATTCACAAATCCGCTAAACGTGATCCCTGCCGCGTAGACAAGGATGGCTGCCGATACCTGAACAACCAGTTTAGGAAGCGCGGGAAAATCCCGGCCTTTGGTTTTGTACCAGTCATCGAGCGTTCCGATCGTTAGCAGCAGGATCCCTCCGGCGAACAGCGCCCCGGTTTCCCAGGAAAAGTTTCTGGTAAACAGCAGATACGACACGAAAAATCCGATAAAGATCGCATAGCTTGCGGTAAGCGGAATCGGTTTTCTGTGTATTTTGCGTTCGACGTCCGCACGGGGTTTGTCTACAAAATCGAGACGGAACGCCAGTTTCCCCAGCGGAGGGATCAGCAGATAAACGATTAAAAACGATAGAAGAAAAGAAAAGATATATAACATAATGTCCACCACCAGAATTATAGACTCACTAAGTCATATTATAAAAAGAAACCTCAGCAATGTCGAATACAGATCCATTCGGCTTCTTCGCTCGCCAGAAATTCTATGGCATCTTGAAGAATCCAGGCTGGCGTGATCCACCGTATACGGCAAGCGAAAATATGATATTATGAAAACAAAATCTAAAATGAGGTGATGATGTCTTGATCGGACGCAGCGGCAATCCTACTTTGAAAGAAAGTACTTTTAACAGACCGGATCAGTTTTCCGGATTGAATGCAATGACCATTGGGGGGACTGTGAACAAGGCTTTTATTACACTGATTATCCTGGTGGGCAGCGCATTCAGCACGTGGATGCTGTATTTTGACGGTTCTAATGTAGTTCCCATGGCAATAGGAGGCGCTATTATCGGCTTTATTCTGGCCCTGATTGTCAGCTTTGTCCCCAAAGCCTCGCCTTATCTGGTTCCGGTTTACGCGATCGCGGAGGGGATGTTCCTGGGCGCTATCTCGGCCCAATATGAAACGGTATATCATGGGATTACACTGCAAGCCTCCTTATTAACGATGGGTGTGTTCTTCGCATTGCTGCTTGCCTACAAAACAAAGCTCATAAAAGCGACGGAAAACTTCAAGCTTGGCGTCATTGCCGCAACCGGCGGAATCGCGCTCGTCTATTTGCTGAGCATTGTACTCGGCTGGTTCGGTGTCCAAATCCCGTATCTGCATGAGAGCACTCCGCTCGGCATCGGCATTTCGGTAGTGATCGTCATTGTTGCTGCGCTTAATCTGGTGCTGGATTTCGATTTTATCGAGCGGGGAGCGGAGCGCGGAGCTCCGAAATACATGGAGTGGTACGGCGCGTTCGGTTTGATGGTCACGCTGGTGTGGCTTTACCTTGAAATGCTGCGCTTGCTCGCCAAAATAGCGAGCCGCGATTAATCGGCATTTGCAGGCGCTTCATCGCTTCAAATGAAAGGCTGACGGGTTTACTCCCGCCGGCCTTTTTTTGAACTATAAGAAAGTATAAGGGCAGGGGCCCCATACTTTTTTATAGTTCTCGCAGAAACGGATGCCGTCTTTTAAAGGACGGCTTTGCGGTTTCTACTTGTCTTAACAGAAGTAGAGCAATCGGACCATTATGTACATAACCATGTTAGGTTTTATGACTGTTGATAAGAATATTTTTGACCCAATAAAATAAAATTAATTAGCCATGCGCTTGTTGTAGAGGTATTATACTATAAATCATTATTCGGGGTCCGCCGAATATATCGCGACATGTAAGATATAGGGCAGATGTAGCAAATTTAAAGGGAGGTTGCGCCGTTGGTGGAGGATAAAGTGTTGATCAAGGACTGGTTAGCAGTCGCTTATGCCGGGGATGTAGCCGATAAACCCGTTAAAATGACCCTTTTAAATGAACGGATCGTTCTTTTCCGGACGTCAGAAGGCATCAAAGCATTTAAAGATTTGTGCATTCATCGGGGGGCCCCTTTGTCATACGGCAAAGTCGTAGACGATTGTATCGTTTGTCCCTATCACGGCTGGCGGTTTGACGGAGAGGGGAAATGCGTAAGAATTCCACAGCAGCCTCCTGAGCAGACCATTCCGCCGAAGGCTAAAGCGATTGTATATCCATGTGTCGAGAGATACGGCATCGTATGGGTTAACTTAGATGAAGATGCGATAAAGAAGGGGACGCCGCTTCCTTTTTACGAAGAATTTGACGATCCGTCCTTCCGAACCGTGCAGGCTGCGCCATATGTTCTTCATGCGGCAGGGCCGCGGGTTGTTGAAAATTTCCTGGACGCCGGGCATCTGGCTTTTGTCCATGAGGGGCTGCTGGGCGACTCCAATTTTCCGGAGATTCCCGATTATCATGTTCACTGGAAAGAGAACCGGTACGTTTCCGATGAAATTGCCATTTATGCGGATGCGGACGGCTCGGGAAACTATGCGACGCTCTATTATACTTATGAAATTCTGCGGCCGATGACGGCAAGGCTTAAGAAAGTCAACTACGAGAACAATCAGATCTTGTCCATGCTGTTTACGGTGCTTCCTCACGATGAACGAAAAACGACCGTTTTTGCGCTCGTAACAAGAAACTATGCTTTGGATGAGCCGGACTCATATTTTCGCGATTTCCAGCAGAAGGTGATCGAACAGGATGCTTTCATCGTGGAAAATCAGAAGCCGGAGGAACTTCCCCTCGATTTGCAGGCGGAGCTGCATCTGAAGGCGGACAGGGTGAGCATTGCCTACCGGAGATGGCTCGGCGAATTGGGCGTTACCTACGGCAGCGATGTTACCGGTCTTCGTTAGAAGATCATCCGAACATGACTCAAGTAAAGAACGGACAAAGGAGAGTGGCTATAGGTGACACCTGATGTGTTGAAAAAAGAGCCTGAAGCTCAGCTGTTTAGAGATTTTCCGAGAGACTGCACCTTTACCCGGGAGGACTGGGCGATTTTGGCCCGGTACTGGTACCCGGTTGCCCTGTCCAGTGAAGTGCAGGATAAACCGGTTGGCGTCAAGCTCCTGGATGTCAAGCTCGTGTGCTACCGAAGCGGCGACAAGGTCGTTGTGGCCCGTGACCTTTGCTTCCACCGCGGCGCTCCGCTGAGCAAGGGCTGGGTGGAGGATGGCGAAATTGTCTGCCCGTATCACGGGTTCAAGTACAACTGTGAAGGGAAATGTACAGCTGTTCCGGCCCATCCCGGCGGCAAAATTTCGCCCAAGCTGAAGCTGATCACCTATCCGGTCGTTGAGCGGTACGGCCTGATCTGGACCTCGCTGTTATCCACCGAGGAGGATGTGCAAATTCCGGATTTTCCAAGCTGGGACGACCCGGATTATATACAGGTCCTGCCGCCTGCCTTTGACATTGCGGGTTCCTCCGGACGTCAGCTTGAAGGGTTCCTTGACGTATCCCATTTCGCTTACGTGCATACCGAGACATTTGCGGATCGCAGCAATACAGTAGTTCCGCAGTATACCGTGGAAAGGGAAGGGAACGGGCTGCATGTGGAGTACTGGAGTACGGTCAGCAATTACGGAAAAAGCCAGCAGCACGAAGCTCCCGAAGGATTTCAGTGGCTGCGCGAATTCCGGGTATTCCCGCCGTTCGCTGCGTCGCTGCGAGTCTATTTCCCGAACGAAGGCAGACTCAATATTTTGAACTGCGCTTCCCCGGTATCGGCCAAATACACCCGGTTGTTCAGCCCGATCTGCCGGAATTTCGACAAGGATGTTCCCGTGGAAGAAATCGTCCAGTTCAATCTGAAGGTCTTCAGTGAGGACCGGGAAATGGTCGAGGCGCAGACGCCGGAGGAGCTGCCGCTTGATTTGCTGGCGGAAGCCCATATTCCAGCCGACAAGACCTCGATTGCTTACCGGCAGCTGCTGACCGAGCTGGGACTGGGCAGATCCTATACCTCCTGAGCATCCGGCTCTCATTCATATTTAAAGTTAAGGCCGCTGGCGGATATCCGCCAGGGGCCTTTCGGCGCACGCCGACTCAAGTATTGGCTTTCACTCAGCTCTGCTCCAGCACAGCCGGGGCTGCCTCCCCGCTTGCTTTGCTCGTGAGCACATCCTTGTTCAGAAACCGGCAACGGAAGTCAATTTCGCTAAATCCAGTCTCCTTCACGTTCCGTTTCCGTATAAATGGCAATCAGGACGAGGGCTGTCTCCTCGCCGATATTTTTGACCAAATGGGGGGTGCAGGCGTTCCAGCTGAAGGAGTCGCCTTCCTTAAATTCCGCGCTATCCTCGCCCTGCTCGGCATAGACCGTTCCCTGGATTACGAAATGAACCTCTTCGCCTTCGTGCGCATGCGGGGTTTCGCCTGTCGAAGCCCCTGGGGGAAACTCCACGATGCGCATCCTTACATTTTTGGTGGAGCTTAAGTGCTCGACCTTCAGATTTTCCATGCCGCTTGTCGTCACGGTGCGGTCCTCTTTGCGTACGATCTTCATCCGTTCTTCCCTTTTAAGCAGCAAATACGCCAGCGGCACTTTGAGCGCTTTCGCAATGTTTTCCAATGTAGCAATGGACGGAGAGGTTTTATTATTCTCGACCTGGCTCATGAAGCCTTGGGACAGGCCGGTTTCCTCGCAAATTTGTACGATCGTGATGTTCTTCCGTTTACGGATGGCCCGTATGGTGGAACCGATATCCATTCCATGATTCACTCCTCAAAATATTAGCTATAGAAAACTTAATTTAATATTATCAATTTTTTGGTTGACATACTACTGGTCCTCCCATTACATTAGTGACATAAACATTATTTTAGTATTACTAATAAACGGGTGAAAGGGTGGAGATAAGAATGTCAAGAATAGCAATCGTATCGTTAATCATGCGGGTTGGCTTGGGAATTTTGTTCCTGGTTCACGGAGTCAAAAAATTTCAAATGGGGCTCGGCAATGTAGCAGCCTGGTTTGACACTGCGGGCGTCCCCGGTTTTCTGGCGTATATTGCAGGACCGCTTGAGTTGATTGGCGGAATTCTGCTTATCGCAGGGCTCCTGACCCGATATGTATCTATTCTGTTGGTCCTCCAGCTGATCGGGGCAATTTTCATAATGAAGCTTCCTGCAGGGCTGCTCGGCAATGGACAGATGGCGGGATATGAGCTTGATATCGCTTATATTCTGGTGGGACTCCATTTGGCAGCGGCCGACCGGACGCCTTTGTCTATCGACGGACTGTTCCTGTTCCGGAGCAAGGATCGCGCCGTATCCGGGAGACGCAAAATAATGCAGAGGGGATGACGTCATGCCAGCCACAGAACCGGCTTATAAGTACGAGCTTCATCTGCCCGCCGGGTTTGATCCGAACCGGAAATATCCGGCGATTTTTACGCTGCACGGTAAAGGCTCGAATGAACGCAACATGTATTCGCTGGTGAGTCCATTGTCCGAATCGTTTATCATGATCGGGATCAGGGGCAATCTTCCTTTAGGCTCGGGGTTTCAATATTACGAGCTCAAAAGCCTTGGCCATCCGATACGCGAACTGTTTGACGAGGCCGTGCGGCAGCTGGACGCCTTTATCGATTACGCCACAGATAAGTACCCGATTGATCCGCAAAGGCGGTATTTGCTCGGCTTCAGCCAGGGGGCGATTCTGTCTGCAAGCCTTGCGCTCACGATGGGCAGCCGCCTTAAGGGAATCGTTGCCCTGAACGGGTACATTCCGGGGTTTGTGAAGACGGAATATCCGCTTCAAAGCGTGCGGGATGTATCCGTGTTTATCTCTCATGGCGAATACGATCCTGTATTTCCGCTTGAAATCGGGCGGGAAACGGCCGCCTACTTTCAGAACCGCACCCCTCATCTGGCTTTTAAAACATATCCCACAGGCCATGAAGTTTCCCTGGACAATCAGCGGGATTTCGTGAACTGGCTAAAAGCCGATACAGGCTTAGAGGAATAAGGAGTGAATGGCCATAATGATGCCGTCTTATTTTATTGCACACGGAGCACCTTCCCTTGTTTTGGAACGGAATGAATATACCGATTTTTTGAAAAAATTAGGCGCGCAGACGCCAAGACCGAAAGCGATCGTACTTTTTTCGGCTCATTGGGAAAGTCCGCAGCAAACGGTCAGCGCCGTTCCTTCGTACAGCACCATCTATGACTTCTCGGGTTTTCAGGAAGAGCTTTACCGGATGACCTATCCGGCCAAGGGGGAACGTGCGCTGAGCGAAGAAATCCAGTCGTTGTTTGCCGAACACGGAATTCCAAGCGGATTGAATGAGGAGAGGGGGTTGGACCACGGAGCTTGGGCTGTGCTAAAAATGATCTATCCCGAAGCCGACATTCCGGTCGTCGCTTTATCCGTCCACCGGCATTTGACCCCCCAGCAGCAGTACCAGATCGGCAGGGCTTTATCCGTACTACGGGAGCGGGATGTGCTGATCATCGGCAGCGGCGGCACGGTCCACAACTTGCGGATGGTGAACTGGCGGGCCGAAGAGGCCGACCCTTGGGCCGTATCGTTCGACGAATGGCTTCAGGATAAGTTGGAGGCATGGGATCTGAACGTCCTGTTTGACTACCGGGAAGAAGCACCTTATGCCAAAGAAGCCGTTCCGACCAGTGAGCATTTTATTCCTTTGCTGCTCGCGATGGGGACAGGCGACTCGAACCGCCAGGCGAAGCTGCTGCACCGCAGCTACCAATACGGCAATTTGAGCTTAAGCTGCTGGCAGTTCCAGTGACATAATAAACATTTGACTCTAACGTTACGTAATCGTTTATATTTTGCGTATCTTAGTTAGAGGAGATGATCGTATTATGGAATTCTACCCTATGCCTTTGTTTGTTAAACTTTCTGTGAGTGATATGGGCCGATCGCTTAGTTGGTACAAAGAGATTCTCCATTTTGAACCGGTGTTCACGCTGCCCGGTAATGACGGGGAAATTACAATGGCTCATATCAGAGGGGAGAAGTATCAAGACCTCATGCTGGTGTCAGGTTTTCAAAATGATCAGCAAGCTAATGGTAAAGGGATCGTTATTAACTTAAACGCAGAAGATATCGACTCCATTTCGGAAAGAGCAAATAAGGCTGGCGCAGTAATTATAGAAGGTCCTGTTGACCGTCCCTGGAATGCCCGAGAGCTTGTTTTAACGGATCCGGATGGTTATCTTATCACACTTTCCATGGGGATAGATAAGCAAAAAGACTTTGATGACGTTATCGCTCAGGTTCGTTCTCGTGAGTAACCATTGCTTTTGCTTTCCTTTTTCAGAGAAAAAGAAATAGGTCTCGTCCACTTCTGCGAGACCTATTCGTCATGCACGTCCATCATTTCAGATGCTTTGAGCGAACGCAAGGTATTTAGAATAAAATATCCTTTACATGCTGAATAGTTACGAATCTGCCGTTCCAGACCGTCTCATGATGCTCGATGATTTTGGAGGCGGGCAGAGCGGAGTTGTCCAGCGTGCTGTGGCTGTCTTTCGCCAGGATGTTGTTCTTGTAGCCAAGGCTGTAGGCTGCCCGAATCGTAGTATCCAAGCAGAACTCAGTTTGTGCCCCGGCAAAAATAAGCTGTTCGATCGATTTCTCCTTCAGCACATCCGAAAGCTCGGTTTCGTGAAACGAATCCCACGTTGTTTTTCGGACTACCGTGTCCTCGTCACTTCTCGACAGTCCGTGGTACAGGTGCCAGCTCGGCGAATCCACATAGAACTCGTCTCCCTGGTAGTCGTATTCCGTATGCTGGATGAAGATAACAGGCACTTGATAGGCACGCGCCGCAGCGATCAACTCGTTGATATTGGCCGCAAGTTCCTCCTTCTTGTACAGATAGTTTTCAGGCATTGTATAAAAGGCTTCCTGTACATCAATAATGACCAACGCTTTGTTCAAGTGAAGTCCTCCTGACCGTCATGGAATTGTTATGGAGCTCGTCTGATTTCATATGTAAATGATCTCTGAAAAAAATGTAAATACTATATAATAAGTTGAAGAAATGATTGAATCATGTGTCGCTACGAAGATGGATAGTTCTTTAAGGTCGCTGTTCCCCCCGGATTTCTTTGAGTTGGCCTAAGTAGGGAGAAATCCGGGGGCAAAGGCGAACGCAGCTTATGCTTACGAAGCAGCTTTCTTGCAGAAAGCTTTTAGCTTCTTCAGAATCCATCCATCTTCTCCGTTCTCTATGCTGTTCAACTTATATAGTAAATAAATTTTATCATGGTGTCCGTAAAAGGAGGAGCGAACAGAAGATGAATTTACGGCCCTGGTCCTTGCGGCCGGCAGCTGTCTTTTCCCATAAGGTCGTCGATGACCGCAGCTGCCTCATGCAACCGTTAGGGCTAACATACTTGATTTAGCACCGACTTACTGCCGTTTGCCGTTGACTTTAATGAAGCCCAGATCCGCCACAGCCGTAAGATCTGTGCCGCCTCCGCTTACGGTCTGTTTCTTGGAAGCGTCATTGGAAATCTTCGTTTCAAGATTGTATCTCGCTTTGCCGGGAACCTTTATGTTGATATTTCCCAAATCCGATGCAAGCCGGATCGCATTGGCCTGCTCCATGTTTCTTACATTCAGATTTATATTTCCCAAATTTGTTGTAACACTGCATTCTCCCTCCAGAATAACCTTCGACAGCTTTACTTCTCCCATATCATTTTGGATTTGAACCGCTCCTTCAATGTCATCCATTTTGATATCGCCCATTCCGTTTTGGACGGTATAAACTTTAACGCCTTGCGGTATTTTCACCTCATAGTCAACGGATATATTGACAGATTGGTAATGGTTTTGCTTCCACTCCCATAAGTCTGAATGATCCTTGGCAACAGCATGAATCAAAACCGTATTTCTTTGTAATTCCTGCTCAATAAGGATATTATCCATAATTTCATTTTTTATGGCTCTATCCTTTGTCCTCACCCTTTTTACAGCCAAGACACTTATTTCGCCATTCTTGCCTGGACTGATTTTGATATCACCCATTCCGTTAATCAGCGTGAGTTCGTTAACTTCATCCAGCGTTTGGGTCTGTGTTTCCTTCCGTACAAATTCATTTTGAAACATACTGCATCCTCCTAAAAGGATTATTATAAGCACCCATACTAGAACAATCGGAAATTTTCGCATGATATTCGGCAGCTCCTCCCGGGTTGATTGTTAGAAATGCAGAAAAATGCATTTAAAATTTCAGATAACGGGGTAAACGTGAAAAAACGTTCATTTTTTCACAAACGGTTCCCCAATTTCTCTGATTTTAAATGGAAAACAAGTTAAAGCTCGCGTATGTTTATTTATAATAAACTAGATAATAAGAGTAAAATGTTACAATTAAGTAAATACTATTCTTTTAACCACCTGCCCGAAATGCTCATTATAAAAAATAGCTTGAAATATATAGATATCTATGTAAAATAAAATTATGATCAAAAATAACGCAGCCTCGATGATAAGCAAGATTAGAGACGCCGCCAATCAAGTGATTGTGACGGAGCTTCACAAGCACGGGGTGGACAACATTGTCCCGTCCCATGGCGATATTCTCACGTTTCTGTATCAGCAGGACGGATTATCCGTTAAGGAGCTGGCCCACAAAATCCGCCGGAAGCAGCCGACGGTCACGGTTCTGGTGGATAAGCTGGTGAAGCTGGGCTATGTGCAAAGAACGAAGATGGAGGAGGACACCCGCGTAACCCGGGTGATGCTTACGGAGAAAGGGAGGCAGCTTGAGCCGGTATTCCGCGAGGTCTCAGACAAATTAAACAAGACCCTGTACGGCGGGTTGGACAATACCGAACAAGAGCAGCTGGAAGCTTTGCTCGACCGGATCCTGCGAAGCTTCTAATTTTTTTCGCTATGATACATAGATGTCTATGTATATAGAGTTGTGAACCAATTATTCCCAAATATATGGAGGTAGTGAAAATGAAACATCTTGTCGTTTATGCCCATCCCTATGCGGAAAGCTTTAATCATGCCATTTTGGAAACTGCGGTAAAGGCACTTCGGCAAAATGGCCATGAAGTTGTGGTCCGCGATTTATATGCCCTCGGGTTCCAGCCTGTGCTGACGCCGGAAGACACGGCGGCCCTGAGAGCGGGCCAAACGCCGCAGGACATTAAAGCGGAACAGGACTATATTGCCGAGCGGATGCCATCACATTGATTTATCCAATCTGGTGGACCGGTCTTCCGGCTATTCTGAAAGGTTATATCGACCGCGTATTTTCGTATGGCTTTGCTTACGCTTTGGGTGAAGAAGGCATCATGAAGCTGCTGGCTGGCAAAAAAGGCTTTATTATCAATACGCACGGTACCCCGAACGAAATCTATGACCAAATCGGCATGACCGCCGGCATGAAGCTGACATCCGACACCGGAATCTTTGATTTTGTCGGCATAGAGCCCGTGGGGCATCTGTTCTTCGGCAGCGTTCCTTACGTGGGCGATGCGGCTCGCAAAGAAATGCTGAAGGAAGTGGAGAACACCCTGGGCGAAGTGTTTGCGTAAGGCGAAAGAGCCGAAGCAGCAAGAAGAGCTGTTCGGAAGAGCACGGATATCTGCTCTTTCGGACAGCTCTTTTGGCGTCTTTTACATGAGAAGCGCGGGCGTTACGGGTTGTTACTCCTCATATTTTTTAACGACAATGACGGCATTGTGCCCTCCAAAGCCAAAGGAATTGGACAAACCTATCTTAAGTTCGGCTCTTCTGGCTTCGTTTGGAACGTAGTCGAGGTCGCAATCCGGATCTCTTCTCTCCTGATTGATCGTTGGCGGAATGATGCCTTCCTGCAAGGATTTTACAAGCGCAATCGCTTCCGCTCCGCCTGCCGCCCCAAACATATGGCCGGTCATGGATTTGTTGGCCGTTACGGGGATGCGGTAGGCATGGTCGCCGAATACCGTTTTGATCGCGGCCGTTTCGGAACGGTCGCCAAGCTCGGTGCTCGTGGCATGCGCACTAATGACATCCACCTCGTCTGGCGATATGCCCGCTTCGGACAGCGCAAGCTTCATCGCGCGGCTGGCTCCCTGTCCATCAGGAGGGGTAGCCACCATGTGATACGCGTCGGAAGTGGCTCCATAGCCAATAATTTCCCCATAGATACGGGCATTTCTTCGCAGTGCATGAGGCAGCGACTCCAGAATCACAATTCCCGACCCTTCGCCCATGACGAAGCCGTCGCGTCCGGCATCGAATGGCCGGCTGGCCCGTGTGGGCTCCTCGTTTCGGGTGGATAAAGCGGTAGCGTTTGAAAAGCTTGCGAGTGAAAGCCCGTTGATCGTCGCTTCCGCTCCGCCGGCAAAGATCAGGTCCGATCTGCCCGACCTGATGTTGAAGTAGGCCTCGCCTATAGCGGTATTGCCTATGGAACAAGCCGTAACCGGAGACAGCGTCGGACCGAGCGCCCCGAATTTAATGCTGATCAGCGCAGATGCCATATTCGAAATCATCATCGGAACCAGGGTAGGGCTTACCCGGCCCGGCCCCCGGGAGCTTAACACCTCGCTCTGCCCGAGCAGGGTATGGATCCCGCCTATTCCGGAGCCGACATAAACCCCCATCCGTTCCCGGTCAAGCTGCTCTGGCTTCAGCTCCGCATCCTGAAAGGCCTGTTCCGCAGCGGCCAGGGCAAACTGGCAGAACCGGTCCATACGTCTGGCCTCCTTGACTCCAAAGAGCGCGCCTGCGTCAAAGTCGCGGACAACCCCAGCCATTTTTACTTTATATTCGGAAGTATCGAAAGTGTCTATATAGGAGATTCCCGATTTACCCTGAATCAAATTGGACCAGAACGTTTCTATATTGTTTCCAAGCGGGGATACAATCCCCATTCCCGTCACAACAACTCTTTCCGGCATGACACAATCCCCCTTGATTAAATTAGTACCAGGTGCTAAGGTTATCATGTCACGATTTTCATCCTATTACAAGTTATAGTTTATCCTAGTATAAGGAACACCATAATAAATGAAAACGAAGGTGCGAAAGTCATGAATCCCCAGGTTCGATTGCAGGCGTTATCTGCTTTTCTAAAGGCTCAAAGAGCCAAGCTCTCTCCGGAATCGGTCGGCTTGCCGACCGGAACGCGCAGGAGAACGCCGGGGCTGCGCAGAGAGGAAGTCGCCCAGCTTGCCGGTGTAAGCACTACCTGGTATACCTGGCTGGAGCAGGGACGCGACATTAAAGTGTCGGCATCCGTCCTTGATTGTGTTGCGGCCGCCCTTAAGCTGACCGCTGACGAGCGAAAATACCTCTTTTCCCTGGCGCTTGAAACGGGTAAAGGAACCGGTTTACCGAAGCAGGAAATGGCCCGGATCAGTCCGTCTTTGCAGAAGATCATTCAGGAGCTGCGGTTCTGCCCCGTTATTATTTCGGACCGCAAATGTCATATTGTCGGATGGAATGAGGCGGCCTCGCATATTTTTCTGGACTTTGAACGAATTCCTTCCGAGGAGCGAAACCTGATCCGCCTGCTGTTCGCACGCCCGGAGTTCCGGAGGCTGGCTGTCAATTGGGAGCAATTCGTCTCCGACTACCTGGCTATGTTCCGCGCTTACTATGGGCAATATGTGGAGGACAGCTGGTACGATCAGTTTCTGGATGAAATGAAGCGGCAGCATTCTGAATTCAGCCGGTTGTGGGAGCAGAGCAAGGTAAGCACGGCCCCCGAGGTGCTGCTGGAGTTCCGGCATGCCAAAGCCGGCAAGATGATGTTTGAGCTGACCTCGCTGCAGGTGCAGGGAGATACCGATCTCAGGTGCAGCATCTATACGCCTGAGCTTCATTCCAATACGGAAGCCAAGCTGAAGAAGCTGATGAGGCAGAATTCTGATATGGGCTGAAAGAGACAATCGCTTGTGTGGATAGTTCGCCATAATCGGCCTTAAGGGCTAATGACCTTACGGGACAACGAAAAAAGACATAGACAAAAAGCGCGGCTCTGAAGCATGCTAGATAAGTTGAACTAAAGAATAGCATAGAGAACGGAGAAGATGGATGGATTCTGAAGAAGCTAAAAGCTTTCTGCAAGAAAGCTGCTTCGTAAGCATAAGCTGCGTTCGCCTTTGCCCCCGGATTTCTCCCTACTTAGGGCCAACTCAAAGAAATCCGGGGGGAACAGCGATCGTAAGAACTATCCATCTTCGCAGTGACACATGATTCAATCGTTTGTTCAACTTATATAGATTAGACGAGGTGATGGAATGGTTTACTTTTTTGTTGGCATTAGCGGTATTCTTGGCGCGATCCTGCGGTATGAAATGGGAAAATGGCTCGTCTGGCCAGACGGCACCTTATTTCCGGCCAGTACATTCATAGTCAATCTTTCCGGCTGTTTTATTCTGGCTTTTTTCTATACTGCTATAGCGACCCGCTTCACGGTCCATCCCTATTTCAGAACGGCCTTCGGCACCGGGCTGATCGGCTCTTTCACCACATTCTCGACATTTTGCAAAGAAAGCTTTGAACTGATGAGGGAAGGGCACTGGGTGACGGCAATTGCGTATATGCTGTTCAGTTTGATCGGGGGATATCTTTGCGCGTATGCAGGCGTAAAGCTGGGTACTTTTAAAAGAAAGGCGGCAGCGGAGCAGGAGGGAGGAGCATGATGGATCTGTTATGGGTAGGCATCGGAGGCTTTGCCGGGGCCATTTGCCGTTACGGTGCAGTAGAAGGCATCGGAAAAAGGTTCCCATCCGCTTTGCCCGCCGGTACCTTGTTCGTCAATGCCCTGGGATCATTTTTACTGGGACTGCTATACGGGCTAAGCGCCAATCTTCAAATGACCCTGCTGCTCGGGACCGGCTTTATGGGAGCATTTACGACATTTTCGACATTTCAATACGAGCTCGTCCAGTTCGGCAGGTTGCAAAAATGGAAGCATCTTGTACGTTACGTCCTGCTTAGTGTCGCGATAGGGATGGTGCTCGTGTCCTTGGGCTATGGATTAGGGAGATGGATTCATTGAACAACGGTTTGGGGCGCGGATTGGCTCGGCTCCGATGGGATGAGAGGGTCTTTTATTGGGAATGACGACCCGGCGTGACTTCAGGATTCCGTAGAAATATTTACCAAAAGGAAGAGTAAATAGGATATAATGGGTTTAAAAAGGCCGGGAGGTCCGCTCATATGATCATGGAGCCCCAAAACCTGGACTTGGTGGAAGCCGCGGCAGCCCATCAGAGGCTGGAAGCGGAGCAAGAAACCCTTGGCCGCGGGAGGGAGGACTGGGTCAGAAGTTTTATTAACGCCTGCATTGCGCTGGGAGTCCTCGCTACTCTTTCGGGGATATTTGCTGTACTAGTTTATTGGGCGAGATAAGCCGGTTAACTAAACTAGTGGAGTGCTGGTCTACCAGCACTCCACTTCCATGTAGGAAAAGGAGGGGCTTCTTTGTCAAAACTGTTGAAATTAGAGTTTTTACGATGTCTGCGAACAACTGCGTTCCAAATTTTGTTTTTTTGTTTTTCCTTCTGTCTATAGGTTCGTTTCTGTTTGCCTGTTATCGCAGCTTTGGGTCCGATTTAATGCATATCCGTTCGGCGTATGAAATGTCTTTACTACAGTACACATCAACAAAGACAATCCTTATTATTGAGTTAATTCTTTTGCCCTTGCTGGCCCCTATCATTTATTCCGATTCTTTCTATAGTGACTTAAGAACGGGTATTTATAAAAACGTGCTAACCAGGACAGGGTTTAGGTCCTACCTATGGGCAAAGGAGATTGTTATTTTTCTAGCCACATTCCTTACAATATTTATTCCGTTGCTAATAAACCAGCTGCTCTGCCTCATTACATTTCCACAAACAGGCTATGACAACCGCTTTAACCTGCCTCCTTACGATATTGGTTTCCAAAATTACGATTCAGAAGCTATTCTTGATTTGCTTCGTTTAGAACATCCGATGCTGTACAATCTGGCGTTCATTATTTTAATTAGCCTAATGGCAGCAGCTTTTGCGGTATTTACTTATGGTGTATTCCTGATTATCCGCAAAAGTCGTTTTATTATTTTCGCCGGCGTGTTTCTGTTCATGACTTTATTTAGTTTGCTGTTAACTTCATTCGGTTCTTACAGATGGTCCTTCTCCCATTTGCTAGTGCCTGGGAACAAGGGGAGCTTAGTTTTGTTAGGAGCTTGGATTTTCGTTTTAATCCTCTGTAGCTTGATAGCTTTATACCTTAGGAGAAGGCGGCACGATATAGGGTTGGAGGAGTAAAGGAGGCGAGCCTGTTACATGGAACTGCATCAACAAATATTCTTCAAGTGCATCCGCTCAAGGACTATGGTCTCGTATTTGATTGCTCAGTCGGCACTATTCGTTCTTGCTTTGAAGTCTGTACCGATGGACATTGCGACCGGTTCAGATCATGCTTTATTAGCACAGACATGGATGCAAATATACAAGGTCATGGCAAATGATATTGAATTTCTATTTGTGTATATTCCTTTTTTCCTGTTGTTTATTTTGAAGGCTTTCTCCTATTACAACAAAATTAATATTCTACTGAAATTTGAATCTATTCGGGTATGGTGGCAGAGAAACGTACGGCTTAACATATATTTTTCCCTTCTTTTTACGGGAATCCTCCATGTTTTTGCTTTTCCTCACTCTTTCTATAATGAGAGGAGTCCCTTCGATTTTTACAGCGTCGTACATAGCTTTTTCTCTCATGTCCGTCATTTTACAGTTTTTAGGTTTTTTCATCATCGGGTTAATCGGCATGGCCATTGTTATTATGGCCCGGCAGAGCTACTGGGGACTTTTTCTTCCGATGATATTGCTTATTTTAATCAAGGTAGTGAAATATCTTACGAGAGCATCCTGGTATACATTTGAGGAATATATGTCTTCAATGTACAAGATTGGAACCGGGAGCCTCTTCATCGAAATAACCGATATATGGATAATTATGGGTTTTGTACTCCTTGTTCTGCTATGCAATATTGCGGTGATCAAGTTGTTGAAGGAGAAAGATTTCTTATGGGATTAATACCAGTGGGAATAAAATGGGATATTTCCTTGCTATTGAAGTTGTTAGGTTGGAGCCTTCTTCTTGCGCTGCTTAGTGTGCTGAGGTTTTATCCCTCCAGCGCCTCACTGGAAGATCTTATGATTTCAGCATACGGTACAATTGATGTTTATGCTGTACAGACCGTTATTCCTGTATTTATGTGGATTTTACCGTTCCTGGTCTCAAATTTCAATTTTGGTGAGCATATAGCTAAGCAACTTGACCGGCATGCAGTTTATCTATTTACACGAACCGCACGAAGAAAAAGTTGGTTAGTTAAACAGGCAATGTATTTATCTCACTATGTGATTGTTTTCCAATTATTATTACAAGGATCGACTGTACTTTTAGGATATATCTCCGGATTAAAGGCAGCTTCCCTTTTTACATTATGGGAGGTCACCATTGGAATAACGGCGCTTCTGTCATTAAGCGGTATCCTTTTGGTTTTGACGATAAATTTCTTATCGCTAAGTTTGAGCGCGGTAGTCAGTTCGGTGCTTGTTCTTTCATACCAGTTGATTGCGCTTTTTACAGCAGGAAGCCTTTTGAGAGTGTCCACTGCTTATTATACACAATTGAAGTGGATGCCTTTAACGCAAGGCGTATATGGGTGGCAAGCTTCGATTTTTACGGGGACGGAAAAAGTAAAATCTTATTTAGGCGACGGAGTCCGGTTTGCCGGGTGCTATATGATTGTTGCTATCATTGTGGTGCTTCTGATAGGTCTTCGTAAAATAAACAGATTAGATATCTATTAAGCAACGGGGAGGATAAGGAATGTCCATCATTCAGCTGATTAATGTCAGTAAAAATATTGGCAAAAGTGTTGTTCTTAATCATATTAATTTAGAACTAGATGAAGGGCGGGTCTATGCCTTTTACGGTTCGAACGGATCTGGAAAATCTATGTTGTTTCGAGCAATAAGCGGACTAATTAAACCTTCGACAGGTGAGATTATAGTCCAGGGAAAAACGCTTCATAAGGATTGTTCTTTTCCTGAAAGTATTGGAGTCATAATCGAATCGCCTGGTTTCTGGGATTCCTACACCGGATTCGATAACTTAAAAATGCTTGCCTCAATAAAAAACAAAATTACAGCGGAAGACATTTGTAAGGCGATTAACCGGGTAGGGCTGAATCCAAACGATCCTCGTAAGTTCAAAAAGTACTCTTTAGGAATGAAACAGCGGTTAGCCATTGCCCAGGCAGTTATGGAAAAGCCAGATATTCTCATTCTGGATGAGCCCACCAATGCACTGGATGAAGATGGAATTGATCTGGTGAGACAGATTATAAGGGAGGAAAAAGCCAGGGGAGGAACAGTGCTCATAGCCAGCCATAATAAAGAAGATGTAGAGCTGCTTGCCGATCACAAGTTCCGCATGAAAAATGGGCAATTGTTGAATGAATCGGAGGATGCAAAATGAAACCAGGCCGACTCTTTCTAGGAATTTTATTGTTACTATTGGCGGGAGGCGTGTACTTTGGCATCCAAACTAAGGCATCCTTCATATCAAATGTTCAGCTTGACAGCTATATGAACCATGACAATGTCCTGTTAAGTCTTATTGATTCTGAAAGAGTAAGCTCTATATATTTTTATAATGAAATTAAAACTGCCGGAGAACTTGAGAAACAATCAGCTTTGATTGTAAAAGCGAAAGTGACAGAGGATAGAAAGAATTATTCGCATGCTGTCCGTTCTGGTGTACAGGTGCTGGAGGTGTATAAAGGGAACGGCTCTCTAAAAGGTAGCAAAATTTATATTTTCGAACCGAGCAATTTTTTGGATACAAATTATTTCTCGTTCGGCGGTTATCAACTTATGCAGACCGGTAAAGAATACATCTTATTTATAAATCCTCTCAAAAAGCCAAAACACTATTCCTATAAAAACGATGAAGCTATCAGTTATATGCCTGTTTCCAGCCACTATGGGAAATTTCCGCTGCAGGAAGCCCCTGGTTCAGGGAAATTAAGAGTACTCACCCAAGAAGAGCTGGATCAAGGTGTTCCATATTCACAAATAAAAGATTGGGATATTCTTACAATGAAAGAAGGGATATTAAAAACTTATATGAAGATCAAACAAGATGTGCTTTCCACACTGGTAAATTCCTGACTTTCATGTGTTTTTAGCGGTATTATATGATAAAGGCTGCCAAGGAGGCAGCCTTTACATTAAAGTTATTTTTTCCTCGTTAAATAAACTGGCGCATTTAAAAGATGTTAGCCTGTCCACTCCCTGCGCAGTGTGAACAGATCCCGCAGCTCATCCGTCGACAGCTCGGTAATCCACCCTTCGGTGCTGGAGATGACATTGTCGCTGAGCTGCTGCTTGCTCTCCAGCATCTCGTCAATCCGCTCCTCCAGCGTGCCGAGACAAATGAATTTATGAACCTGAACATCCCGGGTTTGGCCCATCCGGTAGGCCCGGTCGGTCGCCTGGTTCTCGACGGCCGGGTTCCACCAGCGGTCAAAGTGGAAAACGTGATTGGCCGCTGTCAGATTGAGGCCAACGCCGCCCGCCTTAAGCGATAGAATGAACACGCCGGGCTGCTTGCGGCCGGATTCTTCAGCAGTCGCAGCGGCTGCCTGGGAACCTCTGGACGACGCGGCTCCTGAACCTGACGCTGATGTAGCGGCCAGGGCCTCGCTTTCCGCCGGCCTATGTCCGCCGCTCTGAAACTGCTCGATCATTTTGTCGCGGGCGGATTTGGAAGTGCTGCCGTTCAGGTAAAGAACGGGCTCCTGGAGCTCATGCTCCAGCACGGACTTAAGCAGCTGTCCCATCCCGATATACTGGGTGAAGATCAGGCAGCGTTCTCCTTCTTCGCGGAGTTCCTTGACCATGGCGAGCAGGCGCTCCAGCTTGGAGGAACGCTCGATGAGCGGCCCATAATCCAGCAGCTCGTCATCCGGCGCTGCGCTTATCCCGGGAAGGGACTCCTTGGTAAGGAGTACGGGATGGTCACACAGCTGCTTGAGCTCGGTAAGAGCGGACAGGATAGCGCCCTTGCGCGCGATCCCCTCCAGTTTCTGCATACGCTGCATCAACTGGTTCACGGTTTGATCGTACAGCGCACCCTGCTCCGCGGTCAGGTGCACATAGGATTTCATCTCGTTCTTGTCCGGCAAATCCAGCTGGATCGAAGGATCGTTCTTTTTACGGCGCAGCAGGAACGGGTTCACCAGCTTCTTAAGGTCGGCGGTTCGCCGCTCGTCATGATCCTTCTCGATCGGACCGGCAAATCGTGCCTGGAACGCGCGGGCTGTCCCCAGGTATCCCGGCGTGATGAAATCGTAGATCGACCACAGCTCCGACAGCCGGTTCTCAATCGGCGTTCCCGTCAGCGCAATGCGGTGCCGGGCAGGTAAGCTGCGGACAGCCGCCGACTGCTTGGTCTGGGCGTTTTTGATATTCTGGGCTTCATCCAGGCAGATTGCTTCCCAGGTGATCGTCTGCAGCAGTTCCTGATCCAACGCCGAAGTGGCGTAGGAGGTGAGGACGACGTCGGCTTGCCGTGCCTCTGCATAGAAGGTCTCGCCGCTATGCCGCCCGCTGCCATAATGAAGCAAGATGCGGAGCGAAGGAGCAAACCGCCGCAGCTCCCTCTGCCAGTTGCCGAGGACCGAGGTTGGGCAAATAATCAGGGCAGGCCATGCGGCGTATCCGGCGGCGTTTTGCGGCGCATATTCCGCAGCATGTCCAGCGGCATCTTGCAGGGCTGCAGACGGATTCTCCTTTATATGCAGCAGGTAAGCGATCAGCTGCACCGTTTTGCCGAGTCCCATGTCATCGGCAAGGCAGGCGCCAAGCCCTAAGCGGCGCAGAAAAGCAAGCCAGGCAAACCCCTCATGCTGATAGGAGCGCAGGGTGGCTTCAAGACCGGAAGGAGCGGGAAGAAGAGGCCATTCTTCACGGCGGCTGAGCTGGCCGAACAGCTGAACCAACTGGCCGCTCAGCTCAACTTCGATCTGGACGCGATCCGACTCCTTCGGTTCTTCATTCCCTTGTTCCGACGCGTCCTTGTCATTCTTGCTCTCTTTGCCGGCCTTGTCATCCGGTTCGTTCCCCAGCAGATGCAGCTGCAGCACGTCCTGAAAGGACAGTCCCTGAGACGAGTCAATGCTGTCCATCGCTCTTCGGATCTGGGCCAGGAAAGCGGGGTCCAGCGAAAGCCACTGGCCACGGAAGCGAACCAGACGTTCGTTCCGGGAGATCAGCTCTTTAAACTCGCTTTCTGAAAGATCGGCGTCCCCGATGGCGATGCGCCAGTCGAAATCAATGATCGAGTCCAGGCCGAACAGAGAGGGGCCCTGGCGGCGGCTGTCATCCTCGGAACGGGAACGCACCTTGGCCCGAAGCCGGGGCTTCCTGCGGCTGGCCGACTCCCACCAGGCAGGAAGCAGTACCTGCCAACCGGCTTCCAGCAGCCTTTCGCTATCGCTCTTCAAAAACCGCCAGGCCGCTGCATCATCCAGCGGCTGGCCCAGCACATCGTCGCCGCCAGCGAGAAGTTCCGGCGGCAGTCCGGCCCGAAGCCGCTCCAGCCAGCCTGCGCTGCGCTCGCGGACGTGGGCCGTCCAAGGCTCGGGCCAGGAGCCTGACGCCTGGCCGTCTTCGCCGAGCCGGATGGGAAACAGCGCCGGCGCATCCTGTTTGTCCTGCAGCCGAAGCTGCAGTCTCCACTCCCGCCCCGCTTCATGCGGCTCCAGCAGCTGGAGGATCGGCCGGAAAGGCGCTGTATCCGCCTTCCAGCCCACCGAGATCAGCCAGGCCTGCTCGTTCATCCCGGCAATCCGCGCCGGATCGGTATCGAACAGTCCGGGGAATTCGCTTCGCAGATCGGCTGCTTCTTCCTCCGTGTTGTAATATCGCTGGTCCACGGCGGCGGAGAAGGCCGACCGAAGGCCGGACAGAAAGCTGTCATCCTCCTGCACGGAGCGGAAAGCCTGGCGGGCATTTTCGCCCTCTTTTTCGTCATCTTTACCGGCATCTTTCAGAAGCGTCTCCAGAGCCGCCTCATCCCAGGTCCACTGCAATTTGCCCGCGCGGCGGGCCGCGAAGTCGGGATGGTATTTCCGCTGCTCAAGACAGGCAGCGAGCAGAGAGGCGAGCGTCTTCAAAACCGCCGCTTCCTCATCCCATTCCCAGCCGACATGGGCAAGCAGCCTCGGCTCCGCCCAGAAACCGATCACCTGCTCGGCGGGGAGAACGATCACGTCGGTATTTTCCACATGCTGAATTTCAAGCTCGGTCCCGTACGTCGAAGCCTCGTGCCAGGCGAACAGCAGCTGTTTCAAATACAAGCCCGGCTCAAAGCCGTAGGTCTCTTTCGAACCATATATAAGTGCGTCCCCATAAGGGCTGAGCCGGACGTGAACGGTTATAGTCTGCAAATGCCTGCTCATGAGATGAGTTTTCCTTTCCGAAGCTCTTCCTGCAGCGCCCGAAGTCTGCTGTGCCGGGACGTAAACTCGCTGAGAAACTGCTCCCAGCGCGCCTGCCGCTTCATTTTTTTGTACAGCTTGGACAGCCGTTTCAGCAGCTTGACCGCAGCTTTGTAGCTGTCCCTGTTCTTTTGGGTGACATATCTCTCCACAGCCTGATGGTAGAAAGGAAGCAGGAGCTCGGGCGCCTCCTTCTCCACAATTTGCAAATCCTTGGCCCGGTAATCCAGGGGTTCCGTTCCGGCCGACAGCTGGTAATCCATCCATTCCTGCCATTTTCCATGGGCGGCCAATTTGCGTTCATAATACCTTCCCGCAGAAGGAAGCATGTCTCTCAGCACGTTCCACATGATGGGCTCCGCATCCGGAAAATGGGCCGAGGCCATTTCCCAGCAGCTGAAATAATCGTCCAGCAGGCCGGAAGGGCTGAACGTGAAGAAAACCGCGGTTTCGGCCAGCCAGGCAGTCAGCCGCTGCCAGTCTTCATCGCCTGCCAGCCGATCCAGAACATCCAGCAAATCACCGCCTGGGACCCCGAACCGCTCACCTGCTTGATGAAGCAGCGACCACGCTTCGGCGTCCCGGGACAGGAAGAAGTGCATTCGGGACTTCGCCAGCAGCAGCGGATAACCCGCAAGCTCGGAACCGAGCTCCTGTTCGGCGAGCTCAAGCCGCTTGAGCTCCTGCTCATACAGGCGTGTTTTCCCGGGGGCGGATACGGTCCAGTTCGTCCAGAAGAGAAAATAATAACGGGAAAAATAAGACTGTCCCTGCGGCTCCGTCAGCATTTCGGTACGCAGGTAGGACAGGGTTTGCCCGATATGCTTTTGCTGTTCAGGCTCAGCCGGCGGCTCCAAACCGTTCCCGGAGAGGGGAGACTCCAGGCTCATCAGCACCGCATCATCCATTTCGGATACAGCGATGTGTGTGAAATACCCGAGATGTTGCCCGTAGCCGGAGGAGAAGCCAGGGACCGCAGCCGGCTGAAGCAGCGCCTTCAGCACAAAGAGGTGGGCGTGCAGACCAAACAGCTGCTCCAGCAGCGGGGAGAGCTTCGGCTTGATCTCAAAAATCAGCTTTAGCGCCTGCCCCGCATAAGCCGAATTCCGGATCTCCCGCTCGAGCGCAGCCGTACACTGCTCGAACAGACGGTGCCATTCCGGAATATCCATGTCCGCAAGAAGGTGGGCCTGCTCCATCAGCTGCTGCCGCATGATGGCCGCCCTCGATGCCGCGGCAGCTTTCGGCGCCAGATAAGGCGCAGCCGGCTTGTCCGTCCCCCTGGAGGCTTCCAGAATTTGATTGGCTTTGGCATTAGCCAGGGCATTGACGGAGCGCCCCTGTTCTTCGGCATATTTCAGCAGTACCGCAGCCATATGCTTGCAAGTGCCTTCTACCGGACAACTGCAGCCGCTAAGCGTGAAAAAATCGAGATTAATGTCCACTTCATAGCTTTTGGTCCCTTTAACCCGGGCTTGTATAGTACGGGGGCCATCCAGCGTCAATTCCGCCACACGGCCCTGTTTATAGTAATGAAAGCCCCGGCTCAGCGTGACTTCATTGAAATTCTCGGCCACATTCTGAAGCAGCAAATTCCATCCGGCATCATCGATAAGGTCGGTTTGTTGCATCGTTATAGGGCCCCCTCTACGAAATTTCAGATAGGCATTTCTATGATTATTTCTTTAATTATACCATCCAGTCTATTTTTCGAGATTGCTTGGATACATTTAGTCATGTGCTTTATATCCGTACACGTCCAAATCTACCCGGCCATTTAGGCCAAGCTCTACGCCTTCCTGCTCCAGATACAGCTTCTGCAGAAATCTGGACTCGTCATCCAGAATGGCGATTTCCCCTTTGGCGTTAACGACCCTGTGCCAGGGCAGGTTGTATTTGCGGCTTGACGAATGCAGGATGCGCACGACCTGCCGCGCTCCCCTTGGACTTCCGGCGAGAGCGGCGATTTGGCCGTAGGTCATCACCCGGCCTTCGGGAATCGTTTGGATGATCGAGATTACACGCTCAGTGAAAGGCTGCATAGCTTGGACTCCTTTTTATTATTCCTTTTGCAAAGTTGCTGTCCGGGTTGTAATCATACTACCACAGTTGCCGGAGATTGATGCCTGAACGGTCCAAAAGTCCAATCTCTTTCTGCTCTGAAGGGATTGGACTTTTTCTTGAATTATAATGATTTTAGTAAGTTCGTTCATATTCAGTTCATGAAGCGCCGTTATGCTTGCATAAGAAGCTGATGACTGGCCTTATTTTCTGCGGCGGGAAGGAGAGACAGGGGATGACCCGTATCTTGGTGGTGGATGACGATCCATACATTCAGGAATTGATTCGTCTAGTGCTGATTAAGGAAGGATTTGAGGTTGCGTCCGCGGACAATGGCCTTGACGCGCTCAAGCTGCTGCAAGAGGTCAGGGCGGACCTCGTCATTATGGATATTATGATGCCGGTAATGGATGGCTGGGAGCTGTGCCGGGAGCTGGGAGAGCACTACGACATGCCGCTGCTGATGTTGACGGCAAAGGGAGAGACCGCCCAGAAGGTGAAGGGCTTTGAACTTGGAACCGATGATTACATGGTGAAACCCTTTGAAGCGCCGGAGCTGATTGCAAGGGTGAAGGCGCTGCTCAAACGGTACCGGATTGCGGCGTCTCAGCAGATCAACCTGGGAGAACTGGCACTGGACCGTAAAACCTATGAGTGCGATGTTGGAGACCAGCCTGTAACATTACCGCTCAAAGAGTTCGAGCTGTTATTCCTGCTGGCAAGCTATCCCGGCAGGACGCTTCTGCGCGACCAGATTATTGAACAGGTATGGGGCTATGATTACGAGGGAGACGAACGGACCGTGGATGTGCACATCAAACGGCTTCGCGAGCGGTTTCCGGAGGATCGGCATTCCTTCAAAATCAGAACGGTCCGCGGGCTGGGTTATCGGCTCGAGGTGACGGGATGATTAGACAAAGAAAGCATGGAAGCCCAGGCAGGAGAAGACACGGACGAGGCCCTGGCGAGCAGGAACATTGCAATGAGCCGGCTTCTCGCAAACCGAGCAAGCTGCTTATGATCCTTCCTGTTCTTTTGCTCCTTGTAATCCTGGTAGCCTGCTGGACAGCGGGCTATTTTGCGGCAAAATATGTTTACGGCCGTCTGGACTGGCAGCCGGGACAGCTCGCCCAGCAGCTCATTACCTCCGTAGCGGGCTTCATGCTGCTGGGTACCCTTATTTCCATCGTGTCCCGTTTTTCAAGAAAACGGGAGAATGACTATTTTCAGCAAATGATCGACGCCCTCAAGCGAATTTCACGAGGCGACTTTCAGGTCTACCTTGCGCTTCCCGGCAGGGGACGTGGCGGTTCCCATCCATTCAACGAGCTCGTCAAAAGCGTCAATGAAATGGCCGCCAATCTGAAAAACATGGAGGAGATGCGCCAGGAGTTCATCTCGAACGTTTCCCATGAAATCCAGTCTCCGCTAACCTCGATCGGCGGATTTGCGAGGGTATTGAAGCAGGAAGAACTGACCCGGGAGCAGAGTCTGCACTATCTGGACATTATTGAGCGGGAAAGCGCCCGGCTATCCAAGCTTAGCGAAAATATGCTGCGGCTCGCTTCGCTCGATTCGGAGCATCATCCGTTTCGTCCTGCCGCTTACCGTCTCGACAAACAGCTGCAGCTTTTGATTCTGGCCTGTGAGCCGCAGTGGCTGGACAAGGGGATTGAAATGACTGTGGAGCTGGATGAGGTCATGATCGAAGCCGATGCCGATATGCTCAGCCAGGTATGGGTGAATGTTCTTCACAATGCCATCAAATTTACGCCGGAAGGCGGAGAGGTCAGTGTCACCCTGACTGCCGGCGGGGACCAGGCCATAGTCTCCATAAAAGATACGGGGATTGGAATATCGGATGAGGATCTTGCGCACATTTTTGAACGCTTCTATAAGGTGGATCGAGCCCGCTCGCTTAAAGATGGCGGGAACGGATTGGGTCTGTCCATTATTCAAAAAATCGTGGATATCCACAAGGGGAATATTTCCGTTGCAAGCGCCCTGGGGAAAGGGACGGAGTTTATCATTACGCTCCCGCTTTAGCCCCACCCGCCGGCGCTTGACACCGGCATATCGTGTCCATATAATTAGGTCTACCTAATATTTAGGTATTACTAAATATTATATTGTTTAATTTTTTGCTAACAACAGATTTAGAAGGAGGTATTTCGCTTGGAAGTCAATGATCCGGCGGTAAACAGGCTGCTGGAGATCTTAAGGCAGTTCCGCAGATCCGAACCGCACAAGCCCACCTTCGAAGGCTGCAATCCAAGCATGATCCGGGTCCTGTTCATCATCAGAAGAGGGGGCGCCGAGCAAGGCGAGGGCCTCACCATTTCCGAAATCAGCAATCTGATGGAGGTGACGCCGCCTACGGTTACCCAACTGATCAAGAACCTGGAAGCGGAGGGGCTGGTAGAGCGGATTAACGACCGTAAGGACCGGAGGGTTGTCCGGGTGCTGCTGACCGAGCAGGGTAAGAACCTGGTGCAGAGAGCACAGGCCAATTTTGTACAGAGATTGAAAGGGCTGACTAATTACTTGGGAGAAGAGCAGACGGAGCAGCTCACGACTTTGCTTGAGAAGGCTTTGAAGTACTTGAACCAGAACAAGAACGAATCTGAAGTCTGAAGAAAAAGAGTGGAGATGATTGAGAATGTTTAAGCTGTTCCGCCTTTTGAGGCCATACCGGATTCCCGTATTTTTCACGCTGGTGCTGGTGTTCATTCAATCCTTGGCTGAATTGTATTTGCCGACCTTGATGTCCGATATTGTGGACGAAGGGGTAGTGAAAGGGGATACGGGGTACATCTGGCGCTACGGGATGTTTATGCTGCTCGTCGCTTTAGGCAGTATGGCCTGCTCCATTATAGCCAGCTATTACTCCTCCCTGTCTGCGGCCGGCTTCGGGAAGCTGCTTCGGGGGCGCGTGTTCAAGCACGTGACCAATTTCTCGCTTGAAGAGTTCGACAAGATCGGCACAGCCTCCCTGATTACTCGCACCACCAACGATATCACCCAGGTTCAGCAGGTGCTGGTCATGATGCTAAGAATTATGGTCATGGCGCCGATGATGGCGATTGGCGGCCTCATTATGGCGCTGTCCAAAGATAGCGGGCTCAGCCTGATCTTTGTTGTCATTATTCCGCTGATGGCCGCCTTGATTATCTCGGTGGGAAGCAAGGGAATGCCGCTGTTCAAGGTGATTCAGAAGAAAATCGACAAGCTAAACCTTGTTTTGCGTGAAAGCCTGACCGGCATTCGCGTGATCCGTTCATTCAACCGGATTGATTACGAGAAGAAGAAGTTTGAACAAGCGAACCTTGACCTAACGGATACATCGATTCGCGTAAATAAAATTTTTGCCGTCATGATGCCGGCGATGATGCTTCTGATGAATGTAACCCAAATTGCCATTGTCTGGTTCGGCGGACACCGGATCAATACCGGCCATATGGCCGTCGGCGATTTGATGGCCTTCATCCAGTACGCGATGCAGATCATGTTCTCGCTGATTATGGTGACGATGATCTTTATCATGATTCCCCGCGCTTCGGCATCGGCGGACCGGATCAATGAAGTGCTTGACCTTCAGCCGGTTATCAAAGACGCGGAAAGTACAGAGCAGCCTGCGGATCAAAAAGGACACCTGGAATTCCGTGGCGTCACCTTCAGCTACCCGGGAGCGGAGCAGCCCGCCATTCAGGATGTGTCCTTCTCGGCAAGACCGGGTGAGGTCACGGCCATTATCGGCGGAACGGGAGCAGGGAAAACAACGCTCGTCAGCCTGATCCCAAGGTTCTATGATGTTGACAGCGGAGAGATTCTGATCGACGGTATGGACATCCGCAATATGACCCAGTCCGAACTGCGGTCCAAAATCGGATTTGTTCCGCAGAAGGCGGTGCTGTTTACCGGCAGCGTAACGGATAATATCCGCTACGGCAAAGAAGATGCGACTGACGAGGAAGTTCTGCATGCCGCTTCAATCGCCCAGGCGGACGATTTTGTTTCGCGGATGGAAGAAGGCTACAATTCCTTGATCTCCCAAGGCGGCTCCAACGTATCCGGCGGGCAAAAACAACGCTTGTCCATTGCGCGCGCGCTGGTCAGAGAAGCCGGAATTTACATTTTTGACGACAGCTTCTCCGCCCTGGATTTCAAGACCGATGCCAAGCTGCGAGCGGCGCTTAAGAAAGAGACGGCTAACGCTGCCTTGATCATTGTTGCCCAGCGGGTCAGCACGGTTATGGACGCCGACCGGATCATTGTGCTGAATGACAGCCGAGTTGCCGGAATAGGCTCCCATCACGAGCTGATGGAGACATGCGACGTCTATCGTGAAATTGTTAGCTCACAGCTGTCAAAGGAGGAGATCGCATGAGCCAGACAAGCGGAAACAGCAGACCGGCAGCCGGGATGAACCGGGGACCGGGACCGGGCGGCCCGATGGGCCCTGGAATGAGCATGCCCGTGCAGAAAGCCAAAGATTTCAAAGGCACGCTGCGCCGCCTGATTCAATATTTGAAGCCTTACCGGGTCAAGCTGACCATTGTTGTTGTAACGGCGATCCTCAGTACGATATTCAGCATTTACGGACCGAAGGTTCTGGGGCGCGCTACGACCAAGCTATTTGATGGCCTTATGGGTATAAAGCAAGGCGTGCCGGGCGCGCATATTGATTTTGAATTCATTTGGCGCATCGTGCTGGAGCTGGTCGGCCTTTATGTAATCAGCGCGCTGTTTGGATACATCCAGCAGTATTTGATGGCGGGGGTCGCCCAGCGGACTGTTTATCAGCTCCGCCGGGATGTGAACGAGAAGCTGACCCGTCTGCCGCTGAAATATTTCGATTCGCACTCAAACGGTGAAATTCTAAGCCGGGTAACGAACGATATCGACAATATCAGCACGACGCTGCAGCAGAGCTTGACGCAGTTAATCACATCCGTTGTAACCATTATTGGCGTTATCATTATGATGCTGACCATCAATCCGTGGATGACGCTGATTGCCCTCGTCACCTTGCCAGTCAGCGTGCTGGCGATTACCCAGGTAGCCAAACGGTCCCAAAAGCAGTTCGCCCAGCAGCAGAAGGAACTGGGGATACTGAACGGCCATGTGGAAGAAATGTATACAGGCCATAAAATTATCAAAGCGTTCGGCCGGGAGCAGCATTCGCTTGCGAAATTTGATGAAGTCAATGAGCGATTGTTCAGTGCCGGCAGCAAAGCGCAGTTTCTGTCAGGCATGATCATGCCGATCATGAACTTTATCGGCAATATCGGCTATGTGCTGGTTTCGGTAGTCGGGGGCATATTTGTTACGAAGAAACTGATTGCGATCGGCGATATTCAGGCCTTCATTCAATACATGCGGCAGTTTACGATGCCGATTACCCAGACCGCCAACATCGCCAATATCATTCAGTCCACCGTCGCTTCCGCGGAGCGCGTTTTTGAAGTGCTGGACGAAGAAGAGGAAGTGCCGGAAGCGGCGAATCCCAAGAAGCTTCAGAATCCGCGCGGCGATGTTGTTTTCGAGCATGTCGGTTTCGGATATGACGACAAGCCTGCGCTGATCGAGGATATGAACATCGATATCAAGCAGGGCCAGACCGTTGCCATTGTCGGTCCAACCGGCGCCGGAAAAACAACGCTGATCAATTTGCTGATGCGGTTCTACGAGCTTAGAGGCGGCAAAATCAAAATTGACGGCGTTGACGTCACAGATATGAAGCGCAGCGATTTGCATCAACTGTTCGGCATGGTGCTACAGGACACATGGCTCTTTAACGGGACCATCCGGGATAATATCGCTTACGGCCGGGAAGGGGCATCCGAAGCGGAGGTGGTCCGTGCCGCGAAAACCGCTCACGCCGACCATTTCATTCGTACGCTGCCGGATGGCTACGATACGATTCTGAATGAGGAAGCGTCCAACATTTCGCAGGGCCAAAAGCAGCTTCTTACGATTGCCCGGGCGATCTTGGCTGATCCGGCCATCCTGATCCTGGATGAAGCGACAAGCAGCGTCGATACACGCACCGAAGTGCATATCCAGAATGCAATGAATGAGCTGATGAAAGGCAGAACCAGCTTCGTCATAGCCCACAGGCTGTCAACAATTAAAGGCTCTGACCTTATTCTGGTCATGAATCAGGGTCAGGTGATTGAGAAGGGAACGCATGAAGAACTGATGAAGCGGGGCGGATTCTACGCCGATCTGTACAACAGCCAGTTCAGCGATGACTCGCAGGCAAGCGCCGGTTAAATTGATGAACAATTGATGGACGGGGCTGTCCCAAAGGCAGTTCTCGCAGAAACGGAAACCGTCTTTGTAAAGGACGCCTTTGCCGTTTCTACTTGCTGCTGGAGGACAGCTTCTTTTTTTGGCAGTTGGCACATCAGGTAATGATCGAAATACGATAGTATTGTATGATATCGAAGAAGCTAAAATAAGCAATCAGTAAGGAGCGATTGAATTGTCATTACAAAATGTGCTGGATAAGGGATATGTAAGACTGGTGAATCATATGGGGTCCGATTTGACAGTAGTCAATTCAGCCAGAGTCTCTTATGCTAAGGAATCCAAAGAATTAAATGAAAAAGATATTCGGCTGTTAAAATTTCTGGCCAGAGAAGGGCACACCTCTCCCTTTAGGCATGTCATTTTACAATTTGAAATCTATGCTCCTTTAATGGTTGCGAGACAGTGGTGGAAATATATCGTTGGATCGGCTCATTACGAAGGTACGGGAGATAGCTTGGAAGCATGGAATGAATCGAGCCGGCGATACATTACCGAGGAACCCACGTTTTATGTTCCCGCATTCGACGAGTGGAGAAGTCAACCCGAGAATTCAAAACAGGGCAGCGGCGATATTGTCTCTTGGGAAATCGGAAAGAAATATACGGATGAATTATTTAAATACATAGAGTCCGGAGTTCAGAAGTATGAAGAAGCGCTAAAGGATGGAATATGTGCGGAACAAGCAAGATTGTTTCTTCCGGCATATGGCATGTATGTACGGTGGTACTGGACAGCTTCTTTACAGTCTGTGAGCCACTTTCTGAATCAACGTCTTGAACACGATGCTCAAAAAGAAATACAAGAGTATGCCAAAGCCATTCTTGAACAAAGTAAATCCATTTTCCCCAATGCGTTAAATGAACTTATAAAGAACAACCAAATCTGAAATAGTCGCTTTAAAATATATCCTGATCATCGCCGAAAAAAATCCTAGCCAGAATTCAAAGAAGAAGGTTCCCATGGAGGAGAGAACCTTCTTCTTGTTCAATGTCCCTTGTTTTCATGTGGCATCGTCAAAAATAGACGAAGATTTATTGCTCATCCGCCTGTCCGTATTCATCCAGACCCAAGCCGGAATCGACGAGCCCCCGATTGATCGATTCCCATAAGTAGAGAGAGGCGATTGTACCGTAAGGGCTCCACCGATGAAGCAGATGCTGCAAGTATTTCCGGTCCTTTCGCGGCTCCAGCTCATAGAGCCAGAGGGCTGCGCGCTGCAGCCCGGCATCGCCGCAGGACACGACATCCTCGCGCCCGAGGGCAAAGATAAGGAACATTTCGGCGGTCCAGCGGCCGACCCCTTTGACGGAGGTAAGCGAGGTGATCACGTCCTCGTTGCTCATGTCCGGGAACGCGGTGAAATCAACTTCCCGCAACAGGACCTTTGCGCTGAGGTCGCGCACATAGGCCGCTTTGGAAGCGGACAGGCCGGCTCCCCGCAGCGCTTCATCCTCCAGCCGGGACAATGCCTCCGGCGTGAACTCGCCGGCCAGCGCCCGCACGCGCTCCCGGATCGACGCGGCGGCCTTGACGGAGATCTGCTGGCTGATGATCGAGCGGACCAGCGATTCGAACGGATCGCGTTCAAGGCTGATCGTCAGTTCCCCGAGGCGCGCGATCAGCGCTCCCAGCCGGGGATCGGCTGCGCATAGCCAGGCTATGCGCGGTTCTTCCGGATGCAGGCGCAGCTGCTGTGTTTCCATACACTGTCAAACTCCTCTCCAATTGGTTTGATCATGCTTCCAGCATGGCGAAGTATCGGCGGTACATATCGTCGGCTTGGGACTTCAGCGCTTCCCGCTCCTGCTGCAGCTCCTGAAGCTTGCCGGCGTCGCAGGCGGTTTCGGGCTGCATCATCGCCTCGTCCAGACGCGCTATTGCGGCTTCCGCTGCTTCGATATCGCGTTCCAGCCGGGCGATGGAAGAAGCATTCGCTGCGGAGCGGCTGTTCTTGCCGGCTGCCTGTGGACTGCCGGCTTGGGCCGATTGCTTCCGGGATGGTCCGATGCCCGAGCCCGCAGCGGAAGCGGAGGCAGAAGAGGAAGAGGGCTTTGCCGCTGTAATGCTGCCGGTTTGCCCGGTTTGTCTGCCTGCCCCCTGCAGCTTCTCCCGCTGCTCCAGATAATCGTCATAGTTTCCGGCATAATCGCTTAGGCGGCCTTCCTCTAGGCTCCATATCCTTGAGGCGATCCGGTTGATGAAGTAACGGTCGTGCGATACGGCCAGCATGGAGCCGCCGTACTCCTCGAGCGCTTCCTCCAGCGCTTCCCTCGATTCGATGTCCAGATGGTTCGTCGGCTCGTCAAGCAGGAGCAGATTCGGCTTTTGCCGCATCAGCACTGCCAGCCTGAGCCGCGTCCATTCGCCGCCGGACAAATCGCCGACCCGCTTGAATACGTCAGCGCCATAGAACAGGAAGCGGGCGAGCTGTCCCCGGGCTTCCCCGCTCTCCATCGCGGCCTCGCGCCGGAAATAGTCCAGCACCGTATCCCGCATATGAGCCGGGACGCTTTCCTGGGCCAGATAGCCGATGTCCGCGCGGGAGCCGGCTTGGGCACTCCCCTCGTCCAAAGCCTCCTGGCCGACGACGCATTTCAGCAGGGTGCTTTTCCCGGTGCCGTTGCCGCCGATCAGCACGGCGCAGTCGCCGTAAAACAGGGTCGCGTTCAGCCCGCCAAACAGCCGGCGGTTTCCGTAGCTTTTGGCAGCATCCTGGATCACAAGCGCAAGCTTTCCGGTCCGGTCGTGCTGCTCCAGGCGGAGGTCGATGCTTTTACGCTCCAGTATCGGCTTCTTAAGCTTGACCATACGGTCCAGCGCCTTTTGCATCGAAGCCGCCCGGCGGTGAAAGCCGGCATTGGGCGGATTGGAGCGATTGCCCCATTCGATCAGTTGCTTGATCGCTTCCTGCATTTTCTTGATCTTCTTCTGCTGCTCCTGGTAGTCGGCGAACTGGCGGAGCAGCATCGCCTCTTTCTCTTTTTTGAAGTGCGTGTAATTCCCATGATACGTCAAAGCTTCTCCGTCCTCAATTTCGACGGTTTTGCCCGTAACGGCGTCCAGAAAGTACCGGTCGTGAGAGATGACCATTACGGTCCCGCCAAAGCTGCGGAGATATTCCTCCAGCCAAAGCACCGCCGGCAGGTCCAGATGGTTCGTCGGTTCGTCCAGCACAAGCAGATCCGGGTTTTGCAGCAAAACAACCGCAAGCCCGACTTTGGTTTTCTCTCCGCCGGAGAGGGAGGCAAAGGGCTGTTCATATTGCTCTTCCGGGATGCCGAGCCCCCTCGCCACACGGTCGATGGCGGACTCGATTTCGTATCCGCCGCCGCGCTCAAACGCATCCAGCAGTTGGCCGTACCTGCGCAGCATTTCCTGGGATGCCTCCGCGTCTTCGTCAGCCCCGCTCATTTCGGCGGCCAGCCGGTTCATTTCCTCCTGGCAGCACAGCAGATCCTCGAAGGCCTCCTGCAGCTTGCTGTAGACGGTCTGGCCCGGGCGGCCGGCAGGCAGCTGCGCCAGTACGCCGATCCGGGTTCCTTTCTGAATGGCAAGCTGCCCGCCGTCCGGCTTCTCGATGCCGGAGATGAGGCGGAGCAGCGTCGTTTTGCCGGCTCCGTTACGGCCGATCAGGCCTACTTTTTCGCCGCTGCCGACTTCAAACGATATATCGCTCAGCACCAGCTCGGCTCCGTAATATTTTTGGATATGTTGACATTGAATGATCATGGTTTCAGGTTTCTCCTTCGTCCCATGCCGACTACCCGGGAAAAGAACCCAAAAAGGCTGCAGGAAATCCTGCAGCCTCTTCACCACGTGCTGTTGCAAAAGTTATACCCGTGAGGTTCAGATAGGAGCGGCATTTCGCAATTTTGGTATGGATATCGGTTTCAGGAAAATAGGCAGACTACCCCCTTTAACGGAACCTCTGTAAAAAATGCCGGATAAAATCATGGGAAGACACTTTATCCGACTCCATACCAGCTTGCGATCCATTCCTACCCTCACCACCTTTCCAAATTCCAGATATTTTGATTCTATAGAGATAGCTCTGCAATTGCAAGCAGAAGATGAAAAACTCCGTATTTGCCCGCACGCAGCAAGACATTAGCATCCCGTTCATAGCTGTTTGAAACGACCGATACGGGTCATAAAGGGTTTGTGGTTTTATCAGCCTTTGTTGTCCAGTATAATAAAACATACACAATATATAGAAATCAGGGATTGCATTTGGAGAGAACAACAGCAAAACGCATGGTGAAGCAGTTGGTGGAGCGTTCAGGCAGCAAAGTGGCGCTGAAGATGGAGTCGAGGTTCCCGGGGGGCCGGAATGTTGGCGGCAAATATACGATGAAGGATCATTCAATAACCCTGTATCTCGAAGA
Source organism: Paenibacillus caui (assembly GCF_019904135.1). GTDB lineage: Bacteria > Bacillota > Bacilli > Paenibacillales > Paenibacillaceae > Fontibacillus > Fontibacillus caui. The sequence goes on along the minus strand of NZ_JAIOGQ010000001.1, from coordinate 222,348 downwards.
AATCGACAAGCAGGCCTTGCGAATTTTCGGTACGCTTGACGTAGCGCAGGATGTTCTCAAAATTATCGCGGCTCATGAGCTTGGTCATGCCGAGGACAAGGAATTGTCCGCGCTGTCTGAGCAGCTCGATACGTGCGAGAGTGAGCTTGAAGGAAAAAGGATCGCTTTGCGCATTGAAGAGAATGCCTGGGGCTTCGCGCGGGAATTGGTGCCGGAAGTTGACCCCGTCCTGATGGACACGATGGTCTATTGTTCGCTCCATTCATACCGTGAAGCCATTGCGGAAGGTATTGCGTAAGAGTTTAATTTCCAACTTTTGTCATAATAAGGACATGGAGACGAACGTACTGAAACGAATCTTTCTGGGGTACTGGCCCATGCCCATTAAGCTAATGTTTTCTAGTACCCCAAAAACAAAAATTTTGTGCAATTCTCTCCACGATTTATGAATCTATGTCCACTTAGTTCTTTGGCGTTTTTCACCAAATCACCCATTAGTTTGAGTGGACTCCTTCACAAAGGGAATCAGTAATTTTTACATTTTTTGTATACTAATGGTGTCATGTTCATCGACTTTCGGAATTTATCAATGAAATAGCTTGTGCTATTAAATCCTACTTGATAGGCAACATCTGTGACATTGGATTCTGATTGTTGTAGTAAAATTAAGCTTTTTTGAATTCGATAATCGGTTACGTAATTCAAAGGTGTTGTCTTTAAAATTCGCTTGAAATATCGACAGCATTCGGAACGGCTTAAGGCATTTTGTGCATCTTGCGCGGTGACCAAGTTGTTCTCCTTGATGAAAGCCCGTAGTTGTTCTTTTGACCAAAGTCCCATGTATTCTCCCAACCTTTCTATGACTTCCATTTTACTGGGTTTAGGAGTTTACACAAACTATTTTACAGACTCCTACATTTATGCAAATTTCAATCCCAAATACGCTCAATATGCATTGACAATTCTGCGAACATTCTATAATTTTTGTCTTCCATTCCGTTCGTGGGATAAGCAAAAACTGACTCCTGCTCAACGTTTGGGTTTAACAGATAAACAATACACCATTAAGGATATTATTTATTTTATGTAAAGAAAGAAAACTGTGACATTCTTCCTCTACGTGGGAAGTCGTGGTAAAATTTACTTGTGTTTCTGAAAATGCTAATATTGGCATATATCCGAAAGGTAAAGGTGAGGATTTCAATGTTGCCTATGAAATTTACGACAGAAGAAGCAATTCTATTTTCCAAAAATGGATGTATCGAAGAATGGGTGCATATTTTTTTGAAAACTATTGGAAATAATCCGCCTTTTTCTGATGGTTTGAAACTTCAAAAAAGGTATTGGCTTGGTCCCATATTACTATCAATAAATGAACTTCAAAGATGTTGTGGTCCTGAAGAAAATATGGAATATCATAATCCGTTAGATGATTGGGAAAAACGTATTGGAAAGTTATCTGATTTAATTCAGAAGGGTTGGGAATACCCTCCCTTAATAGTTCAACACCATGAGGGGAAATTGATTATTAGTGATGGGAACGGCAGACATGAAGCGTTGAAAAGACTTAATCACAAAAATTGTTGGGTAATTCTGTGGGATAGTGATAATCTGAGTAATTTAAGCAGATGGAGTCAATTGGATGGTAGCTTGTAATGGAATATATTTATGAAAGAATCCAAAAAAACTATGAAGACTTTGCAAGTGGAAGGGTACTGTATAATGCACATGGAACAACTGCGTTTCCTGTAAGGCTTGCAAATGAGATTATTCAACGGTGCTTTCAAATACTCGAAGCAAAAGGAAGCAAAGGTCCATATTCGCTATACGACCCTTGTTGTGGCGGGGCATATTTACTCACAGTAATTGGAATACTTCATAGCGATAAAATTAGAAGTATCTTTGCATCCGACATTAATTGCGATGTGCTTGGGGTAGCTGAAAAAAACTTGTCTTTGCTTTCAGCTAATGGGTTAAATAAACGGAAAGAGCAAATTAAAGAATATATCCAATTGTACAATAAAGTATCTCATATTAAGGCTTTGGAAAGTGCAGAAAGATTAAGCGATTTTATTTTAGGTTCGATTATTGAGAAGGTGACTACGTTTCAGAGTGATGTCACTATTTCAAATCATAAAAGTGAAATAAGCAATAAAATTAATATTGTCATTACAGACCTTCCTTATGGTGACATTGTTACTTGGAGAAGCAATAGCTCAGACCCGTTAATAGACTTTTTTGAAAATGTGTTTGAGATTTTAGACCATTCGCATTCTGTCTTAGCAGTAATTGCGGATAAAAGTCAAAAGTTAAAACACGAAAAGTTCAAAAGAATCGAATTAGTCAAAATAGGGAAAAGGCAATTTGGAATTTTTGAACCCATAATCCATTCGAATTGAAATAACTATAAAAGGACAGCCGATTGGCTGTCCTTTTATTTGGTTTTCTCCACCAAAAACACGGTCAATTTCATTGTCAAAACAAATTTTGCACCCGAAAAGAGAACCCGTTAGGTATTTCCGGACGGTTTGTCTTACTACTTCACCGTGATATTGCCTGAATTCGTACGAATTTTGATGACATCATTGGTCTTTTGCGGAGCTTCGGGAGCGTGAACGCTGCCGTCATCGGCCCGAAGGTCGTACAAGCCTTGAAAAGCTTCGTCCTCGGACAGCTTCACGTTGCCGTCAACTACGGTGATATCAAGCTCATCCGAACGCTGGTTGCTGAGTGTCACATTGCCTGAAAAGGTTTTAAGCACGCCCTCCCCGGTAAAGTGGTCCATCGTGATGTTCCCATCGGTCGTTTCCATGTTGATATGACCCGAAATAAAGTCGGTTTTAATGTTGCCGGACATAACCTTATACGTGCCTTCGCCGGTAATCTGTTTCAAGGTCATGTTGCCGTCTTGCACGCTGGCGTCAAGGGCTGCCTGAATATTTTCGGCGGTAACATTACCCGAGGCTGATTCGAGTTTCAACTGCTCCGCCGCGGCATCCGATATATTTAAGCTGCCCGAGTATACTTTAAGTTCCGCGTGCCGCGCCTTTAAGCCACTGACTTTGCCGCTGCCGGAATGAAAGTCGAACTGAACATGATCGAACTGTCTGGAATCGGGGAGGGCTACAGTAATATGCGGATTGGCTGTTTGGAAGTCGAGTGAAAGAAACTCAAAATTACGATCTGTTAAATCCAGTTGGAATCCATTTCCGGCCGGTTCAGCTTTTTGCAGTTTGTCGATCATTTCCTGTTTCAGATTGCCGCTAAGTTCGATATAGCTGCTTCCGTCCCCGCTAACAATGAATTCGATGTCGGTAGGGGAATCGGTGTCTACATTCAAGGCGCCTAACTGGGAAGCATCAAGGCTCCAGCGGTGCTGATAGGACTTAAGCGGCTCACCGAAGCTGAAATTTTGATAGGCCATTCCGGCGAGTCCAATAACAATGAGAATGATGGCGAGCAAAGACCATTTTCTAGTCACGATTCACGTTTCCCTTCATGAGACGGACATTCCATCCCCTATAGTTTAATGTTAATTTCAGCAATCCTTTAAAAATATACCGGGAAGACAAAAGAAGCAGAATGCCGATGCCGACGAGGGCAACCGAAGCAAAAGCTTTGGCCGGGTAAAATACAGGGTCTTTCAGATAGTCGAGCAGAAGCAGCACGGGACTCAGGATACCGCTTGCGGCTCCGGCTGCAATCCCAACCCCTGCCGACCAGAAAGCGATCAGCAGCGGGATCATCACCAGATTGAGAAAGAACAGGCCGGTATGTAGGGCTGCCGAAACCCATGCGATTCGCCGCCGCAAGGGAGTTTCAGGCCCTTGACCGGTTTGGCCGGCATATCCTTGCGCCTGCTTCTGTTCCTGACCGTAGAACCAGTATAAGGGCTGCTCGTTTTTTGGCTCGGCGCGGTCTCCGAGCACCTCTTTGGCGAGCTCGGCGGGATCGCCAAGCTCGGTGACGATTTCTTCCTCGGTCTTGCCGCTTTGCAGCCCAAAGGCAAAATGGGCTTTGTAGTCGTCCATCAATTCGTCCCGTTCTTCAGGGGGCAGTGCCGTCAAATGAGACTCCATCACGGACAGAAATTCATTTTTTGTCATGGCTGGATTCCTTTCTGAATTAATCTCGTAACCCCGATGGAAAATTTGTTCCATTCTGCGACGAGCCTGTGCATATGGACTTCTCCTTCGGGAGTAAGCTTGTAATATTTCCGCGGGGGGCCGCCGCTCGATTCCTGAAGATAGGTCATGCAGTAGCCTTCCTTGACAAGCCTGCGCAGCAGCGGGTAAAGCGCCCCTTCAGCGACCTCGATATATTCCGAAACCGATTGGGCAAGCTCGTATCCATAGCGTGCCTGCTGATGGATGAGCACCAGCACGCAAAGCTCCAGCGCGCCTTTCTTGAACTGGATACTGATATCCAAATAGCATCCCTCATTTGCAATTGTTAAGTGATGTATCGCTATTATCGCTATGTTCTGTACTGAATATTAATTAGTACTGAAGTAAGATTAACATGTAGTATTGAATAATGCAAGATAGTAAGTGATATAATTCTGAAAAATAGGCTGCCCCTTCCCTTGAAAGGGTTTGCTGCTAGGCAAGTGCTTGGCTCTATGCCGCAAACCTGATCCTTAAGGGCAGAAAGACCCCGGCCCAGCCTTGAATTCTGAAGGCTAAGGGCCGGGGCCTTTCAACAGCAGTGTTATTCTTTTTCCTGAGCCAGGGAAGTCAGCGGCTTTGTAGCCGGTCCCTCAATCACTTCGCCTTTATAATTGTACCGGGAACCGTGGCAGGGGCAGTCCCAGGTACGTTCGCCGGCATTCCATTCCACCTCGCAGCCCATATGCATACATGTCGTATCGACAAGGAACAGCTGCCCCTGCCCGTCTTTGTAAGCGCCGGCCCGCTTGCCATGGTGCCGGACGACGGCGCCTTCATCGTTTTGCAGCTCGCTGGCTTTCCGTTGGACGAATTCCACCTTGCCGGTCACCAGTTCCATGGCGACCTCGGCGTTCTGGACGATGAAGTTTTTAAGGGTTGGATCGGCTTTAAACCTTTGCGGGGTGAACAGCTCCTCGTACCGGTTCTCCCGTTTCATAATCCGGTCCCGGATCATGTTGGCGGCCAGAGTCCCGGTGGTCATGCCCCATTTGGCAAACCCAGTGGCGATTAGAATATTGGGATCATCCTTGGTGGCGGAGCCGATATACGGTACCCGGTCCAGCGTGGTCAGGTCCTGGGTTGACCAGCGGAAAGGGATGCTTTTGATGCCGAACAGCGAACCGCCAAACTGCTCAAGCTCTTCATAATTTTTGATGGTGCACTTGCTTTGGCCAGTTTTGTGGTTTGCGCCGGCGACCAGCACAAGGTTCCGGCCATTCCAACTGGCCGCCCGCAGCGATCTTCTCGGCGATCCGCAGTTTACATACATGCCGCCTTCAAAGGGAGTCTCCGGCTCCATGGCGACCACGTAGGAGCGCTCGGAATACAGGCGGGAGAAATACATGGCCCCGTCATAGAAAGGAAAATGGGAGGCGGACACAGCGTAGGCGCATTTGATCGTATCGCCCTGCTCCGTACGAAGAACGAGGCGTCCGTTCTCCTTCTCTACCTTTTCTCCGACCATGGTGTTCTCGTAAACTTTTGCGCCGCCGGCCACGATTTCATTCACCATGAACTGGAGATACTGAAGCGGATGGAACCGGGCCTGGTTCTTCATCTTGATCGCCCCCTTAACCGAAAGCGGAAGGGACAGTGTATCGAGCCACTCTCCGGGGAGCCCCAGCTTCTCATAGGCTTTCCATTCCTGCCCCAGCTTCTTCAAATCCTGATCGGAGTCGGCATACAAATAAGCATCTTCCTGCAGCATGCCGCAGTTGATTCCGTGTTCTGCTGCGAAGCTGCGGATGAACTGCAGCGCCTCTTCGTTGGCCTCAAAGTAGGCCCTTGCCTGCTGCTCGCCGAAATGGCCGATTAACGAATCATAGATCAGCCCCTGCTGGGACGTTATTTTTGCGGTTGTATAGCCGGTTGTTCCGTTCAGAATGGGGCCCATATCTATCAATGCGACAGACATGCCTTCCTTCATAAGCAGATAGGCAGTCGTAATGCCTGTAATGCCGGCGCCGACGATGGCTACATCGGCTTCCGTGTGTCCCTTTAGCCTAGGAAACTCGGAAAACTGGACGGTATTTCGCCAAAGCGATTCCGGAAATTGCGGGAGCTCGCTCTCGCGGGGAATTTGGCTGCTGGTCATAGAGAATCCTCCTAAAGGTTTGGTTGAAGCATAGGCTTCCGTCGGAAGCTTAAGCTATATGGAAATCGAATCGTTCATGATTGGCTGCCCGTAAACCACGGGTTGCGATCGCCGGGGTACCTTTTCAATTATTGCCACTTAAGCGGGAATAAAAACGAAGGGATGGGGAGAAGGAAGAGGCTGGGTCTCTTTTTCAACTAAGGAGCAAATTGACGAAATCTAAATCAGGATTTATACTTATTCTAAAATCAAATTGAAGGACGGGTTTAACCATGAAAGGTTTAAATTTAACGACACAACGGAAAGCTGTTTACGATATAGTGCGAAATTCGAATGACCATCCGACGGCTGCGGAAGTAATGAACCGTCTTGTTGAACAGGGTTACAATTTTGCATATGGTACGGTGTACAACTCTCTGCGTTATTTGACGGACAAGGAACTGATCCGGGAACTGAAGCTGGGGGAATCGGCCAGCCGATATGACGCGAAGCTTGATGAACACCAGCATATTATTTGCGTTTCCTGCGGTCGTGTGGATGAGGTTATGTCATCGGTTCCTGAGGATTGGAAGCAGGCGGTAGCCAAAGAAACCGGCTATGATGTGCATCACGCAAACGTAGTATTCGGAGGGATGTGTCCACAGTGTTTGAAGAAGAGAACAAATTAAGAGCTGTTACCCCTGACGAAGATTTCCCGCCTTATGCGGAAGCCTGCCCGGTGACCCAAAGGGTCATTGTGGTCAGCCCGTTTCCAAGCGCTATTCATGAGCTTGTCCGCGATCTGTCGGAGGGCTGTTTTGACGTAATGGTGTTTCATCACCGGGAAGAGGGGATCCGGAATGCCCTCTCGGCGGATTTGCTGATCTTTGATCTGACCCGGTACAGGGAGCAGGATTCGGTGGTGATCAAATCGGTGTTATCCCAGGATACGGGCGGTGTGCCGGTTTTGTATCTGATCAAGGAGCAGATGCTCTCGCGTCTGGATGCCGATCTTAGCCGGCAGGAGCTTTTGATATGGCCTTCGCGGCCTCAGGAGCTGGTCTACCACGCCCAGCGCATTATCCGCAATTATGCGGGCAAGCGGCCTGTGGCTTCACGCCTGCTGGCAGGCACTTCGCCGGCTATATACAAGGATTTGTGGATCGACCGCAAGAAGATGGCGGTATACCGCAAAGGCGAGCAAATCGATCTGACCAAGACGGAATACGATCTGTTCGTGCAGCTTCTGGAAAGCGAAGGCAGCGTAATGACCCGCGAGGATCTGCTGTCGGCCGTTTGGGGCACGACTTTTCTGGGAGGCAGCAATGTGGTGGATGTCCATATCAAAAGCCTTCGCAAAAAGCTGGGAGACCGCGCAGCATCACCGGAATATATCGCTACGGTCCGGGGCGCTGGATACCGGCTCGCCGATTGATTGTTCCTTATCGTTAGATACATGCCGAGGAAGGTTTGCGGATTTACAGGCGCTCGGTCTGTCCTATAAGCTAGGAATCATAATGCTAGATCGGCTATGCCGCATCACTGGGAGGATGAAAGATGGGTGGAAGACTGGAAGGAAAGCGGATTGCGTTAACGGGTCCGCGCCGTTCTCAGGAGCTGAGCAAGCTTGTAGAAAATATGGGAGGAATTCCTCTGCTGCGTCCAAGCCAGGGTACGGTTTTCCTGGATGACACCCGGCTGAGGGACGGGATCGTATCCTGGTTGTCCAAACGTCCGGAATGGGCGGTGCTTACGACAGGCATGGGTCTGGAAGCGTTGTTTGGCATGGCTGAGGATATGGGGCTTGCAGCGGATTTATGGGATCTCCTAAGAGACTCGCGTATTGCAGCAAGAGGCTATAAGACCGTTAACGCCTTGAAAAAGAGGAAGCTCGAACCCGTGGTCAGGGACGATGACGGAAGCTCGGAAGGCTTGATCCACTCGTGGGAGAGCTTGGGCCTCGCAGATTCTCTTCAGGGCGCAAGCGTGATGCTTCAGCTTCACGGCGACCCTGCGCCAAGGCTTAACAGCTGGCTGGAGGAGAAAGGCGCAAGCGTCATACAGCTCCTGCCCTACCGACATGTTTCCCCACCGGAAGAGAGCCTGGAGCAGCTGCTTAAGGATATTCTCGGCGGCGCTGTCGATGCCGTTACGTTTACAAGCAGCCCCCAGGTGCGTTTCCTGCTGGAATATGCGGCGAAATCGGGACGGTCGGGGCAGTTGCTTGAGGCTTTGGAGGGTCCGGTTGTCGCCGTATCCGTGGGCAAAGTGACTGCGCAGGGACTGAGGGAAGCGGGCCTTACGCGGGTTATTGCTCCGCGGGAAGAACGGATGGGCAGCATGATGGTTGAGCTTGCGCGGTATTATGCCGGACAAAATGGAAAAGAGTAAGCGAGGGACCGTTTGAGGAACCTGAAGCTAAGCAGTCATACAATAGAACTAAGCCGTTAACGGAACAATAACGCTTCGATTGGGAGGCCGGAACGCTGGAAAGCGACCGGCCTTTTGATTTGGGACATTCCTTGTTACAATGTTTCTACGGGCCGGAAGGTTCAAACCATAATGAGGTGAAGTGATTGTCAACTTTTGAAGCATTCGGGTTATCGCCCGAGATACTTAATAATTTGAGAAGCCAGGGAATTGTGCAGCCAACGCCTGTTCAGGAAGCGGCGCTTCCGCCGCTGCTTGCGGGCGAAGACGTCATTGCGCAGGCCCAGACGGGAACCGGGAAAACGCTGGCTTTTCTGCTCCCGATCATGGAGCGGATTCAGCCGCAGAAAGCACATCCGCAGGCGCTTGTCATTATGCCGACGCGGGAGCTTGCGATCCAGGTCACGGCTGAAGCCCGGAAGCTTGCGGCGGGGAAACCGGGAATTCACATCCTGGCCGCATACGGCGGGCAGGATGTGGAGCGGCAGCTGCGGAAGCTGGAAGGCGGAAGCCAGCTCGTCATCGGGACGCCGGGCCGGCTGCTGGATCATATGAGGCGCGGGTCGCTTGCTCTTGGCGGCGTGACCATGCTTGTGCTGGACGAAGCGGACCAGATGCTGCACATGGGCTTTCTGCAGGAGGTCGAAGAAATCCTCCATGCGATTCCGCGCAGACGGCAGAGCATGCTGTTCTCGGCGACGATGCCGGACGGCATCCGGCGGCTGGCTAAAAACTACATGAACGCTCCCCGGGATATCCGCATTTCTTCGGATTCGGACATTCCGCTGGACAACATCCGCCAGCTGGTGGTGGAATGTACGGACCGCACGAAGCAGGACGCTCTGATCGCCATGATTGAACGGGACCGTCCTTACCTGGCGGTCATCTTCTGCCGCACGAAGCGCCGCGCCAAAACGTTGAACGAAGCTTTGCAGAGCAAAGGCTACGCTTCGGACGAGCTGCACGGCGATTTGTCGCAGGCGAAGCGCGAGCAGGTGATGCGCGCCTTCCGCAGCGCGAAGCTGCAGCTGCTGGTTGCCACGGATGTGGCGGCGCGCGGCATCGATGTCGAAGGCGTGACGCATGTGTACAATTACGATATTCCGCAGGATGTGGAATATTACATTCACCGCATCGGCCGGACAGGGCGCGCCGGCGGCAAGGGCCTGGCCGTCACCTTCGTTGCGCCGAAGGATCTGCCGGAGCTGCGCGACATTGAGCGCGGCATTTCGCAGCGGATCAAGCGTCAGCGCTACGAAGCTTCCGGCTTCGCCGAGCGGGAGAAGCCCGGCGAAGAGGCTGCCGCCAAGAGCGGCAGACGCGCGGGCGAGCGCGGAGACGGCCGCCCCAAGAAAGGCGGGGCGGCTTCGCGCGCCGGCAAATCCGGCGGCCGGGCTGCCGGAGGCGGGCGTGCCGAAGGACGCCGCGGCGAGGAACGCGCAGGCGGAGGCCGCCGCGAAGGCCGGTCCGCAGGCGGCAGAGGCGGCCGGCAGGACAGCCGCCCTCAGGGGCGGAGCGGTTCGCCCGGCGGCCGTGGCCGAAGCGGGGGGCGCCGCGGGGGACGGCAGCGCTAAACGCCCGGCATAACTAGCGGGCGGGTGCTACCGGCAGCTCCATCAGCAGCCTCGGCGGGAGGGAAGGCCGGTTGCCGTTCCTGCCCTGCCTTGCTTGCCTGCGCTTTGGGCTGCTGGAACCAAATGGGGCTGTGCTGCCGCAACATTTTACCGGCAAGATCCGTTATATCGTTATAGAAGATAGAAGGTAACGTAACGACCGCCTGGAACGGTCGCTTGGAAAGAGGAGGAACACTAACGCATGAACCGAACATCAGGGAGAGCAAAAGCCGCTTTGGCAGCTTCAACTCTTACGCTGCTGCTGACAGCTGTATTGTTGGCTGCTTGCGGCAATGGGGAATCGACTACGGCTACGAGTAATAACGTGGGGGAAGCTTCTTCAAGTCAGGGAGGTATCACTGATCCGGCCACGGTTTCAAGTGATCCCGTAACGGATTCGGGCAATCCGGACGAAGCTGTTTCTTCGGACGGGACAAGTGGTGCAAGCCCATCGGCAAATACCGGCATCACCGATCCGGGAACAAGTACGGAGAGCCCTCCAGTTTCGGGAACAGGTGGTGGGAGCCCTCCCGCTTCGGGAGAAGCGCAGCCGGATCAGGCTGTGGCAACGGATCCCGACAGTATCGCGGTGCTTGTCAACAAGCAGTTAGGACTTCCAAAGGATTACGAGCCCAAGGATCTCGTTTATCCGGATGTGACGTTCACGTTTAAGGAGAAAATCGAAAAGCGCATGATGCGCAAAGAGGCGGCTGAGGCGCTCGAAGAGATGTTCGCAGGCGCCAAGAAAGACGGGATCTATCTGGCGGGCGTTTCGGGCTATCGCTCTTATGCCAGACAAAAAGCTTTGTTTGAGAGCTATGTGAAGAAAGATGGCGAAGAGAAGGCGAAGACCTATAGCGCCGTTCCGGGATACAGCGAGCATGAAACAGGGCTTGCGATCGACGTATCGGGCAGCGACGGCAAATGTGCGGCGGAGGATTGTTTTGCAGACACGGAGGAAGCGGCCTGGATTGCCAAACACGCGCATGAATACGGATTTATTGTGCGTTTCCCGAAAGGTAAGGAAGACATCACCGGTTATAAATACGAAGCTTGGCATATCCGCTTTGTCGGAAAAGAGATTGCGAAAGACATCGCAGAGCGGGGAATTACGCTTGAAGAATACTACAACGCGATCCCGGTTTCGAAATAACGTGGTCTGTTTGAAAGAAACGGCTGTACGGTCCTGAAAAGGACGGGGCAGCCGTTTTTCTTGTCCGCCGCAATCATAAAAAAACTACAATAATTTGAAATAAGTGTTGACAAATGATAATGATTATCAGTATCTTTATACATAGAGATTGATAATGATTATCAAAGGGAATTTGTTGAACTTGAATAAATACAGATTTTAATGGGGAAGGAAGTTGTGCCATGGTTTCTCTGCGGACGGCCCGTCTTGATATTGCTTACGAAGACCGGATGATTGTCGAGGATCTGAATATTCAGATTCCGGATGGCCAAATTACAGCGCTGGTAGGGGCGAACGGCTCTGGTAAGTCCACTATCCTCAAGACAATGGCCCGGATTATTCAGCCGAAAGGCGGAAGCGTTCTGCTGAACGGCAAGTCTATTCACAAGCAGTCCACACGGGAGGTAGCGAAACAGCTCGCTATTCTGCCGCAGAACCCGACGGCTCCGGACGGGTTGACGGTATACGAGCTTGTGTCTTATGGCCGTTTTCCTTACCAGAAGGGCTTTGGAAGCCTGAACGCGGAGGACCGGCGGGTGATTGAGTGGGCTATCGAGGTGACCGGAATGTCCGAATTCGCGGATCGTCCGACCGAGCAGCTGTCAGGCGGACAGCGTCAGCGCGCCTGGATTGCCATGGCACTGGCACAGGAAACGGGAATCCTGTTCCTTGACGAACCGACCACCTTCCTCGATATGGCCCACCAGCTTGAGGTGCTTCAGCTGCTGGAGCGGCTGAACGTGGAACAGAACCGGACGATCGTCATGGTCGTGCACGATCTGAACCACGCATCAAGATATGCCCAGCATATGATTGCCATCAAATCCGGCAAGGCTGTGGCTTCAGGAACACCGGCGGAGGTCATGACCCCGGAAGTGATGAGGGATGTTTTTGGCATTGAAGCCGATATTATCATAGATCCCCGTACAGGTGTGCCTCTGTGCTTGCCGTATGAACTGGCCGGCCGCAAGTCCGAGGTACGCGTTAAAGCGGCAGACAGGGAGCTGCGTCCCGCACCCCAGGTAGCTGCAGCGTTTCGTTAGTCATCCAAAGCTTGCGACACTTGGCTGCCGCTCTGTCGAAGGAGGATACCCTGCTTGAGCATAAATTTCGAACTGTTTGATCAGTATTTATGCCTGGTCAGATGTGACCCAGGCGGCTCCGCTTACAGCGTAAACGCCAAGGAACTGCTGCAGCCGGAGGCAATGGAAACTTTTCTTGAAGCCTTCCGATTGCAGATTAAAGGGACGGATGTTCAGGTGGCGGGCACTTATTTTGCCGCATGGTGGCGAGGGGTCTGTGTCGCTCTACAGTATATGATCTCTTTGACGGACCGAATGCTTGACCTTTCACTTGATAATATCAAGCTTCATCTTGCGTTTCGCGACAAGTATCCAAAGATCGTGTTCAGGCTGGCAGGTCCGGAGGAACTGCCTTGGCCGGCCGGAAGCCATGAAGAGAAGAGGGCTGCCGTACTGGAGCATTTCTACGCGGGTCAGCTTCGGCCGCTGTTTCAGACCCTCGCCGCTTCTACCGGCCTTTCCTTGGGTCAGCTTTGGGGACAATTGCCGCTCGGCATTGAATATTATATGAAGCTGATAGAGGGAATGCTCGAAAGCGAGGGTGACAAGCTGCGCCTTCGCGAAGACCACCGCTTCCTTGCGGAGAGTCTCGATCCGGCGTTGTTCGGGCTAAAACGGAACCCTTTTACATATAAAAAGGTCATGATCGACGATCCCCGCGAGCCCGGCAAACAGCTGGTGATGAAACCGACATGCTGTCTTGCTTACCGTACGGATACAGGCTACGGCTGCTGCATCACATGCCCCAAGCTGACCGAGGAACAAAGAGCCCAGAAGTTTGCGGATATGGCAAAGCCCTCTACCTGAACTGAAGCAGAACTTGGCACATTGCCTTTTCGGTTGGCTTTTCATACAGCGTCAAAAATCAGGGTTAGAAGCTGCCGGGCATAGGCTAGCCTTCTTTCTTGTACCTAAAATTCTCAGTATTCCGCTATATAAACTATTATTTGCGTTGTTGATTATTATATTTGGAGGGATTCATTTATGAAACGATTGGGAAAATGGCTGCTGCCGCTTGCAGTCCTTGTCATATTCAGCTTTGCGCTATCCGCTTGCGGAGGGAAATCAGCCGTCAATAACGAAAGCGGGAAGGGAAACCAGGCTGCGAAGGCAAACGCCTCATCAGCAGCGCCGTCCTCGCAGGAACCTGCGGCTTCCGGGGAGACAGCAACTTACAAAAATCCGCTGGGAGAGGCCGTCATTAAGGGGACCCCGAAACGAATCGTAGCTTTGGATTGGACCTACGCGGAAGACCTTATAGCTTTGGGAATCCAGCCGGCGGGGGTTGCCGATATAAAAGGGTATAAGCAATGGGTTAACGGTGACACGCCGCTTGGCAGCGATGTTGTCGACGTAGGGACGCGTCAGGAACCGAATCTGGAGGCCATCGCCGCACTTGAGCCGGATTTGATTATTACGGCCGATTACCGGGCTGAGTCCATCTATGACAAACTGAATGCCATCGCGCCGACACTGGCGTTCAGCCCTTATCCGAATGACCCGAATGTTGACCAATATCAGGAAATGATTGATACCTTCAACACGATCGCAAAAAATTACGGGCAAGCAGTCTGAAGCAGGCAAGGTTCTGGCGGACCTGGACCAGACCTATGCCGATGTGGCGGAAAAAATGAAGGCGGCCGGAAAAGAAAACGCGGAATTTACGCTGGTGCAGGCCTGGAGCAGCGATAACGTGCCGCAAATGCGGATCTTTACGAACAATTCCCTCGCCGTCAAAACGCTGAATAAAATCGGTCTGAAAAACGCCTATTCCGATCCGGCCTTTGAGCCATACGGATATTCCGAAAAAACGGTTGAGGCTCTGCCTGCCCTGCAGCAGTCCAATTTGCTCTACGTAGTACCTGACAATGACAATGTGTTTGCGAGCCAGCTTAAAAACAACGCGGTATGGAAAAATCTGCAGTTTGTCAAAGAAAATCGTACCTATTCGCTGGGCGGCGACACGTGGTTTTTTGGAGGACCGCTGTCGGCCAAGGTGCTTGTCGATAAAGCGGCCGAAGTTCTTGCGCCATGATCCGGCGTAAGCTCGAAGTTGCTGCGGCATCCGGGACTCCTGAACAGGCACAGACTCCGTCTGTGCCTGCAGGTCATGCGTCACGCGGCGTTCTATTTATTGTATTTCTTGCGGGTCCCTTGCTGCTGTTATTGATCGGCATGGTTCAAATCACGCAGGGAACGGCGGATGTGCGTCTTGGTACCATCCGGGAAGCCCTCTTCCATCTGGATCCGGAGGACCCGCTTCAGCAAATTGTCCGCGGCGTTAGAATGCCGCGCGCCGTAATGGGACTTGTGGCGGGAGCGGCACTGGCCGTATCCGGCGTCCTGCTTCAGACGCTTACCCGCAATCCGCTAGCTTCAGCCGGTACGCTAGGCATAAACAGCGGGGCTTATCTGGCCGTGATCGTATCGGCGATCTTTTTCCCTTCGCTTGGCAGCTCATCCCCGCTGCTCTCTGCTTCGCTGGGCGGTCTGCTGGCCGGAGGGATCGTGTTCCTGCTAGCCGGGAGCAAACGAATATCCCCCATACGGCTTGCGCTCGGGGGCATGGCCCTTTCTCTCGTGCTTTCGTCCATCACGGGCACATTGCAGCTTCTCTATGAGAATGAAACATCCGGTTTGTTCCTGTGGGGTTCGGGGACGCTTGTGCAGAATGACTGGCACAATCCTGCCTCCACCTGGGGGTGGATCGCCGGGGGGATCGCGATATCCTTGGGGTTTAGCCGTAATCTGGACATTCTGCTCATGGATGAGGCGGTGGGGCGCTCCCTTGGCCAGCGCATCGCTCTGACCCGGACCTTGAGCGTCCTGCTTGCCGTGCTGCTGGCTTCGGTGGCGGTAAGCGCGGTTGGCCCCATCGGGTTTGTCGGCCTGCTCGCTCCGCATCTGCTGCGGCTGATGGGCATCCGCCGCCACCTGCTGCTCCTGCCGGCGGCCGCCATCTGGGGCGGGGTCGTCCTGATGACGGCCGACCTTGGCGTCCTTGTGCTGGAGCCTGTCTTTGGCATTCTTCCCGCAGGGGCAGTGACGGCTTTGCTTGGCGCTCCCTGGCTGGTCTGGCTCGTTTACCGGATGAAGCCTTCCCGGGGAGACGTCCAGGGCAGCGGCTCCGGCATGACCCTCGGCTGGCTGCGCCGCGTGCCTTACGGCGCTGCCGTTCTGACGGCAGTGTTGCTGCTCGCTGCCGGATTTCTGGCTGGCCTCATGCTGGGCAGCAAAACGTTAACGCTCCCCGAGACACTCTCCGCTCTGACGGGAGGCGGCAGCAAGCTGGTTCGCTACATGGTGATCGATACCCGCCTCCCGCGGCTGCTTGTCGCCTGCCTGGCCGGCGCCTCGCTCGCGGTCAGCGGGGCTCTGCTGCAGGGCGTCGTCCGCAACCCGCTGGCGGATCCCTCCGTCATCGGGATTACATCCGGCGCCGGTCTCGGCGCGCTCACCGTCATGATGCTGGTTCCGGGACTCTCCGCGGCGTTTGTTCCCGGAACAGCATTTCTGGGAGCAATGGCCTGCGCGGCCGCGATCTATCTGTTCACCCGAAAGGGAGGGGTGGAACCGGCCAAGGTGGCCCTGATCGGCATGGCCATCTCAGCCTTTTGCGCCGCCGGCATTCAGGCGCTGGTCGTGAAGGCGCAGCTGCGCGTGGCGTCGCTCCTGGTCTGGCTATCCGGCAGCACCTACGCTCGCAGCTGGGATGAACTGCAGATGCTGTTTATCTGGCCTCTTGCCCTGCTGCCGCTCGCCTGGTGGATCGCCCGCCGGCTGGATCTGCTGGCGCTCGGGGACGCGGCGGCCATCGGCCTAGGCGTAAAGCCGGACCGTGTGCGGGCACTGGCCGGGCTGATCGGCGCTGCGCTGGCCGCTTCGGCGGTGGCGACGGTCGGCACCGTCGGCTTTGTCGGCCTGCTCGCACCGCATGCCGCCAGAGTGCTGGCGCCATCCGGCACCCGCAAGCTGACCGTGCTGGCGGCGCTGCTGGGCGCGCTGTTCCTGCTTCTGGCGGATCTGGTCGGCCGCACGGTCCTGGCGCCGAAGGAGATTCCCTCCGGGCTCGTGGTAGCCGTACTCGGCGCGCCTTATTTTCTGTGGCTGATGAAGAGCGCGGGCAGCCGCCGCACCTGATCTTCCGCCTGCCAAGCGGCGGAAAGCCCTCTGGACGAATCGCCGCCCCGGTTTTATCATAGGAAGCGGAAGCGTAAAATCACGGTCCGGTTGGTAGTCCGGACGTACCTGGCTTAAGGACGCAAAAAACCGCATTTCCGGATTTTGGCGCGCAGCCGGGTATCAGTAACCTTCCCCCTCGGGATGTCCGTCGCTTCTGTATGTAGACAGAGGGGGATTGACTATGAAGTTGATCGTGTATTATGAAAATCCGTACTGGGTTGGCGCAGTTGAGGCCGAGGAGCAGGGAATCGTGAAGGCCGCACGGCATATTTTCGGTCCCGAGCCCACGAATCCGGAGCTGCTTGCTTTCGTCCAGAGCGGGGAGTTCAGCAGACTGATTGAAGGCATGAATTCCGTTGTTGCGACAGGAGCGGGGCAGATCCGCAAAATCAGTCCGAAACGGCTTCAGCGCGAGGTTTCCAAGGAGATGAAAGCCAGAGGCATCGGCACCTTTGCCGAGCAGGCAATCAAGCTTCAGTACGAGGAGTGCAAGCGGGAACGGAAGAAGGAAAGCCGCGAAATGCGCGAGGCGCTGAAGGAGAGGAAACGGGAGCTTGCCCGCCAAAAAGCGAAGGCCAAGCACAAGGGCCGTTGATGGCAGGACCCTGCGATGCGAGCTTTGCCGCCCGAGCCCCGAGCTGAGTTTAGAACGGATCGCTGAAAGAATCTTCAAGCGAGCTCTGCCGAATAGGAATTGAATACAAGCGAGCGGCTGCGCTGTACCTTCAGAAGGAGCGCGGCCGTTTCTTTTTCTCCCGAAATATACAAAAGTTGGCATTCTATCCTTTGGATAAGTATACTGGTTTTAGTCATGATAGATTAATCTATCACTTATCAGATCATCCATTAAACAAGCTCAGAATCCCCATAAATACTGACTTTTCTCCACTCACCTTTCAAATTTATGATTGCAAATTTTTATTTTACGATTAACTAAATGCCAAACCTTTATGATACATTTATACTTCCAAGAAGTTACTCAATTACAGTTAAACCTATAATATATCTGACTGTAGGGTATATCTTAGAAATAATAGAATACTCATATTTAGTTCATTGCAACTAAATTCCAGTTATATACATTAGTTCTTGATTGTTGTTTAAACCAAATGATATAATACAATTAATCGGCCGGTTAATATTTTGCAAATTAGGAGTAATTATGAAAAAATAGCACTTCTATCCATACTATCTATTTTGCTCCTTATTCCTAATGCAACTTTTGCCCAAAATAATGCACCTCTTAAGAACGATAAAAAAGTAGTAAGAGCCTTTGTTTCTACTGATGGATTTCTCAAAGAAATATCTCTGGAAGAATACGTCAAGATGAAAGAAGATGCAGAAAATCTCGAAACAGAAAAAGCAAAAAACCTTGCAAAAGAAGCAATAAAATCTCTTTATTCTCCTTTAGCATTTGGAGATCAAGTGCTTTATAGATCTTATGTATATAATGAATCCGGTTATATCTATGCTACTCCTCGCCCAACGCTAAATAAAAGAATTTCTGTTGCTGTTCGCAATCCAAACAATTCGGCAGTTGATAGAACAATTAACTATACAGCTTCCCAATCATTTTCTGCCAACATAGGTGTTACTGCAAGCTCCGATATTGGTAAAGCAATTTCACTTGGTATAACAGGCGGTGCTTCTTGGTCTGAAACGTATTCTTCTTCAGATTCTGTTGTGCATCATATACCTCCTCTAACATATGCATGGATGGATTATTATCCCATTATGAATAATACTTATGGATATACACAAGAAACAATTCATTATTATAATCTTTATACAGGGTTCCAACATTCAGAACCAGGAAGCAATATCTGGACTGATATATTTGTCGCAAGGGAAATGGCTGGTGGACTACCAGATGGTGTTTACACTGTAGTGGAAAGCGGCTCTCTTCCAGATTATTAAAAAATATTGAAGAGGAGGATTGAACATTGAATAAGCGAGGAGCTGGAATGGTATTTATTACATTAGGAGTTTTATCCTATATAGTACGGGAATCTCTACATCATTTAGTTGCTTCCATTCTTTTACTACAGGGAAAATCCTTTAGTAATACCATTTATAAGACAGCATTAGAATGGACAGAGGTTCCTTATTCTATGTTCATCATCTATCTCTGTTTAATACTTGGTTTAATATATCTGATATGGGAAGAGATTTCCAAGAAGAATAAGAACTAAAAAACTAAGTTCAAAGAATGTAGCGAGGCGTTTATTTGCGCCTCGTTCATAGTATTCCTAACTCAGTTGGATTTGGTAAAATATTTGTCTCCGAAATATGCTGAACATTCGGATTCGCTTCTAATCTCCTCATATTCTCTTCCGTAAATAATGTACAATTTAAATTCCCTATCTTCTTCTCTCGCTCCCTCATCGTTACTCTGATTAAAACACTAATGACCCACAAGAGGGTCATTTTTTCAAAGTGTCCTTCTTGTGGGTCGCTATACCTTCAGAAGGAGCGCAGCCGTTTCTTTTTCTCCCGAAATATACAAAAGTTGGCATTCTATCCTTTGGATAAGTATACTGGTTTTAGTCATGATAGATTCATAGTTTCATAGAGCGAGGGGACAATAAGATGAAGTTGCAATCTGCAAGCCTGCGGCGTCTGCTGCTGGCATCTGCAGCCTCCTTCCTGCTGCTTGGGGGGAGCATGGGGAATATTGTTGGAGTGAAGAGCGCAGCCGCGGCTTCGGCTACCGCGAAGGCAGCTCCGGCAATACTGCTCGACGGCTATCCGCTGCCGTTGTCAGCGTCGCCGGTGGTCAGAAACGGCACGACGATGGTGCCATTCAGAGTCATTGCCGAAGCCCTGCATATTACCGTTTCGTGGGATGCCAAGACGAAATCAGTAATCGCTTCCAAGAAAGGCAGTGACGGTACCGTGCGGAAGATTGTGCTGCGTCAGGGCAGCAAGCAGGCGCTGGTGGGCGGGCAAACCGTGCCGCTGGCGGTAGCGCCGTTTGTTCAGGGCGGAAACGTGTTGGTGCCGCTGGGCTTTTTCAGCAGCCAGTTTGGGGCGACAGTGAGCTGGAATGGCGCGGCCCGGACGGTGTCCATCGTGTCGCCGGCCGAAGATCTGTACACGCAGGTGTTCTATGCGATCGATTCTTTCTCCAAACGAAGCTACATCCCGCGTTTCGATGCCGTTTCTTTCGGATGGGCCCGGATTGGGGAGGACGGGAAGCTGACTCTGCAAGGAAGGGACTTCTACTGGCCTAAACCGGCCGGAGACGTAACACCGGAGTCGATTGTTGACGACGCGGCGGCAGCCGGACAAGAGACGCAGCTTATGGTTGTGTCGACAGACGGCAAAGGCGAGCTGACGAAGCTGTTAGGGGATGAAACGCTGCGCTCCGCGGCTATTTCCGAAATGGTGGGCCTCTCGGTAGACAAGCATTTTTCCGGGATAACTCTTGATTTCGAGGGCCTGGGATTAACCGGGGACTCGCTTGCCGTGCAGCAATCTTACAATTCTTTCGTCAAGGAGCTTTCGACTGCCGCCCGGCAGGCGGGCCTGAACCTGACGCTTGCCCTCCATCCGCTGAACGGCTCTTATAAAGGCTATGATTACAAAACGCTCAGTTCTTATGCTGATGAAATTATCATTATGGCCTATGACTTCAAAAGCGAACGAGGGCCGGAGCCGCTGAAGAGCATTGACGCCGCCATTAAGCTGGCTTTGCAGCAGGTGGATAAGAGCAAGCTGGTGCTCGGGATTTCCCTGTGGAGCGAAACGGCTCAGTCGCTGAACGGACCGGTTGGACTCGCCAAGCGGTATGGCTTGAAAGGCATTGCCCTGTGGCGGCTTTCGCTGGTTGGCGATGATACGGTGAAGGCGCTGGAGAAGAGCGTTGTTTTGAACTAGAACCTAAAATGTGATTTTTATAGCCGAAGTTATATTCTTCTGTAAAAAGTTTAGGGGCCATGCGGCTCCTTTTTTTTGCGCTCGTTCGCGCCCTGCTGAGTGGATTGTCCGCTTAGGTAAAGTATTGACCCGAAGTCCTCCTTTTATGAATTTTCCAGTAAACGCTTGAACAGGATATAAAAAAGCCGTTTCCGAGAGGATACTGCCGCCGCCGGAAGGGAAAAATTATTACGATCACTTCCGCTCTTAATTAGCATCGGCAATGATTTTATTCACAGCCTAATCGATTTGAATGTGAACAAATTGTGAAAAGTGAAAAAAATCACTTGATATGTGAAAAATGTCACACTATAATAGCGGTATAAGGTGAACATTTTCACAAAGTAAACAATGTAGTCCATTCATTGCTTTTAGCGATTTTTGAATTTTATATTTTTGAGGAGGAATTGATAATGAAAGTAGCGGTTATCGGATGTACCCATGCAGGAACGGCGGCGATTATCAATACGGCGAAATTGTATCCTGAGGCTGAAATTACCGTGTATGAACGCAATAACAATATTTCATTCCTCTCCTGCGGGATAGCTCTTTATGTAGGCGGAATGGTCGAGGATCCTCATGACTTGTTCTATGCTACGCCGGACCAGCTTAAAGAGCTTGGCGTCACAACGAAAATGCTTCATGAAGTTGTAGCTGTAGACTCGGACAACAAAGTGTTGACCGCGCGTAATTTGAACACCGGAGAAACCTTTGAAGATACGTTCGACAAGCTGATTGTCACCACCGGTTCGTGGCCGATCGTTCCCAAGTTTGAAGGAATCGAGCTGGACAACATCCTTCTCTCGAAGAACTGGACCCATTCCAACACCATTATCGAAAAATCCAAGCAGGCGACCAACATCGTCGTCGTGGGCGCCGGGTATATCGGCGTTGAGCTGGTGGAGGCGTTCCAACTAAACGGAAAGCAGGTCACTTTGATTGATGCCGAACAGCGCATCCTCAGCAAATATCTGGACCCTGAATTTACAGACAAGATCGAAGCATCTTTGCAGGAACACGGGATCAAGCTGGCCCTTGGCGAGAAAGTGACCCGTTTTGAAGGCGAAGGCGGAAAAGTCAGCAAAGTCATTACCGATAAGGGTACCTATCAAGCGGATATGGTCATAATGTGCATCGGTTTCCGGCCGAATACGGAGCTCCTGAAAGGCCAGGTCGACATGCTCGAGAACGGAGCCATTATGGTCGACGAATATATGCAGACCAGCAAGAAGGACATCTATGCGGCCGGCGACAGCTGCGCGGTATTTTACAATCCGACAAGAAAACATGCGTACATTCCGCTTGCCACCAACGCCGTACGCATGGGTACGCTCATTGCCCGCAACCTGCTCAAGCCTACGGTTTCTTATATGGGAACACAGGGTACCTCGGGGATCAAAATTTATGAGGATAACATTGCCACAACCGGCCTGACGGAAATTTCGGCCAAGGATGCGGGACTGAATGCGGACTCGGTAACCATCAAAGAACATTATCGTCCGGTGTTCATGCCGACACATGAGGAAGTCACGCTTAAGATTGTATTTGAACAAGATACACGCCGCATTCTGGGCGCCCAGCTCATGTCGAAGGCGGAATTAACCCAGTCGATCAACACCCTCTCGGTATGCATTCAGAACAATATGCGGATGGAAGAGCTGGCCTTTGTTGATTTCTTCTTCCAACCGCACTACAACAAGCCTTGGAACTTCCTGAACACGGCTGGACTTCAAGCACTTCCCAAAGTTCCTTCTCTTGAGAAAGTATAAATAAACAGGCCGAATAGGCCGCAGAAAGCATCGGCATCGTGAGGATATTGCTCCTCGCGATGCCGTTTTTTGCTCTTTGGCGAACTATTTTTTGACTGCTGAACGGGCAGGTTATATGATTAGGACTGCAGAAAATCTAATAATGTGAATGGAGCTTATCATGATCATCGATCACCATGAATTTGATGTTAATGGGTTACATTATACGGTTAGATCGGCAATCGAGAAGGATGCAAAAGATTTGTCTGAACTACGATTACAGATTGATGGAGAGACCGAAAATTTGGACAGGGAAAAAGGGGAGGCGTTCATTGATACACCAGGGTTTGAAAAGCTTATCAAAACGGACACTGAGAAGCGAAGAAACTTATTTTTAGTTGCTGTAGTTGATGATCGGATCGTTGGGTTTTCAAGATGCGAAGGCATTTATTTAAACAGATTTTCCCATAAATCAGAATTTGGAGTATGCGTATTAAAAGATTTTTGGGGATATGGCATTGGGAACAATCTTTTGAAGGAATCGATTTCCTGGGCCGACTCCAACGGCATTACAAAAATGACTTTGAATGTTTTAGAAACAAACGATAAAGCCATTGAATTGTATAAAAGGTTTGGCTTTGAAATCGAAGGGATATTAAAAAACGACAAAATCCTTACGGGCGGCAAATACTATAACACCCTTATTATGGGGAGATTTAATGAATAATATCATCAATTTGCGATCAAGCGAAATTCAGGTTAGCAGGAGTGAAGAGTTCGAACTATGAAAGCTGGCAAAATGAAGAAAGGACTGTCTGCAGCCTTCCTGCTCAGTCTGCTGTGCGCTTTCCTCTTCGGAATGATAGCGCTGTCGATCAAGCGAGAATGGATCTTCGGTTTTGATAAGTCTGTCATAAGCGCGGTCCAGGGAATGGAGTCGCCGGGAATCACCCGCTTTATGGAACTGCTTAGCTGGATCGGGACGGCGAAAGTCGTGATCGTCCTGCTGGTGGTCGCCATGGTGATTCTTTATTTTGTCCTTGGACACCGCCGCGAGCTGTTTTTTCTGGCTTTTGTTTGCGCGGGATCGTATGTGCTGAATACAGTGTTTAAGCATGTTTTCAAGCGGGAGCGCCCCGATCTGCACCGTCTGGCGGAAGAGACCGGATACAGCTTTCCCAGCGGGCATTCCATGGTAGCGTTCGCCTTATATGGCGTTCTTGCTTATCTGCTATGGAAGCACACCGCTTCATGGATCGGGAAAACATTGCTTTTGGTCTGCAGCGCCATTATGATTGCCGGCATCGGCATCAGCCGGATTTATCTTGGGGTTCATTATCCGAGCGACGTTCTCGGCGGATATTTGGCCAGCGGCTGCTGGCTGGCGCTCGCCATCTGGCTTGGCGGCAGATGGATCAGAGGCACGGAGTAACCTGCCGGAATCCGGCAAGTGATTTTTGTTACTTTATTGTTGCAAAGGCCGAAGGTACAATGGAACCAGGGTAACAGAGCAGAGGGAAATATAAAAAGGAGAGATTGTTATGGCTTATAATAAGCCCGCGCAAATTGCAGAAGTGACGGTGGAGAACGGGATTAAGAAGGCACACAACAGTTTGCCTGCTGTGCTTATTCTCGGTTTCCTGGCAGGCGCCTTTATCGCCCTGGGATTCCTGCTGGATATTCGGGTTAGCGCAGGCGCTCCCGAAGAGTGGGGCAGCATTGCCACCTTTATCGGTGCCGCCGTGTTCCCCGTCGGACTCATCCTTGTCCTGCTGGCCGGCGGAGAGCTGCTGACCGGCAACATGATGGCCGTGCCTTTGGCACGAATGGCCAAGAAGATCCATACGGGCGAAGTAGTCAAAAATTTGCTTCTGATCACGCTCAGCAATTTTGTGGGAGCGCTCTTTGTAGCGTTTTTCTTCGGACATGTTGTAGGATTGACCTCAAGCGGGGTTTATCTGGATAAGCTGGTCGAGATGGCGGGACACAAGCTTGACGACAACTTTCTTCAGGCGTTCATTTCCGGCATCGGCTGCAACTGGCTGGTAGCCCTCGCGGTATGGCTCTCTTACGGAGCCGACAATATGAGCGGCAAAATACTGGGGATCTGGTTCCCGACCATGTCTTTTGTCGCAATCGGATTCCAGCACGTGGTCGCCAATATGTTCCTGATCCCGGCGGCGATTTTTGAAGGCCACTTTTCGTGGGGGCAATATTTGATGAACTTTATCCCGGTCTGGCTCGGGAATCTCGTCGGCGGCGCGCTGTTTGTAGCATGCGCCTATTGGGTGGCTTACCTTCGCCAGGCGCCCGGTGAAGCCAAGAGTCCCGTCCAACCCGCCAAGGTGGGCAAGGCGCGGGGGGAACATGCTTGAATATTGAAATCTTTCTTGGAAAGCTCCGGACAGCAGAGAATCCTCTGCTTCCGGAGCTTTTTTTTCGCAAGGATGGAGACAGGCGGGCGTCATCCCGGGTTTGAAACAACATCGGGATCAAGTACAATAAGGAATGTAAAAGTTGTACGGGAGGGATAAGCATGAAGCCGGAGAAAGGTGCGATCGAACTGGAAAACGGGGTTTTTCCAGCAGTCTGTCCTTTGGACTGCCCGGATACCTGCGGTTTGCTGCTGCATAAACAGAACGGGCGGATCGTGAAGGTTGAAGGGAATAAGGGCCACCCGATTACCGCGGGGGCCATATGCAACAAGGTCCGCAATATGACGGAGCGTATTTATCACACGGAGCGGCTTATGTACCCGCTCCGGCGGACCGGTCCGAAGGGCGAAGGGAAATTTGAGCGGATCAGCTGGGATGAAGCGATCCGCGAAATTGCGGACCGGTATCAAAGCCTGATCCGGGAGCACGGCCCCGAGTCGATTCTGCCCTATAATTTTTATGGCAATATGGGAGTAATCGGCGTAGAGGGGATGGATCGCCGATTCTTTAACCGGCTGGGCGCATCCCAGCTATTGCGGGGCATTTGCAACGCCGCAGGGACGGCAGGCTGGAAATCTACAATGGGCTTTGGCGGAGGGACAAGCCCCGAAGAGGCGGCCGAAGCGAAGCTGTTCATCGTGTGGGGAGGCAACATTGTCAGCACCAGCATGCATATGTTCACGCTGATCGAAAAGGCGCGGAAGCAGGGGGCCAAGCTTGTCGTTATCGACGTGCACAAGAACAAGACAGGCGAGCGCGCAGACTGGTTTATTCCGCTGTATCCGGGCACGGACGGAGCCTTGGCGCTTGGGCTCATGCATGTTCTGTTCGAGCGGGGGCTGACCGATGGTGCGTTTCTTTCCCGCTATACGACCGGACATGAGGAGCTGCGGGAGCATGTAAAGCAGTATACGCCTGAGGTTGTCGCTGCCATCACTGGCGTACCGGCCGATGACATCGTGAAGCTGGCGCTCATGTATGGAGAAACCACGCCGGCCTATATTCATATCGGGAACGGGCTGCAGCATCATGATAACGGAGGCATGATGATCCGCACCATTGCCTGTCTGCCCGCGCTTACAGGGCAGTGGCTCGTTCGCGGCGGCGGAGCCTTCAAATCGAACGGCGCCTATGGGAGTTTAAATGGCGAAGCGCTGGAAAGGCCAGATCTGCGGGCGAATCCCGAAGCCCGGATAATCAATATGAGCCGGATCGGCGAGGCGCTGCTGACCGAGCAGCCGCCGATTCGCTCCCTGTTTGTTTACTGCTCGAACCCGGCCGTCGTAGCTCCGGATACGGAGAAGGTGCAGCGGGGACTGATGCGGGAAGATCTGTTTACCGTGGTGCATGATCTGTTCATGACGGATACCGCGAAATACGCGGATTTGGTGCTGCCCGCCACCTCGTCCTTTGAAAATACGGATTTGTACGCCTCCTACTGGCACCATTACGTTCAGCTCCAGGAACCGGTTATTGCGCCTGTGGGCGAGGGGAAAAGCAACTTCGAGCTGTTCAAGCGGCTGGCGCAAGCCATGGAATTTACGGAGGAAGCCTTTCAGGAAAGCGAAGAGGACTTGATCCGGCAGGCGCTTTCGTATCCGGACAATCCTTATCTGGATGGCGTTAGTCTGGAACGGCTGCAGGAAGAGCGGTTTGTGAAGCTGAACATGGAGCCTCAGCGCCGCTATCTGGAGAATCTGGGTACACCGTCCGGCAAAATCGAGCTGTTCTCGGAGCGCATGGCGGAGGCGGGGCTACCGCCGCTGCCGACCTACATCCCGCTTACCGAAGGCTATGACGGCCGCAGCCGGCCGGGGCAGGGCGATCCATACCCGCTCATGTTCATTTCTCCTCCGAACCAAAGCTTCCTGAATTCGACCTTCGGCAATGTGGAGAAGCTAAAGAAAATCGAGAAGGGCCCGATTTTGCAAATTCATCCGCAGGATGCCCGGGATCGGGGAATTGCAGAAGGGGACCGGGTAGCGGTTTGGAACGACCGGGGAACTTTTGAAGCGAAAGCGATGGTGACCGATAGAATGCTGCCCGGTACGGTAGTCAGCCAGGGGCTTTGGTGGGGCGAGGGAGGCCGCCATCGGTCCAACGCACTAACGTCAGACAAGCCATCGGACATGGGCGGAGGAGCGACCTTCTTTTCCACCGTTGTTGATGTAAAGCGTCAATAAGTCAATAAGTGAGCTTGCTGCTTCCGTACATTTAAGACATACTGGAATCTGGAAATGAGAACATAGATACGGGAGTACAACAATTATTATGAGATGGCTTCAGTCTTACCCGCGGGAAGTCAAAATCTTTCTCGCGGCCAGCTTGATTAATTCCGCCGGCGGTTCGCTGATGTGGCCGCTGATTACGATGTTCGTTTTTAAAGAGCTTGGCCGAAGCATGACCGATGCCGGTCTGGTCATACTGGTACAATCGATTGGCGGAATCGCCGGCCAGGTACTGGGCGGAGCGCTTTATCACCGCGTCGGCGTCAAACGGCTCATTGTGGGCGCGCTGGCCGTCAATGCGGCTGCTCTGCTTGCCCTTCCCGCAGGTGCCGGGAACTGGCATGTCTTTATGCTTCTGATGCTCGCCGTCGGCTTTACCAACGCTTTATCCATGCCGGCCATTCAGGCTTTTATAGGGTTCAGGTTCACCGAGCGGAGGGCGGAGCTGTTTAACATTGTGTATGTGGCCAATAATATCGGCGTTGCCCTCGGAACGGCCATGAGCGGGGTGCTCGCCCGGATCTCGTACGATCTCAGCTTTGTGGTGAACGGGATCACTTCTCTCGTGTTTGCGGTATTT
This sequence comes from Paenibacillus caui, assembly GCF_019904135.1. Lineage (GTDB taxonomy): Bacteria > Bacillota > Bacilli > Paenibacillales > Paenibacillaceae > Fontibacillus > Fontibacillus caui. The sequence goes on along the minus strand of NZ_JAIOGQ010000001.1, from coordinate 194,697 downwards.
TTCTTTGCCTATTTGACACGGGTCGAGCATGCGCAGGGTAATTTGGAGATACATAAGCGAAAAAGGGCGACAGCCGGACACAGTCCGTTTGAGCTGCTGAAGCACGGCCGTATTTACTTATTCATGGGAGCGGGCTCTTTCTTCCTTTGGCTCGCCAATTGCATCTGGAATAACGGCGTATCGCCTTATACGATTACGATGGGAATGCCGGAATGGAAGTACAGCATCCTGTGGACCTTAAACGGCCTGCTTATATTCGCGGCGCAGCCGCTTGTCACTTTGATTCGCAGAGGTTTTGCGGAAACTCCGCAGCGGCAGATGGTTGCAAGCGGGCTATTTTACCTGCTGGGCTATGTCGCGATTCTCGCGTTCCACAGCTACCCGGCCATGGTGGCGGGAATGGTGCTTGCGACGCTCGGCGAGATGCTGATTTCGCCTGCGATCCCGTCGTTTATTTCGGAGTACACCGGAAAGACCGCCCCGTTTTACCTTGGGCTGGTTGGCGGGATTGGCGCGGCGGGACGGGTGTTCGGTCCCTATGCCATGGGCATGCTGTATGACTGGGGCGGACTTGCGCCGGTAGCCTGGCTGTCGGTCGTCATCGCCTGCTTGTCGATTCCGGGCTTTGCCATTCATGCTGCGATGAACCGCGGCGGCCAGGTACTGGAAGAACATTTCGCATTCGGAGGTGATGAATCAGGTGTCAAACGAGATATGGATCAGGCCATCTGAACTGAAGGATGCCTGCGCCATAATGGAAATAGATTCCAAGGTGTGGACGGAGGAGACGACGCCGTCTCCGATTCACTGGCGCTCCAGAGAGCAGTTTCTGCAGAGCTGTCCTCCGGGCAGCCAACTGGTAGCCGGAATCGGCGATCAGGTTTGCGGCTATATCGGCTTCAGCCATCCCACCGGCTTAAAGAGCAACGAACATGTTTATGATATTAATATTGCAGTCTATCCTGGTTACCAGAAACGCGGAATCGGAAAACGCCTGATGGAAGAGATAAAGAGAACAGCGCGGCACAATGGTGTGCGCAAGCTGTCGCTGCGTGTTCTTGAAACCAATGAAAAGGCGATTGCCTTCTACGGTAGCTGCGGATTCATTGTGCAGGGCCGCCTGGTTGAAGAATTCCTGCTGAACGGGCGGTACGTGGACGATATCCTGATGTGGTGCTCTGTTTGACGTCAGAGTTCAATCCGAGCAATAGATGCCGGTCAAGCGTTCGGGCATTGAACTCTTCGCCGGATACCGGTATATTTATATAAAATGAAACGGATCTATTCGGACAGAAAGGTTGATTAGCGTGACACACGCAAGTACACCCCCAAACTTTATTAAAAATATCATTACGGAAGATCTCAAGAGCGGCAAGGTGGACAAGGTCATTACACGGTTTCCGCCAGAGCCGAACGGCTATTTGCATATTGGACATGCCAAAGCCATCTGGGTCAACTTCACGCTTGCCGACGAATTCGGCGGATGCACCAACCTTCGATTCGATGATACGAATCCGCTTAAGGAAGATGTGGAATACGTCAATTCCATCAAGGAAGATGTGAAGTGGCTCGGCTTCGACTGGGAGGAGCTGCACTTTGCATCCGATTATTTTGAAGAGATGTACAATCGGGCCGTCGTGCTGATCAAGAAGGGCAAGGCATACGTGGACGATCAAAGCGCGGATGAAATCCGCGAAACGCGTGGAACCCTTACCGAACCCGGAAAGAACAGCCCGTACCGCGACCGCAGCGTGGAGGAGAATCTGGATTTGTTCACACGCATGCGGGCCGGAGAATTCAAAAATGGTGAAAAGGTGCTGCGCGCCAAAGTGGATATGGGCTCCCCGAACATCAATATGCGTGATCCGGTCATTTACCGGATCGCCCACGCGACTCACCATAATACGGGAGATGCCTGGTGCATTTATCCGATGTATACTTATGCACATCCGCTGGAGGACGCGATCGAAGGCGTCACCCACTCCCTTTGTACCATTGAATTCGAGGATCAGCGCCCGTTCTACGATTGGGTGATTGCCGAGACGGAGGTAGAGGCCGCCCCGCATCAATATGAATTTGGACGGCTCAATGTCGCGGGAATGGTGACCAGCAAGCGCAAGCTGAAGCTGCTCGTAGATCAAGGTATCGTGGACGGCTGGGACGATCCCCGCATGCCGACGATATCCGGGCTTCGCCGGAGAGGCTATACGCCTGAAGCGATCAAAAATTTTGTGTACGAGGCAGGTATTTCGAAGGCGCAGGGGACGGTCGAAATTGCGATGCTGGAGCATTTCATCCGCGAGGACCTGAAGCTGAGAGCGCCCCGGACAATGGCCGTGCTTGACCCGCTCAAGGTAGTGATTACGAACTATCCGGAAGGCGGGCCTGAGCTGCTCGAAGCCGAGAACAACACCGAAAATCCGGAAATGGGCAGCCGGCAAATTCCTTTTTCGCGGGAGATTTATATCGAACGGGATGACTTCATGGAGAATCCGCCGAGCAAGTATTTCCGCTTGTTCCCGGGGAATGAAGTGCGCCTCAAGCACGCCTATTTCATCAAGTGCAATGAAGTGATTAAGGACGAAGAAGGAAATGTCGTAGAAATACACTGCACGTATGATCCGGAAACAAAGAGCGGCACCGGATTTACTGGCCGTAAAGTAAAAGGAACCATTCACTGGATCGATGCTTCCGCTGCGGTACCGTCGGAATTCCGGCTGTACGAGCCTCTGATTTCCGCTGATAACACGGAAGAGGAAGAAGAAGCGGAGAGTGTGGAAGAGAAGACTTTCCTGGACCAAATCAATCCCAATTCCCTGCGCGTCGTTCACGGGTATGTGGAACCGGGGCTACAAGGCGCCAAGCCGCACGATAAATTCCAGTTTTTCCGCCACGGCTATTTCAATGTGGATTCGAAAGACTCCAAACCGGGCTCGCCCGTGTTCAATCTGATCGTTTCGCTCAAGAGCTCGTTCCAGCTTCCCAAGAATAAGTAAGGAGATGCACCGGAAATAAACCGGCAAGCAGATTCATATAATAAGATAGTCGTAAGCGCGGGCGCAGCAGAGGTGCCTGCGCTTTTTTTCCTAGGGAATGAAAGGAGGATTATAATGATTATCGGCGTTGTTTCAGATACTCATATGCCAAGAGCGGCGGGGAAGCTTCCGTCAAAGCTGGCCCAAGCTTTCCGGGGCGTGGATCTTATTCTTCATTTGGGGGACTGGGTCACCATGGAGGTTTATGATCAGCTTTCAGCTCTTGCTCCGGTGGACGGCGTTGCAGGCAACAACGATGGTATGGACATCGTCAGCCGTTTTGGAAAGAAGAAGGTGCTGACGCTGGAGGGATTCCGTATAGGTCTCGTTCACGGGCATGAGCCGGTTTCCCGCCTAGCAACACCGGAAAAGGCCTTGCGGGCTTTTGAAAAGGAACAGGTGCAGTGCGTTTTGTTCGGCCATTCGCATCAGCCTTATCACCTTGTGCAAAACGGGGTGCTGCTGTTCAATCCGGGTTCCCCGACCGATAAGCGCCGTGAACAAAAATACTCTTTCGGGCTGCTGCAGATCAGTAACGGTGCTCTGACAGCACGGCATATTTTCTATGATCATAAAAAATAATGCAGCTTCCGCAGGGGAACCGCCGCAAGAATCGAATCAGGAATGGTGCCGGCTGGGAACATAGCCGTTTCGAACGATATGAGCCCACATGAGCCCAAATCCGAGGGCACCGAAGAAGGTCATGGATACCAAAGTCTTATAGAAAATGACGGAGCCGAAGCTTTGAAACAGCCAGCCGCCGAGCAGTCCGGCCATGACTCCGGAAAGCCCGCTCCAGCAGATCACGCAAACGGTTTGTCCAGCTGAACGAAAAGGCTTCGGGAGGAACAGGGAAGTCAGCCGAATGCCGGTGTAGAAGAAACCTCCCAGCGTCGCAGAGTTCAACAGCTGAACGAAAATGACCTGAACAGGAAGCGTTGCTGACGCCATATAATTCCAGCGCAGGGCAAGCAGAAGGCTGACCAGTGTCAGGCAAAGGATTAAGGAGGATATATTTTGCTTCAGATACCGGTTCAGCAAGTACATGACTGCAGTTTCCAAAATGACGGAGAGGAAGATCGCGAATGCGACATCCAGTACGGAACCGCCCAAATCCGTCATAAAAAGCGGCATAAACATCAGATTTGCCGTATTTGAAATCGAGACGAGCATGCCCAAAGCCAGGAAAATGGTAAAATATTTATTCAGCAGTACACCGCCGATTTCTCTGGTTGTCAGAGGAGGGGCTATGTTCTGCCTCTTCAGGGCAGGCAGTGAGATACATAAACCAATGGCAAGCGCGACAATTAATGTGGACACAATCGCAACGGGTAATTTGTGAAGGATACCGTCTTTATACGGAAAGCTTACAGCAAAAGGCAACAGGGCCCAGCCTGCAGAGCCCCAGTACCTGTTCTTGCGAAACCCGGCCTTTAAATTGGATTGATCTGTGTATTCAAGCGTTAAGGTGTTGTTCATGGCCACAAGCGGCGTTAAAAAGAAATAAAGAAACAGACTGCTCCAAACTATATAATGAGGCGAACTCTCCCAGAGCAGCAGGTTAATGGAAAGCAGGATGCCGGCTAGCAGAAGCAGCAGTATGGTTCTGGTGCCAGTTTGCCGGGTTCGGCAGTAATTCCAGAACGGGTAAGCGATCAGGGAAATAACAGGACCTGCCGCCAAAAGGAGCCCGATCTGAAGCTTATCCATCCCTGTCGACAGATAGTATAATTGGAGATAGGATGTAAAGATCGCAGCGATTCCATAAATAAAAAAGTTTAATAGGTGCAAGGAAAGTAAAGGGTTTGCTCTGTAATCTCTCTGCTCCAATCTGCGCCACTCCTTTCTATAGGCAGAGAATGCCTTCCTTGTCTGATAGGAGGCGTTTGCATACAATGTATCACGGCTTGAGTCTTGATTCAAACCAACTTTTTAATTTAATACCATATATTAGATTCGGGTGGTGCATTGATGGGAATACAGGGTATTATTTTGGCCGGCGGCAGGTCCAGAAGGATGGGAACAAACAAGGCTCTTCTGCCTCTTGACGGCAGGACCGTCATTGAAGGAATCCTTCGGGAAATGTCAAAGTCCTGCGAACATCAGGTAATTGTCTCGTCGGAGCAGGAGATTTACAGGTTTGCGGCCGTTCCCGTCATTCCGGATCTTGTTCAAGACGGAGGACCGCTGGCCGGCCTTCATGCCGCTTTATTATATTCTGAACAGGAATGGAATCTGGTATGCTCCTGTGATCAGCCCTTTGCATGCCATGCTCTATTTGAAGTTCTGCTGCAGGCTGCGGAGCAGGCGGACGAAACCGTACAGGCCATCATCCCGCTATATAAAGGACGGGTGCAGCCACTCGTTGCGGTTTATCGAAAAAGCTCAGCGGGGCTGCTTGAACAGTCTCTCCGGCTTCGGCAGCTCCGCGTGATGGACTGGGTCCGGAAACTGACGGTTCAATATGTTCATATGGAGGATATTGGTCTTCGGCCTGGTTTGAACCCGGAACAGGCTCTATTCAACATGAACACGCCGGAGGATTATGAGGCTGCGCTGCGAATGGCACAAGAACAGAGATAAAGGCTTCATCATGCTTGAGATCTGTAGAAAAAAAGGAGGGCCGCTGTTCTCCATGGCAATTCGAGGATTTTTCATCAATTAGACAAAATGCAGGGTATTAAGCGCTTACAGTGGAGGATATAATAAAGATGCGGCAAAAGCTGCCGGAAATCGCATCGCATTCCAAACCGGGGTAAAACTTCGGGTAGATCATAGGTGGGAGCTGATCATAATGAGCACACTTTCTGAAGATGCCTACAAGTTGACGGAACAACAGAACCGCTGGCTGATGGAGCGGGAGGTGGTATATCAGCTTCTGATTGATTTTCTGGAGCGTTCTCCGGAGTTGTCCTTGCTTGCAAGATACCGCAATATAGTCAAGCTGAGAGGCTCGATTACCGCCTGGGAAGGCGGGGGAGAGCTCACGAATTATTTTAACAGCATTCAGGATCATGAACTGCGCCGTATAGGCATGGACGAAGCCGAGGAGTACCGCCGTTTGTTCACGGGAGAGGATGCCAAGCTCGCCGCTTCGGAATCGGCGGTACGAGCAAGAACGGAAGGAGTTCAGACGAACGCCCAAACGGGGCAGGTCGGCGGCTTCTATTCCGATTGCGGCGTTGTCTTCAACAAGGTGAACGGGGAACGGGACGATTCGCTTACGATGGAGCTGGAATTTATGGCGGTTATTGCTGACAGAATGAAGTGTGCCGGATTCCTGTCCTGCTCCCGCAGCAGTCTGGTGGAAATGCAGATTCGTTTCTTGGAAAATCATTTGCTGAGATGGGCGATAACGTTTGCGGATGAACTCGCGGCGGCAACGCGAAGTCAATTATATGCTGCGCTCGCCGCAATGCTCAAACAGTTTTTGCTGTGGGATTTGGCCATGCTCTATCAATGGAGAGAAGGGGTACGGCAGAGCTAGCCGAGAATGTCATTCGGACAATTCGCTGTAGTTGAATAAGTTATAAGGGATGTTCCCGCCAGCTGTAATGCAAACAGCCCGGAACATCCCTTTTTAAACAATAAAGCACTTATTTGGCGGTCAGGAAGAAGGCATTGCCGTTCCTGAATTGATATGGCCCCGGAGGAGCCGGATCAAGAGGTTTAATCTTGCTGTGACAGGCTGCGGCGGCGGAATTTCGCAAGAAATTCATAGACCACCGGGACAATCACCAGGGTTAACAGCGTAGAGCTGATCAAGCCGCCGATGACGGTAACGCCGAGCCCCTTGGAAATGACGCCCGCACTGTTTTCAAAGCCGGATACGAGCGGCAGCAAGGCACCGATAGTGGCGATGGCCGTCATCAAGATCGGGCGGAGACGGGTACCGCCGGCTTCAAGCAGCGCTTCGCGGGTCGATAGTCCTTCGCGTTCCTTGTGAATGACGCGGTCGATCAGCACGATGGCATTTGTAACGACAATGCCGATCAGCATCAGCGCTCCCATCAGGGAGGACACATTGAGCGTATCTCCGGAGATGAGCAGTGCAAGCAGGGCGCCGATCAACGTAAATGGCAGCGAGAACAGGATGGCGAATGGAGCCAAACCGCCGCCGAAGGTTACGACAAGGACGAAATAGACAATTGCAATGGCGGCGCCCATGGCCAGTCCAAGCTGGCTGAACGTATCATTGATCTGCTGGGTGGCACCGCCGAATTTGACGGTAACCCCATCCGGCTTCTCCAGGCTGTTGATCTTGTTCTCAACCGTTTGGGATGCGCCTCGGACATCGCTGCCCAGAATATCGGCGGATACGGAGACAACGGTCTTGCCGTCAATACTCGTGATCGTATCCGGCGAGGTTCCCGGTTCGACTGTGGCCACACTTTTGATCGGAACCTGGATTCCGAGCGGCGAAGCCACCGTCTCGTTTTCAATGTCGGCAATGCTGCCGTAAGCTTTGCCGTCCGTTTGAACGTGTACCTCGTACTCCTTGCCGTCAATGCTGATGTTGATCAGCACCGGCTGTTCGGCGGCAGGGCTGAGCGCCATGGCGAGCTGTCCGGCTGTCAGGCCGAGCGAGCTGAGCTTCTGCTGGTCGGCTACGAGGGTATATTGATCGTAAGCATGGGACAGGCTCGACTCCGCCTTGTCAAAGTTCTTGGTGTCTTCCTGAACCAGCTTCAGCACTTGATCCGCAAAAGGCTTGATTTGTTCCAGATTGTCGCCGAAGATCTGAACGTCCAGCTTGCTTCCGCCCATGCCGCCCGTTTGGTCGGACATATCGGCCCATGTGCCTGAAGGGATCTTCTCTGCCAGTTCTGCAATCAGGTTTTTCTTCACGTCGGCGAAGTGCTTGGTGTCGCTGTTATATTTCGCATAGAAAAGAGCCGACTTGGATGGACCCGGACTCAGCGGGTTCCTTCCGCCTACGGAATACTGCATATCCTCCAGATCCGGCTGCCCCAGAATAATCTTCTCGGCGCTCAGCGCCTGCTGCTTCACATCCTCAAGCGTATCCCCCGCTTTGGGTGTGTAGGTGATCATTACATATTTATCTTCCTGCTCCGGAAGAAAGCTGCTGCCGATAAACGGCGTGAGGAACAGGCTGCCGATCAGAAGGATAACCGCAAGTCCAAAGGTAATCAGCTTATGCGAAAGGGACCAGCCCAGAATCCGTCTGTAGCCGCGGGCCAGAGCTCCGGGCTTCTCGTCATGATCATGCTTCTTCTTTATGCCGCTCCGGAAGAGCGAATGGGCGAGCGCCGGAACCAGCGTAATCGCTACGAGCAAAGAGGCGAGGAGCGAGAACACCATGGTCAGGGCAAAAGGCGTGAACAGCTCGCCGACCATGCCGGTGACAAAAGCGAGCGGCAGGAACACCGCGATGGTGACGATCGTGGATGACATAATCGGCACGAACATTTCGCGTGTGGCTTCCATAATGAGCTCGCGGCCTTTCAGCTTTTCGCCGGTCAGCGACATCCGGCGGTAAATGTTCTCGATGACGACGATGGAATCGTCAACGACCCGGCCAATGGCAACGGTCATCGCACCAAGAGACATCATATTCAGTGTGATCCCCATCTGCCGCAGCGCCAGAATCGCGATCAGAAGCGAAAGCGGGATGGAAATGATGGCAATGAGGGTGGAACGGATGTTGCGCAGGAAGATCAGGATGATCAACACGGCAAAGAGCGCGCCAAACAGCGCCTTGAACAGCATCGTATTGACAGAATCCTCAATCGGTTTTCCCTGATCGAGCAAAACCCTCAAATCGAGGTCAGGGTACTGCTTCTTCAGTTCCTCCGTGGCATCCTTCACTTTATTTACAACATCGACGGTATTGGCATCGTTGGATTTCACGATTTGGATGCCGATTGATTCTTTCCCGTTCGTACGGGAGATGGATTCGACGTTTCCGATCACATCGATCTTGGCAATCTGATCCAGACGAACTGTTGGGATCCCGCTCTCGCCCCCGGCTGCCCCCTGTCCAGCTGCGGACGGGGCGGCGCTAGCGCCCACTCCCGTGGCATCCGGCCCTTTGACGCCGGAGCCTTCCGCGGCTGCCGCATTCCCTGCAGCTCCTGCAGGAGAAGCGCTGCCTGGAACAAGCGGAATAGCAAGCTTGTTCAAATCGTCGAGCGTCGTAATGTTGCCGTCGACGACAACTGCCTTCTGCGCGTTATCCAGTTGGAATAAACCGAGCGGGACGCGAACGGCCGAGGCTTTAATGATATTTTTAACCGTATCTTCGCTAAGGCCGAATCCGGCCATTTTAGCCCGGTCAAAGGTTAGCTGCACTTTACGCGCATACTGACCGGAGACTTGTACGGAAGCAACCCCGGCCAGATCTTCGAGCGCAGGCTGAACGTCGTTCTCGGCAATCCGGGTCAATTCCTCAAGGCTGCTTGCTCCATTGCTGGCCAGGCTAAGCGAGATAACCGGCATGGAACTCAAGCTGAATCTTGAAATTTGCGGCTTCTGCGTCCCCTCTGGAAGGGTGACCTCATTAAGCGCTTCGCGGACGGCGGCTGACGCGTTGTCCAGGTTGGCGCCGTAATCAAATTCTACCTGAATGGAAGCGACGTTCTCCATGGAGCTTGAAGTTACCGTCTTCACGCCGTCTACATTTCGAAGCTTCTGCTCGAGCGGAATGGTCACTTCGCTCTGGACGCCTTCAGGGGCGGCTCCCGGATATACGGCGGTCACATTCAGAAACGGAATGCTGATATTGGGGATGGTCTCCTGCTTCATCGTAAGTCCGCTGTACAGACCCGCGACAACCACAACAATGGTCAGGAACCATACCGCAAACTTGTTCCTGAGCGAGAATTGAATAACACCTTTCATTGCAGGTTTCTGCTCCTCTCTGTTCTTTCTCTAAATATTTACTTGGTTTAGCGGTCACGTTCCGGCAATAGATGCAAAGTGACCATTTGCTCCAGTTCCTCATAGCTGTCTTTGAGGTCGGTCTGCTCTTGAAGCGGCTTCAGGTTATGAAGCATGCCCTGCAGTATGGCTCGTCTGGGTTTCGGCTCAATCATCTCTTCCTCCAGAATGGACAACGATTCATTCGCTTCATCGCGAAGGTGCGCTTCAATATCGGCCTGCTGCAGCTCATGTTTAATCTGTTTGATCACCAGAAGCGGATGGCGCGGCGTCTTGGGAAAAGAAAAGGCGTCCTGCTCCATCCAGCGGATCACCGCATCGTCCGGAATGAGCGGGGCCGGGGCTGTACGCATATAGGTTTCCGCCGTACTGTCCAGCAGACCCAGCAGGTGATCCGGTATCCGCTCGAAAGGCAAGGGCAGCTGTGGCATAAGCAGCAATCGGATGTATGAACCGAGCATGCCGTGGATCAGCAGCAGCAAATCCCCGGTATAAGGCGTTATCTCCGGTCCGTATATTTGCTTCAGCTTGACCTCGACCATTTTGATCAGCTTGATATTGTTCTGCCGCACAGAATCGGGCTGGGTTGGCATTTTGCCGCTTCCGGCAAAGTCGAGGAACTGCATAATGAGATATTCACGGAGTTCCATCACCTGGCTTAACAGTACAGCAAGCTGCTTGCGCAGCCGGTCTTTAGGCGACAGATCCTTGTCCTCGTCAACCTGCATGAATTTGTCTTCAAAAATTTTATAGCAGTAGCTACAAACGTCCAGCTCAAGCTCCTCTTTGGATTTGAACTGAAGATACAAGCTTCCTTTCGAGATCCCGCACAGCTCGGCAATTTCCTGCATCGAAGTGGCCCTTGCGCCTTTGGTCGAAAACAGCTGGAACGCCGTTTGCAGAATCAGTTTTTTCTTGTCAGCAGATTTTTCCGCCAAAAGCAATGTACACCCCTTTCTGACCTATCAGTTCTATAAATGACCCATTAGTCAATGCAATTATAATATAAAGAAAAGCCCATTACAAATTTCATGTAATGAGCTTAAGTCCGGTGGCGGAGCCGAGAATGACGGCGATGCAAAGCAGCCGCGGCCAGGCCCTGGATTCATGGTATAGGAGCATGCCGACCAATGCGCTGCCGACGGTCCCGATTCCTGTCCAGACCGCATAGGCCGTGCCCATAGGCAGCGTATTCATGGCATAAGTGAGCAGGGAGAAGCTGCCCGCAAAAGCTGCGCACAACAGCAAATAAGAGGACCATTCTTTTCGGCGGGCCACCCGGTTGATGGCAACAACGCCGAGCACCTCGAAGCATCCGGCCAGAACGAGCGCAATCCAGGCCATATTAAGTCACCTTCTCCTGCTCTTGCTCTTGCTTTTGGCTGTCCGTAATCAGCTTTAGTCCAATTACGCCGCTCAGAAGCAGGGCGATCAGCAATATTTTAACCGGCTGAAACGGTTCCCGGAACAGCAGCATTTCCGCAATCACTGTGCCGGCGGTGCCCAGACCTGTAAACACGGCATATACGGTGCCGACCGGGAGCCGTTTGGAAGCCTTGATAATCAAATAGAAGCTGAAGGCGATCGAGACCAAGGTTACGAGCCATTCCCATCTCTTGGAGGCATGCTTCAGGCCGGTTACCCACACCACTTCTCCGATCCCGCCGATCAGCACATAAAGCCAGTTGCGATTCATATTTCATAAACTCCTTTGCAATCCTCATATGCAGCTAACGCTGGATTCCTTTCCAGTAAACCGGCCAGGAAAACTGAAGCCTTCTACGTGAACGGCCTGGACATTCATCCAGCGTATCAACAAGTATGCCATCCGTTAGCGCGTCAGCTCCCGGACTATTCTTTCACCTTCGGTGTCTGTCTGTCAACAATTCCGGATGCATTCCCGAGGCTATCTGACTAATTTTGTTAGGAAGAAATCATTTGTTCATGTAATATAGACTAAGGAAGAACTTCCAGCATTGATTTAGAATCAATAGAAACAAAGGGGAAACGTATGAGAAAAGGGATTCAAATTTTGATTTTAACCGTTATTATCATAACTTTTTATTTATTCGGTTTTAATTTCTTCGGGAAGTTCGGCGGCACGCTGCTCAGTATTTTCCAGACGCTGACCGCCATTACCATCGGACTTGCCATCTTCATGGATAATCGCAACCCGTCCAGTACGCTGGCCTGGATTCTGGTGCTTGCTTTGTTTCCCGTTGTAGGCCTTGTGTTTTATTTCCTGTTTGGACAAAATTACTTCAAGCGCAGGAAATACGACAAGAAGGCGGAGCAGGATCAGGAGGCTTATGAACGGATGGACAGAAATGGCCGGGCTGCTGCCGGTGAATTGGCGCAGTTTTCCCCGGAACATCAGAAACTGCTTCGCCTTTCGCAAAAAGTTGCCCGCACGCCCTTCTCGATGGCGACCCGAACCCGGGTGCTGACGAACGGTGAGGAGACCTTTTCTTCACTGCTCAAGGAACTCAAGGAAGCCCGGCATCACATCCATATGGAATATTACATCTACAGGGCGGATGAGATCGGGCGTGAAATTCAGCGGACGCTGATCGAGAAAGCCAAGGCGGGTGTAGAAGTCCGGTTTATGTACGATGCCGTTGGCAGCATCGGCTTGTCCAAATCGTTCCTTAAGGAGATGGCGGACGCCGGGGTAGAAATCGGAGTCTTCGGGGCTGTCCGTTTCCTGGCGTTATCCAGCCGGGTCAATTACCGGAACCACCGGAAAATTGTCGTGATCGACGGTAAAACCGCTTTTATGGGCGGGCTCAATGTGGGAGACGAGTATTTGAGCCGAAATAAAGCCTACGGCTTTTGGCGCGATACGCACATGCTTGTGAGGGGCGAGGCGGTCCGCTCGCTGCAAATTATTTTTCTGCAGGATTGGAAGTACGTCACCGGCCGCACGATCATGGGGCTAGAGTACTTATCGCCGGATATTGAACCAAGCTGCTGCGGAGCGGTGCAAATTTTGCCGAGCGGACCGGACAATGAAACGAGTTCCTTGAAAAATATTATTTTCAGCATGATCACCTCGGCCAAAAAATCGGTTTGGCTGGCAACGCCGTATTTTATTCCCGGAGACGATATATTGACGGCGCTTCAGGTTGCGGCCGATTCGGGGCTCGATGTGCGGATTCTGTTTCCAGCCAAGCCGGACAAGTGGCTGCCTTTTCTCGCTTCGCATTCGTATTTTCCTGCACTGCTTGCGGCAGGGGTTAAAATTTATGAATATGAAAAAGGATTTTTGCATTCCAAGCTGCTTATCGCCGATGGCGAAGTGGCTACGGTCGGAACGGCCAATATGGACATGCGGAGCTTCCACCTGAACTTTGAAGTAAACGCCTTGCTGGTAGGAACAGACAGTGTGAACAAGATTGTCAGCGATTTTGAACGCGATTTGCTGTCGACCAAGCCTATGGAACTGCGCGCATTTATGAAGAAAAAAATCATCGTGCGCTTCATGGAATCGGCTGCGCGGCTGATGTCCCCACTGCTGTAAAAATCCGGCCGAAAAGCGCCGCGGGTTGGAACGTTTGGGCCGAATCCTATAGAATGAAACCAGACTTTAATAAGGAGCGAATACAAGAGTGGAAGAACGTTTCGGGCTGTCCAGATCTTACAGCGGCAGACGCCATGGACATATAAATCATTCCGGCCGCACGTCAAAGGGAATCCGCCGGAAACAGAAACTGAACCGGGGCTGGAGCACTGGAGGTTTTCAAGCGGCGGGGGAGAGCGCTCAGGCGGATGCATCCCAAGCGATGAAAGGATTCCCGGGCGGTATCCCGGGGACGGTAACATCCGAACGGAAAACCGAGCATATTCGCATTTGCCTGCAGGAGAATGTGGAGGGACAAGGAATCACGAACGGACTTGAACAGTACCGGTTCAGGCATAATGCACTGCCTGAGCTTCATTTTGACGACATAAGGCTGGATACTGTCTTTCTGAACCGCAAGCTGCGGACGCCTCTCCTCATCAGTTCCATGACCGGGGGCAGCAAGGCGGCTGCATCCATTAATGAAAGATTGGCGGAAGCGGCCCAGCGCAGGGGCTGGGCGATGGGGGTCGGCTCTGTCCGCGCTGCCGTAGAGCGGGAGAATCTGGCGTCCACCTTTGCCGTTCGCCGCTATGCCCCGACCATTCCCGTCATTGCCAATATGGGAGCCGTACAGTTGAATTACGGGTATGGCCCTGAGCAATGCCGGAGAGCGGTAGAGATTGCGGGAGCGGACATGCTGGTGCTGCACCTGAACAGCTTGCAGGAGGTGTTCCAGCCGGAAGGGGACGTGAACTTTGCGGGACTGCTCAGGGCGATTGAGCGGCTGTGCGCTGAAATGGATGTTCCGGTCGGGGTAAAAGAAGTCGGCTGGGGCATAGATGCCGAGACGGCGAGACGCCTGCATAACAGCGGCGTTGCCTTTATCGATGTAGCCGGCGCAGGCGGCACGTCCTGGAGCCAGGTCGAGAAGCATCGCTCCAGCGATCCGGTACGCCGCATGGCCGCAGAGGCATTCACCGATTGGGGCATCCCGACCGGGGAATGCATCCGCGAGGTGCGGGCGGCTTTGCCCGAGGCTCAGCTTATAGGCAGCGGCGGGCTCCACAGCGGCGTGGATGCCGCCAAGGCGATTGCCCTCGGCGCCGATCTTGCCGGCTTCGGACGGGCCCTGCTCGCCGCGGCCGTCCAGTCGGAGCAGTCCGTGGAGGTGCTGCTCGCCCGTGTGGAGCTGGAGCTGCGGATCGCGATGTTCGGGATCGGCGCAGGGGACATAGCTGCGCTGCGCGCGTCAAACAGGCTGGAGCGGCGGTATTGAGCGAAGTGGGGCTGGGGTGAACTCAGGCGGATCCAGTCGGGCTCAGCACAAAAAGGAGGCTGTCCCGGAAAGGTAACGGGTTCTCTTTAAGGGTGCAAAACAACTAATCACAACTCAAATAGAGTACGAAATCGCCATGATTTCCGTACCCTATTTTTTTTCAAATAACCGCTTCCAAGCGGATAATTTTTGTGCTAAATAATATTAACAAACAAATCATAAAATGAATGCAATAATTAAAGAAGGGGGCTATCCCTCAGCCAATTCACGGCTTCTGGGACAGCCCCACTGCACAAGACTTCTTCTCAGAGAGCCTGGTCTTAATTCACCCATTCCACGATTTGTTCCATGGATTGTCTCGTTTTTTCACGAGGATCCCTTACCCGGTATCCAAAAGCGACCATGCAGGAAACGCCAAATCGATCCCCGTCAATAATGCCTTCTTCCCTCAGGATTTGCTCCACTTTTTCTTTATCAAACCCTTCAATCGGGCAGGAATCAACGCCGATCTGCGCGGCTGCCGTCATCATATTGCCGAGGGCGATATAGGTTTGCCGGCAGGCCCATTCAAACGTGACCCGCTCATTGTCAAGCAGTTTGAAATCCGACTCGAGAAACTTCTTGTAGACGCTCCCTTTGCCTTTCACGACTTCCTCTGGAAGTTGCTGGATGTCTTTCATCATGTGCTGGATATGGTCTGAGTCGGCAACCATCTCTTGTTTGGTACGAGACAAAATAATAACGAAATGGCTGGATGTCGGCAGCTGCTTCTGGGCTCCCCAGGTGACCGGGAGCAGTTTTTCACGAACGTGAGGATTTTGCACGACGATGAATTTCCAAGGCTCGAAACCAAAAGAGCTAGGCGAGAGTCGGCCTGTTTCAAGAATGAACTGAAAATCGTCCTCGCTGATTTTCTTTCCGCTGTCAAATTCTTTGCAGGCATGTCTGAATTGATAGGCATCGATAATTTGTTGTTTATTCATTGAGAGAATCCCCTTTCCTATTCCTTAACGTCAAAGCGTTTTACTTGCAGCGGCTCGAGCAACAGCTGTTTTGATTCGGAGACAAATTGGGTGAAATGCGCCGTTTGGTTGTGGAAAGAAACTGCTTCTTCGTCTTTCCATTCCTCTACCATGATGAACACGTTTGATTGATCAATATCCCGATAGAGGGAATAACTGATGTTTCCCGCTTCATTCCGTGAGCCGGCGATCAGCGGAGCCACTTTTTCTAAAAAGATGTCCGTGTATGCAGGCTGGATTTTGATATGGGCATGGATTACGATCATGGACATTTTCCTTTCTTCGTGAGCGGTCATTTTTATTTTATACCAGTAACTTCCCTGAGGTAAGAACGCACATTTTTGTTATGTAGTATAAATCTGTATACCACCTGTTGTTATTTGGCGGGCAAAAATAGAAGGAGGCTATCCCTTAGCCGTGTTCACGGCTAGGGGATAGCCTCGTTATCCGTTATTCGAATGGTTTGCGCGTTGCCTGCAAATTCTTGTTAGAATCCCCACCAGTAACGGTGCATGCCGACAGCGTATTCGTTAGCAAGCGTTTGACGGAACGAACTTTGCGCAAGATTGGATGCGTCACCCGCATTCGTAATAAATCCGGTTTCTCCTAAAGATGCCGGCATGTTTGTGTATTTTAATACGTAGAACTCAGCTGCTTTGACTCCCCTGTCATTGGCAAACGAATTTTTTAATTGATTATACGTTTCCGTAGCCAAATGCAAGCTGGTTGACGAGCCGGGGTAATTGTAAGTTTCCACTCCATTGGCCGAGGAAGCGTCTGCGGCATTGATATGCATGGAGACAAAAAAGTCGGCGCTTACGGAGTTGGCATAGGAAGCGCGGTAAGACAGGGAAGTAGTTGTATCAGAGCTTCGCGTCATGTAAACTGTGGCCGGATAGTTGGCAACGATGTAATTTTTGGCCCGAAGTCCGATGTCCAAAGTCAAGTCTTTTTCCCGCAAACCGTTGCCCAATGCGCCTGGATCTGTCCCACCATGCCCGGGGTCGATTACGATAATGGGATTCGCGGCAAGGGCGTACACATTTCTGTCAAGCCCTTTCGCTTCCACCGCTTTCTTCTTATTCGGGTCGTAATTTTTGGGTGCGGGCGCGCTGTCCCACATAGGCTCCTTGGCGATTTCCTTCTCTGCAAATGCTGGAGTCACCGCCAAGCTGCTGCAAATGAGTGCTGTCAACAACAGTTTTACCGTTTTCATTGTGAATCTCTCCTTTTAAATTTTTATCTATTCGATACGACTTACGTCTCGGATAGCCAGTACTTACTGATTGAAAAGAATGCGAAAAGTAACAGGTAAGTCACTCCAAAACGCTAAAAATTTATTCTTATGTAAATTTTCTGATAGAAACAGGTAATGGTTTGCTTGTTTTTGCGACTTGAGCCATTTCTGGTACACCGCCGCTTCTTTCTCGAGATAAAGGGTTTGCTGTATTTTATTGCTTACTTCCGGGAGACTTTGTGTTTTTGCGGGCATAATTTCAACAGGTAAAAACCAATAAGTCCACTGTTCGTTCTCTAAAGGGCCTACGACCCGCTTTGCGGGAGATTGAAACACGGCATTCGCGATGATCTCGTTATGATGAGAGGACAGATA
This sequence comes from Paenibacillus caui, assembly GCF_019904135.1. Lineage (GTDB taxonomy): Bacteria > Bacillota > Bacilli > Paenibacillales > Paenibacillaceae > Fontibacillus > Fontibacillus caui. Next base: position 177,290 of record NZ_JAIOGQ010000001.1, on the reverse strand, counting down.
AGATTGCGAAACAAGTTCGTAGAAGCCTGTACGACCCTCTGCATCATCGCCATATTGTTTCAATAGGGATTGAAAACGTTCCGCAGAAACGTTTTTCAGCTTGTCCATCATGTGCTTGTCACCATTGTTAACCCGCAAATAATAAATGGTGCGCAATTCGGGAATTCGAAACGACTCTATTTGTTCCCGGTAAAATCTGTCTACTTCTTCTTGTGTCACCGCAACATCCCGAGTCACGATCTTCTTCACTTCAAAACCGATCATCGCCCGTTTTATGTTATTGATGCTATCTGCTTCCGTCATGTTCATCTGGCGCAATGTTTCTTCGCGCTCCGCTTTCGTGCTGCCCAGTTGCTTCAGTTGTTCTTCAATCAGATTCTCATCTGCCTTCACCCCCATCTGTTTTCCTTTATAAAGGATCAATTCTTCCAAGCTCAGTTGTTCCAGCAGCTTTACCTCCTCGGCTGATGAGTAAGCGATCCCCCGGAAATACGTAGGCTTCATTCTTTCCCAATCGTCTCTGCGAAAGAAATGATCATCGAAAGCAAAAAGAAGGGGTTGGTACATCAAAGCCGCATACAGAAAAATGGCTCCCAGGAAAAAAATCGGTAAAGACAGATACATCCATTTTCTTCGTTTTCTCATCCGATCACCTGTCGCAAAATTTATTATTTTCGGAATCTATTATACTGATTTGAATATATTTCCAATCCGACTATAAATCCACATGAATAAAGAACTATTTATTGGATTTTTTATACAGTGCTTAGGACTCATTTTTTATACAACAACCAGAAAAAAAGGGATAATCCCCATAAGGATTACAGTATTTTCCAGATTCGTGTAGCGCAACTATTCAATTCGCGAGACGCTACTACGGGCGTATGGGCTGCTGCGACCATCACTTTTTCGTACAGAATTTGCTGCCGGTTTCATTCTCTTCACAGGTCACAGCCCGGGGCGGCATTGGCGGAAAGAGACGTCTGGCAGCGAATGATCGCCTTTTTGCGAAACTGAGTTCTTGCCCGTTCTTGCCCCTGAAATTGTTCTAATATATAATGAATAGGATTATTTGTTATTCATTAAGATACGTTGAGGAGTTGTCATATAAATGGCTTTAAAAGCAGGAATCGTGGGCCTTCCGAACGTCGGGAAATCCACGCTGTTTAACGCGATAACGCAGGCGGGGGCAGAATCCGCCAACTATCCTTTTTGTACCATTGACCCAAATGTCGGGGTTGTCGAGGTGCCCGATGAGCGTCTGGACAAATTGACCGAGCTTGTCGTTCCGAACAGGACGGTGCCTACAGCATTTGAATTTGTCGATATTGCCGGACTTGTGCGGGGGGCCAGCAAAGGGGAAGGGCTTGGCAACAAATTCCTGGCTCACATCCGTGAGGTGGATGCCATCGTTCACGTCGTCCGCTGTTTTGAAGACGAGAACATTACCCACGTGGAAGGCAAGGTGAATCCGGTCAGCGACATCCAGACGATCAACCTGGAGCTGATTCTGGCCGATCTGGACAGCGTCGAGAAGCGGATTGAGCGTGCCCGCAAGAACATGAAGGGCGGCAACAAGCAGTACGCGCAGGAAGTGGAAGTGCTGGAGCGTTTGAAAGAAGCGCTTTACAATGATCAGTCGGCGCGCAGCGTGGAGCTGTCGGACGAAGAGAAGCTGATCGTGCGCGATCTCCACTTGCTTACCATGAAGCCGGTGCTGTACGCGGCCAACGTAAGCGAAGACGGCGTTGCTGACACGGATTCCAATCCGTATGTACAGCAGGTGCGGGATTTCGCGGCTGCGGAGAATGCCGCCGTCGTGCCGATCAGCGCGAAAGTAGAGGCCGAAATTGCCGAGCTTGAAGGCGAAGACAAAGCGATGTTTCTTGAGGAGCTGGGCCTCGAAGAATCCGGCCTCAACCGCCTGATCAAAGCGGCGTACAGCCTGCTTGGCCTGTATACCTACTTCACGGCCGGCGTGCAGGAAGTGCGCGCCTGGACCATCCGCAAAGGCATGAAAGCGCCGCAGGCTGCGGGTGTGATCCACAGCGATTTTGAACGCGGCTTTATCCGCGCCGAAGTGGTATCCTACGACGATCTTGTAGCAGCCGGTTCAATGAACGCAGCCAAGGAGCGCGGCCAGCTGCGCCTGGAAGGCAAGGATTATGTCGTTCATGACGGAGATGTTATGCATTTCCGGTTTAATGTTTAAAAGGATATTATAATAGACGGCGGTTTCAGGATGTTTCTCCTGAAGCCGCCGTTTTCTTTTGCAAAATGAAGACGTCTCTCGCTTGGGTGAATCGACAGCAATCTCCAAATTTTTTTATATTTGACCGGTGTAAAAATCAAGTGTAACCTATGTATATATAAATCATTTATTGAAATATATGGATTTGTCCCAGAAGGAGTGGTGAACTTGCAGGCGACAACCACGATCCAGGCAGAAATAGAATCTTTTATATTTAAAGAAGGATTAACAATCACTCAGTTTGCCGAACTGACGGGCATTAATTCAGGAACAATCAGCAGTATACTGAATGGGCGTCGATCGGTTGCCGTTGGACAGCTCGATAGAATCACCGCTGCTATGGGACGCTCGGAAGGGAGTTATTACGATTTATACGTAGATGAATGTCTTGTCCATTCCAGCCCCAATTGGCGGCGTTTGGGTCCCTTTCTCATGAGATGCGCCGAGCTGGACAAGCTGGAGTACATCAAGCGGACCGTTCATTTGCTGATGGACAACCTGTCCTATGCGCCGATGGTTTTTGAGGTGGCAGAACGCTTGTTCAAAGACAATAAATGGACCTCAGCGGCGATTTTGTACGAAAGCGTGGCTGAAAGCGAAAGGTACCAGCATTCCGAACGCCTGGCCTTGTGCCAGTACCGCTTGTTCAAGATAGCGCTAAGTGAGGATCAGGATGCCAATTTGCGGGCAGCGGTAAAATTTGAACCCTATGTGGAACGATTGGACGAAATTGACCAGCTCGACGCTCTGAAAGATTTGGTGAATACATACTCTGCATTACGAATATGGGATAAAATGGACAAGACGGCCGAGGAAATGGGCCGAAAAGCTGAAATTCAATATTCTCGCAAACACAGTTCGGAAAGAAAAAATAAGCCCTTCAGAGAGCCGTCTATACCAATTTTTTGTTATGTTTTATACTCCAATTTAATGCGTGGTGTAGTCTGTGAGGAATATGGTCAATATGAACAAGCGTTGCACTATGTGTCGTTGTATTCCAATATGGATTGGGTAAAAGAAAACGACGACGAGGCGTTGTTTTTTAAACAAAAGTTTCGAGTATGGGCTACGGCAAATGAATTTGTGAGCAGACTTATGGCTGGAGAGATAAGGGTTCTTCAGGATTATGTAGACTATATCACTCCAATGGAAAATGAAATATTCAAGGCATTATTCAGAATTATTGAAGCAGCTAACCGATATCAAATCGATATTGATGAGATTTTGAAGTATTTTGAGCAACAAATTGCTGCTGCATGTATTACCGGGCCTAAAAGCAGTTACAAGAAACAAGTTATGGATAACCGTTTTGCTCATTTTTTGTCGGATTTGGCGATCTATCATCTGAATAAACAAAGGTATATGATTGGGATAAAATGGGTTCTTGAGAGTTTGGCTTATGCGCTTAAAACTAATAATGATATATGTATCATCCGCTGTGTTGGTTTGTTTGAACAATTTCGGCGTGTTGCTTCTGAGGAGCAGCAAAAGCAATACCACAAATTAATTGGTGAGGTGCAACTACAAAATGAAAAAAAAATTAGCTTTGTTAATCGCAGCAATTAATCTGATTATCGTAATGAGCGCTTTTCCAGCCGCTGCTGCCGATACGGATGCTGATACAGGATCGTCATCGTGTATTATAACAACTTATAACCATGGTGATGGAGGGCTATAGATTTTTATAGCGTTAATATTTGGGTAAGCCCTATGCTCACCCTTGCTGATACATAATAGAGAAGAGAGGAAGAACAAGGCCATTTACTGAGACTCAAAAATTGCAGTCAAATTCACCACATTACATATTTGTTGGTTTTTATGAAAAAAAATCTGTCTCGTCCTTTCTCTTATGCTTCAATTCATAGTGATACATGAAAAAGTGTTAACGAAATGAAGAAAATATCGTTAACACTTTTTTGCTTTATTCAAATCCTTTGATTAGCCAGTCTTTTACTCTGAGTTCAGTATTGTCAATTGTCCTATAAAGCATTTGTGGTGTCCAATCCCAGAATGGTCTCCCATTCGCTTGAATTATAGCACTTAACCACTCCGTGAAATTCTGCGAAAAAAAATTAAAATCTGGACTTGATTCGTTGGAAAATATATATTTTTTCTCTCTTGTTAAGTCCAAGTAGAACATTATTGAAGGATAAGAAGCAAACGGAAGTAAGCTAGACGAAATTTCAGGCATTGTATTTGCAACATCATAAACCTCTTCAATACTAAAGATACGAGTACATTCACCATATCCAATATCAAAAAGTTTAGCGCCATTATGAATTTTTAAAAATTCTTTATATTCTTTAGGGAGAACGACTTCGTAATCATTTTCCAATTGTTTAATTTCTTCATCTGTGGCTGGTGAGTTGAAATCAAATGAAGCCAAATAAACATCACCGTGACTTACTTGTAACTCAACTTTCCCTTGCATTCTATTTCTTCGCTGATTAAGCCCCTCAAGTATAAATTGAATAGCATCCACTGTGGTTCCTTCTCCTTGATTATTAATATCTTTTAAAAAATGTGGAATAAGCAGTATGCTCGGGAAATGGTAGTGAAATTAAATTTGAATAGTCATTCGTTCCGCCTTACTCTTGGGTTGAATGTGATGAATTTGATACGCATCTCACTGGAAGTTGGTAAGCTTATATAAGCCGAGTGGTTATGACTTCCTATTTGGGCAATATAGCAAATTAAAGAGAGAAAATGCAAGTGTCAATGACACAAATTATGCATCATTGACACTTTTGTCTCTTTATTGATATCCGTTTAACAACCAGTCTTTTAGCTTTAATTCAGGATCGTCAATTATTCTATAAACCATTTGTGGCGTCAAATCCCAAAAAGGACTGCCATTAGTTTGTATTAATGCACTAAACCACTTTGTGAAATTCATGGCAAGAAAATCAAAATCTGGTCCAGATTCGTTAGAAAATATATTATTATTCTTTCGTGTTAAATCCAAATAGAATTTAATGCCGGGATAACGTGCAATGGGCAGTAAATTGGGGGCTATTTCCGGCATCATAATTTCTGCTAAGTTATCCACTTCATCAATACTGTATATTTGTGTACAATCACCATTACCTATATCAAATAGTTTAGCGCCGTTATGAATACTCAAAAAGGTAGCATAATCTTTTGGAAGTCTGATTTGATACTTATTTTCTAGTTGTCGAATTGTATTTATTGTAGCCGGAGGATTGAATACAAAGGAAGCCGAGTAGATTTTCCCATCACTCCCTAGTATTTTTATTCTGCCTTCTTCCAATTCTATTCGCTGATGTAACCATTTAAGGATGAATTGAAAATCATCTTCCATAAAGTTCAACTCCTTTTTAATAACCGGAAAAAAATGCAGTGTATGAAGAATGAATGCTAGGCGGTAATGGAATCAAGTTGGAGTTATCATTTGTTCCACCGTATATTCTTGGCCGAATATGATGAATCTCGTATGCACCCCACTGAAAATTTGTAAGATTATAAGTTCCTTCATACCAAGTTCTAAATCTGTTTATATCAGTTTGAGTCCAACTTACTGGACTAGAAGTTTTTGTCCAATCTGCACTTGGTTCAGAAACAGATTTACCCGAGATTGGGTCAGTATATATAGTTGGATACGGTCTGGCCATTCGGTTTAATAATACTGTATCTGAACTTGCGTTGTAAGATTTTTGTGTACCATTTGAGAAAAATACATCTAAAGTAAACTTTACTTGATAGTAGCCAGTTTGGGTGATACTAATTGTTTTAGTGTTTGTACTTCCGACAACAGGAAGAATTTTGCTATCAAATGCATACCCGGCATTCGATTTAGAACTATACCTTGTAACTCCACGTTGCAAGTCATAAGAAATACTAAGTGATGTTGCCGGGATTCCTGATGCTGTTGCAACATAGTAACCAACAGTAATAGTCTTTGAGCCAATATTAGGGTAAATAATTGTCTGCACACCTAATTCCCCTGCTACTTCACCCCTAATACTAATCTCATCACTATTCTTAGTATTAGGATCGACAGCTTTGAAACTATTGATATCTCCGTTGGAATCAAAAGTGAATTCTAGTAACGGCCCATTGAAGCTCTGAAGCGGCACTTTCTTATTAATATCAATTCTTACGTTATTTTGATCTTCCCCTTCAGCATACCCTTTTACAGGTAAGTAAGAAACAGCAAGAATAAGTAAAGACGCCAGAATGAATAATTTCCTAATTTTATTAAACATACTTCTCCCCCTAAAATAGTCTTTAAGATAAAACCGCTTCCCTCCTTCATTTGAAAAAAAAGGTATAAATCCCTACTTAAATATAATATACCAATCTTTTGTTTTCAACATATATTGGAAAGAGTGATGAGAGTTACGCCTCAGTAGCTCTATATTTTTTATGCTGAGCGACAAATCAATACGGGATTAAGCAGCCCTGAGTACTGGACAAACTGCTTATTCGCTATGTAGAACTTCAGAGCGGGAAGAAAAAGGCCTCCCCCTAATTTGGTAATTTGGGGCGAGACCTTTTTAGCCATTATTGGGCCATCAATGAACTATTTATTCATACGGCAGGTAAGCGTAAATTTTCCAGTTGTTATCTGGCATCTTTTTCATTTTGTAGAGCCCGTCTGTTTTGACGGTATCTTCGTAAGTGGAGGAGCCGTTGCTAGATTTGATTTTGATTTCCCCGCCCGTGCTTTCCAGAACCGCGAAGCGATCGGATTGCTCGATGACTGTAAAGGTTGGAGCGGTTACGAGCTCATATTCGGCCACTGCACCGCCGGCAATCATTTCTTGAAACTCCCTGAGGGAAGAAAGATTGTAAGCTAGCTGATAACCGGTGCAGTACTTCAGATAGCTTGCTTCGAGTTCGCTGTATTTCTTGTCTTTCAGAAGCTGCATCTGTTCATTGTTTGCGGCAGCGGCAATATCAATCAGAGCTTGTGCGTCAGGGATGTTCTGCTGCTGAAGCATAAGCGCGCGCTGCAGCATGACGACCGACTGTGCCCGGGTGGCGCGGTCAAAGGGTTTGAATTGCCCGGATGCCATTCCATTGACGATTCCCGCTGCGCTGGCCTTCTGGATGGACAGCTTGGCATAGTAGTCCGGGACATCGGAAAAGTTCAGGCTTTGTCCGCTGAAGTCAACGGACGATGAAAAGGCATTGACGACCATAACCGCAATTTCTCCCCGGGAGATCGGCCGGTCCGGACCGAACTCGGTGTCTGAAATTCCGCTGACAATTCCGAGCGAGCTTGCGATCCGGACGGGCTCGGCGTACCATTTGCCCGTATGTACGTCGGTAAAATTTTTGCCGGGTTGTTCGCTGGCAAGTCCCGCGGCATTCACCAGAATGGCAACGAATTCAGCACGGCTGATTTCGCGATTCGGTTTAACGGTAATATTGCCGCCCGAATCCGCGTAACCCTTCAGCAGATCCGCATTCATAAAATTATCAAGCTCATCGTAAGCCCAGTGGTCCTCAATGTCGGATGGATAGTACTTGTCCAGCGGGTCGGCTTCGGCCGCTTGGGCAGGTGAGATGGGCGGGGTGAATAAAAGGAATAAAGGCAGAAGCAGCAGGCAGCATATAGCCCGGTAAACGTTTTGTCTCATCTTGGGTGTCCTCCCGAATGTTAAATTGTCGTTAACCAGAATAGCAAATGTATGGGTGTGGCGCTAACGGTAATATCTGCCTAACGGGAAGCCGCGAATGATAGGGACATTTATTGGAGCAAACGGGCTTCCGATTGGCTGGGAACTCCGTGATCTCGCGCTTTTTCAACCCCCCTTTTTGACTTCAGTTCACTAGAAGTAGGACTGTTCAAATTTTTCATATCATGCTATAATAAAAAGTCGTTTACCATTCAAATCAATGAACTGAATATACATGGATTGTAAAATGAAACCTGATACAAGAGAGGTGACTTGCCTTGTTGGATAAACTTGAAGCCCTGATTGACCGCTATGAGAAGCTGAGCGAGCTGCTCTGCGACCCCGATGTGGCGAGCGACCCGAAGAAACTGCGGGATTATTCCAAAGAACAATCGGATTTGCAGCCGACATACGAGGCTTATAACGAATATAAACAAGTTGTGGAAGAGCTCGAAGCTGCCAAGGAAATGCAGGCAGAGAAGCTTGATGATGAAATGAAGGAAATGGTTAAAGGCGAGATCGACAGTCTGACGCAGCGCAAGCAGGAACTGGAAGAGAACATTCGGATTCTGCTGCTGCCGAAGGACCCTAACGACGACAAAAACGTGATTGTGGAAATTCGCGGCGCGGCCGGCGGCGATGAAGCAGCCCTGTTCGCAGCGGATCTGTACCGGATGTATACGCGTTACGCGGATACGCAGGGCTGGCGCGTAGAGCTGATGGATGTCAATGAAAGCGACCTTGGCGGCTTCAAAGAGGTCATCTTTATGATCAATGGACGCGGCGCATACAGCAAAATGAAATACGAGAGCGGCGCGCACCGGGTTCAGCGGATTCCGGCGACAGAGTCGGGCGGCCGGATTCATACTTCGACTTCGACGGTTGCGGTGATGCCGGAAGCGGAAGATGTGGATATCGAGATCCTTGACAAGGATATCCGCGTGGATACGTTCTGTTCCAGCGGGGCGGGCGGACAATCCGTCAATACGACGAAATCCGCTGTTCGGGTCACGCACATTCCAACAGGTATTGTGGCGACGTGCCAGGACGGCAAATCTCAGAACTCCAATAAGGAAAAAGCGCTTCAGGTGCTTCGGGCCCGCATTTTTGACATGATGCGCCAGGAGGAAGAGGCGAAATACGCCGGCGAGCGCAAGAGCAAAGTAGGCACCGGGGACCGCAGTGAACGGATCCGGACCTACAATTACCCGCAAAGCCGTGTGACCGATCACCGGATCGGCCTTACTCTCCACAAGCTGGACCAGGTGATGAACGGCGAGATCGAAGAGATCCTATCGGCGCTGACCATAGCCGAGCAGTCCGAACTGCTGGAAAAAGGAGAATAAAGCTTTGAACAGAGACACCTATGTCATGTCCGCAGCGATGAATGTAAAGGAAGCCCTTGAAGAGGCTTCTTCTTTTTTGGCGGCGGCGAATGTGGCGGAGCCGGAACCCAATGCGCGCCTTCTCCTTGGACATGTGCTCGGATTATCTCCGGCTCTCCTGCTGGCTGCCGGGCGGGATCTCTTTCCGGCAGGCCGGATCGATGAGTGGGAGGAGGTTATTTCCCGCAAGGCCAAGGGGGAGCCGGCCCAATATATTATCGGGGAGCAGGAATTTTACGGCCTCCCTTTTACGGTCAATCCGTCTGTGCTGATCCCGAGGCCCGAGACCGAACTGCTGGTGGAACGGATCGCCGAGTTGGGACAGCGGCTGTGGCCGGAAGGACGGCTGCTGGCCGCAGATATCGGCACAGGCAGCGGGGCGATAGCCGGAGCGCTGAAATTTTTGCGTCCAGGCTGGAACGTCATGGCGAGCGACATTTCCCCGGCTGCGCTTGAAGTCGCCAAGGGCAACGCTTCAAAGCTGAGGCTTGAGATATCGTTTCGCGAAGGCAACCTGCTGGAACCTTTTGCCGGGCTTGCTCCCGATATTATCGTTTCGAATCCGCCTTATATTCCGGCGGAGGTGATTGAGGGGCTGCAGACCGAGGTCAGGGACTTCGAACCCCGCTCCGCGCTTGACGGCGGCCCTGATGGGCTTGAGCCCTACCGCATCATGATGCGCCAATTGCCGCTGCTTGCGGCTCCGCCAGCCTTAATCGGTTTCGAACTCGGCATAGGGCAGGCCGGCGAGGTGGCGGAAATGCTGAGGGAAGCAGGCGCCTGGAGCCGGATCGAAGTGGTGAAGGACTATGCGGGCATCGAGAGGCATGTCATCGGTATATTCTGATCGTCTGCCGCATCCGGATGCCATACGTCAGAACGCCGGATTTCGGGCACCCCGCGGAAATTTGTTCTCGGCCGGATGGATGGTGTACCATAGAGGTATTCCATCATTTTATTACTCAAATCATCTGTATCCGTCAACCGTTACAAGAACTTTGCGAAAGACAGAGTTCGGGCTAAATGGACTCTGGGGGGATCCGTGTACATGATCAACAAGCTGAAAAAAATGGACTGGACGATTGTCGTCATTCTCGTGATCTTTATGGCGCTCAGCATAATTCTCGTTCACAGCGGAACTGCCGCCTGGAGCGACTACAAAGGCTCGGATAAAAAAATGGTCTTTTTCTATATTCTGGGCTTCATAGCTTTTTTTGGAGTAGCGCTCGTGGATTACCGGTTCTTTATCAAGTATTATCTGTACATTCTTGGCGTTGGCCTGTTCCTTCTGATCCTGGTTATTTTTATAGGGGGAAGCGTCAATGGCGCTCAGGGGTGGATAACAATTCCAAACGTCGGTCTCAGCCTGCAGCCGGCCGAGCTGTTTAAGCTGGTGCTTATCATCACCCTGACCGCGCTTTTGGTGAAGAAATCCAAATCCAAGCTTTCTTTCTGGAAAAATGTTGTGCCGCTTTTCTTGATCACGATGGTTCCGCTGGGGCTTGTTCTTAAGCAGAACGACATCGGAAACGGTCTCAGCTACCTGGTGATCCTGCTTGGCCTTCTGTGGATCGGCAATCTGAAATATTCGCATACCCTGATTATCCTGATCATATTCGCGGTCTCTGTAATCGTCGGGATTAAATCATACATCTCCTTCCATGATCAAATTGAGGCGGCATTGAAGAATACGAGTAAGGAACACTGGCTGAACCGGATCGACCCGTGGCTGATGCCTGAAGAAGCGGACAAGAATGCGGCTTACCATACCCGGAATGCGAAAATTGCCATCGCCTCGGGCGGCATGTTCGGGAAGGGCTACATGAAGGGGGACTTTGTTCAGAGCAACCGGGTCCCCTATACGTATTCGGACTCCATTTTTGTAGTGGTTGCCGAAGAATTCGGGTTTATCGGCTGCTCGGTGCTGCTGCTCTTATATTTCATTCTGATCCACCGGATGATTCTGATCTCGCTGGAGGCCAGGGAGCGAGGCGGACCTTACCTGATCGTGGGGATCATAGCGATGCTGCTCTATCAGATTTTTGAAAATATCGGCATGTTCATCGGCATTATGCCGCTGACCGGGATCACCCTGCCTTTTATCAGCTATGGCGGCACGTCGCTGCTGATCAATATGGCCAGCCTCGGTCTGGCCATGAGCGTACGGCTGCATGGCAGGGACAAAGACACAGGGACCCTCATGCAGCCAGGAGCTTCGGCTTGAGGAAACCTTATACGCTGCAAGCATTAGATCGCCTTCATTTCGAGCCGCCTGTGCCGGGAATGAAGGCGTTTTTTTGGAATAACGGAATTTTAAATCCTTTACAGTGTAAGGAACAGAATAAAACCTGAATCCTGTTGCTTGTCGCGTAGTCCCCTTATTAAGTGGTGCTTTTTATTATGTTTAACTGGAGTTATGTTATTTATTTACAGTATAGGTAATTTGTTGTATTTTATTAATGTAATCTCTCTATTATTGTATTTATGAAAATCTAATTAACACAAAATGGAGGTTAAACTGGTGTTATTAAAGGATAGCCCCAATATTCAGGAAATTAGGGAGAAATACGACCAATTATGGGGGAAATTTCAGGATGTTAATGAATTGAAGGTAAGAAAAGCAATCGAAAAAGCAAGCTTCGAAATACTACCCATTAAAGAAAAGTTTAGTGTAGCAACAAGACCATTTAGAACACATCTTATTTGGCTTATTCCTCTTTGTGTGATTATATTTATGATTTTAATTTATATTTTGTTTGTTTGGGTTGCATTGATTGTTGAATAAAATCCAATAAATAAGAATTCAGGTGAGACATCGTTAGCAGTGTCTCTTTTTTTTGTTTCCAAATTTGCTATATATAATTTTACTAGATTATAGGTTTATAGAATAGAGAGTCCGGACATACTGGCTGATAGAGAAACGACAGATTCAGCGAGGAGGACGATTCTATGGGGAACCACCGAAAGCATGGAAACGGCGGCAAAGGAAATGTGGTGAGGGCGGCAGCGCTCCTGCTGTTCAGCTTGATGATTCTGCTGATGTCCTGGGAGAATCAGAAGACGGATGCCGCTGCGGTGCAGACGGCCATTCCCCAGGAGTCGATCCGGCTTCGCATTTTGGCCGATTCGGATAAGCCGGCGGATCAGCTGGTCAAGCGGAAAGTTCGCGATGCGGTTGTCGAGCAGATGAACAGCTGGGTCAAGACGCTGGATAATCCGCAAAGTCTGGAGCAGGCCCGCGCCGTCATCCGGGAGCATCTGCCGCAAATCGAGGAGCAGGTGGCTAAAACCTTGAAGGAGAACGGGGAAAGCTACGGCTATAAGGTTGAGCTCGGCGTAGTCCCGTTTCCGGCCAAAATGTACGGCGGCGAGGTTTACCCGGCCGGCAACTATGAAGCGCTGCGCGTTACGCTCGGTTCGGGACAGGGGAAGAACTGGTGGTGCGTGCTGTTTCCGCCGCTCTGCTTCATCGATGGAGGAAGCGGCGAGGCGCTGGCCAAGGGCGACAATGGAGACAAGGCTCCAGCGGCCGCGGGAAATGGGAAAGATGGCGCTGCGCAGGGGAAGGCCCCGGAGGTTCGTTTTTTCCTGTGGGACGTGCTCCTCGGTTTTTGGAACTGGCTTACGGGGTTGTTTAGTTGAACGAAAAGAGGGGAAGGCTGCCCGGCGCTTTGCTGAATTAGCCTTTTTTGGCGTTTCGAACGAAGGGCTTCTTCCGCAGCATTTTACGGGATTCGGGTTTAGGACTACAATATAAATGATTTATAAAGTAAATGTTAAACCAAATTAAATATAGAAAGAATGGGCTGAAGATGATGAGCGATCAAGAGCATAACCAGCATAAAATGAGCAAACCGGCTAAAACCCGTTTCTGGGATGCCCGTGCCTTGATGGAGGAACAGGGTCCGGAATCCGAAACGGAAGAGCAAACCCGGCGGCAGAAGCGGGCCGAGCAGGCCATTGAGGAAGCAGGAGCCGTACTGGCTGCTGGGGGAACGGTGGCGTTTCCGACGGAAACGGTATACGGTCTTGGCGCGGATGCCCGCAGTACGGAAGCCGTGGAGCAAATTTTTGCCGCCAAGGGCCGCCCGTCGGATAATCCGCTGATCGTGCATATTGCGGACGAAAGCCAGCTGGACGAGCTGGTGACGGAGGTTTCTCCGGCCGCCAGAGAGCTGATGGCGGCCTTCTGGCCCGGGCCGCTCACGCTGGTGCTGCCCGTGCGGCCCGGCGCCGTCAGCCCGCGGGTGACGGCGGGGCTGTCCACCGTGGCCGTGCGCATGCCGGCCCACGACATCGCGCTGCGGCTGATTGCCGCAGCGGGGTGCCCGGTTGCGGCGCCGAGCGCGAACCGGTCGGGACGGCCGAGCCCCACGCTGGCGGAGCACGTGGGCGAGGACCTCGCCGGCGCCATTGACGGCATCGTCGACGGAGGGCCCACGGGTGTGGGCCTGGAATCGACGGTGGTGGAATGCGGCGCAGGCGGGGAAGTGACCGTGCTCCGCCCAGGCGGGATCACGGCCGAGGCGCTCGCCGGCGTTGCGGCGAGCGTGTCGCTGGACCCGGCCCTGCGGGGCGGGTCCGCGGAAGCCCCGGCGCAGCCGCGCTCGCCGGGGATGAAATACACGCACTACGCCCCGAAAGGGCGGCTGTGCGTGGTCAAGGGCTCCGCGCGGGAGGTGGCCGCCCGCATCCAGACGGAGCTGGATGCGGCCGCCGCGCGCGGCGAGCGCACCGGGGTGCTCGCATTCGACGAGCACCTGGCGCAGTACCGGGCCGACGCCGTGCAGTCGCTCGGCAGTCTGGCCCGCCCGGGCGAAGCGGCGCAGCGGCTTTACGCCGCGCTGCGCCGCTTCGACGAAGAGAACATCGGCTTCATGTTGTCCGAAGCCTGCCCGGAAGAAGGGCTGGGAGCAGCCGTTATGAACCGGCTGCTTAAAGCGGCGGGACAGAAGGTAATCTACGTATAACGGCGCAGAGGATCGAGTAAGAATCCGAGGGAGGCGAGGCAGACATGATAACGGTCGGACTCACCGGCTGGGGAGACCATGACGAGCTGTATCCTCCGAAGACGCCGGCGAATCAGAAGCTGATGATGTATGCGCGCCATTTTCCGTGTGTTGAGGTGGACAGTTCATTTTATGCCGTTCTCGGAGAGGCGACGTATCAGCGCTGGATCGATCAAACGCCGGACCATTTCTCGTTCATCCTTAAAGCTTATCAGGGGATGACGGGCCATGCCCGCGGGAAAATTCCTTTTGCGAGTGCAGGGGAGATGTATGATGCCTATCTGAAATCGATCCGGCCTGTGGTGTCTTCCGGCAAGCTGAAAGCAGTCATGTTCCAGTTTCCGCCCTGGTTCGACTGTTGTCCCGATCATGTCCGGCAGCTGAAGGCGGTCAAGCGGAGGATGGGGGATCTCAAGGTCGCACTTGAATTTCGCCATCGCAGTTGGTATGCGCCCGATCTGAAGGAGCGCACCCTTGCGTTTATGAAGGAAGAAGGGTGGATTCACATTGTGTGCGATGAACCGCAGGCTGGGGAAGGATCGGTGCCCACGGTGCTCGAACCGGCCGATCCCGAGCTTGCGATCGTGCGTCTTCATGGCCGCAATACGGCAGGGTGGACCCAGAGCGGCGCCCCGAACTGGCGCGAGGTTCGCTACTTGTATCGCTACAGCGACGAAGAACTGCTGGAATGGAAAGACAAGCTGAACCTTCTGAAGTCAAGAGGAGCCAAGGACATCTGCATGATCTTCAACAACAATTCCGGCGGCGATGCGGCTCCAAACGGAAAGCGCATGTTGGAATTGCTTGGGTTTAAGCCAGCCGAATTGCCTCCGAAACAGATTGATCTTTTTTCATAAAAGCCGCAGTGGCTCGCGGGACCGTTTCTGCCCCCGTGTCATGATTGCCTCCTTGTCCGCATATGGTGGTACAAACCCTATTGCAGACTTGGAGGGGTGCATCATGCATCATGCTACTGCCCAGCTTGGGCAGCTTGTTACGATTATAGTGATGGCCATTGCGCTGGGCATGGATGCCTTTTCTCTCAGTGTCGGGATCGGTATGAAAGGCGTGCGGCGGCTTGATATGGCGAGGATCGGCGGGCTCATCGGGATTTTTCATATCGTGATGCCGCTGCTCGGGATGTTTACCGGCTTATATGTGGGAAGGCTGCTCGGTGAAATTGCCCGGTATGTGTCCGGAGGCTTGTTGCTTCTGCTCGGCGGGCATATGGTGATTACCTCGTTCCGGGATGAGGGGCCAAAGCCTGTGGATCATCGCCGGTTTCTGGGCGTGCTGCTGTTCGCCATGAGCGTCAGCGTGGATTCTTTTTCAGTCGGGGTATCGCTGGGCATGTTTCAAGGCAACCTGCTGCTTACGGTGCTGACCTTCGGCTTGTTTGGGGGAATCATGTCGGTGATGGGCCTGTGGCTCGGCAGCCGGTTCAGACGGAACCTGGGAGACTACGGCGAAACGATGGGCGGAGCCATCCTGTTCGCGTTTGGCCTGATGTTTATCTTTTGATACAATGATAAAGAAGAATACACCATTCGCTGAGTGAGGGTAGAGAGATGCGCATATTGTTTGTTTGTACAGGAAATACTTGCCGCAGCCCGATGGCGGAAGGCATGTTCAGGCAGATGGCGCTGGCAGCCGGTTTATCGGTTGAAGTCCAGTCCGCAGGTGTTGCGGCTATCCCCGGAATGTCCATTTCCAGGCATGCGGAAGCGGTTCTCCGGGATCGCCAGATTGAAGACAAACTGACTTCAACCCCCATGAATGCCGAACTCACGGATTGGGCGGACCTGATTCTGACCTTGACCCAGAGCCATAAACGGCAGCTGATGCAAGCCTTTCCTTCTGCAGCCGGCAAAACATTTGTCCTGAAGGAATATGTGGAGGACGCGGAGGACGTAGCTCAGGATCTGCGGGAACTGGATGCCCTGCTGGCAGACCGGGCTTTGCGGACCGCGCTGGGTCAAAAGCTTGAAGATACGAATCAGCAGCGGATTATCCGGCTGCAGCAGCGTCTGCCCGGCTATGACATATCGGATCCGTTCGGCGGCAGCCGGGAGGACTATGAACGGACAGCCGCGGAAATCCGGACCGCTTTGGATAAGCTGCTGCACATGCTGAAGGAGCAGGCTGGAAAATAAAAATTTGATCTTTTTTTCAAGTTGCAATTCCGGTAATTATGCTATATGCTTAAAGGCAACAACAGCAGTTCCGGTGTAACTGGCGACAGATGTGGATGAAACCACGGTGGAGCACCGGAGTATACGGCCGGTCGCCTGGGCAAAGAGCAAGACGCATGAAGAAATTGCGTTCTGCTCTTTTTTTCGTCTTTGGTCAAAAATCATTATATAATGAGGACAAGGGTTCGGTCCGCGATTTTAGTTTTTGTTAGGCGACAGACTGATGCCGGACTAGAGGAGGAAATGGCTGTGGAACATCAATTTCGCCAGGAGGAGCTTGCGGCGCAGGCGGCTGAAGTGCTTGAGGAGCTTGCGGTGACTGCGAAGCTGGGACCTGGCAAACTCGTTGTGATTGGCGCAAGTACAAGTGAAGTTGCAGGACAGAGAATCGGTACCGCAGGCGCGCAGCAGGTAGCGGCGGAATTGTATGCAGGCCTTGAAAGGGTGCGCGCCCGTTACGGGTTTGATCTGGCCTTTCAATGCTGCGAGCATCTGAACCGGGCGCTTGTCGTCGAGCGTTCCGTGCTCGAACGATTGAACCTGACGGAAGTGAGCGCCGTCCCGGTGCGCAAAGCCGGCGGTTCAATGGCAGCGGAAGCTTATATCCGCTTTCGGGAGCCTTGTCTGGCCGAGAGTCTTGAGGCCCACGCCGGAATCGATATCGGCGAAACGCTGATCGGCATGCATCTGCGCAGGGTCGCCGTACCGCTGCGTCCTGCCCGCAGGTATATCGGGATGGCCCGTGTGAACGCCGCTATGACCCGGCCGAAGCTGATCGGCGGAGAGCGTGCTGTATACGCTTTGCCGCAGCAGGAAGGTTCGCAGCCTTGCGATTAAGCGGACCGAATCAATGGCAATTTTTCAGGAAACAATAAAATTTCTATACATGCAGGGAGGATAATGAAAAACATGGATCATTTGAGAAAGCATGACCCGGCCGTCCTGGAGGCCATGAACCTGGAATTGAAGCGTCAGCGCAATAATATTGAGCTGATTGCGTCCGAGAACATTGTAAGCGAAGCGGTTATGGAAGCTATGGGTTCGGTATTGACGAACAAATATGCCGAAGGTTATCCGGGCAAACGGTATTACGGCGGCTGCGAACATGTGGACATCGTTGAGGATCTGGCCCGCGATCGCGCCAAGGAGCTGTTCGGTGCCGAGCATGCCAACGTTCAGCCTCACTCCGGAGCCCAGGCGAACCTGGCCGTGTATTTGGCAGCTTTGAAGCCTGGAGATACGGTGCTCGGCATGAACCTGGCCCACGGCGGACATTTGACTCACGGAAGCCCGGTCAATGCTTCAGGCCTGCTCTATAACTTCGTAGCTTACGGAGTTCAGGAAGACTCCTTCCGGATTGATTACGATGAAGTCCGCAAGGCGGCCTTCAAGCATCGCCCCCGCCTGATCGTCGCCGGCGCCAGCGCGTACCCGCGCACGATTGACTTTGAAGCGTTCGCCTCGATTGCAAACGATGTAGGCGCGTTGTTTATGGTGGATATGGCGCATATCGCCGGTCTGGTTGCTGCCGGCGTTCATCCTAGCCCTGTGCCGCATGCCCATTTTGTAACCACAACGACGCACAAAACCCTTCGCGGACCGCGCGGCGGCATGATCCTGTGCAAAAAGCCTTGGGCAGCCGCAATCGATAAAGCGATCTTCCCGGGCACTCAGGGCGGACCGCTGATGCATGTCATCGCCTCCAAAGCCGTTGCGCTTGGCGAAGCTCTTCAGCCTTCCTTCAAGTCTTATGCCGAGAACGTGGTGAAGAACGCGCAAAAATTGGCGGAAACCTTGCTCGAAGAAGGGCTTAATCTCGTTTCCGGCGGTACGGACAACCACCTGATTCTGATCGACACGCGCAATCTGGACATTACCGGCAAGGATGCCGAGCATGTACTGGATTCCATCGGAATTACGGTCAACAAAAATGCGATTCCGTTCGACCCGACAAGTCCGTTCGTTACGAGCGGTATCCGCATCGGTACACCGGCTGCCACTTCCCGCGGCATGGACGAAGCGGCGATGGTGGAAATCGGCCGCATCATCGCGGCGGCTCTGAAATCGCCTAAAGACGAAGCCGCGCTGGCTAAAGCCAAAGCCCGTGTAACGGCGCTGACCGACCGCTTCCCGCTTTATCCTGAAATGAAATACTAATTCTTGTAACGCTTATGGGGCCTGCACGATCCTTCGGGATGCTGCGGGCCCTTTTTGCTTTTTTTGTTCCAGAGCCGCTGGATGTTGATTTGCGGTGCAATCCATGCCGAACCGCCTATTTTCCCAGTTCTCATCCAAAACATGAACGGAACAGATGAAATGGTCCTCGGCAAGTGATATAATGGACAGGATTTACGTACTGCTACCGTAGTAAAAAGTGTTACAAAAGAGAAGAATGAGCAATAATACCGGAGGGACAATAATGGGAAAATTGATCGTCTGCGACCATCCCCTGATTCAGCACAAATTGACTTTTATCCGTGACATGCGGACAAATACGAAGGAATTTCGGGAACTGGTAGATGAAGTTGCCACACTTATGGCGTATGAAATTACAAGAGAATTACCGCTTGAAACGATTACGGTACAGACACCTGTTGCCGAAACGGAGGCTCGTGTCATTTCCGGCCGGATGCTTGGCCTTATTCCGATTCTTCGGGCGGGTCTCGGCATGCTGGACGGGGTTCTGAAGCTGATTCCGGCTGCCAAAGTAGGGCATGTCGGACTGTTCCGCGACCCCGATACGCTTCAGCCGGTCGAATACTACATAAAGCTGCCGACAGACGTTCAGGAGCGTGAGCTGATCGTGATCGACCCGATGCTGGCTACCGGCGGTTCGGCGATCGCGGCCATAGATGCGCTCAAAAAGCGCGGCTGCAGCCAGATTAAAATGATGAACCTGATCGCAGCTCCGGAAGGGGTCAAGGCCGTTCAGGAGGCGCATCCGGATGTGGACATTTATGTCGCCGCGCTTGACAGCCATTTGAACGACCATGGTTATATTATTCCGGGGCTAGGGGACGCCGGTGACCGGCTGTACGGCACCAAGTAAGCGGGCCCCGACCCAAAAAGCAGCTAGATAAGAGAGGGCGTTTACTTTGTGCAAGCCCCTCTTTTTTTTAGAAGACAGAAATGAGGGATAATCTTGTCTAAAATTAAAGTGATGACAATCTTTGGCGTGAGACCGGAGGCCATCAAGATGGCTCCGCTTATCCTGGAACTTACGAAGCATCAAGAGCATATTGAATCGGTTGTCTGTGTAACCGCACAGCATCGCGAAATGCTTGACCAGGTGCTTGATGTATTTAAAATTGAACCGGACTATGATTTGAACGTCATGAAGCAGCAGCAGAGCCTGAATGAAATCTCGATACGGGTGCTTCAGGGGCTTGAGGGCGTGCTGCGCGAAGCTAAGCCTGATATCGTGCTCGTGCATGGCGATACGCTGACAACATTCCTGGCGAGCTATGCATCCTTTTTGCAGCAGATCAAGATCGGACATGTGGAAGCCGGACTCCGGACGTGGAACAAATTATCCCCTTATCCGGAAGAGATGAACCGTCAGCTGACCGGGGTGCTTGCAGACCTGCATTTCGCGCCTACGGACTGGTCTGCGGGCAATTTGCGGAAGGAAAATAAGGCAGAGTCAAGTATATATATCACAGGCAATACGGTAACGGATGTGTTTCAATATACAGTAAAACCGGACTATAGTCATCCTGTTCTGGACTGGGCCAAAGGCAAGCGGCTGATTTTGATGACAGCTCACCGCAGGGAATCGCAAGGGGAACCGCACCGCAATATTTTTCGGGCCGTCAAACGGATTGCTGACGAATTCGAGGATGTGGCGATTTGCTATCCGGTGCATCCGAGTCCGGCAGTTCGTGAGCCCGCACATGAAATTTTGGGCAATCACCCGCGCATTAAGCTCATTGACCCGCTGGATGTGGTGGATCTGCATAATTTCTACCCGTATACGCATTTAATATTAACGGATTCGGGCGGTTTGCAGGAAGAAGCGCCTTCTTTCGGCGTGCCGGTGCTTGTGCTGCGGGATACGACAGAGCGTCCGGAAGGGATAGAAGCTGGCACTTTGGAATTGGTTGGAACAAATGAAGAGAAGGTGTATGAACGGACAAAATTATTACTCAGCGATTCGGAGGCTTATCAATCCATGAGCCGGGCCGCCAACCCGTACGGAGATGGTAAGGCATCAGCCAGAATTGTCAATGCGATTCTTCACCATTTCGGCGTGATAAGCGAACGTCCTGAACGATTTCACACAAAGTTCACAAATGAAAATCAAGCGCAGTTGTAAAAGAAAAACGTACAGCATACAGTTAAACTGTACGGTTTTCAGGGGTTTGCAAAAATGAAAATGAAAATCAGGTTTCACGGCTTTTTCTGACGGGCCTTTGCAGCGGGCCCCCTCAATTGACAAAGTTTATTTCGTATTAGTAAAATGAACTAGAATTCCGAGGGTGGGACAGAAAATGGACAAACCTGAACATTCTGAAAACTCTGGCGGAAAGAAGAAGCCGAGCGGTGCTGCCTGGCGAATGGCAGGGACAGTAAGTGTACTCGGCATTGAATTTGCCATTTGCACGTTGGCCGGTTTTTATTTAGGATCTTGGCTGGGAAGTAGGCTCGGTAACCAGGGGATTTGGGTGGCTGCAAGCGTTCTTGCTGGAATGGCTGCAGGCATTATAGGAGCTGTTGCGGTGATTAGAAGGATAATGAGGGAAAGCGATGAATAATGAACTGTCCAAATATCGAATAGTGGTAGTGCGGGTAGTTCTGGGCTTAGTCGCATTCTGTCTATTGGTGTCTGCTGCTCTTCCTACGCACCGCGCGATCGCCCATGGATTAATTCTGGGTTCGATCGTAAGCTGCATCAATGTGCTTCATATGGCTTACAAGGTGCGCCAGTTACTTGAAACGGCAGCTGCAGCGGGAACTGGCGAGAGACGCAGGAAGCGTTATGGTTTGGGCTTCGGGTTTCGTCTGGCGACTTCCATTCTGGCTGTAGTGCTCCCGCTGGAATTTCCGCATTATTTCAGCGAAATTGCCGTCATGGCCAGCCTGGTATTTGCGCAATTTCTGCTTCTGATTCTGGGCATTATTTATTCTCTTAAAGAAGAAAGAATGAGAGAAAAAGCCAAAAAGGAGAAAGCTGATCAAAGTTAGAAGTTCCGACTTGGAAAGGGGTGAAAAAACATGCATGAAGCTCCAATTATTGAATTGGGCGGATTCCATCTCGACCTCTCCATCGTCCTGATGATGGTCGTGACCTGCACCATCGTTTTTGTAATTGCCAAACTGGCAACGCGAAACCTGTCTGTCGAAAATCCGGGCAAATTGCAAAATTTCATGGAATGGACGACCGAATTCGTGAAGAACATGATCACCAGTTCCATGAATTGGAAGAAAGGCAAGCCGTTCCTTTCGCTCGCCTTGACCCTGATCCTGTTCATTTTCGTAGGCAACATGCTTGGCCTTTTGTTCGGCGTCGTAACGGAATACCACGATCCGGCGAAAGCGAAGATTTTTGGACAGGAAATAACGTCCGTAACCTCGGTTCTGGAAGAAGCGCACGCGAAGTATCCGGAAGAGGAAGCCCATGCGGAGGTGGCTTGGTGGAAATCTCCGACGGCTGACGCCGGCGTAACGATGGGGCTTGCGCTGCTCGTATTCGTGATTTCAAATGGACTGGGCTTGTTCAAGAACACGAGGAATTATCTCAAGCACTACGTACAGCCTTATCCGCTGTTCTTGCCGATCAACATCATCGAGCAGGTGTCGAAGTTGATGACGCACGGTATCCGTCTTTACGCGAACATCTTCGCGGGCGAGGTGCTGATCTCCACGATCATGACGCTCGCCAAAGCGAGCGTAGTGGGTACAATTATGTCGATCCCGCTGCTGATGGCTTGGGACGGATTCAGTATTTTCGTTGGCGCGATCCAGGCGTTCGTTTTCGTTACATTGATGATCGTGTATATTTCGCAAAGCATCGATACGCATGAAGAGGAACATTAGTTTTTAGGTCAAGGTGGAGCAAAGACTTCAACCGGGCTTAACAATAAATCATGAATTGACTTTTAAGGAGGATATAAAATGGGAGCATTGGCATTAATCGCGGCAGGTATCGTAGCAGGTTTGGGCGCACTCGGCGCTGGTATCGGTAACGGTCTCGTTATCAGTAAAACAGTCGAAGGGATCGCTCGTCAGCCTGAAGCGAAATCCACGCTGCAAACGACGATGTTTATCGGGGTTGGTTTGATCGAGGTACTTCCGATCATCGGCGTGGTCTTGGCGTTCATATTCTACGGCATGGCCCAATAATAAATTTGGAAAAAAAGAATGGCGAGGAAGGCCACAGCCGTCCACGCCTTCTTTTTAGCCCGGTAGAATAGAACGTACACGTTAACAGCGGATAGGCTTCGGAAAGGAGTGACTAAGTTTGAAATTCGTATGGGAAAACACCGTCATCGCCTTGATCGCGATCGGGATTTTATACTTCTTGTTAAACAAATATGCTTTCGGTCCGCTTTTTTCCGTCATGGAGAAACGCCGTGAGCTCGTTAAGCAGCAGCTGAGCGAAGCGGCGCAAACCCGCGAGCAGGCCGCCACTTATGTGGAAGAACAAAAAGCCGCTCTGCAGGAGGCCCGCAAAGAGGCGTATGACATCATCGAGCAGTCCAAGCAAACGAGCAGCAAGCAGGCTACTCAGATTATCGATCTGGCGAAGGAAGAGGCAGTGCGTCTCAAAGACGAGGCTGTTCGCGATATCGAGAACGAAAAGAACAAAGCGGTGGAGCAGCTCCGCAGTGAAGTGGGCGCCGTCTCCGTGAAGATCGCATCCAAGCTGATCGAAAAAGAAGTCAGCACGGAAGGCGTTCAAGGCGAGCTGGTCGACAAGTACCTTAAAGAAGTCGGTGGCCGGTCATGAGCAGCACGACAACGGTTGTAGCCAAACGTTACGCTAAAGCCGTCTACGAAATTGCAGCCCAAGAAGGTCGGACGCTTGAAGTGGAACAAGAGCTGAAAGCGGCGGTGGAAGCTTTTACCGCAGACAAAGATGTTGTGAATTTTATTGCATCTCCCAGTATTTCCGAAGAAGCGAAATGGAAAGCGATGGAGGCAAGCCTTGCAGGCAAGCTGTCCAAACCGGTTATTTCCCTGCTAAAACTGCTTGTAGAACGTGGCAGAATCGCGATTTTGTCCGAACTGCTTGACAGTTACATTCAGATTGCCGGAAATGAACTGGGACTTGCTACAGCGGTCGCATATACGACATACCCGCTGAACGAACAGGAACAACAGCAGGTTGCCGATGAATTCGGCGCTTTAGTTAAGAAGAAAATCCGCGTGGAAAATGTGGTGGATACCAGTCTGCTGGGCGGCATGAAGGTTGTCATTGGCGATACGCTGTATGACGGCAGTCTCGCCGGGAAGCTGGAACGGCTTGAGAAATCTTTTCGAAGACAAGCACTGTAGATAGGGGTGAAACACTTGAGTATCAGACCTGAAGAAATCAGCACACTGATTAAAAGTCAGATCGAACAATATAAGACGGAAATCGAAGTGGCCGAAGTCGGTACCGTTATTCAAGTCGGTGACGGGATCGCCCGTGTTCACGGACTCGAAAATGCGATGGCGAACGAGCTGCTCGAATTCGAAAACGGGGTTGTAGGCCTGGCCCTCAACCTGGAAGAAAGCAATGTCGGTGTCGTTATTCTTGGACCATACACCGAAATTCGTGAAGGCGACCAAGTGAAACGGACCGGCCAAATTATGCAGGTTCCTGTAGGGGACGCTATGCTTGGGCGTGTTGTTAACCCGCTCGGTCAGCCGGTTGACGGCAAGGGACCGGTCGCAACAACGGAATTCCGTCCCGTAGAGAACAACGCTCCGGGCGTTATTGACCGTAAATCCGTTCACGAGCCAATGCAGACCGGTATTAAAGCGATCGACTCCATGGTTCCGATTGGCCGCGGCCAGCGGGAATTGATCATCGGCGACCGTCAAACAGGTAAAACCGCAATCGCGATCGATACGATTATCAACCAGAAGGGTAATGGCGTGAAATGTATCTATGTCGCTATCGGACAGAAGCAGTCCACTGTTGTCAACGTAGTTGAAACGTTGCGTCGTCACGGTGCGCTGGATTACACGATTGTCGTTACGGCTTCCGCATCGGAACCGTCTCCTCTTCTGTATATCGCTCCATATGCCGGCGTGGCTATGGCCGAATATTTCATGTACAAAGGCGAGCATGTGCTGATTATCTATGATGACTTGTCGAAGCAGGCAGCGGCTTACCGTGAATTGTCCCTCTTGCTTCGTCGTCCTCCGGGCCGCGAAGCGTTCCCTGGTGACGTCTTCTATTTGCACTCCCGTCTTCTGGAACGTGCAGCGAAGCTGAGCGACGAGCTCGGCGGTGGCTCGATTACGGCTCTGCCGTTTATCGAAACACAAGCGTCTGACGTTTCCGCCTATATTCCTACCAACGTGATTTCGATTACCGACGGTCAGATCTTCCTGGAAGCCGACTTGTTCTATGCAGGTCAGCGTCCGGCTATCAACGTAGGTATCTCGGTATCCCGGGTAGGGGGCTCTGCACAGATCAAAGCCATGAAGAAGGTTGCGGGCACGCTTCGTCTTGACCTGGCCCAATACCGTGAGCTTCAGGCGTTCGCCCAATTCGGATCGGACCTCGATAAATCTACGCAGGCCCGTCTGAATCGCGGTGCGCGTATGATGGAAATCCTGAAACAGGGAGTTAACCAGCCTCTTCCGGTTGAGAAGCAGGTTATCAGCTTGTATACAGCGGTTAAAGGTTACCTGGATGATATTCCGGTTGGCGATATCCGCCGTTTCGAAGCTGAATTCCTTTCCTTTGTGGAGAACCAGCATGGCGAAGTGCTGCAGTCGATCCGCGATACGAAGGATTTGACGGCAGACAATGAAGCGCTGCTGAAGGATGTAATCGAACAATTCAAAAAAGGCTTTGCAGTCAAGGCTTAATAGATGATATACACGGGCTTTGGCGAACGCCAAAGCTTGCGTGTATTCGCCAAATGCTTACGAAGTAACTTTGAGCTCTTGCTCAAAGTTTTGAGGTGGTGAAATCATGGCAAAAGGAATACGCGAGATTAAGCGTCAGATCAAGAGTATTCAAAACACCCGCCAAATCACGAAAGCGATGGAGATGGTGGCATCCGCGAAGCTGAGAAGAGCGCAAGAGAAGGCGCAAGCTGCCCGCCCTTACGAACAAAAGCTGAAGGAAGTCGTAACCAGCATCGCAGCGGGCTCGCAGGGCGTATCCCATCCGATGCTGGAGAACCGTCCGGTAACAAGAACGGCCTTCATCGTGATTACATCCGATGGGGGGCTCGTAGGTGGATACAACTCCAACCTGCTCAGAAAAGTGACGGAACGCTTGTCCAGCTACAATTCCAAGGACGAGTACGGTCTGTTCGTGGCAGGACGAAAAGGACGCGATTATTTCACACGCCGCAATCTTCCTGTTGAGGCTAGTGTGGTCGAACTGTCCGATACACCTTCGTTTGCCGATATCAAAAGTGTTACAAGCGCTGCTGTGCAAGGGTTCGAGGAAGAGCAGTATGATGAAATTTACATCTGCTATAACAAGTTCATCAATCCGATTACCCAGGTGCCAACCATTGACCGTTTGCTTCCCTTTGAGCGGGAAGAAGCGCAAGGTGGAGAACTTAAGGCTTCTTACGAGTATGAGCCTTCACCAGAAGGGGTACTCGAAGTACTGCTTCCGAAATATGCGGAAACGCTCATCTATGGCGCATTGCTGGAAGGCAAAGCGAGTGAGCTTGGCGCCAAGATGACGGCAATGGGAAATGCGACAAAAAATGCAACGAAGATGATCGGCGAATTGACACTCACTTACAACCGGGCTCGCCAGGCAGCAATCACCCAGGAAATTACGGAAATTGTTGCCGGCGCAAACGCTCAGTCATAATAATCAAGGGTACAATGACAGTTTGCGGATCAGCGGTAAAAGCTCTGTTTAGCTTTCCGAAGCTGTCATGTCTGTGAAGCCGGATATGCACGTCAAGCAGTGCTCCGCAAACTTTGAGGAGGGAAACAAAAGATGAACAAAGGACGCGTTGTCAGCATAATGGGTCCGGTCGTTGACATCGAGTTCGAGCGCGGTCAACTTCCGGAAATTTTCAACGCAATTACGATTGCAGGCAATGCCGAGGCCGGTCGCCCCAACGATCTGACCCTGGAGGTTTCGAACCATCTGGGCGACAACCTTGTGCGCTGTATCGCAATGTCTTCTACCGACGGCCTTGTGCGTGGAATTGAAGCGAATGATCTGGGGGCTCCAATTTCCGTACCGGTTGGGGAAATTACACTTGGCCGCGTATTTAATGTACTCGGTGACACGATTGACAACAAAGGCGATGTCGAGGGAGCATCCAAGAATCCGATCCACCGTGAACCGCCAAAGTTCGATGAGTTGTCTACACAGGCGGAAATCCTGGAAACCGGCATCAAGGTTATCGACTTGCTTGCCCCTTATGCGAAGGGCGGTAAAATCGGTCTGTTCGGCGGTGCCGGTGTCGGCAAGACGGTTACCATTCAGGAATTGATCAACAACATCGCGCAGGAGCACGGCGGTATTTCGGTATTTGCCGGTGTCGGCGAACGTACGCGCGAAGGGAATGACCTGTATCATGAAATGTCCGATTCCGGCGTTATCAACAAGACGGCGATGGTATTCGGACAAATGAATGAGCCGCCTGGCGCCCGTCTTCGCGTTGCCTTGACAGGACTTACCATGGCTGAATATTTCCGCGATCAAGAGGGCCGTGACGTGCTGCTCTTTATCGATAACATTTTCCGTTTTACTCAAGCCGGATCGGAAGTATCCGCCCTGCTCGGACGGATGCCTTCTGCCGTAGGTTACCAGCCAACGCTGGCAACGGAAATGGGTCAGCTTCAAGAACGGATTACTTCGACGAAGAAAGGCTCCGTTACGTCCATTCAGGCGATTTATGTGCCTGCGGATGACTATACAGACCCGGCGCCTGCCACTACTTTCGCTCACTTGGATGCAACAACCAACCTGGAGCGTAAAATTTCCGAGAAAGGGATTTTCCCTGCCGTGGATCCGCTGGCTTCCAGCTCCCGGATTCTTACGCCGGAAATTGTGGGTGAAGAGCACTATAATGTGGCTCAAGGAGTTAAACAAATCCTGGCTCGCTATAGAGAGCTTCAAGATATTATTGCGATTCTCGGTATGGACGAATTGTCCGAGGACGACAAGCTGGTCGTGGCGCGTGCACGGAAGATTGAACGCTTCCTGTCCCAGCCGTTCCACGTAGCTGAGCAATTTACCGGAATCAAGGGTAAATATGTGCCGATTGCAGAAACGGTACGCAGCTTCAAAGAAATTTTGGACGGCAAGCACGACGATCTTCCGGAAGCTGCCTTCCTGTTCGTAGGAACGATTGAGGAAGCTGTGGAGAAGGCAAAGACCCTCTAAGCTAAAGCGGATGGGCATGCTTTGCAAAACGCCTAAGGAGTGATGAAATGAGTACTTTTTTGCTTGAGATCGTCACACCGGAGCACGTTGTTTTCTCCCAGCAGGTCGATAACGTTATCGTTCGCGGCTTAGAAGGGGAGTTCGGCGTTATGGCCGGACACGTACCTTTGGTTACACCGCTTCAGGTCGCTCCGATTGTCGTGAGAACCGGCAGCAATAGAACCACAATCGCTGTTCATGGCGGTTTTATTGAAGTACAGAAGGAGAAAGCGATCATTCTGGCCGAAAGCGCGGAGCTTTCGCAGGATATCGATGTGGAACGTGCCAGAGCGGCGAAAGAACGGGCTGAACGCCGGCTCGCTAACCGCAGCAGTAAAGACCACATTGATCATCGTCGGGCTGAACTCGCTCTGCAAAGAGCCGTTACCCGAATTAACGTGTCTTCGAAAAGCAAGGAATAGCGGAACTAGATAAAGGCCGAATGCCCTATTAGAGGGTGTTTGGCCTTTATTTTGCAATATAAAGTTTATAAGTTTCCGGGGTCCCCGCAAAGTACCTGACTCCGCCTCGAAGTCAAAGCCTCACTTTGTGGGGGGACTTGTCTAGGACCTCTGAAGCATAATTTCAAAGGTAAGTGCTGGATGGGAGGCTTAACCCTACAACTAAATGAACCGGGTTGGGCAAGCTATAGATAGCCCCGATGAGCCGATTAGTCCCTTTGTCAAAGGAAACGAAGTGAAAAAGTGGCAAAACCGTAAGAAATTTTCCGAAAAAAGGCGGATTTGTAACAATAAATCACTGGATTATTGGACGCTTGGCAAGTATGATATAGAAGGTCTATACTAACAGGGAATTGCCGCTATAATTTACAGGACAGAATTAACCGATTTATGTTCTGCGGCATAAAATAATGTACGGCAAGGGGGGAAAGCGATTGGATGCAGCTTTGAGCCAAGTCTCGTCTCAAGCCGCAGTCAGCGCCTTGACGGCTATTCTTGTATCCCTGATCTGTATCTGCCTTTCCTGGTGGGCTCTGCAGAACTTGAAGCTGGATCTTGTGGTCAGACATCCCAAAGGGCCGCAAGGAAAGCTGTTGCAGCTTTTGCTCGCCATTGTGCTGGGCAAATTTGTAGCTGATTTTATCATCGAGTATTTAGGATATACCCTTATGCTACGTTATATGTTTACTTTTTTATGACCTTGGTTATATGTGTGTTAGGCTAAGCAAGCAGTATTTTGTCGAATAACATCAAAAGTTTGTGTTAACAATGGTGAATAAGGGTCTTGTATATCGATCGATATCATAACTTTGGATGCAAGCGGTGGAGGTCCTCCATCTTCGGGTCCCCTCTGCGGCAAAAATACCTTGTGCGCCTGAAATTAACGATGTTAAGATGAAATTTAGCGGCTGCATGGAGCGGGTGCGCTAATTTCATCACGAGAATAAGAGAAAATGAACGCGCGGAGGGAACCGTAATGAATAAATTTATCGTCCGCGGCGGCAAAGTGTTGACCGGGAACGTTAAGGTTAGCGGAGCAAAAAACTCAGTGCTGCCGATTATCGCAGCTTCTTTACTTGGTGAAGAAGGGGTAAGCATCATTCGCGATGCTCCACCTCTTGACGATGTAAGGACGATCAGCCGAGTGCTGGAATCGTTGGGGGCAAATGTTACATATGACCAGGAGGTTATTACTGTAGATGCCCATCAGCTTGTTTCCTGTGAAGCGCCTTACGAGTGGGTTCGGAAAATGAGAGCTTCTTTTCTGGTCATGGGACCGCTCCTAACCCGGCTCGGACATACACGGATTTCGCTGCCAGGCGGCTGCGCAATAGGAACAAGACCGATCGATCAGCATCTGAAGGGCTTTGAAGCTATGGGGGCCAAAATTACATTGGGCCAGGGCTATATTGAAGCCAAATCGGAAGGCAGGCTGCGTGGGGCCAAAATTTATTTGGATGTCGCCAGCGTTGGCGCAACCGAAAATATTATGATGGCTGCTGCACTGGCGGAAGGAACGACCATTATTGAAAATGCGGCCAAGGAACCGGAAATTGTGGATTTGGCCAACTATTTGAACAAAATGGGAGCGGTCGTTCGTGGTGCAGGGACTGAAATGATCCGGATCGAAGGGGTGGATAAGCTTCAGGGGGCTGAGCATACCGTCATTCCAGACCGGGTTGAAGCCGGAACTTATATGATCGCTGCCGCAATTACAGGCGGAGACGTATTCGTCGAAGGTGCGATTGCCGACCATTTGGGTCCTGTCATCGCCAAGCTGGAAGAAATGGGCGTACAGATTGAAGTTCAGGAAAATGGTGTACGCGTAACAGCCAAGCATCCGCTTAAATCCGTTGACGTCAAGACGCTGCCTTATCCGGGGTTCCCTACCGACATGCAGTCCCAGATGATGGCGCTGCTTCTGACATCGGAAGGCACAAGCGTTGTAACCGAAACTGTATTTGAGAACCGCTTTATGCACGTCGATCAGTTCACATTAATGAATGCCCAGATTAAAGTGGAAGGACGGACCGCGATAGTGAGCGGAGCCTCCAAGCTGACCGGATCCAAGGTTTGCGCCACTGACCTGCGTGCCGGAGCCGCCCTCATTTTGGCCGGCCTTGCAGCAGAAGGTGCAACGGAAGTGAGCGGCACCCACCACATTGACCGCGGATATGTAAATCTGGCGGAGAAATTGGCCGGGCTCGGCGCCGACATTTGGCGGATCGAAATGGACGAAGAGAGCAAGCCGAAAGAGAAAAGCGCAGTGTCGGAAGAACTTTCTAAACTCAAAGTTCAAACCAGTTGGGCCTAACTGCATAAAGACAGCAAGAAAGGATCGTTCCTGAAGTTCAGGACGGTCCTTTGTTTTTTTTGGAGGCAGGAATGGGTGATTCCCGTTATAATAAAAGGAAAAGAAAGCGTGATCAATATATACGGGCTAAGAAAGGGTTGGGAAACGTGGCGCTGATTCAATGTCAATTTTTCTCCGAGGTGCTCAGCCTCAGCACGCAAATGACGGTCATTCTCCCTCAGGAAACTTCCGGACAAATCGGGATGAAGGGGGTAACAGCGAAGGGAAAACATCCGGTCCTCTATTTGCTGCACGGTTATAGTGACGACGATACGATCTGGATAAGACGAACATCGATTGAACGGTATGTATCATCGCTGGGTTTGGCTGTAGTTATGCCAAACGTACATCACAGCTTCTACAGCGATATGGAGTATGGGAACAGGTACTGGACGTTTCTGTCCGAGGAGCTGCCGGCGCTTGCCCATTCCTTTTTCCCTCTGTCGGATGCAAGGGAGGACAATTTCGTGGCAGGCTTGTCCATGGGCGGATATGGCGCTTTGAAATGGGCGCTGCGCTGTCCAGACAAATTTGCAGCAGCGGCGAGCCTTTCAGGCGTGCTTGATCTGGCTGCCCATATCAAGAGCAAGCCGTTCACGCTTCGCGGTCTGGAACTGGCTTTTGGCGGGAAGGAAGTTGAAGGAACGGAAGAAGATGTACTGTGGCTGCTGGAACAGACGGCAAAAGGACAGGGTGCGAAACCGGAAATATATCAAAGCTGCGGGACAGAGGATTTTCTGTATGAGGGAAACGTGAAATTTAAAGAACTCGCGCAGCAGGTTAACTATGAAACAACTACGGTGTTTGATGCCGGAGACCATACGTGGGAGTATTGGGATAAACATATTCAGGACGTACTGAAATGGCTTCCGCTGGCGAAACACCGTTAAATTTGTGTCCGGTTGCGGCAGGCGCACCGTACGCAGCTCACGGCGCACGGTGCGTCGTTGCATGCCGGTTGTCGGACAACCATAATACCGAAGCCTCTTGCCCCTAACGGGCCTGGGGTTCCGGTTTTTGTTTGGGCTTGGCCAACTTCCACAAGTTTTCTTATATAAAGATAAACGATTCTGTTATTTCCTCAGGGAAGCAGCTGATAGGAGTCTTTTTCATAACAAAGAAGGGCTTGCTTCGCATGATCCTCCACGCCTTTCGAGAACAAGGGATCAGGTGAGACAGAAGCTCTTTCTTCAAATCTTTCTTTCTGCCGACGAAGGTTCTAGCATCCGCTGAAAACTCATATCTATAAGTATACTGATTACCGGAAGGTAGAGTGGATGATGCTCTATTGGCAAAGGGTCCGCACCATGTTGACAACGGAGGTAGGGCAGTACGATGAAAGACAAAATGACTTCCTGGAAGATCAGGCTAACTGCAGGAGACGATAACGGGACAAGGGACTCATTGGAAAAGAGTAAGCAAGCTGCCGGAGGCAAGCTCATACACGAGCAGGAAGATGGGAAAACCTTGTTGGAGGCGGCGGGCCATACAGAGGTCTTTACCCGTTTAAGGATAAAGCCAAAACGAGGGGCGAAAGCATGCGGAGAAGAGGCGTCCGTACAGCCGGAGCCGTTCATGCCGAAGGCGCAAGCGCAGGCGATCTGGAAGCCTGCGAAGCCGCAGGGCCGTCCTGGGAAGGCCCTGCTAGGCTGGATCGGCGGCTCCCGCCGCCCGCCCCGCTGGGGCGGGGCTCGCCGCCGCAGCCACCTGCGGCTGCCTGTGGCCGCCGCAGTGCTTGCTGCGCTGGCCGTGCTGCTGCCGGCGCTGCTGGTCCACCGCGGCGGCTCGGACGCGCCGCCGCAGCCCGAGCCGGCGCCCCATGGCCAGGCGCCGGCCAGGGGAGGGCCGTCCGCCTCCAGCCAGGCGGACGGGGCCGCGCGGGTGTCCGTCTATTTGACGGACACCCGCGCGGTGGAGACGCTGCCGATCGAGCAGTACGTGCTCGGCGTGGTGGCCGCCGAAATGCATGCCGATTTCGGCCTCGAGGCGCTGAAGGCCCAGGCGATAGCCGCCCGGACCTTTATCGTGAAGCGCCTCGTCAGCGGCGACCGAAGCGGCGTGCCCGGCGGCAGGGCCGATGTGACCGATACGGTATCGCATCAAGCCTATTTATCCGAGGCTGAGCTTGCCTCCTGGAAGAGGGCCGGCAAGGCCCGGGAGCTAGAGAAGCTGCAAAGGGCAGTGGATGAAACGGACGGCATGATCATGACTTATCAGGGCA
The DNA here is from genome assembly GCF_019904135.1 of Paenibacillus caui. GTDB lineage: Bacteria > Bacillota > Bacilli > Paenibacillales > Paenibacillaceae > Fontibacillus > Fontibacillus caui. The sequence continues at coordinate 144,204 of NZ_JAIOGQ010000001.1, read as the reverse complement.
AGCCGATTACCGCCTTATTTTTCTCCGCGAGCGGGGAGTTTACGGAAAACTCGGAAGATTACTGGGATGAGAAAATCCCCTACCTGCGAAGTGTGGCAAGTCCGTGGGATGCCAGGATCGACCCGGTCTATAAAGAAACCGTCAGCCTTCCTTTATCCGAAGTGTTCACCAAGCTTGGCATCAGCTCCCCTTCCCTTCACGTAGCCGCAGGGGCGGGAACCGTCCCGGCTTACTCGCAAACAAACGGGCCCTTCAAGATTTTGTCCCGTACCAAAGGAGACAGCATCAAAGAGATTTCCATTGGCGGCCAAACGTTCAGCGGACGCGAGATCAGAGAGAAGCTGGAGCTTCGCTCAAGCCGCTTTGAGATTCAGGTGAAAGACGGCGAGGCAGTCATTACAACCTATGGATATGGACACGGAGTAGGGATGAGCCAATGGGGGGCAACCGGCATGGCCCGGGAAGGATATACGGTGCAGCAGATTTTGAGGCACTATTATACCGGAATTTCCTTCGAGCAAGCTTCCAAATTTCTGAAACAGAAATTTTAGAAAAAATTGCTATAAACCAAGTATAAAAGATTCCGCCCCGGTAACACTGTTACTGAGGTGATAATCATATGAATGAACAAAAACCTAAAAACCAGGAAGAATCTCCTAAAAATTTAATGGGAGAGCCGGTCGCTCCGGTATCTTCGTGGAAGAAACTTTTGTCGAAGAGATGGATCTACCCGGCAGCATACATGGCCGCAGCGGCAATCATACTAACGTTAGTGTGGGTCTATCAGGATGCCAGCCGCAAACCGATGGACAACAAACCCACAGCTACCGTAACGGATGATGCGAGCGCGGTTCAAACCGGAACAGATCCGGCTGCAGAGCAGAAAGATGAAGATGCGCTCGAAACGACGGCGGTCAGCGAAGATTTTGCCTGGCCGGTAGCCAATGCGTCCGAGGTCTCGGTCGTAAAGCCGTTCTACGATAAAGACGGCTCCACAGAGGAACATGAAGCAGCAATGGTACAGTACAACAATGAATTTATGCCGAACACCGGCATCGATCTGGCCCGCAGCGACAAACAGCCTTTTGAAGTCAAAGCTGCGCTGGGGGGCAAGGTGACCAACGTGGAGCAGCATGCGCTTAACGGTTATGTTGTTGAAATCACTAGCGCCAATAACCTGAAAACCGTCTACGAAAGCTTGGCGGACGTGAAGGTAAAGGAAGGCGCTGAAGTGAAGCAGGGCGACAGAATCGCTTCTTCCGGACAAAACGAAATCGGTAAAGCGCTCGGCAACCACCTTCATTTCGCGGTTTACGAGAATGACGCGCCGGTAAATCCGACTACTCTCCTTCCGCAAAACTAATCGAAAGCTGCCTCATAGAAAGGCCGGAGAAGAGCGACTCTCCGGCCTTTCTTTCTACTAATCATTCATCTAATCAATCGCCGCTAGTCCCCAGCTTCCGCCATCCTTGTTGAAATAATAGTACATAGAGTATGACGAGATCTCATTTTCACGAATCCTCTTGCCCTCGACGCGCATCATGATATTTTTGCCTTCCTGCTTGATGTCAGAGATGCTGGTTACACTAACTTCGCCTCCGAACAGATACATAAAGGCATCCGCAGTGGGGACGTTTTTAAAAGAATCGCGGTAGGCCGCTTCGTCCTGTCTGACCCACGCTTCCAGATTGTCCCTCAGCAGCTGCTTGATTTCATCGTTCAATAATGGATCCTTGAGCTCGTCCCAATCGATCAAGACACCCGTTTTCATATCTCCGGATGCTTTCTGGTCCGCAGCTCCGTTGCCGGAATGACTGAAACCCGTTGCTGCGAAGCCGGAAGAGGATTCAGCTTCCCCAGATTTGTCCCCGGGAGAAGCAGAGCGAGAGCAGCCTGATAAGGCCGCGACGATAATCAGAAGTGCCAGCGCGTATTTTCGTACAAGTACTGTCCGCAAGGATTTCACCCCTCGTATAATGATTGGATTTATTTGTAATAACGCGTTCACCCGTAAAAAGGTTTCGTTCCAGCAGGTCCAGTGAAATGTATGGGCGATGATTCCCTTGCTATCTATACTGCTTGTCAGCCTTCCGTTTGATATGGCTCAAAACCCTTGCCCTGCAAGGCTTTGAATCTTGTCCACGCCAAAGCTGTGCCCGGCCTGTCCGCAAAATAATTGGCCGTCCCCCGGCTTGTCAGGCTTGGAAACAAAGAATATATAGGCCCGCCCCTCATATAATGTACCAAACTATCTCGAGTAGGGAGGCGGGAGCGTGCACGATTACATCAAGGAGCGTACGATTAAAATAGGCCGCTGCATTGTGGAAACACGGCATACGGTCCGGACGATCGCCAAGGAATTTGGCGTCTCGAAAAGTACGGTGCATAAGGATTTAACCGAACGGTTGCCGGAGATCAACCCGGACCTTGCGGACCAGGTCAAGCACATTCTCGAATATCACAAATCGATTCGGCACCTGAGGGGAGGAGAAGCCACAAAAATCAAGTACAAAAAAGGCAGCCCCAAAGGACGTGAAATCGTTACATCTGCGAACTGAGAAGGAGAAATACGTCACCTAAGTCTGTTTCAAATTGGGTAATGGTTTAGTTTGAACCATGCCAAAGGTTCTATTTATGATTGAATAGGTCCCCCGAAGTATGATATTTTTAAAATATGGAAATCTAATGCTGTTTTTTACCATTGGATGCCGTAATTTGTCGAAGTTCCACGTATTTTTGTCGATTAGGATAGGGAATGTGCAATCTGGAGATACGGCTTCTTTTACCATCATTTTAAAAAATCGCTTTGGGGGATGCAGGAATGGGCAAGGATATCGGGATTGACCTTGGCACGGCAAATGTGCTGATACACGTAAAAGGTAAAGGCGTTGTACTGGATGAGCCTTCGGTAGTCGCAATCGAAAGTGATACCAAGCGCGTACTCGCTGTTGGTGAAGACGCGAGGCGCATGGTCGGTCGTACACCAGGCAACATCGTCGCCATCCGCCCGCTTATGGACGGGGTAATTGCCGACTTTGAAATTACAGAAACGATGCTGAAACATTTCATAGGCCGTGTTGGAGGGAAAAACTGGTACAGTCATCCCCGCATCCTCATTTGCGCTCCTACCAATATTACATCTGTCGAACAGAAATCGATTCGTGAAGCTGCGGAACGGAGCGGCGCCAAGGAAGTCTTCCTGGAGGAAGAGCCTAAAGCTGCCGCGATTGGCGCAGGTATGGACATTTATGAACCGAGCGGCAATATGGTTGTCGATATCGGCGGAGGAACGACGGATGTGGCGGTGCTCTCCATGGGGGACATCGTCACAGCCTCCTCCATAAAAATGGCGGGGGACAAGCTTGATGCCGCTATTATCCGCTATATTAAAGGAAAATACAAACTGATGATCGGGGAACGTACGGCCGAGGACATCAAGATCAACATCGGTACCGTTCATCCGGGCGGGCGCGAGGCGGCAATGGATATCCGGGGAAGGGATATGGTTTCGGGACTTCCGCTGACGGTGGCCATTTCGTCGGCTGAAGTGCAGGAAGCGCTTTGGGATCCGGTATCCTCTATTGTTGCCGCCGCGAAATCGGTGCTTGAGCGCACTCCGCCGGAGCTTTCTGCGGATATTATCGACCGGGGGGTTATCCTGACCGGAGGAGGAGCGCTCCTGCACGGGCTGGACGAGCTGCTGGCGGAAGAGCTTCGCGTGCCTGTGCTCGTGGCCGAAGATCCGATGCATTGCGTTGTAAAAGGGACGGGCATTATGCTCGATAATTTGGACCGTGCTGTAAAGAAAAAGTTTTAAATGCCGATATATTTATTAACATTAAATGATCGGAGGTTCTTCCATGTTAAGAGGGCTTTATACGGCTTCTGCCGGAATGGTGACACAGCAGCGAATCCACGATACGGTGACCCAGAATATTTCCAATATCAATACGACGGGGTACAAGCAGGTGAACAGTGTTGCGCGTTCATTTCCGGAACTGTTTATCTCGGCCATAGGAGGAGACCAGCCGGGGTCTAGACCGATCGGCAAAATGAATTCGGGCGTGTTCGCCGAGGAAAGCCTGTCCTCGTTCACTCAGGGAGATCTTCGTGAAACGGGCAAGAGCACGGATTTTGCCCTGATTTCTTCGCTAGGCCTTCAGAATCCGGCTACTGGGCAAAATTACGTATTTGATGCTTCAGGCAAATCGGTGCAGGATGACGGAAGCGTTGTGTACCGGCCGCAAGCTTTTTTCACGGTGCAGGACGATCAGGGCAAGGAGCTGTATACCCGTGACGGAAGCTTTCACGTGAATGCAGCTGGCCAACTGCTGTCTGCCGAAGGCTATGAGGTGCTTGGCGCGGACGGGAATCCCGTTACGATTGACGGAGCCGTCGACCGTTTGAAAGTGGACGAAGAAGGGTATATTCTAAACGATGATGGAACGAGAAGCGGGGTGCAGCTGAGAATCAGCGTGGCAACCCAGCCGAATCAGCTGGTGCGTGACGGCCACGGCGTTTTTGAAGCGCCCGATGCAGCCGCTGCAGGGATCAGATTGCTGCAAAACGGTGACGCTTTGCAGGTCCGTCAAGGCTCAATCGAAGGATCAAACGTCGATACGGCCCAGTCCATGGTCGATTTAATGGCTGCGCAGCGCGCTTATGAAGCCAATCAGCAGATCATTCAATATTACGATCGAAGTCTGGACAAGGCTGTCAACGACATAGGCCGCGTATAGGAGGTGTTATGATGAACAATTCGATGATAAGTTCCATGGTTGCTTTGAACAGTATCCAGAAACGGCTGGATTTGCTTGCTGACAATGTGGCCAACGTGAATACCGTCGGTTACAAGCGCAAGGAAGCTTCCTTTGAAGATACATTGACCCGTGTGCAGGAACAGGCCGCCGAAATGAAATTGCCGGGCCGTTCAATGCCTTCGGGATTTAATCTCGGCTTCGGTTCAAGGCTGACTCCGGTTTCGCTGAATTTTGTGCAGGGAACGATTCAGGATACCGGAGTGCCGACCGATTTGGCGATTCAAGGCAATGCCTTGTTTGCGGTAGAAGCTGGTGGGCAGAAAGCCTGGGTCAGAGAAGGGGATTTTCAGGTTCATCCGGATCCCGCTGACCCCGAGCAGGCCTATTTGACAACAAGCCAGGGATACTATGTACTGAACACGGATGGAACTCCTATCAAGGTTCCGGCAGGTTCCAAACTGCAAATCGACCGGGCGGGCTTTATTACTGCCGTAAACGGTTCTGTTACCTCTGACGCAGGGCGGATCAAGCTTGACTATATCCAGCGGGCCGAGGGTCTCGATCAGAAGGACGACAATCTGTTCACGATCACACCTGGCGCGAACGAACCGGATGTCCTGGAATCGCTGGCTACGATGGCGGAGGCCGACCCTAGACTGGAGTCCGTTTCGGTCAGACAAGGCGCCTTGGAGCAATCGAATGTTGATCTTACGCAGGAAATGACGGACATGATGCAGATACAACGCGCATATCAGCTCACGGCACGCGCTCTGACATCCAGCGAGGCCATGATGAACATGGCGAATCATTTGCGTGGATAGGTGGTGCTGAAATGACGGAACGAACGACGGCCGGGGAGGAAGAAAGACCGGAAAGACCGCGGCGGTCGCGGGTTCAGGATAAGAGCAAGAGCGTGAACAAAACGCGGAGGCCGCGTCGCAGACTACGCAGTCTGATCATCACGCTGCTTGTCATTCTTTTTCTGTTTGCTGCCGGTTTTGGCGGGATGGTCTTCGGCTATGTCGTGCTCGGCAAGCAATCCTGGACCGAGGTTTTGGAGTGGAGTACCTGGCGTCATGTTTATGATCTGGTATTTGCTCCATAGGATTGGCAGTTTGCAGCTTTATCTTCATTAATGAAATTTTGAAACCATGACCTCCGTTTGCCGGCCCGGCGCTGGCGATCGGAGGTTTTTTCGCGCTTTGCCCCCCGCTAAAGCATTAGGCCGGGTGGTACACCATGGAGGTTTCCTTTTTCTGCGCGGAAAATGCTATAATGGTGTGGGAATGTTCAAGAGCCCGCGTACGGCAATTCAAAAGGGCTTTATCCTTATTCGGCACAGCACATATGTACCGATTTAAGGAAAAGCCCCTTATCTTAACCTTCGCCTCTGCAGGGACGAAGGATAATTACAGTATGGCCCAATTTTCGAGTTTTATACGGGCCGCCTAATTGAAAGGGGTAACATTGAAACGATGATGGATGTTCGTGAAATTCAGGAAATTATACCGCACCGCCCTCCATTTTTGCTGGTGGACCGGATTCTCGAAATGAAACCGGGCAAGCGGGCTGTCGGGATTAAAAATGTTTCCATTAATGAGCCTTATTTTGTCGGGCACTTTCCGGAGTACCCTGTTATGCCAGGTGTGCTCATTACCGAGGCGCTGGCCCAGGTAGGCGCAGCAGCGATGCTGAAGCTTGAGGAGAATCGGGGCAAGATCGGTTTTCTGGCGGGCCTCGACGGCTTCCGTTTCCGCGGCCAGGTTGTTCCGGGGGATACGCTTCGTCTGGAAGTTGAAATTACCCGGCTGAAGGGATCGATCGGCAAAGGCAAGGCCGTAGCCAAAGTGGATGATAAAATAGTCGCTGAAGGCGAAATCATGTTTGCTTTATCCTAGAAAATGGGTATTACCATAAAAGAAAGTTAGCGTGAACCTAACTATTCCGCTTAAGTATAGGAGGAGTAATTGATGAGCGATTATGTGATGACTGTGCAGGACAAGGTAGAAAGCTGGCTTCAGGATGTGCATATTGACGAGGAGACCAAGCGTGAGCTTCGCTCTCTGGAGAACAATCCGGCAGAACTGGAAGACCGTTTCTACAAGGATTTGGAATTCGGCACCGGGGGCCTCCGCGGCGTGATCGGGGCGGGCAGCAACCGAATGAACCGGTATACCGTAGGAAGGGCTACCCAAGGCTTTGCCGCTTATCTCCTTGCTACCGCAAAAACATCGGACTCCGTTCCATCCGTAGTCATTGCTCACGATTCCCGGCATTTCTCGCCCGAGTTTGCGCTCGAGGCTGCGCTTGTTCTGGCCGGCAACGGGATTGCAGCCAAGCTGTTTAGATCCCTTCGCCCGACGCCTCAGCTTTCTTTCACAGTGCGCCGCTTGCATGCGGACGGCGGCATCGTCATCACGGCGAGCCACAACCCGCCGGAGTACAATGGCTATAAAGTGTACAATGCATCAGGCGGACAGCTCGTTCCTCATGAAGCCGAACAGGTTATCGCACACATCCGCCAGGTGGAGTCTTTCGCCCAAGTAAAGCGGTTGACCCGGGAAGAGGCTGAAGCGAAAGGTCTGCTGGTTTGGCTGGATGAAGCCGAAGATGAAGCTTTTGCGGGTACTGTGGCCTCTGTCAGCGTAAATCCTGAACTGCTGCGCAGCGGTGCAGGCAAAGACGTCGTGATTGTCTACACGCCTCTCCACGGGACAGGTAATGGTCCTGTCCGCCGTGTCCTTGATAAGCTTGGATTCTCGCAGGTGCATATTGTTCCCGAGCAGGAACAGCCGGATGCGGAATTTTCAACCGTCAAATCGCCGAATCCGGAAGAGCGCGAAGCCTTCAAGATGGCGATTGAACTGGGGCGCAAGACCTGCGCTGATATTCTGATCGGAACCGATCCGGATGCAGACCGGATGGGCGCCGTTGTCAGAACCAAAAGCGGTGAGTATGAAATTCTGACAGGCAACCAGTCCGGGGCCATTCTCATGTACTACATGCTCAGTCAACTGAAGGAGAAGGGAAAGCTGCCTGAAAACGGGGCGGTTGTCAAAACGATCGTGACCAGCGAGCTTGGGGCGGAGATTGCCCGCCATTACGGGCTTACCGTGTTCAATACGCTCACAGGCTTCAAATATATCGGCGAGAAAATGAACGAATTCGAGAAATCGGGCTCTTATACTTACGTTTTTGGTTACGAGGAAAGCTACGGTTATCTGGCAGGCAATTATGCGCGCGATAAAGATGCGGTCGTTGCCGCTTCATTGATTTCCGAAGCCGCGGCATATTACAAGCAGCAGGGCAAAACGCTGATGGATGTGCTTGAGGACATTTACCGTGAGTTCGGCTATTACCGTGAGGCGTTGTCTTCCATCACCATGAAAGGCAAAGACGGCGTCGCCAAGATCGGCGCATTGATGACATCGTGGCGGGTGAGTCCGCCGGACTCGATCAACGGCTTCACTGTAACAGAGGTTCTTGATTATTCTCTCGGTCTGGACGGTCTGCCTAAAGAGAATGTCCTTAAATTTCTGCTTGATGACGGCTCCTGGTTCTGCCTCCGTCCGTCGGGCACGGAACCGAAGATCAAGTTCTATTTTGCCGTAAAAGGTTCATCTGACGACGACGCCAAAGCGCGCCTTGCGTCATTGCAGGAACAAGTTCTGTCCCGGGCTAACTCTTAGCCCGTGGTGCGGGACTTGTCCCGCAGTTATTATGAGGAGGTCCATTCGTGTATTCAACATGGAAAAAGTGGAATAACACCACCCGCAAATGGCTGTGGATTTTGGTCGTGATCGGGCTGGTGGCTTCTTTACCTGTCATTTACGAACGGGTTCAGACGGAAAGCTCCGCGAAACAGGTTCAAATTGTGTTTAGCTATCGCAGTCTGCTTGATATTGCTTCCTATCAGGCAAATCCCGAAACGTTTATGTCCGAACAGCTGGATCGGCTGAAGAATGCGGGTGTCAATACGATTGCCGTATTTGAGAGCAGCCTCGATGAGCTGAAGAAAGCTCGCCGAATTATGATTTATACGTCGCAGGATATTGCCAATATGAATAAAACGGCCACATCTTCACAGGATAATGGAACCTATATTGCATTTACTTCAGAGGACAATGCAAGCGTGTATGAACCGATCATCAGGGAGACGTTCAGCCGCTTTGATATTGAAGTGACGCCATGGAGCATTAACGGGCTTCCGGGCCTCTACCTGAGAACGTCGCCGGAAGATGCCGGCATGAAGCCGCTTGCGATGGATCCGCTTGCCATGGAGATGATTCATGACAAAGGATTTACGATTTTGCCGCGCATGACCGACAACGGGCCTTATGATCAGGAATCCGTGGACAAGCAGTTGGATCTGTTTGTCAAGTACGGAGTGCCGCGTATTTTGTTTGACGGGGATGCGGTCAAAGGGTTTGCCGACAATGCAGAGAAGCACAGTCTTCAGGCGTTTGCGGATTCTTTGAACAAGAGGGGCATCGGCATCGCGGTTATCGAAGGCTTGAAGAAACAGCAGCAGGGCTTTGCCAAGCTTGCCTATCTGCTCGATTACAATGTGGTTCGCCTTCATTCCATCAGCGATGTTGACGCAAGCGATGATCAGCAGACGCTGGCCGACCGCATAGCGCTTGCGGTCAAGGACCGCAAAATCCGCATCATCTACTTGAATGCTGCGCCTTCCCGTAATCCGGCCAAAGCGATGGTTGCCGATCCGATCGACAATCTGGTTCATACGCTTCAGGAACCAGGTAACGCCATCAGCCGTATCGAGGATGCCGGATACAAGCTGGGAACCGCCGAAGCTTTCCAGATCGTAGATCATTCCTGGGAAAAAGCGGCTAAATTGTTTGTAGTTCTGGGAGCTGTGGCGTTTACGGCTCTGCTGATCTCCTATTTCATCCCAGGTTTTGCGCTGGCAGCGCTCCTGATCGGACTTGCGGGCTCAGCAGGATTGTATGTACTGAGACCGGTCATGCTGGAACAGCTTCTCGCTTTGGCCGCGGCCATCAGCGGTCCGTCCGTGGCAACTCTTCTCGCGATTCGGAAAGTCAAGGAGCTGCATGAGGTTCACGCCGGGATGAGCGCTTCGCGCCGGCTTTTGCACAGTATTGTCCTTTTTGTAAAAACATCATTAATCAGCTTGAGCGCCGTTCCATTTGTGATTGCTCTGCTTAACAATATTACCTACAGCCTGGTACTGAATCAGTTCCGGGGCGTCAGCCTTTTACATTTTGCGCCGATGCTGCTGGTTGCTGTTTATGTGTTCCTGTACCAGGGAGAGTCGGTGCTTGCCGAGCTTCGCAGATGGCTCCGCATGCCGATTACGCTATTGTGGGCCGTCATCGGAATCGTGATCGCCGGTGCAGGTTATTATTACTTGTCACGCACAGGCAACGCTGGCAGCCTGCTTCCCGGAGAAGCAGCCTTCCGTGCGTTTCTGGAAAATACGATCGGCGTTCGTCCGCGCAACAAGGAATTTTTGTTCGCACATCCGCTGTTCATTGTCGGCGTATTCGCGGCCCTGCGGTTTCCTAAAATCCTTTATGTCATGATTGTTGCCGTTATCGGTCAATTGTCGATGGTCGATACATTCGCCCATATCCATTCACCGGCCTTTATTTCCTTGATCCGGGGACTTTTGGGACTCGGGTTCGGTCTGGTATTCGGGCTGATCGCCATCGGAATATGGCAGATTATCGAAAGGTGCTGGATGAAATGGTCGCATCTGTTACGCGAACAATAGTATTATCCGGGTATTACGGCTTCCGCAACAGCGGAGATGAAGCGGTGCTGCGTTCGATTTTGACCGCTCTTGAGGAAGAGGGGCAGAGATCGGGCATTGCCTTTGAACCGGTGGTTTTGTCCTCCGATCCGGATTGGACTTCCCACATGTATGGGGTTCGGGCGGTGCCAAGGATGAAATTCGCGGAAGTCTGGAAAGCTATTCATGGCAGCGATGGTTTGATCAGCGGAGGAGGAAGCCTTCTTCAGGATGCGACCGGCCCTGCTTCAGTCCCTTACTATTTGGGTATTATCAAGCTGGCCCAGTGGATGGGCAAGCCTACCTTTGTTTATGCGCAGGGCGTTGGACCGGTAAACCGGAAGCCGTACCGGCGGCTCATTGCATCCGTATTCCGGAAATGCCGCTATATTTCGGTACGGGACATGGAATCCGCTGAGCTTCTCCGCTCCATGAGACTGCGCATGGAGAACATCGAGGTCGTGCCGGATCCGGTGATGGGGATGAAGCTGCCCGAAGAAAATGATCGGCAAAATGACCTTGAAGCGGATGCGCCTGCATCCGAAACGGCGAACCCGGGGGCGGATGCCGGATCGTTCGCCGGAGCAGGTGCTTCGAACGCAGCAGCCGATCCGGCTGCAGAAACGCCTGCCGTCTCGGATGAAGCAGCTGTTTCAGCTGCAGCAGAAACGCTTGCCGTTTCGGCTGCAGACGGGGCGCCGGTTGTGGGCGTCTCGGTCCGCTTCTGGAACAGCGAGCGGACCGAGCTGGCGGCCCTGGCTGCGGGCCTTGCGGACCTGGCCCGGCAGCGGCCCGTGCACCTGCGGTTCCTGCCGTTTCATCTTCCGTCCGATGAAGAAGCGTCCCGCTTCTGCATGGAACGGATCGGCGACCTGGCAGGAACGGGCAGCAAGATCAGCATTGCGCCGGCAACCGACAATCCGCAGCACATGCTGCGGGAAGTGGATGCCTGCTCGCTGCTGATCGGCATGAGGCTGCACAGCCTCATCTACGCTGCCTCGAGAAGCGTGCCCCTGCTGGGCGTGTCTTACGATCCGAAGATCGATCACTTTCTGGCACGGCTCGGCACCGTGCCGGTCGGAACGAGTGATCATCTTGATCCGAAGACGCTCGCCGCGCAGGCGCTGCACCATCTCGGCAACCCCGGGGAATGGCTGCGCCAGCACAGCGGCCAGATCGAGGCGCTGAAGCGGGAAGCCAGAGTGCCGGCGCAGCGAATCGCAGATTATTTTTTAAGGGATAAAGGGTGAAACACTTGATACAAAGCGAAACAATTCCTTCAGTGAACCTGTTCGGCATACGGGTCAGCAAATGGAACATGGAAGAGACGGTAGCCTATTTGACCGAAGCGGCAGAGTCGGATCGGCCGCATCAGGTGATCACCGCCAATCCGATCATGGTCATGGCAGCCCTTGAGGATCCTGCTTATATGGAGATCATGCAGAAGGCTGAACTCGTTGTGCCGGACGGCGCCGGCGTGGTCTGGGCCTCCGGCAAGGCCGGGAATCCCGTCAAGGAACGGGTTGCCGGGTTTGACCTGCTGCATCAGCTGATGAAGACAGGCGAGAAGCGGTCCTGGAAGGTGTACCTGCTTGGCGCGTCGCCGGAAGTGATTCAGGAAGCAGCAAACCGGTTACAAATGCAGTATCCGGGCGTGAAGATTGTCGGAAGCCGCGACGGCTATTTTGGCCCGGATCAGGATCTTGAGGTTGTGGAGGCCATTAAGGCTGCAGCGCCCCATATCCTGTTCGTCGCCAGGGGAGCGGATACCCAAGAGCCCTGGATTGCCAAGTATAAGCAGCAGCTTGGCGTTCCGGTTATAATGGGCGTGGGCGGCAGCTTTGACGTTATATCCGGTCGAAGCAAAAGAGCTCCAAAATTTATGCAGCGGCTTCGCCTGGAATGGTTTTACCGGCTTCTGAAAGAGCCAACCCGCTTTCGCAGAATGCTTGCGCTGCCGAAATTCGCCGTTAAAGTGCTGAAGGAGAAAGAAAACCTGGGATAGTTCACAGTAATTGAGCGAATATGGCGGAATATCGGCTAACAATTGCTGAATGATGAGGTTGGTCTTTAGGTGCTTTCGGAGTATAATTCATTCCGGTAGAACAAATGGGGGTTGAAATCGACATGTTGATGATTTATATCATCGGATTTATACTAACGCTTTGTTTGGCACTGATCCTGACTCCACTTGTAAAGAAATTCGCTTTTTTTGTGGGTGCAGTGGATAAGCCCAACGCTCGTAAAGTGCATACAACGATTATGCCTCGGCTAGGCGGGTTAGCCATTTATGCAGCAGTTATCGCCACTTTGTTAGCCGTGTTCCCGTTTATTCCGGAAGGCTTCCTCTCCGCTCGGGACGTAAACTTCGTAAAAGCCTTCGTGGTGGGCGGAACGATGATTATGCTGCTTGGTGCGCTGGATGACCGCTTCCAGCTGAACGCGAAGCTGAAATTTCTGGTTCAAATCGCAACAGCCTGCGTCGTGGTATTCGGTTTTGATATACGAATTGAATTTGCCAATATTCCATTTCATACTTATTCATCTGTAGAAAGCTGGATTGCCATACCATTTACGCTCCTCTGGATTGTAGGAGTAACCAATGCGATTAACCTGATTGACGGGCTGGACGGACTGGCGGCCGGTGTCTCGGCGATTGCCATCGGGACGATCTCGGTCATGGCCTTTATTATGGGCAATGAGATTGTTGCTGTCATCTGCATGCTGCTTCTGGGCAGTATCCTTGGTTTTCTGTATTTCAATTTCCATCCTGCAAAAATCTTCATGGGGGACTCCGGCGCGCTCTTCCTTGGCTTTAGCTTGGCGCTCTTGTCCTTGCTTGGGTTCAAGCAGGTTGCGATCGTGTCCTTCCTGACACCGCTCATTCTGATCGGGGTACCGCTGTCGGATACGATGTTTGCCATCGTCCGCCGCTGGATGCAGAAGAAACCGATCTTCTCGCCGGACAAGGGGCATTTGCATCACTGCCTGCGCGAGCTCGGCTTCAGCCACCGTCAGACGGTGCTGGTCATTTACGGGATTGCGGCCTTCTTCGGTATCCTGGCCATCATCCAATCGTCCGCTGCCATGTATTCGGCCAACTGGGTTACCTTCGTCGTCATCTGCATCATGGCCTTCTTCCTGCAGATCGGCGCAGAGGTTATCGGTCTCATCGGCAAAACGAAGCGCCCTTTGCTGAACTTCCTGGCGCGCCTGCGCATGAAAGTAAACGCAGAACGCGGATCGAAATAAAGATTATATAGGACAAGCCCGCTAACCATCCAAACCGGTAGGCGGGCTTTATTTTAAAATGAAGAATAACGTTTTCAGCCTAGTGGCTCATTTGCCTTATTCCATCCGGAATAAGGTTTTTTTATTCCATTTTTCTTCAAATTTACAGGGGCAAAGCCGATAAATAAGGTAAATGCTGACTGCGCCCTGAAATGGGGGCAGCGACGACGATCACAAGGAGGACATCATTTTGAAGAGAGTAATAAGCCTGCTATTGACGGTAGCCCTGATTGTGGGTCTTGTTCCCGTTTCATTTACGGAACGAGCAACGGCAGCATCCGAGGGAAGCTATTTTCTGTTTACTAACCAGCAGTATGATATTAATTCCCCGAAAATTGTAAATACAGACCGCGTTAGTTTTTCAGGTACCATAGCTAACGTATTGGGGAACACAGTAAACTACAGTGTTGAACAGATCAAAGTGGATTCCAGCGGGAAAGTAACTGTAGTCAACTCCAGCAAAGGTCAAATTGGAGGTCTTACCGTAAATGGCTCTACCATTACCGTAACCAACTTACAGCTATACGCGGGGCTGAACCGTGTCACCTTCAGCGGCTCCAAGGGCGGAAATACAACGGTGTCTGATACGATCTATTTCGATTACAGAAATAATCCGACGCTTTATAATCTTAAAGCTGTGATGAGCGGGCAATCGGTTGATTTGACAGAAAGTCAGCCGGCTACCATAGTCGCTACTTCAAGCAGTCCTTTTTATATGAAGGATTCAGCCGATATCACGATCACAGGTTATGCTCCAGGGGCGGAAGAAGTAACTGTGGAAGTGAACGGAGTTGGCAACAGCTTTACCTATCCGGTCAACAGCTATGATAAGTACAGCTTCTATGCAGCGCCTTTCAATGTGAAAAGCGGTAAAAACGTGATTAAAATTAAGGCTGTAAATAATGACCAAATGGTTGAAACAACTCGTGAGCTTACTTTTTACAATGGCAAAATTACCTTTTATGATGTTACCTTAACTGATGGCAGCAAAACGTCTGCGGATCTGGCGACATTCCCGGATTTTGCGAGCACTGCGACCAACGGGTTAACGGTCAACGGTAAAGTCATGATACCTTATGATCCTGCGAACCCTCAGGATCCTGCGGCTTATTACATTTTTAACGGTGGCGCAAAAACTTCGATTACCTCGATTAACAAAACAATATCAGGAAATTTTATGCTGGCTGATTATTCTTTTCAGCTCCCTGGACCCATTACGCCAGATGTAAAGAACTCTCTGTCGTTTATGTTGGATAATCAGGCAGCGTCTCAGACTTTTGGCTTTACCTTGAGAGATCCAAGTAAATCTTACATCTACCAGGTCAATTATTTGAGCGGGTATAGCGAGGGTATGAGTTCTACCGAAGTAGCCAATTTAAGCGGGGACAGTCTCGATGGCGCGAATATCTATTCGCTTCCTGCTGCCGTTGAGGTACTGATTGCAAATGGTAATGTGAACGACTCAGTTAAGATCAACGGAACGCCAGCAGATATGCTTGTTGTTCCGAATCAGTTGATCGTGAAGGATGTAAACGGAGCTTCCGTGACAATGGTCCGCGCGATTTTGAAAATATCGGCCCTCCCTAAGTCAGGTTCCCAGACCATAACTTTTGAAACAAGTTCGGGGAACGTCAAAAGTGTAACCGCAACCCTGCTGTTTGGACCTGATGTGAAGTTCAACAAGCTGTACACAGGTTTGGTCATGTATTTGGATGCCAGCGACACGAACAGAAAACAAACAGTTTTGACCGAACTGGATAAACTGAGAGGCCAAATTCTGAATGTTCCTGAAAGTGAAATCAAATACAGCGGATCAGGCCGCAGCGTGTTCCTGTATGTCAATAATACGCTTATTGATTTGCAGCAAGACAGCAGCACAACAAAGTTTGTTGTTACTGGCGATGCCGAGAATACTCTTTACAATGCGATTTTCCCTGGTGAGAATACGGTCAAGTTTGAATTCAACGGTTCGAGCAAATACACGAAAACGTATAAATTCAGTTATATTCCTAAAGATTCGCCATCTATTCCGGCGGCATCAAGCGACAGCGTCTATCCTTTTACATTTGTAAATCTGAATGACAATCTACCTTTAGGACAGGATTCCAACTTCACATCCAATGGTTCTGTATTTCTGACGAAGCAGAAGAAGATGAATGTGTATGGAACCTTTGATTTTATTAAGGATTTGGGCACGAACAAAACGGATGTTGAAAATTCGATCAATTCCCTGATTGTATCAGCCAACACATCGGAGCAAAAACAGGCCATTCTTAGCAACTATGTAGTAAGAATTACTTCACCTAGCGCAGATGGCAAAGATATAGTGAATGAATGGAATTTGGGTAACGAGTTCTCGCTTGTCGAGAACAATGTTCCTGTTTCTGGCGGTACAATTTCAATGGTAGGCCCTGCCTCCACAAGCAGTCCGCTTAGCGTGTACTATGATGTGGATAAGCAGTATTTCCGCTTTATCCTGAGAGATCAGTCGCTCCCGGAAGACGGTAGTCCAATCGTTTATAACATTTCGGTTTATAACACCGGTAAGGGCGGTGCAGTTGCGACCTACCGTCTGGAAGTAAATCCGGTAACGGAGCCGTTTAACATTGTTCGTCCGCTTCCACAGAAGCGCGTCGTGAACCAGAACTTTGTAGAAGTCGTTGTTTATTCACCGAATGCAACCAGCGTTGTCATAAATAAACAGCAGGCAGAGAAGACAAGCTTCCAGGACTATACAACCGGCGGGATTGTCGGCTATGATCCGGCTTACCGGGCCATAGTCAAGAACCTCAAGCCGAATAAAGATACCGTTATAAATGTTACCGTTACGGTCGGAACAACCACAACCACGCAGACAATCACGGTCCGCTATGTACCGACGAATATCCCTGGGGCGCAGTTTATGCAGACCATGGCATCAAACTCTAAAGTATTTAATGGAGAGCTGTCTCTGGCCTTCCCGAAAGGAACCAGTTTAATCCGCCGCGATTATGATGAAGCCGCCTCTTACAGAGGACAAGTCTTTGCGAATCATGATCTTCTGTTCGCTATTGCCAATAGAACGGACGGCATTGTAGACCGGCATGATTTTGAACAGGTTCCCGCAGGTTATGACGTTGATGTCGTTGGACCGGGTAAAATCATGTTCCAGAGCACCTTCGATACCCACTTTATCAAATCGAGTTCGGTCTTCTGGATTGACCCTGGTTTGGCAGATAATATCAATACATCAGAATACGATCCAGTTACCTATGGTTCAGATCCGTATCAATTCCGGGTTCCTGAAGTCAAGCACTTCTTTGACAGGGATCCGCTCAGAGAACTTGTTCCATCGAAGCGAGGTACATTGACCTTAACTTATGATCCGAATCTTTCAGAGGATGCAGGAAGATTGGTGACGGTATTCCATTACAATCCGGAGTTAAGACAATGGGAGAATGTGGGCGGCGTAGTTAACGCGAAGAAGCATACGATTACGGTTTCCTTCGACCGGTTCGGTTACTACGTTGTCGGCAAGCTCAGCTATTCCTACAAGGATGTCAACCAGCACCCTTATGCCCGCGATTATGTGGAAACCCTGTATGCAAAAGGGATCATGAAACCAATCGATCCGGCTAACCAGTTTGGTGTAGACAGCTCCTACGTTTCACGTGGTGAGTTCACCAGCATGATTGTGCGTGCAAAGGATCTGCCGTTAAACTATTTGGGTACACAGCACTTTGTAGACATCTCGAATGATATTACATCTGTGAAATCAACTGATTTGTGGGATTTCCGTTATATAGAAACGGCGGCTCGTGCAGGAATTACACGAGGAACCCAGCCTACCGTTTTCGAGCCAACAAGCAGTATAACTCGGCAAGACTCAGCGGTCATGATTGCCAAGGCGCTGAACTTGAAGATGCAAACAAACCGCGCCCAAATCATTAAAGGACTGCAGAAATATTATAAAGACTATGCATCCATTGATTATTATGCGCAGCCCGCTGTTCTGGCAGTCGCCCAGAAAGGCTTTATGACCGGATCGCCGGTTGATGTCAACGATCCAAAGCAAGGTTATATGTTTAACCCTAATGCAGTCATGCTTCGGGGTGATGCAGCGGTGTTGATGGGCAAAGTCATGATCAGCTTGAAGAAGCTGCCGAATATTCAGTAGCTATTAGATTAAGGAAAGGGCCGGAGGCATCCGGCTCTTTATTTTTAGCACGCAGAAGCAGTAAGTGAGATTGCATGTGGTTTCAAAGGGGGTGGTTTTTACAGCTGGAACTTACTGGTAACTTCTTGATTTTGTAATTTAATAGAATTTACGTTACAATAGCAGAAGCCAGACATTTTTTGCAAAAGGGTGAAGATGGACAATGAAACCGATTTTATCGAAACCTCAACTGGATTATATGAAGGCAAAGACGAAATTTGAGGATAGAGCGAAAGTATTGGAGAAGAGAATCGAAGAAACGCAGAAGCTGCAGGAAATCACTGAGGAAGTTATGGAAGGGCTTGTCCTGGAGACGGGATTTCATGATGCCTATGTTACGCTGACTAACGCTGAGAATGAGCTGATCGAGTGGTCACGTGTGACTATGAAGCATGAGAAGGAATATCAAGAACATAAAACCGAAATCGATAATTTCTATCAAAATGTTGGGGCAAATCCTGAACTGCGCGCCCAAATAATCCAATTGGCTTTGAAAGTTAGATAACCCTGTGTATTTAAAATAAGAAAGAATTTAAAAAGACATTCCAAATTGGGATGTCTTTTTTGATGTTCAAATGCATACATTTAGGTTGTTGCTCTGAAAAAGGTTGTCAGTTGATTGGAATATTCCGGAATTATTTACTGTGTACCTATAAAATCCATATAATAAAAAACACAGAAAAAAAGGCAGATTGTAACAGGATGAAGAAAGTGCAAATTTTTTTTCCAAGTCCGCAACTTTTTGAATTCTACTGCGTTTAAGATGTAGAGCATTACATAATGGTGACTAAATTAGACATGGCAGATTGTACCGATTGGGGAAACTTGTCTATCTATTAGAAAAATTAGCTTTACGGCTATAGTCACACATTGTATAATGTGAAAGGTAGGATTAGGAAACTACTCTATTTCTACATGTAATATTGTTTACAAGTTTCTGTGACGATCTCACAGACATCATTTATAAGAAGTTCGTTCGACTCGGGAAAGGGGGTGTATCGGCTAATGAGTAACACGAGCTACTCAACTAAAGAAAACTCTTTTAACATGAAAGTTAATCAAGGAGGAGAAAAAAAGGTTATGAAGAAAATTTTATCCGTAGCTCTGTCTACAGCAATGGCATTCTCCATGTTTGCTTCTGTAGCGTTCGGCGCTGACGCAACTTTGACGCCAGACCAAAAATTTGATGCTCTGAAAGCTCAAGGCATCGTATCCGGATTGCCAGGCGGTTTGGCTCACCTGGAGAAAACACTGACTCGCGCTGAACTCGCGAAGATCATCACTAAATCCTTGGGCCTGAAAGAAGTAACTGGCGTTTATACTTACAAAGACAAAAACTACGGTGCTAAACACTGGGCAGCTCCATTTATTGAAGCTGTAACAGCTGCAGGCATCATGAAAGGTTCTACAGTTAACGGTAAACAATTCTTCAACCCGAACGGCAACGTAACGGCTCAAGAATTGGCGATCGTTCTGACTCGCGCTCTGAAACTGGAAGTTCCTACAACTGGCATTGACAACAAAGCATCTGCATGGGCTCAAGGCGAAGTTCAAGCCGCAATCAACAAAGGCCTGCTCGAAGCTAGCCTGAACTGGCAAGCAAACGCAACTCGTTCCCAAGCAGTTGTAGCTGCGTACGCGATCTTCGATGAGTCGCAAGGCCCTAAAGTCGTATCGGCTGTAGCACAGAACCCAACTTCCGTTCTGGTTACTTTCGATGACAAATCAACTACAACTGTAACGTTGACTACTCCTTTGGTAGCTAACACTCCAACCGAAATTACTTTCACATACAAAGAAAAACAGTATAAAACTACTGTTACTCTTGAAAATGCACAAGTAACTTCTGTTGCGGCTACAAACCTGAAGGATGTACAAATCAAGTTCAACCGCGTGGTTGATCTGAAGGTTGCTTCCTTCAAAGTTACTGATGCTTCTGGCGCTGTTGTATACAACTCTGCAGAAACAGATCCAGTACTTAGCAGTGACGAAACAACCGTTACTTTGACTACTCCTGGACAACTGACTCAAAACGGTTACTACACTGTTTCTTTCAACGGTGTATATGTTGATGGTACCGAATTTGCTCCTTACGCTACAACGTTCCAAGTGAGCGATAAAACGGTTCCTACGCTTTCTTCTATCAAAGCTATAACTAAAGATACAACAACCAATAAAGTTAACGTTACTTTCAGCGAGTATGTTAACTTCGATATGGTGAAAATCGGTGACACGGTAGCAACTCCAACTGGATCCGGTAAATCTTGGACCTTAACGCTGCCAACCTCAGCTTTGGAAGCTGGTAAAGATTACACTGTAACAGTTAACGGATTGAGAGATTTGGCTGGCAACTATGCTGCTAATCCTTCTACTTTCACTGTATCCATCGTTCGTGATAACACTGCGCCAACTTATACTTTGGTTCCTGTTAACCCAAGCCAATTTGACGTAGTATTTAACGAAGATATGAGCAGCACGGTTCCTGTTGACGGCATTGTTGTGAAGAACAGCGCCGGAGCTATTCTGACTCAAAGCGGTTTGGCTAAACTGCAAGACGACGGTAAAACTTTCCGTGTATCGTTGGCTTCTTCACCTATCACTTCAGGAAACACTACGGCAGCGCTGTCTGTTACTATTCAAGGTCTGACTGACTTGGCTGGTAACGCAGTAACCACGGCTACTAATTCTGTAACCCTGGCTAAAGAAACAGTTGCACCTGAATTGACAAACGTTCGTCTGCTTCCTTATAACAACAAGCAAATTGAAGCTACATTCTCTGAATCTGTAACAGGTGTTGAATCAGGTGACTTTATCGTTACTGATCCAAACGGAGATAAAGTTGATGTTGCTAGTGTTACCTACAGCGGAACTTACGCTAGTGTAGTAACTTTGAATGTAGCTGGGCTGTCAGTTAACGGAACTTATAAAGTAGCTAGCATTGTAAACTCCGTTAAAGATACATCTGGCAATGGCAACGTTGCTAAGGTGTTGACTTTCAACTACAACGGTGCTGCAAGTGCTTCTCCAGTAACTGCAACAATTTCTGCTTACGGTGAAACGACAACTGATGGATTCACTTCTGCTAACCGTGTATACCGCGTTGATTTCGACCAAAACGTTGTTTTCGGCTTTGACGCGTCCACTGGTAACTACAAAGATGGTGCTGTAAACAATCCTGCTTACTACACAATCAATGGATTGGCACTTCCAACTGGTGCACAGGTGAAATTGCCTGTTGATACAAGCAAAGGTGTTAAAAACGTTATCGTTGATCTTTCTAAAGTAGCTGATGCCGACCTGCCAAGCGCTGTAGTTAACGGTGGTGAAGTAGTTCTTGCCGTTTCCAACGTTAAATCTACTGGCGGAGCAACGATCCAGTTTACTAGCAAAAACGTTACAGTTGCGGACGTAACTAAACCTTCTGTAACTGCTGCCTACCTGTCTGGTGACGTTAGTGATAATTCTTTGAAATTGACTGTTCAATTGAGCGAAAATGTCACTTTTGCTACTTATGCTGGTGATGCATTTACATTGACTGTGGACGGCAAGACTTACAAACTGTCCAATCCAGTATATGCTTCTAATGGCACTAACAAATCTCAAGTTGTATTCGATGTTGCATCTGCAGGTTTGGATGTAAATAAGGGTGCTAAACTGTCCGTTGCAGCTGAATCCGATGCAGTACAAGATGCAGCGAAGAACAATCTGAGCAAAACATCTTCAGATATTACTGTTGTAAACTATGGCACTAACTAATATTTAGTTAGTAAAAGAGGGCCACATTATGTGGCCCTCTTTTTTTACGTGAATATCATCTATTAAAACAACTTATTTTTATATTGCTGAACGAAACTTTCTTCCATTTTTTACGTTAATAAATATATAGAATGCGAAATGAGGAGGGGAAGTTTTGAAAGCAAATAAGTTAGCTTATGTCTTGCTGTCTGCCGTAGTGCTTGGAGGTAATACGGTAGGGGCGGCAAGTACTAATAAGTCAACGGCTGCATCTAAACCGACCAGTAACCAAAACATTGTACATACCCTAAACAATTTACCGTCTGTAAAATTAACATCGAGAAGCAGTATGAGGCTCACGGATGTTAATGTGTTAACACAAAATGACATTAACGTATTGACTTATACGTTAACAATTACTAACGGGGATAATACAAGCCTGAATCTTCTTGATTATTGGACTAAGGTCAGAACGACAAGCGGAACGGTTTATAGCGCGGTTCTCATCTCGGGCGACAAAGAAAAAAAATCTGTGGCGCCAGGATCCTCACTAACATTAACTTATGTTGTGAAAATTGCGAAGCATCTTAAACCAAGTGATCTGGCTTTTGAAGTCGTGAAGTGGGATTTCAGCAAACCTAATTATGAAAACAAGCTCGGACAATTCAAAATCCCGGCTTCTTATATGGTCTCTACTCCAGCTCATTATTCGAAGACACTTCGCATCAATGAGACGCCGGTTAAACTGAAAGTCAATCAGGTAACTTCGTTTCTGTCAGGGGATTACAATTATGTTGGTATAGATCTTAACGTTCAGAATATTGGCTACAAGTTATTTGAAGATCCAAAGCTCAAGTTCGTGATTAAGACATCGAGCGGATCGAATTATCCGTTGACACTAGACTCCTCTAGTGCAGATTACAAAATTCAGCCGCAGGATAACAAAATCCTGAAATTAATGGCTTCGATTCCCAAGTCCGTTGTTTTGAAGAATCTGGAGCTGCAAATTATTCAGGACGACGAAACAACAAAATCAAGTCTACCAATATCTACCCTGCAGCTGGGAGCGGCAAAGAATCAGTCTGTAGCTGTAAAACCCTATACAGAAAAATTGATTGCTGTTGGTGACGGCAAGCTTGCAGCAAGTGTGACCGGAGCATGGAGCAATCAAAGTTATGGCGAAAGTGATTTGTCTGTTCAACTCTCTTTTAGCAATAAGGGAAATCAAACCATTACCGTTCCAAAATACGAATTTGTTCTTCATAGTTCAAATGGCTATTCCGTACCGGTGTCAACTACCGCCTTGGACAACTTGACACTAGGACCACAGGAACAGAAGAGCATCAAGCTGAACATAACATTGAAAACGGATGTAGCAAGACAGAATTTACAGCTGTTCGTGAATGCTCCTAAGCAAGCAGCTTCGGATCCAAATGGAACCACACCATCGAATCCAGGATTTAGCTATCCAATTGGAATCTTTGCGCTTCCAGAAGCTGCGCAGATGCAGAATACGCTGGGCAAAGAACAATTTATGCAGACCAATAATGGATCGGTAGGTCTCACTCTATCGTCTATTCAAAGGTTACCTTGGAGTGATGGGAATTTGGTCAGTGCCAAAGTGACAATTGAGAATCTCTCTAACAAAACTATGGCTCTTCCTGAATTGTCTGGCCAATACAAAGTAGATTCGGTTAATCTTGATACCGATGTTAAACTGATCAACATGAATAATACTAAGCTATTGGGAACCGGTATGAGCACAGACCTCTATATCGTAACCAAACTTCCAGCATATCTGGATATTACACAGCTTCAAATTGCCTTAATGGAAAAAATCGGTGAGGGCAGCTCAGAATGGTTCAGATTTACGAACTTAGGCAGTCTCCCCGAACTTCCATCTATAGAAAAAGGTTCGGCTTACGAACTGAAGGATTCCGGCCATAATCAACGAATCAAGGAACTGAAATCGATGGTGTATTCCGGTTCTTCTTCTGATATTCTGTATACCGAGCTGGAAGTGAAAAATCTTGAGAATCATCAAATCGATCTTTCTCAACTCGTTGGATATTATCAAAGTGTAGGCGGACAGATTTACCAAGCTAATACGATTCAGGCAGATACGGCAGTGCCTTCACAAGAGAGCGGATTGGTCATTCTATGGTCCAAGCTGCCAAAGGCGCAGTCAATCAACGACTTGAAGCTTATCATCGGTGAAGGAATAGCAGATAACAAATTGACACCAATTAAAGGCGAATCGACGGGATATATCAATGCAGCTTCAATGGCACTTGATGTGAAACAGCCGGGGGTAAGTGGATGGCTTACAGAAATGAATATAACTCCATATACACTTGGAATCAGCAATGTAAATGCTTATCTTAACGGTTCGTCATCCGTACGGGTGAACCTCAATTATAATTTGCAAAGAAACCAGTCCTATTTGACCGGTGAATTTAATCATAAATATGTGATCGAATTGCATGATTACAATGGACATATTTTTGAGAAGGAAATTTCACCTGACAGCGATCTTAAACCAGGCAATGGAAGTTTTAGCTTTAGTATTGATGATCCAATATTTGAGAAGATGACAAGCGGAAGCTACATCCTAACAGTATACGACCGCTTCCAGGGCGCGAATGCAAAATTGGCCAGTCAAGTATTATATTACAACACCAGCCTGCTAGTTGAAGATAAAGAGGAGCAAAAACCGTAAAGATCCTAAAATCCCCTGTTTAGGGGATTTTTCGCTTGTTTCTCTCTATTAAACCCTCTATCATATGATTTAACTAGAGTTCATAGCGTTCACAGAACTTGTTGCATTCAAGGAGGATCATTTATGAACCGAACATGGAAAATAGCAATAGCGGCGGTGCTGGTCGGCGGCGGCCTGTGGGCCGGATCGCTGTTGAATAAAAGCGCTGAAGGCGCAGGTGTGACTTCTCAACCCGGGTCGGCGGATGATCCTGTTGTAACGAAGAGCTACGTAGATCAGCAGATTCAGCAAGCATTGGGCGGAGCAAAGGCTACACCACCAACGAGTTCATCGCCAGAAGAGGCCACGGTCCCTTCAAATAATAAAGTTGAAGTGGTCACGGTGAAACCAGGTGAGAAGCTAATGGCAGCAGCCGGAGCCGAGTTTATCGTTCGGGTAGGTAAAGGGGTGGTCTACAGTTCGGATTCCAATGGAGTGGCTGATCTGACAGACGGCCTTGATATATTGAACGGCAAGCCGGTGGGCAACAACCATTTGCTGTCTTTTCCCAGAGAAGGACGCGGTATAATGGTTGAGGACGGCAATAAGAATAATCTTACCGTTATGGTGCGAGGCGGTTACCGAATCGAAAAGTAGAACTGCAGCAGGGTTACTACTGTAAACCAGCTATTACGTTCTGGAAGTAAAGGGACTGGCCGCTTTGATGGTATCGGTACGCCAGGTATGTTTTTCCCCAATTAGCATTGATTTATACGAGTAACGGTTAAATGAAGCGGCATACTACTGATGCTGAATCAAATCATCAGGAGGTGCATCACAATGCCACGAAATAATCGTAAACTTATCCCGGAATCTAGAGAAGCTATTCAGCAAATGAAGTACGAGATTGCAGCCGAATTCGGATTGCCTGTTGGATATGGGGCAAGCAGCGGTTTTGGCGATACGGAGTTTGCAGGTGAACTCGGTACAGGTTCTTCAGGATCGTATACAAGCAGTTGGGGACATTTGACTTCAAGAGAGAACGGTTCGGTTGGCGGGGAAATAACAAAACGTCTGGTAGCGCAGGCGGAGAAACAGAGCCTTCTTTAATAAAGCAGCTGCCAAAAGAGACGAAATTCGATTAATTTTGGCCTTATTCCCTGAATCCCTTGATTGACAGGGGATTTTAAATAAGATAATATGACCTGTGAGGCTTGTACATCAACCTTTTCCCGTCGGAAAAGGTTCATTTTTTGTGTAGGATCGTGAGGCTTATGCCATACTATCCATATGGGGGGTTGAGAATTCATGTCCATTAAAGGGCGACATTTATTTACTTCCGAGTCCGTTACCGAAGGGCATCCGGATAAAATTTGCGACCAAATCTCTGATGCGGTTCTCGACGCTTTTCTGGCGAATGATCCAAACGCGCGTGTAGCTTGCGAAGTTTCCGTAGCAACCGGCCTAGTTCTGGTTATTGGCGAGATCAGTACGAAATCGGAGTATGTGGATATTCCATCGATCGTACGTAATACAATTAAGGAAATCGGATATACCCGTGCCAAATACGGCTTTGACTTCAATACATGCGCTGTGCTTACGTCTTTGAACGAGCAATCTGCAGATATCGCCCAAGGCGTGAATGCTGCCCTGGAAGATCGCGATCCTGCGCAGGTAGCTGAAGAAACTGCCAATATTGGCGCCGGCGACCAAGGCCTGATGTTCGGTTTTGCGACGAATGAAACGCCAGAGCTTATGCCGCTGCCGATCGCTTTGTCCCACCGTATTGCACGCCGCTTGTCAGAGGTGCGCAAGGATGGTACGCTTGATTACCTGCGTCCGGACGGAAAGACACAAGTAACGATCGAGTATGTAGACGGCAAACCAAAACGTGTAGATACCATTGTAGTGTCCACTCAGCATGCTGAAGATATCACACTTGAGCAAATCCAGGCTGATATTAAGGAACAAGTGATTCTTCCTGTTGTACCGGCTGAATTGCTGGATGGCGAAACCAAATATTTCATTAATCCTACTGGACGCTTCGTTATTGGCGGACCTCAAGGGGATGCAGGCCTTACAGGCCGTAAGATCATCGTGGATACCTACGGTGGATATGCACGCCATGGCGGCGGTGCTTTCTCCGGCAAGGATCCGACCAAGGTTGACCGTTCCGCTGCTTACGCGGCTCGCTATGTAGCGAAGAACCTGGTAGCGGCAGGCCTCGCTGACAAAGTAGAAATTCAATTAGCATATGCGATTGGCGTAGCCAACCCTGTTTCCATCAATGTTGATACTTATGGCACCGGCAAAATTGCGGAAGAGAAGCTGGTTGAGCTTGTTCGCAGCAACTTTGACCTGCGTCCTGCTGGAATTATCCGTATGCTGGATCTGCGTCGTCCGATTTACCGTCAGACGGCTGCTTACGGTCATTTCGGCCGTACCGACGTCGATCTGCCATGGGAACGCGTCGACAAAGCTGACGCTCTTAGAGAGCAAGCAGGATTATAAGCTGAAAATTTATATATGACTCGTGATCTGAAGAACAGATACATTCCTGATTTTGAAGGGAAGTATCTGTTCTTTTTTTAATGGTATGGTTGAAAAATCCAATTCCCTAAAGTTTATGGCGATTTATGCCGACAAAAGAGATAAGTATGCGCTTAAGTGCCTGCTCATGGCATTTTTACATAGTAGGGCTGCAATCAAGGAGAGAGGGAGAAAATAATATGAAAAAATGGCCGATATTGCTTGTTCTTGTGCTTATGTTTAATCTTTTCGCTGGAGCTGGAATTGGATACACTGCCGGCACCAGCAGCGTAACGCTTCAATCGACTTTACCGGTAAACGGATCTAAGGGAGTGCCGGTTGATACAAAGGTATTAAAAATGACTTTCAGTGCTGAAGTGAAGACGGGTAGCGGAGATATTGTAATTAAGGATGAACAAGATAACGAGTATGCACGAATAACGGTATCACCCGTAGGAAGTCTGAATGCAACCCAAGAGATTACCATTCCCTCTTCTACTAATAATATGGCGCCAGGAACGTTGTACAAAGTATCGGTAGCAGCGGGAGTGTTTGTGGACAGCAGCGGAAATGATGTGCCAGCTTTTGACTGGAGCTTTAAGACTCTGACCGATGGCAGCACCGCGCCAACTGCAACGCAAGAAGCTAGAGTTACAGATACTTCTGTAGAACTGAAATTGACGTTTAACCAGAAAGTAAATCAGTCGGCAAGTGGTCATATTTATATTAAAAAGGCGTCCACAAATGAAGCCGTAGCTACATACGCAGCTAAAGATGTAGTGTTGGACAGCAATAATACGGTAACGTTAAATGTTTCAAACTTGGCTCGAGGAGAAAGATATTATGTGCTGATCGACCAGGGAGCTTTCCTAAACGATGATGATCTGCCGTATGCCGGAATATCCAGCGCTCAGACCTGGTTTTTCAACATTGTTGGTGATGAAGTGGCTCTCCAAAGCACAGCGCCTGCTTCGGGCGGCCAGAATGAAGCGCCGACCGACAAGCTGCTGCTCAATTTCAGCCGTCCGGTGTATCCGGATAACGGTTTTATCAGCGTGAGAAAGGAAGACGGAACAGAAACAAACCGCATTTCGGTTACTTCTTCGGATGTCAGTGGCGGCGGGACCAGCAAAATAACGGTTAAGCTGACCTCAGCTTTAATAGCGGGAACGGCATACACAGTTACTATTCACCAGGGAGCATTTAAGGATACGGATAGCAACTCCTATCCGAAAACAGCTGACTATAGCTGGAATTTCAAAACGGGCACCGCTGCGCCGACTCAATTGTCGATCGATAGCTTGTCTCCTGTTGACCGTAGTACGAACGTTGGATTGAACATAGTACCAACTGCAACTTTTAATCGAAATATCAAATCCAACGGAGGAGCTGGAAGCTTTGCCAATGGTACGAATGGAATAACTCTCCGAAAATCGGGAGCAACCGCAATTCCGGCTGCTGCGATTTCGATCAGCGGTAATAGGCTCACGATAACGCCGGTCCAGGCACTGGATAATGGAGCAACTTATTACGTGAATATCGATAATGGTGCGATTCTGGATGCGGCTACAAATGCGGCTTTTTCAGGACTAAGCGGGGCTTCCAGCTGGAGCTTTACAACAGTAGTGCTCGACAAGACGCCTCCGGTACTTCAGAACGCACAAATGTATACTAACTCCGTGATTCGTTTGCAGTATGATAAGGCGCTTAACGCGAGTGTTAATTTATTGACCTCCAGCTTTGCCGTAACCGTTAATGGAGAAACACGCAGGCTGAGCAATGCCTATGTTTCCGGGGACAGTGTGTATATTACTTTGGAGACAGGTGTTGCTGTAGGTCAGGTAGTGAAAATAAGCTATTACAGCAGCAGCCTTCGCCCGATCGAGGACAATGCGCATAACGCGACCGCTTCCCTGACCAACCGCGATGTCACTAACGGGGTTGTTTCCGTAATGCCAAGGCCTCAAAGCGGGTATGTGTCCGGCAATTCGGTGTCGCTCTTTTTCCAGGATAGTCTGAAGAGTGTATCCAACTATGCTTATAATCAATTTTCAGTTACCGAGGATGGCGTTTCGGTAGGAATCATCAGTATTTATCAAAACGGATCGGCGGTTACCCTGTTTTTGTCAAGAGCCGTATCCAACGGATCGGCTGTAAAGGTATCCTATGTTCCGGGTTCCTACCCGTTGCAGGATTATCGGGGACAGAACATTTCAGGCTTCAGCGACTTTTACGTAAGAAACTACAACGACACCAAAGCTCCGGAGTTTACGGGTGCGGGAGGATCGGGGAATAAAGTTGTTTTAACCTATAATGAGGCGCTAAGTACATCTAATGTACCGCTCAAAAGCCAATATTCGGTCCTTGTCAACAACAGTCCGGTGTTTGTAACTGCAGTAGCTATTGCATCTAACCAAGTAACCCTTACACTGGCTTCTTCATTTACGACGTCGCAAAATGTGACGGTATCCTACGTTTCCGGGACAGGCGGACTGACGGACCTGAATGGCAATTTGGCCGGTTATATCAATTTGGCCCCTGTAAATCTTGTTGCTGCCGTTGACGGAGTGAATTCAATTACCGTAAACGGGGATACGCTGACGATCCAGTACAACAACACATTAGTTTATAATTCCAGTTCACTGTTTACAGGACTGTTCTACCTTAAAGTGAATCAGCAAACTAGGGATATCATTTCGGCAACGGCAGGCACTGATCGCGTGACATTAAAACTTGCCAGCCCTGTAACTGCAGGACAAAGCGTGGTGCTGTCCTTTATGATTGGTTCTTCCCCTTCTCTGTATGATCAAAATGGGAATGCGATCAAAGGCTTCACCAATGCACCGGTTCAAAATTTGACACCTTCAGGCACATCTGGAAGCGGATCGAACACTGGCACAACGCTGCCTGCCAATATGACTCAGCTGGACAGCAGCTTATTTGGTCTATCAGGGTACGTTCTAGGAGTTTCAAGCACCCATTCATCGACTTTGGACCGTTCCAGAGGCGGACAGACAGTTAACAGGAATGTGATTGATAGCACCAAGCTAAAAGACAGTTTCAGCTATATTAGATCTAATGCAACATCGAACGGCCGCACTCTGGTGTTTGAAGTGCCGCTTGCAGATAAGGGAGCCTATGTAGGCGTTCCGATTCAACCTTTATACGATGCTTATTCTTCTGATAAAACATTATCCTTTGGAGTTCGTTTGGGAGATGCGCTTGTTGTTGTCCCCCTAAACAAAATTCCGTTTGCGGATATTACAAAAACGCTTGGCACCGGCTTTTCTTCGGGCTATTTATGGATTCAGATGGAAAGAGTAACCAAAGAGAAACTAAATGTATCGACGAGTCAAGGGAGCGTAACCTCGATTCCGCTTGTCGACCCTGTAGATCTCAATATCACGGTAGGGGCAGTGATTGGTGCGGGCACAACGCCGCTTCGGATCAGCGGGCAAACGTTGTATATTCGAACAGCGAATACGGTGAATCCTGCACAGTCTTCCATGACGAAATATGATAATACCGCCGGAAAAGCTTACTTTTTCCCGACCCATATTCAAACTTCAGGGTCTTACACCATTCTGAGCGGCAAGCTTAATGAAGGGGGAGCAGTGGCCGGCCCTTCGGCGGGATTTGCAAGTTATGCGGATATCAGCAATCATTGGGCGCGTGCTGCCATTACGGAGCTTGCCAATAAGTTGATCGTCTCCGACCGGTCATTGAATATGTTCCAACCTAAGCTGAGCATTACCCGAGCCGAATTTGCCGAGTATATTTCCAGGGGGCTTGGCCTAACTCCGGACTCCGGCAGTGCTGTGCGCTTCAGCGACGTTTACATTGGCTCGAGCGCTTCAGGTTATATCGGGGCAGCAGTGAAGGCCGGAATTGTAACAGGAAATACAGACGGCACGTTTAAACCTGGAAGCAATATTACACGCGAACAAATGGCTTTAATGATGGTAAGGGCAATGTCTGCAGCAGGGAAGGACATTTCATTGTACAGCACATCAACTCAGATTCTATCCAGATTCAAGGACAACAAGAGCATCGGAGACAAGCAGACGGTGGCTAAAGCGGTTCAAGCCGGTATTATTCAAGGCACAAGCACAGGGACATTCAATCCCAAAGGAACGGTAACCCGTGCGGAAGCCGCGATCATGCTGAAACGTGTTCTTGATAATTTGAATTATCTGCAGTAGTTTCGATTTTAAAAAGAAAGATCCCCGTGTTTCTAGAGAATCACGGGGATTTTAGTTTATTAGAGCTCTGAATTATCACACCGTTCTGCTCTTTGTATTAGTTTTCCTCTTACTTAATTACTCAGCCTATTATTCTCCCCATCCCGAACTTTTTCGCCAAAAAATTCATGATGATTCGTAACTTTTCTGTCTTTTTGCAGTCTATTAATTAGAGGATGGATTCCTCATTTGGTATTTTGAGGAGAAAAGGCCGTCATAGATTGCTATAAAAGATGGGAGAGTCGCTTTAACAATGGTAGATCGGTACTGTGCAAAGCCTAGGTTTTTGCGGGGAAAGGCAGGAAAGAAGTGGTTGGTCATTTCGCTGGCGGGGCTGATCTGGGTTCAGCCGGTAATGGGAGTTACGTCTTTGTGGGGAAACTCATCGATGGTGTACGCAGCCTCAAATCAAGCAGTCAAGCTGTCTGAGGATATCATTACGTCGGGAGTCAAGCTCCAGAAATATCAATATACGTTAACCCGGTCGGGCTCTCAGGTGAAGGTGCTGGCCGATGTCGTTCAGATCGATTTAACGAATCCTTATGTCAAACTGGATGTGATGACAGGTAAGGGCGGGCAGGTGACGACCCGTCAATCGGTCGGAGGCATGGCAGGGGAGACCGGCGCAGTGGCGGCGGTGAATGGGGACGTTTTCAATACGAGCGGCCAGGGCGTCGCCATGGGGGCTTCGGTGTCGGAAGGCCAGGTGGTCACAAGCCCAAACCAATTGCAGGGCATGTATGCTTTTTATTTGGACAGTAATAACGTGCCTGCGATAGACAGCTTTACTTTTGAAGGAACCGTGCAGGCCGAGGACGGATCGTCTTTTCCGCTAACCGGCATTAATAAGGAGTCCTACAGGACGGAGCCTGACAACGGGTACAGCCACGCGAACGCCATGTATATTTACACCAGCGCGTGGAGCTCGCCAGACAGGCCAAGGGATTCTGCAACAACGCCGACTGAGGTGCTGGTGCAAAACGGCGTTATACAGCAAATCTCAAACGGCGCGGCCATTCCCGGTCCGGTTCCCGCAGATGGATTCATTCTCCGCGCGCACGGAACAGCAGCAGCTTATGTGATGAGCCATTTGGCTGTGGGTCAGCATATCAGCGCGAACTACCAGCTTCGTTCGGTAGGCGGCGGGAAGCCGGTGGATCCTTCTGCTCTGAAGATGCTGATCAGCGGACATACGCTATTGGTAGATCAGGGAAAAGCCTCTTCCTTTACCCGCTCGATAACGGGGGTTAGCGGAAGCAGCGCCGTGGCCCGGACGGCAATCGGTTACTCTAAGGACGGCAAATATGCTTATCTGATTACGGCCGAAAAAAATGACAACAGCAGCGGCATGAAGCTGACGGAGCTGCAGGGCTTTATGACGAGCATCGGCGTCTGGAAAGGGCTTGACCTTGACGGTGGCGGATCGACAACGATGGTGTCCAGGCCGCTGGCTGAAACGGACAGCTCGCTTACTTTTGCCACATCCAACGGGGGTACCATTCAACGCCAGGTGGTGAACGGAGTCGGCGTTTATACGACAGCTCCGCAAGGAACGCTGAAGGGCCTTAAGGTAAGCGGCGCTCAAACCTTGCTGATCGGGCAGGAAGCCAGTTATAATTTGAAAGGCTACGATACGTACTATAATCCGATCGATACGTCCACTATTGCGGCGACCTGGAAATCCAGCAACGGCAACGTCGTCTGGACCGGCAGCGCTTTTAAAGCCGTGAAGCCGGGCGCGGCGCTGCTGACCGCAGCCAGCGGGCAGGCAACGGTAAGCACAAACGTAACGGTGCTTGGAGAAGACGACGTGAGAGGCCTTAACCTGGGAGCCGTGAGCGGCGCCCTTCAGGCCGGTGCTTCGGTTGCGGTCACGCCGAAAGCGAAGCTTAAAGACGGCCGCACCGTAGAAGTGCCGGCAAGCGCGCTGAAATGGGAGTTCAAAGGCATTCAGGCCAGTGTGGGCAATGGCACGCTTACGGTTAATTCCGTAAACCCGAATACCCAGATCGGCTATGCGATTGCCAGATACGACGGCTTCAGCGCGATGATTGCCTTTAGCGCAGCCGGGGACAAGTCCTGGGAGGATTTTGAAAATACAGCCTACAATATCGCTTTTACCGGCAGTCCCGCTGAGGTGACTGGACAGGCGCAGGTTGTGCCTAGCGGAGATGATCATGGCAATGTGCTTCAGCTGAATTACGATCTGACGGGCGGCACCGGCAACAAATTTGCATATGCCCAGTTTAACGGAAGCGGCGGACAGGAAATTCCGGAAGGGGCAACCGCGATGTCGCTTGACGTGCTGGGAGATTCGAGCCTGAACTGGCTGCGTGCCGAGCTTGAGGTAAGCGGCAAAACAGTGTATCTGGATATTGCCAGACCGCTGGATTGGACCGGCTGGAAGCATGTAGATATCGACCTCAGCTCGTATGGCATCACTTCCGGAGCCAAGCTCAAGCGGCTTTACGTCGTCAACCTTGCGGAAGGCCAGGATGAGCGCGCAATGACCGGCAGCGTTTCTTTTGACAATATCCGGTTTACCGTTCCATCAGGCGGGGACAGCTCGCTTCCCCCAAGTGCCAAGGTCGTCATGACCGTCGGCAATAAATCGTTCACCTTTAACGGTCAAAAGCAGAGCATGGATGCTGCTCCGGTCGTAAAAGATGGAACAACCTACGTACCGATCAAATATGTAGTTGATTATTTCGGCGGACAGGCCGCATGGACGGCCGCGTTCAAACGAATTACGGTGCTTCGGGGCAGCACCATGCTGGATCTCTATGTCGACAACAAGGAGTATATTTTAAACGGCCAACGCCAAACCGCAGAAGTAACACCGTTAATTATAAATAACAGGACTTTAGTCCCTATTCGATTAGTTTCAGAACGGCTGGGAATCTC
This sequence comes from Paenibacillus caui, assembly GCF_019904135.1. Lineage (GTDB taxonomy): Bacteria > Bacillota > Bacilli > Paenibacillales > Paenibacillaceae > Fontibacillus > Fontibacillus caui. Next base: position 110,078 of record NZ_JAIOGQ010000001.1, on the reverse strand, counting down.
CGTAAAATGGGAACAGAAAACGAAGTCTATTACCCTTGAATCATGATATGATAGTACTTGATATTATCTAGGGTAAGAAATGGAGAATGACTTACGTGGATTTTCAAACCGATGCGATAGACCGGGTCATTAAAAATGCGATCGATGTGATGCAAAACAGCAAACTGCAAATGATCGAAATTCTCGATGCTGCACGCAATGAGCTCAAGACATTAAATACCGAGCTTCAGCAGGTCATGAAGGAAACTGCAGAGACGGTAGAGAAGGTTGATCAGCTTGAACTGAATTACCGCCGCTCCCGAATCCGGCTGACGGAAGTCAGCCGGGATTTTGTGCGTTATAAGGAAGAAGACATCAAGCAGGCTTATGAGAAGGCGACGCAGCTGCAGCTTGATCTTTTGATATATCGTGAGAAAGAGATGTATTTGAAAGCTCGGCGCGATGAGCTGCAGAAACGCTGTCGCAATGTAGAACGGTCCGTAGAGAGAGCTGAAACAATTGGTACCCAGATGAATGTAGTCCTCGAGTATTTGTCCGGCGAAATTGGACAGGTAACGAGGATACTGGAATCTGCCAAGAACAGGCAATTGCTCGGTTTGAAAATTATTTTGGCCCAGGAAGAAGAGCGCAAGCGAATTTCGCGTGAAATCCACGATGGTCCTGCCCAACTTCTTGCCAATATGGTACTTAGGACCGAAATTGTGGAAAGAATGCTAATCAAGCAGGATTTTGACAATGTTCGGGACGAAATAGTAGATTTAAAGCACCAGGTAAGATCCAGTCTGGAAGAAATGCGCAAGGTCATTTTTAATTTGCGGCCTATGGCTCTTGATGATCTGGGCCTTATCCCGACGCTGCGCAAATATGTTCACGACTTTGAGGAGAAGACCAAGATCAGGGCCACTTTTGAAACAAGAGGCAAAGAGCAGCGGTTATCTTCCGCTATGGAAGCAGCTATATTCCGTCTTGTGCAGGAAGCTCTTAACAATGCGGCCAAGCATGCCTACCCTACTTATGTCGGTGTCGAAATCACTTATCAAGCCCAGATGATTAAAATTATGGTTCAGGATAACGGTCTTGGGTTTAAAGTAGAGTTGCTCGAGCAGAAGACCAAGGAGCATGCTCATTTTGGCTTGATAGGAATGCGGGAACGGGTTGAACTGCTGGAAGGAAGAATGGAAATTGAGTCGGCAGAGAACCAGGGAACGAAAATCGTCATTCATATTCCGACAAACGTAGAGAAGAGAAAGGAGCAATAATTAAGATGGATCAGGTGAGTACAGTGGAGAACAGAACAGTGAAAGTGCTTTTGGCTGATGATCATCAGCTGTTTCGGGAAGGACTTAAAAGAATTTTGAATATGGAGGAAGACATCGAAGTCGTTGGCGAATGCAGTGACGGATCGCAGGTGCTCGACTGCTGTACAAGATATAAACCGCAAATTGTCCTGATGGATATCAATATGCCGGGTACCAATGGCGTTGATGCGACCGAGCAGCTTCGGGAGGTCATGCCGGACGTTAAAATAATTATTTTATCCATCCATGATGACGAGAGCTATGTGTTTGAAACGCTTCGCAAAGGGGCGACAGGCTATCTTCTAAAGGATATGGAGGCGGAGTCGCTGATCAACGCGATTCGTTCCGTAGCGGAGGGACATGCGTTTATCCATCCTAAAGTAACAGGCAAGCTGATCCAGCAGCTGCGCCGTATGGAGTATTTGCATGAAACCGGGGCCATTGCAGAGGACGGCACGCTTCGTGAAGCGGGAGTTAAATTTGTAGCCGGCGACGACAACCCGTTGACCAGACGGGAGGCCGAAGTGCTTCGTCTGATGGCTGAGGGCCGGAGCAACAAGATGATCGGCGAACATCTGTTTATTAGCGAGAAAACGGTGAAGAACCACGTCAGCAGCATTTTGCAAAAGATGGAGGTTGACGACCGTACCCAGGCCGTGATCAACGCGATCAAATTCGGATGGGTTACGCTGTAGAGAAACCGCTGCTATCAAAAATATGATGTTTATATCATAGGATGATAGCAAAATTAAAGTACGTCTTTGGTTGTATGGATAGCCCAGTGGGATGGAACCAATCGTGGTAATCGCTTACCGCGTTATTGCTTCAATGATCCTACAAAGCGAGGTCCAGGGTAACTTAAGTGCAGACAACCCTTGATTCTTACTAGACACGCGGTACACCAATGCCCAGTAACCCCCTCTCTCACCATCGCATATACTGTGCTATAAGCTTGAAGCTTAAGGGTTAAGGCAGACGGTTTCTATAACCTTTACAGGTTTATCGAACCGTTCAGACGATGGGGAGGTGAGCTCCATGATATCTTTGGGATTATGGATTCTGTTAGGTTACGGGCTTGCGGCCGCCGTAGTTCACTGGCTGTACAGCCGTTCGAATGGGGGAATGTCCGGTTCCCGCGGACGGTCCATCCACTATGTATTAATCACCCGCAACCACGGTCGGCAGCTGGAGTGGTATTTGCGAGCGATTTGCTGGTATGCGGGTCTGCGCAGCACACACCCTACGGTGACGCTGATTGATGAAGATTCAGAGGATGATACCTTGGCTATTGCAGAGCGGATGAGAAGATTCGAGGGTATCCATCTGCAGGTGATCAAATTTTCAGGAGTTCTGTCAAAGGAAGAACTGGAGCGCCATTCACCGGATTTTCAGGGGGAGAGCGTATTGTTTATTGATCTTCGCCAGCCGGGGGAGGCATCCAAAATCCCCTATGTACATGTTAGCTAAAATAAAGAAAGCCTTCTCTTCGAAGGAAGAGAAGACAGGGTGAAGCACACTCGGATAAGCCAGACGGCTTTGAGTGTGTTTTTTGTTGTATTAATTAGAAAAATGACAGGATTGAACTAGCCGGAGATACGACCCGATTTATTCAGCATTTGGAATCACAAGCGATCAGGCGACCGGAGCGCCTGAAATCGGTTGTTTGATATCTTGTTTTGGGCAGGGGGGCGGAAGATGAAAGCTGCTTTATATGTGGTGAAGGTGAAAGGGCGATGGCAGGCCAAAGTAAGCCTGGATCTGCGCATGGATTTGCTATGGTGGACAGGAGGCGTGGAAAGTCACCGTGGAAAATATCCGGCGGCGGAGTGCATAGTGCTGATCATGGAAGCGGCTCCTTTAGGACAAGCTGCTGCTTGGCGTGATCAATTTGTATCTATGCCGGCTTATGACCGTTTTGATTTGGGAGACTGGGGGAAATTGATCAGCACATGGCGGAGGCAGGAGGAGAAACGGACGGGAACGGGGGCGAAAGGAACACGATCGGTCAGCCTCTGGAGGAGCTGCGCTTTAGGAGGCAGGGAAATAAGCCGGAAGCCTGGGCTTGCGAGAGATCACAAGGATGCTATTTCGGGCAGCGTACAGAACAGGGGCTTGGAAAATGCTCGGCAAGAGCGTGATGAGCCGCTGTGGTTATACCGCCGTTCAACGGGGATAACCCCGGATTTCAGACGGCTGCTCGCAGCAGATGCCTCCAATAAGGAAGGGATGGCAGCGCTTCGGAAGCTGCCCATGCCTGATGAGGTGGAGCAGCTTTCCGTGGCCCTTGCGGGCCGATCGCTGCTGCTCCCGGAACTGCGGCAGCTGCTTGATGATGCGCTGCCGCTGCTCGCAGGCTCGTGGCGCACAGCTGTGCAGCTGGCGCATCTATCCGGGAGCCTGCAGCTACTCTCCGGCGTCGCCCCGCCAGCCGGGCGACGGAAGGGGCTTGCCGGCCTGCTGCGCGGGCCGGCAAGCCCCCGCTGCCGCCGCTGCGGCAGCGCGGTAGTCCGCACGGCGCCATGCGCCTCGTGCGGGGAGAGCGGCTGCGCCTATTGCGAGGCGTGCCTCGCACTCGGGCGCAGCCGGGCCTGCGCGCTGCTGCTTCGCGGCAGCGCCGGGGGGCGGGCCGCGGCGAACGCGCGCGCGGCCCGGCCGGGGCCCCCCACCGGTCACGAGCTGGACCGGTGGGGGCTAAGCCCCGCGCAGCGCGAGGCAGCTGCCGCCGCGCTGCGGTTTCTGGCGGAGCCGAATAAAGGGACGCGGCCTGCGCGCTTTCTGCTCTGGGCCGTCACCGGCGCCGGCAAAACCGAAATGATCTTCCCGCTGCTGGCGCACGTGCTGGAAGCCGGGGGCCGGGCGCTTGTCGCCACACCACGCAGGGATGTGGTGCTGGAGCTCGCGCCCCGGATCGCTAAAGCTTTTCCGGCCGAGAAGGTGAACGTGTTATATGGCGGAAGCAGCGACCGCTGGCAATCTGCGCCGCTTGTACTGGCCACAACCCATCAGCTGCTGCGGTTTCATAAAGCCTTTGACCTTGTGATCATTGATGAATTGGACGCATTTCCCTATCACAATGATCCCATGCTCGCTTTCGCGGCGGAAGCCTGCTGCCGTGACGATGGTCATTTTATTTTTCTGTCGGCAACACCGCCCCGTTACTTGCAGCGGGAGGCAGCGGCCGGCAAATGCATGGCAGCCAAAGTGCCTGCCCGCTTTCACGGGCATCCGCTCCCGGTCCCGAGGCGGATACAGTCGCCCGGCTGCATGGAGTTGGCCAGGCGGAGGCGCCTTGGGGGAGCACTGCGATCCGAACTGAAGAACTCCATCAACCGCGGAGCGCAAATCTTCATGTTTGTGTCCCGGATCAAGCACATCCTGCCGCTTGTCTCGCTGCTGCGGACAAGCTTTCCCGATCTTGTGATCGAAGGAACTTCTTCACAAGACGGGGAACGGGCGTCCAAAGTGCTCGCCTTCCGCAGCTGCCAGATTCGTATTCTGGTGACCACAACCATTCTCGAACGAGGGGTAACCGTACCGCGCAGCGACGTCTTTATTTTGGATGCGGACAGCGGGCTATTCGATGAAGCTTCCCTTGTCCAAATGGCGGGCAGAGCAGGAAGATCCAAAGACGATCCCGCAGGGAAGGTGTTGTTCTTCTCCCCGCAGTCGACGCTTTCGCAGAGGTGGGCCATCCGGCAGATCCAGCACATGAACCGAATTGCCAAAGCAAGAGGATATATCAGCAGCGAAAAGGCAGGGAAGGAGGGATCCGGATGAGCCATCCTGGACGCTTAGGCTTTGGCAAGCTGTACACTATGTTCGCTCCACCGGGTTTTTCCTGCCTGGGTTGCGGCAAATGGACCCGGCACAGCGCTGGCGATTACGGTTATCCCGAGCTCTGCCCTTCCTGTGCGGAAGCGATTCCCTGGATCAGGGATCCGCGCTGCCCGGTGTGCGGCCGGGGGATCGGTTGTCCGGATTGTACGCGAGGAGATTGGGCTCAGCATCGGCCATTTATTATGAACCGAAGCGCAGTAACCTATGATGAGCGGATGAGAGACTGGCTTGGACAATACAAATACCGTGGCCGGGAGAGACTCGCTTCCGTGCTCGGCAGAATGACCGTACAGGGCTATATCTGGTTGGAACAGGAAATGCGCCGGGTCACGGGAGACCGAAGATGGAGAATTCACATCATCACCTATGTGCCGGTAAGCCCGCCTAGAATGAGGGAGCGAGGCTTTAATCAGGCGGAGGTGCTGGCGGCAGCGGTTGCCGGGAAGGTAAAAATGCCGCTTCTTCCTTTGCTTCAGCGGACCAGAGATACGGAGAAGCAGAGCTTGAAGTCCCGTTCGGAGCGGCTAAAGGATATGCGCAGCGCTTTTGCAGGCTATCCTGAAGGCGTTCGCCGGCTGGGCAATTTGATCCAAAATGGCCAAGGATTCAGGAACGGTACCCGATTCGGTCAGAGTCAACCACTCCGGCTGCTGCTTGTTGATGACATCTATACGACCGGGAGCACTGCCGGCGCATGCGGGGCCCGGCTTCACGACATATGCGCCTCAATAGGGGTCCAGGCAGAGGTTTACAGTCTGACATGGGCGAGGTCTTAACGTAACATTTTGGCGTGAGACAACCGATAAATAGAGAGAAGCGAACAGATAGACTTCCAGAATTGAATAGGTTAATCTAGTTTTAACCGCGTTTTTTTAAAATATGAGTGGAGGAAAAAAGAATGAATCTGGATAATTGTCCTCGCTGCGGAAAGCTTTACGCCAAAAATTTCAAAAATCTGTGTGGGAACTGCATTGCCGACATTGAGAAGGAATATGATAAATGCAGAACTTATTTGCGGGAACACAAGGGAACGCACATCCAGGAGCTATCGGACGCTACTGAGGTCTCCATCCGGCAGATCACCAAATTTATCAAGGAAGGCCGGATTTCCATTGAGGACCATCCAGAGATGATGTATCCCTGCGAGGTGTGCGGAATTATGATCCGTGAAGGCAACATGTGTGAAAGCTGCCGCGCAAGGCTTACCCGGGACTTGACAGCCGCCTCCAGGAAAATAGCGGGCGAGGAGAATGCCGAAGGAACTACTACTTACGGGGCCATAAATAAATTGCGTAAAGACTAAAACCGGTTTCAATTGACTATTAATAATGTTTCAATCCCTGCCGATAAACTTAGTAAAGATTATCGGCTTGTTTATTTGATAAAGAAAGGTGAGAGTCATGAAAGTTAATGATATCGGACGGCTCGGAGCGATTAACTCATATCAGCGTCAAGTAGAAAATCAACGTCAACCGGAGGACAGGAAGGCCAAGCGCAAGGACGAATTATCCATTTCTCCCGAAGCTATGGAGATGCTTAAATCTTCAGACAAACCGGAAAATGCAGCCAATGCTAAACGGATTCAGGAATTGAAGGCTCAGGTTGCTTCGGGGGCCTATCAGGTGGAAGCCGGCAAAATCGCCGAGAAGCTGGCTCCTTATTTCAAGGAATACACGAAATAGGAGGGGAACATGTCAGTTACCATCCTTTCGGAAACCTTGGACGCTCTTAGGGAGAGCTATTCGGAATTATTGGGAACTTCTTTAGAGAAGAGAAAGGCTATTGTTTCGCGGAATTATGATGAGCTGCTCAGAACGATGAATGTGGAATCCAGAAAGACGAAAGCGATCCATGAGCTTGAGAATCGGCTTCAGGACGGCATTCAGCTTTTGCTTCGGGAAAAAGGAGTCCAGTCCCACCTGCAGCTGAAGCTGTCGGAAATTATGCGGCTTGTGTTCGATCCGGAAGAAAAGGCGCAGCTTAAGGACAAGCATGCTGCGCTCAAACATACACTCGAAGAGCTTAAATCAGTGAATGCATTTAATCAGGAACTGATACAACAGTCCCTTTCATTTATAGATTATTCGTTGAATTTAATGGCTGATAACTGGGATCAGGAGCTGACTTATGCTCCGCCTCAGGTTCAGGACAAGAAGCCGCAGGCGAGAAGCAGGTTTGATACACGGGCGTAAATAGCAAGGATGGAAGCAGCAAGGATGAAAGAGTAAAGGAGCGAAGGAACATGACTTCTACATTTCACGGGCTCGAGACCAGCAAGAGGGCTCTTTTTGTCAATACGACAGCAATGCAAACGCTGGGAAACAATATCGCCAACCAGAATACGGAAGGCTACTCCCGGCAGCGCGTGAATACATCGGCGACAAAGCCGATTTGGCAGATGGGCATGACGAAGAGCCAGATGCCCGGGCAGCTTGGCACAGGCGTGCAAGTAGACAGCATCACCCGGATGCGGGACAGCTTTCTCGACATTCAATACCGCCGGGAGAATACCTCTCTGGGCGCTTATGACATTTTAAACACCACGATGACTGCGATCCAGAACATTTTGAATGAACCCTCCGATAACGGAATCAGCAGCGTAATGAATGATTTTTGGGATTCCTGGGAGGCCTTGAACCGGGACCCTTCGCTTCTGAGCGCTCGTGTCGCCGTTTCCGGAGCCGCGCAGAACCTCACGGATACGCTGAAGCACGTGGGAGAATCGCTAACCAATCTGGAGACTGACACCAACTCGAATATCGGCAAGAAAGTGAGCGAAGCCAATAATATTGCAAGCAACATCGCCAAGCTGAATGTGCTGATCCGCGACAACGAAGCCTTTGGCGATCACGCCAATGATTACAGAGACCAGCGTGACCTGCTTGTAGATCAGTTGTCGAAAATTGTTAACATTGATGTAACCGAAGATAACAGAGGCATGATCACTGTGGCTGCTGCCGGCAACAATCTTCTTACGGGGGATCAGGTGACACCGATGACAGAAGCGGCTGCACAGGCGGCCACAGGCGGGGAGTTAAGCGGGTATGCGGAGTCCCTTGATGAAATTGCGAATATCCGCAACCAGCTTAACGGTATGGTGGACACTCTGGTAAACGGGCCGGTAACGGTGACGCTCAGCAACGGTTATGTCACTTCTGCAAATATGACTGCCCTGAATGAAGTAACGCTGAAAGATGGAAGCAAGATTCCGGCAGGTCAGACCATTCCAAAGGGATCGGAAGTCGTTTCCCCGATGCAAGTCCAAGTTGATGGTTTCAACGGCCTGCATGAGCTTGGCTACAATTTGGAAAATCCGGCGGAATCGGGAGTTCCTTTCTTTACAGCCAGCGGAGGCGGCGCTTTTACCATTGACAACATTTCCGTAAATCCTGATATTATCAAAGATACCAATAAAATTGCAGCTTCTTCGAAATATGAGACGGTGGGCGGAACGAATCGAACGATCAGGGGCAACAGCGACATTGCGAACGCGCTTGCTTCGCTGCGGGATGTTACGTTCACTTTTCCGGATAATTTGACTTCACTCACCGAGGGGACAACGGATGATTATTTCCGGGCGGTGACTTCCGATTTGGGGATCAGAGCAAACAACATAGCCCGAAATCAGGATAATCAGCAGAATTTGGTAGATTCCTTACAAATGTCCAGACAATCGGTTAGCGGAGTGAATTTGGACGAAGAACTGGCGGACATGATTCGTTTTCAGCAAGCTTATAATGCCGCGGCACGGTCTATGACAACGGTGGATGAAATGCTGGACCGGATCATTAATCAAATGGGAATTGTAGGTCGTTAAGAGGAGGGGAATAAGAGATGCGTGTAACAGGCGTAATGCAGAACCTGCAGCTGCTTAAAAATCTGCGCAACATTAACACGGCCATGACCGTGGGGCAAAACCAGCTGGCAACGGGCCAGAGAATTACAAAACCGAGCGACGACCCTATCGGGGTCGGGTATCAGATGCGTTATGACACGGATTTGGCCAGGGACGATCAGTTTTTGGAGAATGCCAAGACAGGCAACGATATTCTGAAGACGATGGATTCTCTGATGCAGCAGGCAGACGATGTGCTCAAACGGGCACGTACGCTAACCTTGCAAGCGGCGAACGGGACTTATGGCCAGGAGCAGCGTCAGGTTATCGCCAAAGAGATCCGGCAGCTCAAGGAACAGATGGTCACGATCGGCAACAGCACTTATAACGGACGTTATCTCTTTAATGGACAGAAGACAGATCAGACTCCATACACCTCGGCAACGGCTTCAACGGACGAAACGGATCAGGGACTTTTCTATCTGAACGTAAGCCCTGCAGTTAAGGTGCCCGTCAGTATTTCCGGTGAAACCATCTTCGGTGCAGCAGGAACGGATAACGTCTTTAAGGTTCTGGATGACCTTGCAGATTCTCTGGATTCCAATAGTACAACCGGTATTTCGGCTGCTTTAGGCAAGATTGACGACTCCGCAGACCGGATTATGCTAAGCTGGGCAGAGATAGGTGCCAGAATGAACCGGTTCGATCTCATGCAGAGCCGAATTGGCGATGACCAGAACAATCTCCATGAACAACGTTCCGAGGTAGCCGACGTCGATATGCCTACGGCTATTACCGATTTGAAGATGAAGGAAAACGTCCTTCAGGCTGCTTTGTCCACAGGGGCCAGAATCATGCAGACTTCTTTGCTGGATTTTCTGAGGTAGTAAATCCGGCAGAGGAGGGCGGAGGTGAATCATGGATTTTTCGGCTGTAACTTCGGGCTCATGGGGACAGTACATTCCCGCGGAATTGACGATTAAGACTGAGTCGGCAGAGCTTGAAACCGATATGAGCGGCGTTTATGACGACATGGATTTAAAACGCCCTTATTCCCTAATGAAGGAATTCAATCAGAAGACTCAGGCTGAGCTTCTGGAACTCATTGCAGCCAAGGCCCGGGAAGGCGACAGGATGGCTAATATAGCATCAGGAGAGAAAAATGTATTCGGTGCAATCGCCCATGAGCGTTATATGAGAAGCGGTCAGAAGGAACTTAATGTTGGGCTTGTGCCTCATCAGGGCGTAATCATAGACTTCCGTATTCACCCTCCGGAAATTAACTTCGAGGTAAGAGGGGGGCTTCCCAAATGAAGGTGATCCAGAGTCCCGTTTACGGTCCGCTGGAGCTCAGTGCTAATCAGATCTACAAGTTTGAAACCGAAATTCTGGGAATATCCGATATTCATGATTACGGGCTTTTCCCTTTGGCAGACACCTCTTTTTTTGTCTTGCATGCTCTTCAGGAAGATGTGAGCTTTATTCTTCTTCCTGCACACGAGGCGCTGGAAAATTACAGCTTTAAAATATCGGATGAAGTTGTAGAGCTGCTAAAGCTGGAATCCCCGGATGACGTTGGGGTGATGCTGATCGTCAATATCCAGAACAGTGAGCTGTACGCCAATCTGATGGCGCCTATTCTGCTTTCTCCCCATTCATTAAGGGGAATTCAATATATACTCAAGGACCAGGATATGCCGATTCGCTATCTGATTAAGCGTAAGGAGGGCGAATAAATGCTTGTCCTAAAGCGCCGGATCGGCGAAACTGTCATGATTGGCAACGACATTGCGGTCCAAATCCTGGGGATCGAAGGCGATCAAATCAAAATCGGCTTCATAGCCCCCAAGGATGTTCAAATTCTTCGCAAGGAACTGTATGAAGGAATCGTTTCAGAAAATAAGTTAGCTAAGGAACAGACTGAGCAATTGCAGCAAGAACAAATCCTTAACTTGCTTAAAAATTTTAAAATGTAATTCATTTTAACATTTGGGTGGGATAGGGATGAATATCCGTCGCGTGGAAACAGTGAGTGTAGAAACAGTAAAATCTTTTTCAGGGAGTGCTCCGGGTCTTCCCTTGCAGCCGATAGCCGGCAATTCTGGAATTGAAAAAACAGAAGGGCAGTACAATTACCACTCATTAACGGATGAAGAGAAAACCAGGCTGGACAAGCAGATCGAGAAATTAAACAAGGCGATCGCAGATTCCAATAGAGAGCTGCATTTCAAGTACAACGACAAAGCCAAACAATTGTACGTCGAGGTTGTGAATGCCAAAACGAAAGAAGTCGTGAATAGCCTTCCGCCGGAGTTTCTGATCGACCTTTCGATCAAAATGAAAGAATTGATCGGCATGTTCATCGATCAAAAAATTTAGCAGGAAAGGAATGAATGAATATGAGCATCAGCTTTACAGGCCTTGCTTCCGGTTTTGACTCCGGCAGCTACATTGACGCGATCATGAAGCAGGAGTCCATCCCGCTTACCAAACTGCAAACCAAGAAATCAAATGCAGCAGCTTACCAAAAAATATTTAAATCCCTGAATACGAAGCTTGCAACTTTGAAGGACGCAGCTACGGCTTTGAAGGATGCTACCAGCTTTAAGCTTACAAGGGCTACCAGTTCAGATACTTCGAAGTTATCAGTAACTGCTGGTGATAATTCGGTTACTGGGAACTACCAGGTGAATGTCACTCAGCTTGCGCAGCAGCAGGTGGCGGCAAGTAAGTCTTTTAACATCACAGATACGGGTGCTTCACTTCCAGACTCCATTACTGTGAACGGGAATACGATTGATCTTACGGATTTGAAGTCCAAAACGATGGACGAAGTCTTGAGTACAGTAAGAAGCAGAATCAACGCCTTGGGGATGGGTGTCAATGCCGCTGTAGTACAAACATCAGCTACTACCCAAGCTTTAACACTGACTTCGGCGCAGGCTGGCCAAGCCAATTCGTTTACATTTTCAACAACTGACTATTTCGGTTTCGTAGAGAAACAAGCTGCTAAAGATGCAACACTTCAGGTTAATGGTATCGATGTAACAAGTTCAACCAATGAAGTGAAAAATGCAGTTCCTGGCGCAACCCTTCAATTAACTGGTACAGGTACTTCCACAGTGAATGTCAGCCAGGATGCAGATAAAATAGCGGATAAAGTTCAGACATTCGTAACTGCATATAACGATATTATCAAGACCATTCGGGATAACACCCAGAAATCCACAAAAAATGCGGACGGCAGTCTGTCACTAACTCTTCAAGGGGACTCTACCCTGAGAGATTTGCAATCGCAAATGAACAATATGCTAAATGGCCTCTTTGGCGATAAAGCGGGATATAAATTAATGTCTGACCTTGGGCTTGAAGTAGACAAGGGGGTAACTTCGGCCGCATTGATGACCGGAGAATTATCCTTCGATAAAGATACCTTCAAATCCAAGCTTGCAGCAGATCCGGATACACTACAACAAATGTTTACGGGGACTGATCCTTCCTATGACGGTTTTGGAAAGAAAACTGTAAATTTCCTAAAGGTCTGGACAGATAGCGTAAATGGGGTTATAACCACAAAAGTCAAGGGTTACGATGACGACATCTCTTTTATTGATGATGCGATAGAGAACATGCAGACCCGCTTGGACATGAAAGAGGCAAGCTTGAAGAAGCAGTATGCCAATCTCGAAGTCGTTATGTCTTCTTTGAATAATCAGAAATCATGGATGTCCAGCCAATTGTCGGCTTTGACGGCTAAATCCTCCAGCTAAATAATTGAAATTCACAGGAGATGAAGTATTTGACATCACCTAATCTGGCAGGCTATCAAGCCTATCAAAAAAACAAATATCAGACGGCGTCTCCGCATAGATTAACGCTTATGTTGTTTAATGGAGCTATCCAGTTTGCCTTAAATGCAAAAGAAGCGATTCAGCAGGGAGATATTACAAGTACCAATAAAAACGTTCAAAAGACTCAAGATATCATTTATGAACTAATCTCTTCCCTAAACATGAGGGATGGAGGGGAAATTGCCCGGAATCTCAGGCAGCTTTATTTCTATATAATTGAACGGCTTATTGAGGCGAATATTAAGAAGCGTTCAGAATCTCTTGATGAGGTTATCGGGATGCTCGGTGAACTCAAAACGGCATGGGAGGCAATCGGAAAGGGTGGCACGCTTGATCAATGAAGCTCAAATGTCGGCCCTCTTGAAGCGAAAGAGCAGTCTATATAAAGAACTCCTTGTTTGTTCCGAATTGCAGAGAGAGCTTGTTCTTAAAGGGGATGCTGAAGATATAGGGGGACGCTTTCCCCCTCTGGCTTCTCAGTGGAATAGACTAACCATGGAAATTGAGGCCCTCCAGCAGCAAATAAACGATTTTCCCGCCGATTCTATAGCAGCGGATGAAAGTCTGACTTCTGTAATGAATGAGATACTTAGCAATATTGAAGTCGCGCAAAATAAGCTCAGAGATATGTCTTCGAACACTGGGACAGGCTTGCAACATGTCAAGAACCATCAGAAGGTCATGAATGCGTACTACAATCTTCAGAACAGGGATCGGGATCAAATCCCTTTGTATGTTGATGAGAAAAAATAAAAAGTATTTTCCAAGTTAAGCTAAACAATCTCTTAATTTGGCCGATATAAAAATTAGGCCACATGGACGTGGCCAAAACAACCAATCATGGAGGATGATTCGTAATGGGAATGTTTATTAACACGAACGTTGGCGCTCTCAACGCTGGCCGCAACTTGAACTTCAACAACACAAACATGAGCAAGACAATGGAAAAATTGTCTTCCGGCTACCGCATCAACCGCGCTGCTGACGATGCTGCCGGTCTGGCAATCTCCGAGAAAATGATTTATCAAATCAACGGCTTGAACCAAGCTCAACGTAACGCACAAGACGGTATCTCGATGATTCAAACGGCTGAAGGCGACTTGACTGAAGTTCATGCCATGCTGCAACGGATGAACACGCTGGCTAACCAGGCAGCGAACGGTACGTACGATACTACCGACCGTGTGAGTCTTCAAGCAGAAGTTAATGAGCTGCGTGCAGAAATTAACAGAATTACTGGAAATTCCAATTTCAACGGTGTAAACTTACTTGATGGATCTTCTGCTTCTGCTACTTTCCAAATCGGCGTATCCAATGGTGAAACACTTACTGCGAATTTCACTGATAATAGAACTACTGCTCTTGGTGTTGATGCCATTGATATCTCTAGCCAAACTGGCGCTCAAGATGCACTGGCTGCAATCGAATCCGCAATTAATACAGTCTCCACTAACCGCGCTGCTTTGGGTGCTTATCAAAACCGTCTGGAGCATACGATCAACAGCTTGGGTGTAACTTCCGAGAACCTGTCGGCTGCTAACTCCCGTATTAAAGATGCTGACATGGCTACTGAAATGACAGCATTCACGAAGAATCAAATTTTGGTTCAATCCGGTACTGCTATGCTGGCTCAAGCAAACTCTGCACCGCAAGCAGTTCTTAAATTGTTGGGATAATCATTTGAAACAGCGCAATAAGCTCTCCATTTCAATGGAGGGCTTATTTTTTTGTCTTCAATATACAAAGCTACTATTGACTGACCGATAAAGAATGTAAAGATAAAACATTTGAAATGGTTCACATACATTTAGTGGGTATTTCTGGATATTATAAGGGATTGACTGAGGAGATTGTAGTGAAAGTGATACAAACTTTTAGTAGAGTTACCATGCATAGCACCAAATATTTGAGTAGGATAGCTGCTTCGAGACGAAGGGAATTCATAAGAAGTTGGTCTCCGAATCTTAAAGTGAAAATTCAAACATAACTTGTCCGGGTTCTGTATATCTGTTTTTTTACAATCAATGTTTTTGGACAGCTTAAGTATAATGAATGTAAATAGTATCATTAAACTATACCTTATTCCTGCCTGCATTAAACATAAAAAAGGAGTGCTGAAATGAAGATACTCACTAGTATTATAATAATTACTTACAACCAGTTAAAATATACCCAAGAATGTATTGCTAGTATCAGACAGTACACCGAGGCGGGAACTTATGAGTTGATTGTCATAGATAACAATTCCACCGATGGAACTCAGGAGTGGTTGAGTAGCCAGCAAGATATCTTATCTGTACTGAATACTCAAAATTTCGGATTTCCAAAAGGTTGCAACCAAGGGATAGCACTTGCTAAAGGGGAAACTGTACTTCTTCTTAATAATGACACCGTAGTAACACCAAGATGGCTTGAACTACTGCTGGAACGGCTCTACAGCGATGAGTGCATCGCGGCAGTAGGTCCGGTAACAAATAATATGTCGAACTATCAGCAAATTCAAGTCCCTTATAAAACTATTGATGAAATGATTACTTTTGCGGATCAATATAATAAACCGGATGACGATGCGTATGAATATAGATTAAGGTTAATGGGCTTTTGTTTGTTGATGAAGAAACAGATTATTGAGCAAATTGGATTTTTAGACGAACGATTTTCTCCGGGGAATTATGAGGATGATGACTTAAGCTACAGAATAATAGAAGCTGGGTATCATTTGGTTCTCTGCAAAAATGTCTTTATACATCATTATGGATCTGTATCATTTGGTGCTCAAAATGATAAATATACAGCTCTGCTAAAAAAGAATAAACAAAAGTTTATCGAAAAGTGGGGATTTGAATCGGGATATTCGTCCTTTATAAGGAATGATATTATCCAATTAATAAATCCTTATGATAAAAATTCGTCTATTCGTGTGTTGGAAATAGGCTGTGCTTGCGGCGGAACATTACTGGGGATAAAAAGCAAGTATAGAAATGCTGAATTACACGGAATTGAAATAAATAAGGCCGCAGCGATTATTGCATCCAATTTTGCAAATGTTAGAATAGCGAATGTTGAGAATCAACTCGATTATCCCCCTAAACATTTTGATTATATATTGCTGCCGGATGTATTGGAACATTTGACAGATCCTTGGAACGTATTGAGAAATCTAGTGGTCTATCTGAAAGATAACGGAAAAATTATCGCGAGTATTCCAAATGTTATGCATTACAGTGTTTTGAAGGAAGTCCTTAACGGAAGATGGTACAAAGATTCGGGAATAATGGATAATACTCATTTAAGATTTTTCACCCTACATGAAATAGATAAAATGTTTAGGGCTACGGGCTGTCAAAGTGTTCGATATCACGGAAATACTTTGACTATCAATGACGAGGATCAGAGGTTTGTTGATGGACTTGTACAGTTGTCGCAGCCTGAACTGCGAGAGCAATTTATCGTGTATCAATATTTGGTAGAAGCTTGCTCACCTCATTTTGATAGTTTCCTACAGAAATGTATTGAACGGTTTGATGCTGCCGCACAGAATGAAAATGATCTGATTAATTTATTGGAT
This sequence comes from Paenibacillus caui, assembly GCF_019904135.1. Lineage (GTDB taxonomy): Bacteria > Bacillota > Bacilli > Paenibacillales > Paenibacillaceae > Fontibacillus > Fontibacillus caui. The sequence continues at coordinate 93,689 of NZ_JAIOGQ010000001.1, read as the reverse complement.
GCTACTTCTGACGGCAATGTTACAAGTGATAACTTAATTAGTATTATAGATTCTCTACCGGTTAATAGAATCAAGATCTTAAATCAATTGGCGGTTATCTTCTATAACAATAGACATTACAATTTAGTTATTCCTTTGTTGCAGCACGCATTAGAAATAGATAACTTAGATGAAGATTCTTTATACAATTTAGGATACTTTTTATATAGAGCCAGTGAATATGAGTTATCTTTATATTATCTGGAACAAATCCCAAATAAAGACCAGGATATTAATCAATTGATAATAGAAGTACAGCAAAATAAATTAGAAAATTGAGTTTGGAGTCTGTGATGAAAACAATAGCCCTAACGATGATAGTTAAAAATGAAGAAAAGGTTCTTCCCCGCTGTCTAGACAGTGTTTGTAAATTGGTGGACGAGATCATTATTGTGGATACGGGATCAACTGACCGTACTAAATGGGTGGCCCAAGCTTACGGAGCAAAAATATATGATTGGACATGGAATCATAATTTTGCGGATGCCAGAAATATTGCTCTGGATCATGCTTCCTGCGACTGGAACTTAGTTCTTGATGCGGATGAATATATAAATAACGGGGGAGCAGCTATTCGTCAGTTCATCAATCAGGAGAATGCCATTGGAAGACTGAAGTTAGTAAGTCAGTTTTCTAGTGACGATGGAGAATTATCTTTTGCCCAAAGCTTTATTTCGCGAATTTTTCCGTCTGGAGTCAGGTACGAAGGGAGAATTCATGAGCAATTGGTCTCCGATCTTCCAAGGATTAAGCTTCCTGTTGAAATTCTGCATGACGGCTATATGAAGTCCAAGGCAGATCGGAATATCCCTATTTTGCAGATAGAAATTGCGAATAATCCTAAAGATTCATATTCTCACTACCAAATTGCCAAAGAATTTAGAGGAATTAACAATCATGTTCAAGCATGTCATCATCTTGAGCAAGCGTATGCTTTGCTGACAAAAATGGAATCCTATGCTCCTAACGTGATCGTTAATTTAATTTATGAATTAATTGCTACCAACCAGCTTGAAGCGGGTTTGCCGATTATTCAGAGAGAACAGGCCTTTTTGCAGGATTTTGCCGATTTTCATTTTGTTTGCGGTGTGTTTTATATGAAATTGATTTTAAGCAATACAAAGAAATATATCGATTTGTTTCCGTTAATTGAAGCATCATATTTAAAATGTTTGGAAATTGGTGAGACAGATCAGTATGAGAGTGTTTTAGGCACGGGAAGCTTTACCGCCTTGCACAATTTGGGTAGTCTATATGAGGTTATGGGCAATCTGGAGAGGGCAACGAGTTGCTATAAGAAAGCGGCATCTTACGGTTATAAACCATCTGAAAAAAGACTTCAACATATTTAGAAAGAATGTACTGTGAGAAACTCCATATGAGTATGAATACTATTATATCTGTTAATAAAATAAATAATTGATGAAAAGAAGAGTTGCTAAAGATAAACAATTCTGAATTTTTCTTGTCCCCTGTTTCACCCCCGCCCATTCCGGGTTATATATAATTGCAGACTCCATTTTATGTATACCGTGAAAACACACGCGTCTTCGTCAAATAGACAGTTTTCTACATGAAGCAACAATTTACCCCGATTGACATCGGAGAACAGCGGATGGTATATTCGAATTGTGGGCCTGACTCACTTATTTGACAATGAAGGGAATGTTAGTGCATGCAAGGTAAAGTTAAATGGTTCAACGCTGAGAAGGGTTATGGCTTCATCGAGACTTCCGAGGGTGGAGACGTATTCGTGCACTTCTCTGCAATTCAGTCTGAAGGCTTCAAGACTCTCGAAGAAGGACAAGACGTAGAGTTCGATATCGTCGAAGGAGCTCGTGGACCGCAAGCGGCTAACGTTGTCAAGTTATAATCATCCCGGCACAGCCGACCTACATATAATGGTATCGATGGTTAACAATTGAGAATCGATTAGCAACAAGACCCCAGTGATTGGGGTCTTTTCTTTTTGTTATTTTTAAAGCGTTTTTTTCGTTTTTTACGGTTTTTACACTGCCTTTACATATGGTATAATGAATAGGCAAAGGAGGAGTGCTTTATGAATTTAAGTATTCGAGGTCAACAGATTGTTGTGACTGATGCTTTGCGTGATTATGTGGACAAAAAGCTTAGTCGTCTTCAAAAGTACTTTGATGCACCCCCCAGCTCTGATGGAAGTGTCACTTTGAATGTAGCACGAGGCGTTCACACGGTGGAAGTTACGATTCCGCTACCCGGCGTTTTGCTCCGGGCCGAGGACAGGAGCGATGATATGTATGCATCGATCGACGCCGTTGTGGACAAGCTAGAACGTCAGATTCGCAAGTATAAGACGAAGATTACCCGCAGGATTCGGCAGGAAGGCTTGAAAGGTCTGTTGGTTGAAGAACCGGCCGACGGTTCGCTGCTTGTGCAGACCGAGAAGGAAGAAGATGATAGTGAACTGCAGGTGGTCCGTACCAAGCGTTTTACTCTGAAGCCAATGGATGTGGAAGAAGCGATTTTGCAAATGGATATGCTTGGCCACAATTTCTTCGTATTTTCCAATATCGATTCGAGTGAGGTTAACGTCGTTTATAAACGAAATGACGGCCGATACGGGCTAATCGCCCAGGATTAACATTGCCTGATTCTCTTTGTTACAAATTATTGAAGATCAATTGAAATTTCAAGTTGAATTGGTGAAACTGAGCCTTTATCCGAAACGGATAAGGCTCTTTATTCGTATACACTTATTAGCAGATGCTCAGGTTTGAACACCCGTGTTGCGGCATGTCTTACAAACTGTTACAATTTAGGCAAACGACCTGTTTTGCATGAAAGGGGAAAACCATGCTAGGACTTGTAAAGAAGATCTTTGGCGACACGAACGAACGTGAAGTCAAACGTCTGACGAAGACTGTAGACTTTATTAATACATTGGAACCTGAATTTCAGAAGCTTACCGACGAGCAATTGAAGGCGAAAACGGCCGAATTCCGTGAACGGCTAGAAAAAGGCGAAACGCTTGACGACCTGCTGCCGGAGGCTTTTGCAACCGTACGTGAGGCATCCAAGCGGGTGCTTGGCAAACGTCATTATGATGTGCAGTTGCTTGGCGGGATCGCGCTGCACGAAGGCAAGATCGCCGAGATGAAAACCGGTGAAGGGAAGACGCTGGTCGGTACCCTGCCGGTTTATTTGAATGCCCTTTTGGAGAAAGGCGTTCACGTCGTTACCGTTAACGATTATTTGGCACAGCGCGACAGCGCGGAAATGGGCCAAATTTATAATTTCCTCGGCATGACCGTTGGCGTGAATTTGAACGGAATGGAGCATGCGGAGAAACAGCAAGCCTATGCATGCGATATCACCTATGGCACAAACAACGAGTTCGGTTTCGACTACCTTCGCGATAACATGGTTTTGTATAAAGAGCAAATGGTACAGCGTCCGCTCTATTATTGCATTATTGACGAAGTGGATTCCATTTTGATTGACGAAGCCCGGACTCCGCTCATCATTTCGGGACAGGCGCAGAAATCGACAGAGCTGTATTATGCAGCCGACCGTTTTGTGAAGCGTCTGATGAAGGAAGAAGACTTCACGGTCGATATTAAGGTGAAGTCGGTTGCCTTGACCGAAGCCGGCGTTGCCAAGGCCGAGAAAGCCTTTGGGATCGAGAACCTGTATGACCATGCCCACGTAACGCTGAACCACCATATAGTACAGGCGCTGAAAGCGAACGCGATTATGCGCCGGGACGTCGATTATGTGGTGACGGATGGCGAAGTCGTCATAGTCGACGAGTTCACGGGCCGCCTGATGGCCGGACGCCGCTACAGCGATGGGCTGCACCAGGCGATTGAAGCGAAGGAACAGCTCGAAGTGCAGAATGAGAGCATGACGCTCGCGACAATTACGTTCCAGAACTACTTCCGGATGTACCGCAAGCTGGCCGGCATGACCGGTACGGCGAAGACGGAGGAAGAAGAATTCAAGAAAATTTACGGGCTCGAAGTACTCCAGGTACCGACGAACCGCCCGAACATTCGTAAGGATATGCCGGATGTCGTCTATAAGAGCGAACAGGGCAAATTCAAGGCGGTTGTCGAAGAAATCGTGAAACGCCATGCCAATAACCAGCCGGTACTCGTCGGTACGGTGTCGATCGAGAACTCCGAGCTGCTGTCGGAAATGCTGAAACGCAAAGGCGTGAAGCACAAAGTGCTTAACGCGAAATACCATGCGGAGGAAGCGGAAATCATCTCCCGCGCGGGCGAACCGGGTTCGGTCACAATCGCCACAAACATGGCGGGCCGCGGTACGGACATTCTGCTTGGCGAAGAGGTCGATAAACTGGGCGGCCTGCATATTATCGGTACGGAACGCCATGAATCCCGCCGGATTGACAACCAGCTGCGCGGCCGTGCCGGTCGCCAGGGAGACCCGGGCTCGACGCAGTTCTACCTTTCCATGGGCGACGAGCTGATGAAGCGGTTTGGTGCGGACAATGTGCTGAACATGATGGACCGTCTCGGCTTTGATGAAGATTCACCGATCGAAAGCAAGATGATTACACGCGCCGTCGAATCGGCCCAGAAACGGGTGGAAGGCAATAACTTCGACGTCCGTAAAATCGTTTTGCAATATGACGATGTCATGAATCAGCAGCGTGAAATTATATATAAGCAGCGCCGCGAGGTGCTTGAGTCCGACAACATTAAGCAGATTGTCCTGGACATGATCAAGCCGGTGATCGAGCGTGTAGTTGAGGCACACTGCAGCGACGATATTCCCGAGAACTGGGAACTGGCAGAAGTTGCGGACTATGTGAACTCCAAGCTGCTGGATGGCGAAGTGACCAAAGACGAGCTGTGGGGCAAAGAGAAGGAAGAAATTACGGAGTATATTTTTGATAAAGTGATGCAAAAATATAACGCCCGCGAAGAGCAAATCGGCGGGGAAATGATTCGTGAGTTTGAAAAGGTCATTGTGCTTCGTTCCGTTGACAGCAAATGGATGGATCACATCGATGCCATGGATCAGCTTCGCCAAGGGATTCACCTGCGCGCTTACGGCGGTACGGATCCGCTTCGCGAGTATCAGTTCGAAGGCTTCGAAATGTTCCATCAGATGATCGCAAGCATCCAGGAGGAAGTTGCGACTTATATTATGAAAGCCCAAATCGAAACCAATCAGGAGCGCCAGGCGGTTGTGGAGGAGAACAAAATCTCGACGAGCGGCAGCGGCGAACCGGCCGAGAAGCGTCCTGTTCACCGCGGTGAAACGATTGGACGAAATGATCCTTGCCCATGCGGCAGCGGCAAGAAATACAAGCATTGCCACGGACAGAACGCCTAAACCGGCACTTGATGCGGAATGTTTTCATAGAATAACGAATTACGCCAGCCCCGTCTCTTTTCACGCTGATGAAATGAGGCGGCGGCTATACTTTTGCCTGAGGTGATGATGACAGATGATAGATCCAAGCGTGAAACAGGATTTAAGGGAAGTGGGCAAGAAATTATCAAACCTTAGGGGGTCTCTTTGACTTAGATCTGAAGCAAGAGATGATTGCCAACTTCGAGGAGAAGATGGCGGCCCCTGATTTTTGGGACGATAACGATGCGGCGCAGCAGGTGATCAATGAGCTGAATGCGGTCAAATCGTCCGTGGATCAATATGCCAGGCTGCAGCAGGAATATGATGACATCAGCGTGATGCTGGAGCTCGCCGAGGAAGAGGGAGACGATTCGCTGGAAGCGGAAATCGCTGCATCCTCGCAGGCGCTGGTTGACAAGCTTTCCGCATTTGAGCTGCAGCTGCTGCTGAACCAGCCTTATGACAAGATGAATGCGATTCTGGAGCTTCACCCGGGCGCAGGGGGCACCGAATCCCAGGATTGGGGCCAAATGCTGCTGCGGATGTATACCCGGTGGGCGGAGAAGCGCGGCTTCAAGGTTGAGACCCTGGACTATTTGCCGGGGGACGAAGCAGGCATCAAGAGTGTGACGCTGCTGATCAAGGGCTATAACGCTTACGGGTATTTGAAGGCGGAAAAAGGCGTGCACCGCCTGGTCCGCATCTCTCCGTTCGACTCATCCGGCCGACGCCATACCTCGTTCGTATCCTGCGATGTCGTTCCTGAAATTTCCGACGATGTCGATATTGAAATCCGCACGGAGGATCTGAAAATCGATACGTACCGAGCGAGCGGCGCCGGCGGCCAGCATATCAACACTACCGATTCGGCGGTCCGGATCACGCACCTTCCAACCGGGATTGTAGTCACCTGTCAAAATGAACGTTCGCAGATCAAAAACCGGGAACGCGCCATGACGATGCTCCGCTCGAAGCTGTACGAACGCAAGCTCGAAGAGCAGCAGAAAGAGCTGGCCGAAATTCGCGGCGAACAATCCGATATCGCGTGGGGCAGCCAGATCCGCTCTTATGTTTTTCATCCCTACAGTATGGTTAAGGATCACCGGACAGGTGTGGAGACCGGTAATGTGGGCGCTGTGATGGACGGCGATTTGGATGCGTTCATTGACGGTTATTTGAGAAGCCAGATCAAGCTGGACCAGAATTAAGAAGATTAAACGGAGGAAGAATAATCCTGAGATAGATTTCTACTTGATTGCAGAACTTTATAAGTTTTGAGGATCCCCGCAAAGGAATCGGCACAAGCTTCCGGGCAGTGCTTGACTTTGTGGGGTTGTTTTATGGAGAAATTTGCTGAGCCGCATTAGAGGAGTGAAGTTTGATGCCGCCAAAAGGCCGCAAACGACGATTAAATGATTATTTACCAGTAAACGGTCCTACCCGTTATATATTGGATACGTTTATGATTGTAATAGGTTCGTTTATCACTGCATTCGCGTTCAATTTGTTTTTGCTTCCCGCACATATCGCCTCCGGCGGCGTGTCGGGGATATCGATTATAGTGAATTACATATTTGGGGTGAATCCGGCTTACGTCCAGTGGGCGCTCAACATCCCGCTTTTTGTCGCCGGGTGGTGGCTGCTGGGCCGTGATTATGCGATCCGTTCCCTGATGGGGACGATTCTGCTGCCGCTCTTTGTCCTGTTCACGCAAGGCTGGTCGGCCCCTACCGCAGATCCGCTGCTTGCCTCCCTTTACGGCGGGATTGGGGTCGGGCTCGGACTGGGACTTGTTTTTCGGGGCAGGGGTTCAACCGGAGGCTTGTCGACACTCGCACAGATTGTGCAAAAATACAGCGGCCTTAACCTGGCGACATGTGTCGTGCTGATGGACGGTACGGTCATTACCTTGGCAGGCTTCCTGCTTTCCTGGGAAAAAGCGCTCTACGCGCTGATCGGCCTCTATATTACCGGCAAAATTATTGACGCCGTGGAGCTTGGATTCAGCTATACGAAGGTGGCCTACATCATTGCCGATAAAACGGACGAGCTGTCCGAAGCGGTGTTGCATCATTTGGACCGCGGATTGACCAAGCTGGAAGCCAAGGGCGGTTATACCGGAGATGACCGTACCGTGCTGATGGTGGTCGTGAATCAAAGCGAGGTCACCCGCCTGAAGACGATTGTCCAGATGATCGAACCAAGCGCATTTGTCATCATCAGCAATGCCCATGAAGTGCTGGGGAAAGGATTCAAAAGGCAGACGTAAATCAAAGAAACGGTCAATGACCACGAAGGTTCCCGCTACAATGGGGGCCTTTTTTGACATTGTGTTCATAAGTTTCCAGGGCCCCCGAAAAGTACCTAAATCCGCCTCAAGTAAAAGCCTCACTTTGTGGGGTTATTTGACTAAGTAGGGTCGAACCGTCCACCAGTTTTGTCTCTTTAGGAGCAGTCCCCTTCGCTCATATTAAGATCTTCTATCCATGTATAAGGCTAATCTATTAGCAGATTTATTGACGGAGCGGGAAGAAGAAGATACATTAATGTCACAATCCTTATTTAACCACTAGGAATTTACAGGTTTAAAATAAACAGAAGGATCCGTTCCAGTTCAACCGAACCCGTCTGCCGATCCATGTCAATGTCCTGGCCCAAGCCGCGGCGGAGCCGAGTTTGGCATGCCCTCCTGGCTTAAGGTAAAGATTGGCCGGCCAGAACAGAACAGGCTTTTTTGCGGAAAAGCGGCTGCAAATTCTGAGTAATGAGCGTAAGGCGGGCAATTCATCTTTTTCATAACGACCGAGGGGGTGCGGAAAATGGCATACGGCCATGAAGTAACGATCAGGGATGCGGAGGAGAAGGACCGTCCCCAAATTGAGAAGCTGCTGCTGGAAGCCTATCAGCAATATGAAGAGGTGATGCCGGCCCCACGGTGGACCGAATACCGGGAAAGCATCCGGGAATCGGTGTACAGGGAGGGGCCCGCCGCCCGAATTATCGCCGAGCTTCACGGAGAAATTGTCGGGAGCGTGCTCATGTTTCTGTCTTCCGAGGAAGCTTACGGCCGGCCAGAGCTGGACATTCATGCGCCGATTATCCGGCTGCTCGCAACCTCTCCCCGCGTCAGAGGGAAAGGCATTGCAACCCGGCTGATCCAGGAAAGCATTAGACGCGCTGTCTCGCTAGGAGGCGAAAGACTTCATCTGCATACCTCCGATCTCATGTCTTCGGCCATCCGGCTGTACGAGTACCTTGGTTTTGAACGGACGCCGGAGAAAGAGATGTATAATGGCGAGGTGCTGGTCAAATGCTACAGCCTGCCGCTGCTTCGGGAGAAGGCCGAGGCGTAAACGGAAGGAGATTCGTGAAAAAAAGTTAGAACTTAGACAGACATAGAACAAAACGGGAATGACGGTGGGGAAGTTGCAGCCCGCTTATAGAGTCACGTACTGACTTTGGGCAGCGGGTGCAAACCTATCCTCATCTCTCTTTCGCGTATAGAAGAAGTATGGGTTTATCGCACCAAAGCCCGTACGTTAATTTATTATTGACCAAACGGTCTGAAAAGGATAAGATAGTTTCAGAAGGAAGGGTTGATGTCATGGCGAGAAGCAAGGAATTCGATACGACGCTTGTCCTGCACAAGGCGATGGAGATATTCGGGCACTATGGCTACGAGGGCACTTCGCTGCAAAATTTGCTGGACGGACTCGGCATAGCCCGCCAAAGTCTGTATGACACATATGGAACTAAACGGGATCTGTTTGTCTCGGCGGTCAAGCATTATGTAAACGAGAAAACGGCGGCTGTTATTTCGCTTCTGGAACGCCCGGGTTCGGTAAAAGAGGCCATTGCCGATATCTTTCATGAAGGCGCAGCCGTATTGAAAAATGAACGCCGCAGGGAGTGCTTCATCCTGCACAGCGCGATTGACCAGGTTCCGCACGACCCGGAAATCGCGGCATTTTTCAAGCAGGATATGGAACGCTTGGAGCATGCTTTTTATAAAGCGTTAGTCCGCTCCCGGGAGCAGGGCGAATTCGGAAATCGCCAGCAAGACCTGCTTGCCTTGGCCCGTTATTTGAACCATTCGCGGTATTCGCTGACCCAGGTGGCCAAATTGACCTCGGATCCCAAAGCGCTGGACGATATGACAGCAGTTATTCTTACTACGCTTGATTTATAATGAAGGGTTTTTGACGCTTCATTATATTTTTTTGAACATTTTGACTGTTTAGTCTGAAAAGGAGGTGTTCAGCATTGGAAATGGGAAAGCCCGCCCGGCCATTTGGCAATTCAGCAATTCAGTATTATTTTTGATAATTTCGGACTAAACAGTCTATAAAAGGAGAGATTTCCCATGAACCAAAGCAAGTATAAAGGCTTGGCGCTAATCATCCTCGCCGTTTCCCAGCTCATGCTGGCCCTGGACTACACGATTATTTTTGTGGGGCTGCCTTCTCTCGGAACAGATTTGGGCTTTACAGCGAGCCATTTGCAGTGGGTTGTCAGCGCTTATTCGCTGGCCTTTGGCGGCTTTCTTCTTCTGGAGGGAGGTTGTCGGATCTGCTCGGCAGGCGGCGAATGTTTATGATCGCCATGGCGCTTTTCGGCTTGGGCTCTTTGCTTGGCGGTTTGGCGCAGTCCCAGCTGCTGCTTATTATTGCAAGGGGGATTCAGGGACTTGGCGGGGCGCTCCTGTCGCCGGCGACACTGTCGCTTATTATGTCTAATTTCGAGGAAGGCAAGGAGCGGAATCATGCGCTGAGTGTCTGGGCCTCCATGGGCGGAATCGGATTATCCCTGGGGCTTCTGCTTGGCGGGGTGTTAACCAGCTACATCAGCTGGGAAGCGACCTTCTTTGTCAATGTGCCGATTGCATTGCTGGCCTTCCTTCTTTCTCCTGTAGCCCTCAGAGAGAGCAGAACGCCGTCGGCAGCTTGGCGTTATGATTTGGCAGGCACGGTTTCGGTAACGGCGGGCATGATGTTATTGGTTTATTATCTCATCCAGTCCCCGGTTGAAGGCTGGCTTCATCCCGGCACGATCATCCCGGGGGCGATCGGAGCGGTTCTCCTGCTATTGTTTGTTATCATTGAAAAACGTACTTCCGAGCCTCTCGTTCCTTTCCGGTTGTTCCGGATTCGCGGGTTAACGGGCGCTGCGCTGACTGCCGCTTTATTTTCGGCTTCTTTCGGTACGCTTTACTACTTCCTTACGCTCTACACGCAAAAGGTGCTGAACTACTCCGCCATTCAGTCGGGACTCAGCTTTCTGCCTTTGGCCCTCAGCGCACTATTTGGGGCCCGATTTATCAACAAAATGGTTACGGCTATCGGGACAGGAGGAACGATTGCAGTCGGGATGGGACTTGGCGGGGGCGGTTTCATCCTCCTCACCGGTCTGTCCGAAACGGGTTCCGCGTGGGGGATCATTCCGGGATTGCCGCAAGCTCGGGGATTGAGATGAAAGAGCAGGGCGTGGCGTCCGCCATCGTTCGACGGGACAGCAAATCGGCAGCTCGGTCGGCTTGGCCGTCATCATGGCGATCATCTCCGCCCGCATGGGCACAAACGCGACCTTGGAATCCATGGCGCCTGCCGATCTGAACGGTGCGATTCGTACTGCTTTCCTGATCGCCATCGCCGTTGTTTTGCTGGGGATTGCGGTCGCCTTTACCGTGTTGAAATCGAAGAAACCGGATTCCATGGAAACAAGCTCTAAGCCGCTTCATTAATGCAGCGAAAAAAAAGATCATCGGGCAGTTCATGCTGCCTGATGATCCTTTTTTGCCGTGCGCTATCGGCATCAAATGCCGGTACTCATCGCTTTAGCTCCTTATCGCCTCAAAACTTGACCCGTTCGGCGATGTACGCCTTGAGATCGGCGATCGGCATCCGCGTTTGCTCCATCGTGTCGCGGCCCCGGACCGTTACCTGGCCGTCCTGCTCCGATTCGAAATCGTACGTGATGCAGAATGGCGTGCCGATTTCATCGTGACGGCGGTACCGTTTGCCGATCGATCCGGTGTCGTCGTAATCGACCGTAAAGTCGGTCGCCAGATCGGCGAAGATGCGCTGCGCGCCTTCCGCCAGCTTTTTCGACAGCGGGAATATGGCCGCTTTGACCGGCGCAAGCGCCGGGTGAAAGTGCAGCACGGTGCGGCGATCGTCGCCCTCAAGCTGCTGCTCCTCGAACGCGTCGATCAGGAAGGCCAGCGTGACGCGGTCGGCCCCGAGCGACGGCTCGATGCAGAACGGAACGTAGCGTTCGTTCGACTCTTGGTCGATATACTTAAAATCTTCGCCCGAATGCTCCATATGCTGCTTCAGATCGTAATCGGTCCGGTCGGCGATACCCCACAGCTCGCCCCAACCGAACGGGAAGCGGTACTCGATGTCCGTCGTCGCGTTGCTATAGTGCGACAGCTCATCCTCCGAATGGTCGCGCAGACGAATATGGTCTTCCTTGATACCGAGCGACAGCAGCCAGTCGCGGCAGAAGCCGCGCCAATACTCGAACCATTTCAGGTCTTCGCCGGGCTTGCAGAAAAACTCGAGCTCCATCTGTTCGAATTCGCGCGTGCGGAATGTGAAGTTGCCGGGCGTAATTTCGTTGCGGAAGCTTTTGCCGATTTGGCCGATGCCGAACGGCATTTTTTTGCGCATCGTGCGCTGTACGTTTTTGAAGTTGACGAAGATGCCCTGCGCCGTCTCCGGGCGGAGATAAATCTCGTTCGTGCTCGACTCGGTGACGCCCTGGAACGTTTTGAACATCAGATTGAATTGGCGGATGTCGGTAAAATCGCGGCTGCCACAGTCCGGGCAGAGGATTTGGTGTTCGTCGATAAGCGCCTTCATCTGATCGAACGACAAACCGTCGACGACCATCTCGATCCCTTTCGCCTCGAGCGCGTTTTCGATGATTTTATCCGCGCGATGGCGCGCCTTGCACTGCTTGCAGTCGATCATCGGGTCGTTGAAGTTGCCGACGTGACCGGAAGCGACCCACGCCTGCGGGTTCATCAGAATCGCCGCGTCTAGTCCGACGTTGTACGGCGATTCCTGGATAAACTTTTTCCACCAAGCGCGTTTGATGTTGTTTTTCAGCTCAACGCCGAGCGGGCCGTAATCCCACGTGTTCGCAAGACCGCCGTAAATTTCCGAGCCGGGAAAAATGAACCCCCGGTGCTTCGCCAGCGCGACTACCTGATCCATCGTTGTGTTGCTCATGAATGACACTCCTTTTGAATTGTTTGCGATGATAACGCCGGTTTCCCAATAAAGGGGCGCGAGGTCGTCAAGCCGTCAAAGCGATAGCGCTTCTAACCATCGCGATGTCCTGCGCCGGGGGCGAAACGGCAACAAAAAAAGCCCCCATCCCTACGGCATGCATTTCATGCCTAGGGACGAGAGCTGTTGCGCACCCGCGGTTCCACCCTAGTTGACGCCCTGACGAAAACACAGGGCCCCCACTTTCCAGACAAAATCGGCTCCGGACTGCCGTTTCCCTGATTCCTTGACCGGGCTTTCACCGTCCCCGGCTCGCTGCGCAATTGAGACGTTCAGGTACTATAGGTCCATCTTCGCCTTGACGACAATCTTAGTAGCGTTAATATTACCGAAAAACGAATGAAAAATCAATGACTCGTCCATCATTGTCCATAAGCGCTGCAATCGCTGCAATACAGGCGAACAGACAAGAGGGGGTTCGGTGAGCAGCTCTTTTGCGCCCATGAATATTTTCTCCGGAATCGTTGTATTTATATTAGTATGAATGTATAATAATACATATTTAGGTTTCGGCGATGCATATATCATAAATCGTACAGCTTAAGAAAGCGAGGTAAGCATGTTGGCAACTGAGCAGAATAAAGTAAAAGTGGCTATCGTCGGTTCCACCGGGTACGGAGGTGTGGAGCTGATTCGTTTTTTATTGGGGCATCCGCTGGTAGAGATTGCCTCGGTCATTTCATCATCAAGCGCCGGTGAGCCGATTACAGTAGGGTTCCCGCATTTATCGAATATTTTGGTGAATTCCCTTGACGGAGTGGATGTGGCGGAGATCAAGTCCAAGGCCGATGTTGTCTTTACGGCTACGCCTGCCGGCGTCAGCGGCAAGCTTGCGCCGCAGCTCCTTGAAGCTGGGCTCAAAGTGATCGACCTGTCCGGCGATTTCCGCCTCAAGGAAGGCGCAGTATATGAGCAGTGGTATAAGCGCGAGGCTCCGGCGGCCGGGCTGCTGGAACAGGCGGTGTACGGGCTGTGCGAGATTAACGGAGAAAAAGTCCGGGGCGTAGAGCTGATTTCGAATCCCGGCTGTTATCCTACCGCGACGCTGCTAGGCCTGATTCCGGCGCTTCAAGAAGGCTGGATTGATCCGGACAGCATCATTATCGACGCCAAGTCCGGTGTGTCTGGGGCAGGGCGTGGAACGAATCTGACAACGCATTATGCGGAAATCAATGAAAACCTGAAGGCTTATAAACTTAATAAGCATCAGCACATTCCGGAAATCGAGCAGGCTCTGGCCGCTGCATCCGGAAAGCCGGTGACCGTTACGTTCACCACCCATCTCGTGCCGATGACGCGAGGAATTATGAGCACAATGTATGCGCGTTTGACCGGAACCCGTTCCGAGCAGGAACTCATTGACCTGTACCGCAATTATTATGAAGGACGGCCGTTTGTGCGGATCCGCGAGGCGGGCAAATATCCGGCAACGAAGGAAGTATACGGCTCCAATTATTGCGATATCGGTTTTGCCGCAGATCCGCGCACGGGCAGACTGACGATTGTCTCCGTGATTGACAATGTCGTCAAGGGTGCGGCAGGCCAGGCGATCCAGAACCTGAACCTGATGATGGGCTGGGACGAAACGACCGGACTTACACTGAGTCCTGTATATCCGTAAAGGGCGAGAGGAGATTGACATGGGAGTTATTGAACAGTGGAGCGCGGTGAAGGGCGGTTCGGTTACTTCGCCGCTGGGGTTTCAGGCGGGAGGACTGCATTGCGGGCTTAAAAAGACACAGCGCAACGATCTCGGCGTCATTGTATGCGAGGTTCCCGCTGTGGCGGCGGCCGTATACACGACGAACGTATTTCAGGCGGCGCCGCTGAAGGTGACGCGTGACAGCTTGGCGGACCGCCGGCTGCGCGCGGTCGTCGTGAACAGCGGCAACGCCAATGCCTGCACGGGAGAGCAGGGCGAGGCGGATGCCTTTGCGATGCGCGCGGCCGCCGCATCGGTGTTTGGACTGGCGGAAGCCGACGTGGCGGTAGCCTCGACAGGCGTGATCGGCGAGGCGCTGCCGATGGACCGCGTGATCGGCGGCATCTCCAGACTGCCGGAAGCGGCGGCTTACGGCGAGGAAGGCGCTGAGCAGTTCAGCCAGGCGATATTGACGACCGACCTGGTCAAAAAGGAAGCCTGTGTGAAGCTGCTGGTAGACGGCCGCGAAGTTACGATTGGCGGCGCCTGCAAAGGGTCGGGGATGATTCACCCGAACATGGCGACCATGCTCGCTTTTGTCACAACGGATGCGGAAGTCGAGCCTGCCGCGCTGCAGAGCCTGCTCTCCGAGACGACCAATACAACTTTCAATATGATTACGGTTGACGGCGATACGAGCACAAACGATATGCTGCTTGTCATGGCGAGCGGACTTGCGGGAAATCGTCCCCTGTCGGCCGGCCACCCGGATTGGGACCGTTTTGCCGCGGCTTTCCGGCATGTCTGCGAGTCTCTGGCCAAGCAGATTGCCCGCGACGGCGAAGGAGCGGCCCACCTGATCGAAGTGCAGGTGACGGGAGCGTTGAATGACGCGTCCGCCGGAGCGATTGCGAAGACGATTGTAGGCTCCAGCCTGGTGAAATCGGCCGTTTTTGGCGCGGATGCCAACTGGGGGCGCATCATCGCCGCAGCGGGCAGGGCGGGCGAGCCGATTAACCCGGCCGCCGTCGATATCAGGCTTGGGCCGATTGAGGTGCTCCGCCAGTCAAGGCCGGTTTCGTTCGATGAAGAAGCGGCGCTGGAATATTTGAAGGGGGACACGGTGCAGATCTTCGTGGATCTCCACGGCGGGGAAGGCACCGCCACAGCCTGGGGCTGTGATCTCACCTATGACTATGTCCGCATCAACGCGGCTTACCGGACCTAAAAAGAGGTCAAACACCGTTTTAGGCAGACTATTCATAAATGTATTTTTTAAGAGAGGGGAAGAACCAGAATGAATACATCGGCCGAGAACGCATCGCAAGGGCAAGCAGTTGACCAAGCGACCAAAGGAATGTTCGTGATGAAGTGCGGGGGCAGCACGCTGGCCGCGCTGCCGGAAGTCTTTTTCGAGGAGCTTGTCACCCTTCAGGAGAACGGCTATCAGCCGGTTATTGTGCACGGCGGAGGCCCGGCCATTTCGGACAATCTGGCCAAGCTTGGCATTGAGACCAAGTTTGTAAACGGCCTGCGCTATACGTCTGAAGAAGTGCTTGACGTGGTGGAGATGGTGCTGTCCGGAACCATCAACAAGCAGATTGTGCGCCGGATTCAAAGCGCGGGCGGAAAAGCGCTCGGGCTGTCCGGAAGTGACGGTTCGCTGCTGCTGGCGAAGCCGGTCGCTGCAAGCAGCCAGGTTGGGCTTGTGGGCGATATCACCGAAGTGAATGCAGAGCTGCTCGAAGGCGTAATGTCCCTTGGCTATATGCCTATTGTCGCTCCGCTTGGTGTGACGAAGGCGGGACAGCGCCTGAACATCAATGCCGACACTGCGGCGGGCGCGGTAGCCTCCCGGCTTGGCGTACAGCGGATGATTGTCGTCACCGACGTGCCCGGCATTCTGAAGACCGTAAACGGGGAGAAGCGCGTGCTTCCGTCCGTAACCGTCCAGCAGATCGAGGACATGATCGGGAACGGCGAAATCTATGGCGGCATGATTCCAAAGGTGCGGGCGGCAATCGCCTGCATTCACGGTCAGGTGAAAGAAGTGGTGATTATAAGCGGCGCCGAGCCTCAGGTGCTCAGCCGGGTGCTCAAAGGCGAGAACATCGGGACGCGGATCGTACGGATGTAACAAGCAGGCTGGCGAACAGATCGCTTAGCAGCACGCGCTGCTTGCCAAAGTGAAGTATTCTATCCCGAAGGAAGGGTCGTAGAGCCGGCCTTTAGGTTGTATAATAAGGGGCAATAGCGAACATAAGAATGGTTTTCATAGTTTTCGTACGGAGCGCTGGTCCCTGACAAAAACAGGAAAGCGGCCATTTTTATTTGATTTTTGCAGCATACTAAAATAATCTGGGTGAAGGGGTAGAGATGCGATGACAATGACACCGCCGGAACTGAAACAAGCTGAGGAGAACAAGGCAAGCCATAGCGAGGAAGAGCCGAGCGCTCTTTTTCCCAATTATGCGCGTTATCCGCTTGCGCTGGTCAAGGGCCACGGAAGCTGGTTGTGGGATGATAAAGGCAACCGTTATCTGGATTTCATGAGCGGGCTTGCGGTTACCAACCTGGGGCATGCGCCCGAGAAAGTGAAAGCCAAGCTGAAAAGCCAGCTGGATCAGCTGTGGCATTCGTCAAATTTGTTCCAGATGCCGATGCAGGAGAAAGCGGCGAAGCTGCTGACTGAACAATGCGCGGCGGATGCGGTGTTCTTCTGCAACAGCGGAGCCGAAGCCAATGAGGCGGCAATCAAGCTGGCCCGCAGATACTTCCAGAAAATCAAGGGCGAGGACCGCTACGAGATCATTACGTTCGACAAATCTTTCCACGGACGCACGATGGCTACGCTGACGGCTACCGGCCAGAACAAGGTCAAGGAGGGCTTTGATCCGCTGCCGACCGGCTTCAAAACCGTTCCGCTGCATGACGAGGAAGCTCTGAAGGCGGCGATCGGTCCGCATACGGCGGCGATCATGCTGGAAATGATTCAGGCTGAGGGCGGCGTTCACCCGGTTTCGCCGGAGTTTGTGCAGACGATCAAGGGCTTGTGCGAGGAGCACGGCCTGCTGCTGATCGTGGACGAGGTGCAGACCGGCATGGGCCGGACCGGAAAATGGTTCGCTCACCAGCATTACGGCATCGAGCCGGATATTTTTACTGTTGCCAAAGGCATCGCCAGCGGTTTTCCGGCAGGTGCGATGCTCGGCAAAGCCTATCTGCGCGAAGCGTTCACGGCGGGAAGCCACGGCTCCACGTTTGGCGGAACTCCCCTCGCCACTTCCGCGATTATCGCAACGCTTGAAGTGATGGTGGAGGACAACCTGCCGCAGCGCGCCGAAGAGATGGGCCAATATTTGCGGGAGCAGCTGCAGCAGAAGCTGGCGGGTCTGCCGTTCGTGAAGGAGATCCGCGGCAAAGGCCTGCTGGTCGGCATCGAATGCGCAGGACCGGTCTCGGACATCGTGCTGGCCGGACAGAAGAACAAATTGCTGTTCGTCACGGCCGGTCCGGATGTGATCCGTCTGCTGCCGAACCTGTATGTCAGTCATGAGGAAATCGACCAGGCTGTGGAGACGATCCGTCTTGTGATCGAAGCCCATGTGGAGCAGAGTAAGGAGGAAGCTTAAGCAGATGAGTTTGGTACAAGCAGGCAAAACATACAATCTTGGCGGACGGGATTTTATCGAATTGACCGACTATTCGACGGAGGAGATTCGTTATTTGATCGATCTCGCTATCGAGATCAAGCGCAAGCAGAAGAACGGGGAAGCGTATCAGCCTTTGCTGGGCAAGACGGTAGGACTGATTTTTGAAAAATCTTCGACGAGAACCCGCGTTTCTTTTGAAGTAGGGGTTTATCAGCTCGGGGGCCATGCCTTGTTCCTCAGCAAAAATGACATCCAGCTCGGACGCGGCGAAACAATCGCCGACACGGCCGGGGTCATGTCCCGTTATCTGGACGGCATCATGATCCGCACGTTCGGTCACGACCGTGTTGTGGATCTCGCCCGGTTCTCCACCGTTCCGGTTATCAACGGCCTTAGCGATCTGGCCCATCCGTGCCAGGTGCTGGCGGATTACCAGACGATTTATGAACATAAGGGCCAACTGGAAGGACTGAAGCTGGCCTATATCGGGGACGGCAACAATATGGCCCATTCGCTGATGATCGGCGGCGCCAAGCTTGGCGTGAGTGTGTCCATCGCTAGTCCGGAAGGCTATGAACCGGATTCGCAAATTATGGCGGACAGCCGGGAGCTCGCTGCGGCGACCGGGGCGACCATTGAAGTGGTGCGCGATCCGCGCGAAGCGGTCAAAGACGCCGATGTGATCTATACGGATGTATGGGCAAGCATGGGCTTCGAGGAGGAGCAGAAGGCGCGGGAAGCCGCGTTCGCCTCTTATCAGGTGAATGAAGAGCTTGCGGCGCTCGCGAAGCCGGATTACCTGTTCATGCACTGCCTGCCGGCCCACCGCGGCGAGGAAGTAAGCGAAGGCGTCATTGACGGAAGCAACTCCATTATTTTTGATCAGGCGGAAAATCGTCTCCATGCGCAGAAAGCATTGATGGCGGCGCTGATCGGATAAAGGGCACCTAACGACAGGTGCCAGTGGCAGCCAGGGCAAGCTTGGGTAGCCTGTAGTCAGACAGGCATCCGGCTGCCGGAATACCGCAGCGAAAGCTGCGGTACATTTATGGAAAGGGGATAAGTACTTATCATGGCAAAAGAAAAAATCGTACTCGCGTATTCGGGAGGCCTGGATACGTCGATTATCCTGAAATGGCTTAAAGAAACGTACGACGCGGAAATCATCGCTTTTACGGCCGATATCGGCCAGAAGGAAGAGCTCGACGGTCTGGAAGCCAAGGCGCTTGCAACAGGCGCGTCCAAAGTCTACATTGACGATCTGCGCGAGGAATTCGCAAAGGACTTTATTTTCCCAATGTTCCAGTCCGGTGCTTTGTATGAAGGCCAGTATCTGCTGGGCACGAGCATCGCCCGCCCGCTGATCGCGAAGCGGATGGTGGACATCGCCAGAGCCGAAGGCGCTACAGCGATCGCCCACGGCGCGACTGGCAAGGGGAATGACCAAGTGCGTTTCGAGCTGAATGCGGCAGCGATCGCGCCGGAAATCAAGGTCATCGCCCCTTGGCGTCTGCCTGAGTTCCGTGAGACGTTCCCGGGACGGGCGGAAATGATCGCCTACGCGGAATCCCACGGCATCCCGGTCACGGCATCGGCAGCGAAGCCGTATTCGATGGACCGCAACCTGCTGCATATCAGTTACGAGAGCGGTGTGCTGGAGGATCCGTGGTTTGACGCAAGCGCGCCGGAGAACAAGGGGATGTATCTGCTGAGCGTAGACCCGGAGGATGCGCCGGATCAGGCTGAATATATCGAGATTGATTTTGAAAAGGGGAACGCGGTCGCCATCAACGGCGAGAAGCTGGACCCGCTCCGCGTGATGGAGAAGCTGAATGAGCTGGGCGGCAAGCACGGCATTGGACGCGTGGATATGGTGGAAAACCGCTTTGTCGGTATGAAGAGCCGCGGCGTATATGAAACTCCGGGAGGCACGATCCTGTTCGCCGCCCACCGCAAAATGGAGTCCATCACGATGGACCGCGAAGTGATGAACCTGCGCGACAGCCTTATTACCCGCTACAGCACCCTTGTTTACAACGGCTTCTGGTTCGCTCCGGAGCGTCTGGCGCTGCAGGCTTTGGTGACGGAAAGCCAGCAGAATGTAACGGGGACGGTACGTCTGAAGCTTTATAAAGGGAATGTGATCGCTGCGGGCGTGAAGAGCCCTGTCAGCCTTTATAATCCGAATATCGCTACCATGGAAGCCGATCCGACGCAAGCGTACGATCAAGGGGATGCAACGGGCTTTATCCACCTCAATGCGCTTCGCCTGAAAGTTTCCGCCGGCGTCAAACAAAGCAACAACTAAGACAGACTATCAAGGGCTCGAGGGGCTATGAATGAAGGAGTGAATTTATTTTGAGCAAGCTTTGGGGAGGACGCTTTACGAAGCAGACCAACAAGCTGGTTGAGGAATACACCGCTTCGATCGGGTTTGACAAGGCGCTCGCGGAAGAAGACGTGCAGGGCAGTCTGGCGCACGTCACGATGCTGGGCAAATGCGGCATACTGCCGGAGCAGGATGTGGATACGATCAAGGAAGGGCTTCTTGCCATCCTTGGCAGAATCCGCAACGGGAAACTTGAATATTCCGTATCGGATGAAGACATCCACATGAATATCGAAAAAAACCTGATCGAGGAGATCGGGCCTGTAGGCGGCAAGCTGCATACCGGACGCAGCCGGAACGATCAGGTTGCGACGGACATGCATTTGTATCTGCGCAAACGGGTTGTCGAGTTTGTGCAGCTGCTGGGCAATCTGCAGGAAGCGCTGATCGGTCAGGCCAAAGCCAACACTGACACGATTGTGCCGGGATATACGCATCTGCAGCGGGCGCAGCCGATCCTGTTCGCACACCATTTGATGGCTTATGTCGCGATGTTCGGGCGAGACATTGAACGGCTGCAGGACAGCTACAAGCGGATCAACGTGCTCCCGCTCGGCGCGGGTGCGCTCGCCGGAACGACGTTCCCGATCGACCGTCATTTTGTGGCTGAACAGCTCCATTTCGATTCGGTTTATGAGAACAGCCTGGACGCTGTGAGCGACCGGGATTTCATTCTGGAGTTTTTGTCGAACGCTTCGATGATTATGATGCATTTGTCGCGGCTCAGCGAGGAGCTTGTGCTGTGGAGCAGCACGGAATTCCGTTTTGTGGAGCTGGATGACGCCTTCTGCACAGGCAGCAGCATCATGCCGCAGAAGAAAAATCCGGATGTTCCCGAGCTGGTGCGCGGCAAGACGGGCCGTGTATACGGCAACCTGTTTGGGCTGCTGACTGTGCTGAAATCGCTGCCGCTCGCCTACAACAAGGACATGCAGGAAGATAAGGAAGGCATGTTTGACACGGTAGCTACCCTTCAAGGGGCTTTGCAGCTGTTCGCGCCGATGATCGCTACGATGAAGGTAAATACTGGCCGTATGCGCGAAGCGGTCAATCAGGACTTCTCGAACGCGACGGACATCGCGGACTTCCTGGTCGGACAAGGCCTGCCTTTCCGCCAGGCGCATGAAGTCATCGGCAAGACGGTATTGTACTGCATTCAGGAGGGCAAATACCTGCTTGACCTGACGCTGGACGAGTTCAATCAATTCTCGCCGCTGTTTAACGACGGCATTTACCAGGTACTGCAGCCGGAAACCGTGGTGAACGCGCGAAATGTCTACGGCGGCACGGCAAAAGCTCAGGTAGAAGGCTCGATTGGACGCGCGGAGGAGAAACTGGAAGAAACGAAAAGCTGGGTTCAGGAAATTGAATCCAAAATTATTACCTAAGAGAAAAGAGAATCTCGCAGGCACATAAAGCCTTGCAGTTCAGGCGCTGACCGCACAACGGAAGTTGTGGCGGTTGGCGCTTTTTTTATACTCGAAATCAATTATTATGCTGATTTTACAGTTTGTAACTTATTTTATATCTTATAGTTGATGGTTGGGTGATAATAGAGCCTAAACATAGTTTAGTGAATTTGAGGAGTGTCAGTAGTGAAGAAGATTCATCTTATTGTCATTATAGCTTTGATAAGTGTTTTAAGTGGATGCGACCGGGGCGGATCGATCCAGCCTGATCAAGCTTCTTATGCGCCTGTAAATCAAATATCAGATCAACTCACCACCGAACAAAAACTCGAAGATTTTGAATACATGTATAACCTGATCAAGGACAATTACCCGTTCCTGAAAGTGAATCAAAGACTGACCAGGGTGGATTGGCTGGCGAATAAAGATATATATATAAGATTAGTAAAAGCAACTCAAAATGATGATGATTTCTTCAACATGCTGAACCAAATTCTAACAGACTTGCATAATGATCATACTCATGTGCTGGGAGCGGATGAATATTGGTGGACTAAGGAAGCTAATGAACATGCAGACGACCCCTCTGTCCGACCTTGGCTTAAAGAACTGAATAAACCGGTTGTAGTTTCAAGATATTCCAGAAGCAAATCCAGTACATCCTCGTCGCAAAATATTTTCTCTGCTGCAACCTCTTCCAAAGTGATGACAGAGATTATTCAAGAGAATAAAGTTGCATACCTGTATATTCCCTCCTTGATGAACACCCAATTGAAGGTAGATAAGGAGGTTATCACCCCTTTCTTGGAGCAGGTCCACAACTATGAGACACTCATCATCGATATTCGCGGGAACGGTGGTGGAGTCTCTGCCTATTGGGAGAATTATATGGTTCCAATGCTGATTAATCAGCCAGTAGACTGGAGTTTGTATTTATTGTATCGTGGGGGGGCATTCTCTAAACCATTCATAGAAGCAAACCTTGGAGATCACATAGACCGGCTAAAGCCGATCCGTGAGCTTCGCTCAGAGCATTTGCCCAAGCTTCCACCTGAAGCCTTCACAGACTTTAAAACCTATGAGAAAAGAGTAAACGTAATTAAACCGAATCATTCCATTGGCTTCCAGGGGAAAATTTATTTGCTGGTTGATCAGGGGGTTTATTCCTCATCGGAAATGTGGGCATATTTCGCACAGCAGACCAAATGGGCGACTGTGGTTGGAGATAAAACCGGAGGAGATGGATTAAGCTGGGGAGGTTCCTATGCAGCTTTGCCTAATAGCGGTTATATATTTAGACTGCAGCTTACGTTCGGTTTGAAATACGATGGATCGGCCGATGATGAAGTGAAGACCACCCCGGATATTTTTGCCCCTGGACCACGTGTATCGCCGCTGACAGATGACCCTGCCGTACAAGCAGTATTGAAAGCTGAGGCAGAACGGCTTGGGAAATAACTTAGTAATCTTTCTCCCGGATGATTACCCTAGTTGTTAAAAGGGGAAGGAGTAACGAAAGAGAAATTTTTTGAGGATAGAGTCATGTTCGCGCTATCTCGTCCTTCATTATAACTATGTTTTTGAAGGACAACTGCGGAAAACTCTCACGTATGGTTACCGTGTAGGAATCCAAGTTGTTTGCTTCAACTACGAACCGGTCTCGTCAATACGTACAGTGAAGCAGAAATAAATATGACAAGACATTCGAATGCTTTCGATATTTTTCCTAGTATTAGACAGAAAAATCGTGATTGTATTGGACTATTAATGTATCCATGACACTGAGAGACTGAAGCGATTTTAACAGAGGAATCTCTGCTTAATATAATATGGAGAAAAAAATACTTGAATTATGCTGACTTTACTATTGCTAATAGAGCATAGGGAAGTTTTCATAATAAATAAAATTTAGGGAGGAATTCAAGATGGATTTTCTTGTTAACTCAATGGGGGTTGTAACTAAGGACATTGGGTGTATTTGCTATGGAGCTGGACCATCATGTACTTGGAAGTGTGCAACACAATCTTGTCCAAGTTACTGTTGGGGACAAGTTTGTGTAACAAAGGCTACTCCATATACGTACACAACAAAATAATGTTCTTCTAAAAATTGTAAGATCGCTGCGATTCATGCTCGAATGTTATATGAATTCCAGTTTTTAATAGATCGAGGTGAAAAGTTTGGGAGAATAGCATGAATAGATAACTGGATCGATATTCCAGGAGGAAATCCGATTATATCCGGGGCGTAAACATTTTCTCTGCTGTAACGTATTCCAAAGTGATGAAAGAAATAGATTATTCAAGAGAACGTATTCCCTCTCTACTGAATCATCGTTGACGGTTGATAAGGAGGCTTCAAGGGAAGAAATTATATGTTGGTAGATCACGATGTGTTTTCTTCCGCTGAGATGTGGGCTTATTTCGCCAAACATACGAAATGGGCCACGTCGGGATGGAGTATTAGTCTCTCTCCCCAATAGTGGATACTTATTTCGAATGCAGCTTACCTTCGGCTTGAAATATGATGGAAGCGTAGACGAAGAAGTGAAGACGAAGAAGTGAAGACGGTCACGGATATAATCACTCCCGCGCAACGCGTATGGCCGCCTTGCCGTACAAGCTGTATTAAATGCCGAGGCAGAAAGGCTTGGACAATAACTTAGTAATCTTTCTTTCAGATGATTACCCTAGTTGTTAAAAGGAGAAGGCGTAATGAAAGAGAAATTCTGCTTCCTCGCTATAATTTATGGCTAACAGTCTGAACAATAGATAAATAGTCATACTGCTCAGTAATACGTTAATAGGAGCGGAATGACTATGTGAACTTCATTAAGCAGTAAGGGTAACATGATTGCGGACATTTTTAAAGTGGTTTTGCAGTTGGAAGAACCATGGAAACTGACCTACATTGAATTTGACGACAAGGATCAGGCGTGGCATTTATTTCTTGATTTCGAGAGGGGAGCTACATTCGCTTGTCCAATGTGTGGAAAACCCTGCAAAGCTTACGATTCGCGAGCTTAGGGAACATGATACGCCGATGTGGCGTATTTTTCACCATTATGTAGGGCTTGCTGAACGAAAGAAAAATCCAGTAACAGCAAGGGTTTAGCGCCTTTTTTGTCGAATTTAAGTGTAAGGGAAGTTTTCATAATAAATAGAATCTAAGGAGGAATTCAAGATGGATTTTCTTGTTAATCCAATGGGGGCTGAAACTAAGAGTACGTGTGATTGCTTTGGACTTGATTATCCGCCACAATGGCCACAATGTACTTGGAAGTGTGCAACACAAACTTGTCCAAGTTACTGTTGGGGACAAGTTTGTGTAACAAAGGCTTCTCCATATACGTACACAACGAAATAATGCTCTTCTAAAAATTGTAAGATCACTGCGATTCATGCTCGAATGTTTTGTGCATTCGAGTTCTTTTATAAACGGATTAAGGTGAAAAAGTTGAAGGAGAATAGTATGAATAGATAACTGGATCGATATTTCAGGAGAACAGCAGGCACATCCGGGATGCAAAACATTTTCTCTGCTGCAACATACTCCAAAGTGATGAAAGAAATAGATCATTCAATATAATAAAGTTGCCTATCCATGTATTACGTCTCTGCTGAACAAATAGTTGACGGTGTCTAATGGGCAACCGTGGTAGGAGATAAAATCAGAGGAGACGGGATTGGATGGGAGAGGTTCCTATGCAGCCTTGCCTAATAGCGGTTATCTTTTTAAACTACAGCTTACGTTCGGTTTGAAATATGATGGATCAGTCGATGATGAAGTGAAGATAATCCCGGATGTATTCGCTCCTGGACCAC
The DNA here is from genome assembly GCF_019904135.1 of Paenibacillus caui. GTDB lineage: Bacteria > Bacillota > Bacilli > Paenibacillales > Paenibacillaceae > Fontibacillus > Fontibacillus caui. The sequence goes on along the minus strand of NZ_JAIOGQ010000001.1, from coordinate 68,073 downwards.
CTGTTTTGCCGCTGACAGATGACCCTGCCGTACAAGCAGTATTGAAAGCTGATGCAGAACGGCTTGGAAAATAACTTTATATGGGAGGAAGGAGAATGAAGTTAAACAAACGTCTGCTAACCACTATTGTTATTGTCTTCATGTTCTGTCTAGTCTCAACGTTGTTTTACGTCAATTTCATCAGTAGAAAAGAAGCGGAGCCTGCGGCAACCACGAACGAGAGCGCGATGGTTACAAGCATTCAGCAAACATCCCAGGAGCCTAATCAACAACCTGTACTAGCCCCGCTCACCACCGAACAAAAACTAGAAGATTTCGAATACATGTACAATTTGATCAAGGACAATTACCCGTTTTTGAAAGTGAATCAAAGACTGACCGGGGTGGATTGGCTGGCCAATAAAGAGAAATACATAGCGAAAATTAAAAGTTCCAAGGATGATTCGGATTTTTTTAGTTATCTGACTTTTATCCTTCGGGATTTGCATAATGGACATACGACGATGCTTCACCTTGATGATTACAAGTTATACAAGGAAATTTTCACGAGAGATGAGCAGAAGAAATACCATGAACCTTGGCTTGCTGAACTGAACAAAAAGACGGTTGTGGATCGTTATGCCCAAAAAAAGGTTAGTTTTTATTACACCCCGGTAACTGTAGAGTCCGATCCTCTTGTGACGACTGAAATTATCGAGAAGAATAAGCTGGCATATATGCGTGTCCCCGCTTTAGTTGGAATCAATAGCGATATGAAGGTTATTAAGCCATTCCTCCAGCAAATCAAAAATTACAACGCGCTTATTATTGATATTCGCGGCAATAGAGGCGGCGACAGCACCTATTGGTACAATTACCTTGTTCCCATGCTGGTGAACAAACCGGTGACCTGGACGGAATATTTATTATATCGGGTAACCCCTTTCTCAGAACCTTACATTAAAGCCAAACTCGGCGATTATTATAATCTTCACCCCATAGACCGGTTGAACCAAGAGCATTTGGATCAGCTTCCGCCGGAGGCGTTCACTGACTTTAATAACTTTAGCAAGAATGTCCAGACAATTGCTCCGATAGATTCTGTAGGTTTTAAGGGAAAAATCTATCTCTTGGTCGATCATCAGGTTGCCTCTTCGGCGGAGGCATGGGCGAATTTTGCCAAAGAAACGGGTTGGGCAACATTGGTTGGCGAACAAACGGGAGGGGACGGAATAGGCTGGGAGGGAGCGCTTCCCTCATTGCCTAACAGCGGCTATATGTTCCGATTGGAATTGACATTTGGATTGAATTCTCATGGTGCGGCAGATGAAGAGGTTAAGATCCAGCCGGACGTTGTGTCTGATGTATTTCCAATAGGACCTAGTGATCTGGATCCGGCTATAGCGACAGTTAAACGACTGGAATCGGTGAAAGAGTAGTACATGAAACCGGCTAAAAACAGAACGGTCGCCAAGTCTCCCGCGAAGGGGGATTAATCGAAACACAAAGAAATAGACCGCCCTCGGCAAAGGACGCGGTCTATTTCGATCGTAACATCTTTTCCACAGCCGACCGCTCTTTAAAGCGGTAAGTGTACTTGGGAGTCCGTGTTGCTGCACGGCTCCTTAACTAATTTTATCATAGCATATTACAAAATATACCTCAACGACCCGGGAAACGAATCATCCTTCTGTTTTCACGCAATTTTTCCGGTCCAGCTTCTGGACGGCTGCAGGCATCAGCTTTGTGGACACCGTCTTTTTTTGCGCAGGCGATCAGAATTGGCACGATAAACAGCGCTCCGAGCAGGATCAGGATGAAAGAGTAATCATGGGCTGATATTTCCAGAATCCGCCCGGCAAGAGCGGGTCCAAAGGCCATGCCTACGAAATTGACCTGATTGTAAAGCCCGAGTCCGGCGCCCATATGCTCCTTCGCCTGGATCGTATCAGGCACCATGATATTCAAACTGACCTGCAGTGCGGCGTAGCCGATATAAACGGCAATCAGAGGCAGCAGGGTAGCGGTCAATCCTGTGCTGGAGACAAGTCCCAAGACCAGGTACCCGGCCAGGGACAAAAGACTGGCTATCACGGTTAAAGAGGTGCTGCTGACTTTGGCTGCCACCTTCCCGCCCGCAAAAGTCGTAAGGAACGAGAACATGGCGCCTGTGAACAAAACAACCCCGATCATGGACATGGAATTGTTCATGTTTTGGGATAGACGCTGGGGCAGCAGGAAGACCGCGGCGACAACCGTCATGTTGTTGATAAATCCGATGACAAGCATGCGCAAATAGGAAGTGTTCTTTAGCAGATCCATGCGGATGAAAGGCTGCGCGGCGCGCGGCATCCAGTACAAGATCGCGACAAGCAGAGCTGCGGACAGAACAAGCAGATAAAGGCGCATATTGATGCCAAGCAGCAATGTGATGATAAAAGCGGATGTCAGCAATGCCCCAAAAGTATCAAACGGATGGATGTTCTTCCGGGCCGGGGTGCCATGTTCCTTCGCATCCTTCGGCATGATGATCAGGAGGGAGATAAAGGCCAGGACCACAATAAACATCAGGAGGAACAGCGAGTGCCAGCCGAACATTTGCGTCATAAAGCCGCCGACGAGCAGGCCCGTTCCGGAGCCGAGGGCAATCGCGGAGCTGATCAGGGTAAGGGCGAGCGGCCTTTTGTCAGGGTGAATGAGGCGGCTTGCCGCAATCATGGACAGGGCGATAAACGACGAGCCGCCGCCGGACTGAAGCAGACGCGCCGTCAGGATCAGGCCGAACTGGTGGGCGACGCTCCCGAGAACCGATCCGGCGAGGAAAAGTCCGATGCCGACGAGCAGCAGCCTTTTGAGGCTGAACCGGTCCGCCAGATTGCCATACGTGTTCGCGCCAATCGCGATCATCATTGTATATCCGATGACGATCCAACTGACCCGTTCCGCATGTGCATGCAATTCTTCTGTAATCCGAGGCAGAGCTACGTTAAACAACACCGCATTGGTGACACCGAGCAGAACAAGATAACAAAGGGTGAACATTAAAAACATACTTTTGCGCTTACTCAGCATGGGGAAGGACTCCTTTTGCTATATTTTTAGAAATATCGAAATATAAAATAAAAAAAGAGACAGTTCAATCCTCCAGAATATAGGGGATAAACTTTTGGGCCGTCTCCGAATTGACTCTGTAATAAATGTAGGTGCCATCCTTCCGAAAATCAATCAGTCCGCACTCGGCAAGCTGTTTCAAATGATGGGACAGCGTGGAGACCGCCACATCCTCAATGTACGCGCGAAGCTTTGAACAACACATACCAGTGGTTTGCTGTTTGGCTAAAACTTGCATGATTTTAAACCGGGTCGGTTCGCCCAGCGCTTTGTGGATTTTAACGGCTTGTTTCATTTCGGCGTCGGTCAGTGCCATGCGTAAACCAGTCCCTTTTCTTACAGAATAATTCTATATTTCGATAACTTTCGAAATTACATGTTTTAAAATAGCATATTTTTTCCACAGTGTAAATGGGGTGGGCAATGATTTTCATTTCTTGGGTGAAGAATCAGGTTCTCAGCGGTCACCGGTTTGTTTCGCCTTTACGACGTAACAATGTTATGTTACACTGAATTCATCTTAAGGAGGTCATGTCATGAGTGAAGATCTAATCTCGAAAAAAGAACTGCTGGACCTGACCGGAATCTCTTATGGACAGTTATATCGCTGGAAGCGGAAAAATCTCATCCCGGAGGAATGGTTTATCCGGAAGTCTTCGTTCACCGGTCAGGAAACCTATTTTCCGAGAAATCAAATTTTGCCCCGGATTGACAAGATTCTGAATATGAAGGACGGATTGTCTCTGGATGAGCTCGCGGATGTGTTTTCACCCACGCTTGGCGAGGTTCAGCTTGACCGGCATCAGTTAATAGATCGAAACATTGTTTCGGAGAGTTCGCTGGAGCTGTTCAAGGAAGCCGGCAAGGAGCAGCCTTACTATAATCTCGATCAGACGCTGCTGCTGTTTGTGCTTGAGAAGCTGCTGAAGAGCGGCGACATTACGCGCGAGGAAGGGAAAATGCTGATCGGGGTTTTGACCGAGCATTATCATCATTTTTCGGGTAAGCCTTGCGAGCTGGTGCTGATCCGGAAGATGGGCGTTCCGGCCTTTTTGCTGGCTGGGGGCGGCTCGGAGCTGTATTTCGACAGCGGGGTCAAAGTGGTGCTGAAGCTGCCGATGGGGCAGTTCACGGAAGAATTGAAATTAAAGATCGGGTAATCAAATATTTTTCGGGAGGAATGATCATGCAAGAGCGTAGGCAGCGCAATGATTTAACGATATCGGGAATGAGCACCACATCCGGGGGAAGCTACGATTACGTTACTATAGATGGAATGGCGAAGGTGACCGACAGCCTGGATTGTCTTTCCCTGGAGGTGAACGGAACTCTGAAGATGCAAGGGACCCTGACGGCTGCGGAACGGATGACGATAAACGGCATGGGGACGATCGAAGGCCCTGTCCGCAGTTCCCGGATCCGCGTCGACGGAATGGCTACGCTTCGCGGAGACGTAACCGGGAATGAGGTTGAGGTGAACGGAAGATGCAAGATAGAAGGGCGGCTTGAAGGGGAGCGCATTCAAATTGACGGCTCTGTCACCGTGCGGGGCAATGTGGAATGCGAGAATTTCCGGGCTAACGGCAATTTGAACATTGAAGGGCTGCTCAATGCCGAAGCAGTCGATATCCAGCTGTATACTTTATCGTCAGTACAAGAAATCGGCGGAGAACGCATCGATGTCCGGAGAACCGAACGGGGAGGCTTCTGGAAAAATATTGGCTTTGGCGGCTCTCCCCGGCTGAAGGCCGGGATCATTGAAGGAGACGACGTATTTCTCGAGGATACGGAGGCGGATACGGTGCGCGGTGCCCGCGTGTTTATTGGCCGCGGCTGCAAAATCCGTCTGGTGGAGTACAGGGAGACGCTGGATCAGGACCCGGAGGCTAAGGTAGCGAGCCGCCGGCAAATTTAAATCCGTCTTAAACGAGGGAAGGAAGGGAATTCTATGAATAAATCCAACATTAACATTATGGGCGAGGGAAGCTCATCCGGCGGGAAGTTCGGAAGAGTAAAAGTGATGGGCGAGGCTGTCTTCACCGGGGACCTGAAATGCGAGACGTTCAAATGTACGGGCACTTCCGAAATTGAAGGAAGCCTTCTGTCGAATGAGATCAAAGTGACGGGAACGCTCCAACTGCGGAGCAGCAGCGGCAGCCCGGAAGAGGCCGTCCCTGGTGTCAAAGGGGAGACCGTCAAGGTAACGGGCGAGCTCCGGATCCCTGGAGGCTGCGAGGCGGAGGAGTTCAAACTGCGTGGAACTCTGGAAACGGGAGGCATGCTCAGCGCGGAGGATATCGAGATCAAGCTTCATGGATCAAGTCGCGTAAGGGAAATGGGCGGCTCCTCCATTTCGGTCAAAAGCACAAGCGGGATCCCGTTGGCCGGCTTCTTCAATAATGGCGGCGCTTTGGTGGCTGACCAAATCGAAGGGGATCGTATCTATCTGGAAAATACCGAGGCAAAGAGCGTCCGCGGCGGACATATCGAGATTGGGCCGGGCTGCCGGATCGGCTCGATCGAATACCGCCATTCCCTTCAAATCGATAAACGCTCGGAAGTCGGAACGCAGCTGAAAATGTAGGGCGCCTTGGGAGCGTAATCGGTCCCGGGACCGATTACCCGAAGGCATGTTCCCCTTATAATGAGTAGGTTGAGATCAGATACAGAAATGGAGAGTGACCTTGTGTCTTCAAGCAAAAATAATACCGGCCTGGTGCTGGCGGGGCTATTGCTCGGCATTCTGATGGCTTCCATGGACAATACCATCGTGGCTACGGCAATGGGCGACATCGTCGGCAAGCTGGGCGGTCTGGACAAATTTGTATGGGTAACTTCTGCTTATATGGTTGCCGAAATGGCCGGCATGCCGATCTTCGGCAAGCTGTCGGATATGTACGGCAGAAAGAGATTTTTCATATTCGGGATAATCGTCTTTATGATCGGGTCTGCGCTGTGCGGAACCGCGACGTCGATCGTGGAGCTCAGCCTGTACAGAGCGATCCAGGGGATCGGCGGCGGCGCGCTTGTCCCTATCGCCTTTACGATCATGTTTGACGCCGTCCCTCCAGAGTCGAGAGGCAAGCTCGGCGGACTGTTCGGAGCGGTGTTTGGCATGTCGAGTATCTTTGGGCCTCTGCTTGGCGCATACTTAACCGAATATGCCGCCTGGGAATGGGTGTTTTATATCAACCTGCCGCTTGGCTTGGCCGCTTTCGTGTTCATCGCATTATTCTATAAAGAATCGCCTCAGCATCAGCGGCTGCAAATTGACTGGATTGGCGCGGCTACCCTGATCGGGGGCGTTGTTTGTCTGATGTTTGCTCTGGAGCTCGGCGGCAAAACCTTCGCCTGGGATTCCTGGCAGATACTCGGCCTGTTCGCCGGTTTTGTCGTTCTTACACTGGTATTTCTGTATGCTGAGACCAAAGCGGAGCAACCGATTATTTCCTTCAAAATGTTCAAAAGCCGCATTTATTGGTCCAGCAATATGATTGCTATCTTTAGCGGGGCGGCCTTCGTGACGGCCTCCATCTATATCCCGATCTTCATTCAGGGAGTGCTCGGGGGCAAAGCGACGAATTCGGGGCTGGTGCTGCTGCCGATGATGCTTGGTTCGGTCGTCACTGCGACGATGGGCGGCTTTCTGATGACCAAGCTCAAGTACCGCACGCTCATGATTCCTACCCTTATGCTGCTGGTTGCGGGACTGGTGCTCCTGACCACGCTTGGCGAGGGTTCCACGCTGTGGACGGTGCGCCTCTTTATGATTCTGATCGGGCTTGGCATCGGGGCTTCCTTCTCGGTGCTCAGCAATGCCGCGATTCATTCCGTTACGCCGAGAGAACGCGGCGCAGCCAGCTCGACGCTCAACTTCCTGCGGTCGCTGGGGATGACGCTTGGCATCACGGTGTTCGGCATCATTCAGAGCCACATCTTTACCCGCAAGCTGACTGACGCCATGTCCATGTCTGGAGCCGGAGCGAACGGAAATGCGGCCGGAACGGGCAATGGCGCCGGAAGCGGAGGATTGCCGCCTGGGCTCAACCTGCACGACCCGCATGCGCTGCTCTCGCCTGAACTGCGAAAGGCCATTCCGCCGCAAATTCTGGAGAGCATTACCCATGCGCTGTCATCCTCCATCGTCCAAACCTTTGCCTGGTCGGTCATACCGGCGGTGCTGGCGCTGGCAACGGCCTTCTTCATGGGCCGCGACAAAATGGCTCCGATAGAGCAGCAGGAGAAACAGGAGCAGGGCGAGTATTCGGCTGCTCATTAATGCAGGGAAGACTGTTCCCTGATCTTCAAGCAAGTCACTTAGCCCCTTGCACCGGAAGGTGTGAGGGGCTTGTTTGCGTTAGTTCTCTGCTGTTAAAAGGAAGGCGCATGCGGAAACGTCAATTTCCCGCCCTCGCCAATGCCGTCCTCGATGATTTTCGGTTCAGGAGGAACCGTTTCGCTCCCCGGACTGGCAGAGGCCGAATGGACTGCAATGAGCGACGGCTGCGCGGGGTAGGTGTCCCGGGACAATAGCTCTTCCTTCGAGGCTTTGCCGCTGATCCATTTGGTCCGGTAGGTTTCGACAATGTAGCCGCGAGTGCCGCTTCGCAGCATATGGTGAGTGCCGGCAGGAAGAGCCGGATTGGTGACGTAACGCGCTCGCGGCTGAATGATTTCTACCGTACGCGACCTGATTTCATAATGAACGTTTTCCGGCATGCTGCCGAACAGCTTGACCATCATCCTGCCGCCTTCCGCCCTGGCGCTGATCAGCAGATAGAACTGGGTATTGTTCTTGAAGCGGAAATTGATGTAGCCGGTCGAGAAGGTGGCGTCCTGCCCTTTCGGCAAATAGCTGACAGGCCGGGAATGATTCCGTCTTTCCACGATTTCGAGCCCCGCCCGAATGACCGCGCCGTACAGCGTCCCCGAAACCTGACAAATGCCTCCGCCTACGCCGGGCACCATTGTCCCCTGCACAATAACGGGAGCTTCCCTGAAGCCGTAACGGCTTTCCGCCTCCTTAACGACTTTGCCGTAGTCAAACACCTCGCCCGGAGCGAGCAGCATGCCGTCGATGACCCGGGCGGCCGCTTCCACATTATGAATTCGGCCGGAAGAGCCTGACAAGCCCGTAGTCAGAATGGAAATACGCCGGTCGATGCCCTGGGCCTTCAGGCTTTGTACCGTGACGGAAGGGGAGGCCGTCAAGAGGGGCATCTCGATCGTGACCGCCCGGTTAGCCGGACCGCTGCCGAATGAGCGGGGCATTTGAGCGCGAAAAGAAGCGGACAGGGCATCCCAGTTGATTCGGGGGGCCGTCACTTCAGGAATATACCGGATCCGGTCATCCGGTCCGATGACTCTCTCCGCATTTTTCATAGCGCCGAATTGTTTGTTTTCCCAGTCGCTGTTCAGCGCCTTTTGAAGGGGACCGGCATTCCATCCGGTTTCAAGCTCCCACTTCTTCGGGAACTGGTAACGGTATTTGGCCCGTGTCCAAAGACTGCCTTCCTTAAGCTTCTCCAGGGAAAGAAGAAAATCGTTATAGTGGGCCTGGACGCCTGCGCGTGACCAGGTCGTTTCTACAGAGAACTTTTTGCCGCGCAGAATCACCTGCTGCCGCAGCAGGGCGGCTTTTTCCCGGCTCAGCAATTCCGCAGCTTCGGAGATGCGAAGGCTGCCGACGGACAGGCCCCCGACCGTCACACCGCGCGGAACGGTATTTTGGCCGGCATAAAGCCGGATTCCGAAGATTACACAGATAGTCAGAAATAGAGCCGTGGCCAGCAAAAAGACGGTGAACCTCTTCTTTTTCATCGTGGGGCTGCCCCTTTCTACTTGTACCAACAGGTTTGTACCACCATATGTATGCCGCCAGGTCAGGAAAAATTTCAGGTACTCAACAGGTAACAAATTTGTTACAATGAAAAACAGGCTGATGAATTCACTCAGCTTTTAAAGGAATTGGCTGGAACGTGTCGAAGTAGTTACAAAGTTGATGTCATTTTGCGTTTTTCTATTTTTACTCAACAAGTTTTAGGAAGTGATGCTGTGATCGAAATGCAAGATGTCTGGAAGACTTACCCGAACGGGGCCCATGCATTGCAGGGGATATCCGTGAAGATTGACAGGAACGAATTTGTATATATTGTCGGTCCCTCCGGCGCAGGGAAATCGACGTTTATGAAGCTGATTTATAGAGAAGAAGTACCCACCAAAGGCCAAATCTCCGTAAGCGGATTTAACATTGGCAAGCTGAAGCCCCGCAAAATTCCTTATGTCCGCCGTAATATCGGCGTTATTTTTCAGGATTTCCGCCTTCTGCCAAAGCTCACGGCTTACGAGAATGTGGCCTTTGCGCTTGAAGTGATCGAGGCGCCCAAGAAGATTATCCGCAAGCGGGTAACGGAGGTGCTGGATCTGGTAGGGCTCAAGAATAAAGCCGGCCGCCTTCCGGCCCAGCTATCAGGTGGAGAACAGCAGCGTGTGGCTATAGCCCGGGCGATCGTGAACAATCCGACGGTCATCATTGCGGACGAGCCTACAGGCAACCTGGACCCGGAAACCTCGTGGGAAATTATGCAGCTGCTTGACGAGATCAACTTCCGCGGAACGACGATCGTGATGGCGACCCATAACAAAGATATTGTGAACACGATGCGCAAGCGCGTCATCGCCATTGAACAGGGCACCATTGTCCGAGATCAACCGAGGGGAGAATACGGCTATGACTTTTAGAACCTTCTTGCGGCATTTGCGGGAAGGGACGAAAAATGTATTCCGCAACGGCTGGATGTCGGTCGCATCGATTACGTCCATTATTGTTTCTTTATTTATACTTGGTGTGTTTGTTTTGCTTGTTCTGAATGTGAATTCATTTGCTGATGAGGCGGACAGCCAGGTGCAGATCAGCGTGTTTCTAAACACGGGCGTCGATGATGCGATGCGCCAGCAGCTTGAAACGGCAATCCGCGAGATGCCGGAGGTCAGCAAGGTGACTTTTGTCGACAAGGCTCAGGGCCTCAAGGATCTCCGCCAGAAGCTTGGCAAGGACGGCGACGATCTGCTTGAAGGGTATACGGCAGAGACGAATCCGATTCCCGACACGCTGAAGGTGGAGGTTATCGAGTCCACTACCGTCGGCTTTGTGGCCGGGAAGATCGAAGATTTGAACAAGCAGTACGAAAGCAAGCCGGTTTATAAAGTCAGATACGGCAAGGGAACGGTTGAGAAGCTGTTTCAGGTCACCCGCATGATTCGCAACGTCGGATTCGTCTTCGTCGGCGGTCTCGGCCTGATGGCGATGTTTCTCATTTCCAATACGATCCGGGTTACCATTTTGGCCCGCCGCAGGGAAATCGGCATCATGAAGCTGGTCGGAGCGACCAATTATTTCATACGCTGGCCCTTCTTCATTGAGGGATCGCTGATCGGCCTGATCGGATCGGTCATTACGGTAGGCCTGTTATTCGCGGGTTACCGGGGGCTTGAGCAATCGATCGGTTATGATGTGACGCTTAATTTCCGTCTGGTGCCGCTGCAGAATTTCGGCATTCCGATGGGAGGGCTGCTGATTCTGCTCGGCGTGCTTATCGGGATGTGGGGCAGCACCGTCTCCATTCGCAAGTTTTTGAAGGTGTAAGCCTGCTTAAAATATTAAATCGTCAAATTGATACAGAACGGGGAAATGGATGTTGAAAAAATGGATTTCTGTCGTCGCCGTTATCGTTTTGGCCTTGGGGACGCTGCAGCCGACCGCAAGTTATGCCAAGAAAAAAACGATTGATCAGATCGATCAGGAATTGAAGAAGCTTCAGCAGCAGGCCAAAGAGGCCGAGGTCAGGCAGAAGCAGGCCCAGAAAGACAGCCAGACCGCCCAGCATTATGTCGAGAAGAATACGAACTACCTGAGTGAATTGCTCGCGCAAATCAAAGTCGTAAGCGATGAGCTGACCCAAATATCGGCGGATATTGCTGAAACGGAAGATCATCTGCGGGAAACGGCGAAGCAGCTGGATGAGACTGAGCAGCGGATTGAGGAGCGCAGCAAGCTTCTGGATAACCGCGTTCGTCTGATGTATACGGATGGAGCCGTATCCTATCTCGATGTTCTGCTTTCTTCCACCAGCTTTACCGATTTCCTGGACCGCGTCGATTCCTTGCAGGCCATTGCCAACCAGGATCAAAGGCTGCTTGAGGAGCACAAGAAGGATAAAGAGCTGGTTCTTGAGCAGCAGAAAGAGCTGGAAGACGACTATGCCAAAACCAAAAAGCTTTTTGCGGAAGCGGAATCCCGCCGTCAGATTCTTGCCGATAAAGAAGAAGAGAAACAGCAACTGATCGCGAAGTACAGCGATCAAGTGGAAGAGAGCGACGATATCGACGAGGCGCAGAACAAGCTGCTCGTTCAGATCGCCTCCAAGCGGGCTGCCCTTTCCAAAGAGAAGAACAAGCTGAAGGCTGAACTCATTTATACATATAAGAGACAGCAGGCTGCGAGGAAAGCGGCAGCGGCAGCAGCGGCTTCTTCCGGTTCGTCTTATTCCACCGGCGACGGCTCGCTGGGCCTTCCGGTCGGACATGCCCGGATCTCTTCCCCGTTCGGCTACCGGGTCCACCCGATTACCGGTTCGAGGAAGCTGCATGCCGGCGTCGATTTTGCGGTTTCGCAAGGGACCGATGTTCATGCGGCCGAAGGCGGAGTGGTCATTGTGGCGGAATGGTGGAGCGGATACGGCAACTGCATCATCATTGACCATGGCAATAATACCTGGACGTTGTACGGACATCTCCGCAATGGCGGATTGAAGGTAGAAAAAGGGGACACGGTCAAGCGCGGCCAGGTTATTGCAGAATCGGGCAACACCGGACAGTCCACGGGTCCCCATCTTCATTTCGAAGTACGTATCAACGGTGATCCCGTTGATCCTATGCCTTATTTGGCCTATTAATATTTGGGAATCATAAATATTTCGTACAAGCTGGACATATAATAGAATGGATAAATGTGGACGGATGCTTTTTCCTGCAAGAGGAGGGGCATCCTTTTCTGAAGGTAAAGCATTTCTAATGCTGGAGGACGGGCTAAAGCCATTCTTTAATCGCAGGTGAGACAGATGGAACAAAGAAAAGGCGGTGCATCATTCATGTTCAAGAAGAAGACAGTCATCCTGTTGATGCTGATGACGCTGATCGGGAGCAGCGTGCTGACCATGCTCATAACAGGTACACTCAGCTTTGCGGGAAACGGTACGGCTACTTCCGCTGCGGGCATGCTTTCCGATCTGGCCGCTCAAACTCAGAAGACGAGCAGCAACAAGGACGCCTTGACCAAGGTGGAGAAGGCACTGAATCTCGTGCAGAAAAATTATTATCAGAATGTAGATACCGATAAACTGGTTGATGGCGCTATACAGGGCATGATGAACGCGTTGGACGACCCTTTTTCCTCCTATATGGGGAAAGAAACGGCCAAGGAATTCACGCAGGAGATTCAGGGTTCTTTCTCGGGAATCGGGGCCGAGGTTTCAATGGACAACGGAAGAGTGGTTGTCGTATCGCCGATCAAGGGCTCGCCGGCGGAAAAAGCGGGTATCCGTGCTAAAGATATTTTGCTGTCCGTGAACGGAGAATCTCTTGAGGGGCTGTCCTTAAGTGAAGCGGTTGCCAAAATCAGAGGCCCCAAAGGGTCGAAAGTCGTGATTAAGGTGCAGCGTTCGGGAGTTTCGGAACCGATGGAGTTTAACATAAAACGGGATGATATCGCCCTTGAAACGGTAAAGGCCAGCATGACCGATGATAAAATCGGCCTGATCGAAATTACGGAATTCTCCATGAATACGGGGGAGCGCTTCAAAACCGAGCTGAACAAGCTGGAAAGCCAGGGAATGAAAGGGCTGATCATTGATGTGCGGAACAATCCCGGAGGCTTGTTGAACATCGTGATCGACATGGCGGAGCAGCTGGTGCCAAAAGGGAAAATGATCGTTCAGGTGGAGAACAAGGGCGGTCAGCGTGAAAAAACGGTGTCGACGGGAATCAGTGCAGCCAAAACCTATCCAGTTGTCGTGCTCACCAACAAAGGCAGCGCGAGTGCCTCAGAAATTCTGGCCGGCGCCCTTCAGGAATCCGCAGGTGCGAAGCTCATCGGCGAGACCACGTACGGCAAAGGGACGGTACAGCAGAGCTTTGATCGTGATTTCGCGGACGGCAGCCTGCTGAAGATTACCATGGCGAAATGGCTGACGCCGAACGGGGAATGGATTCACAAGAAAGGAATCAAGCCGGATATTGCCGTCAATCAACCGGCCTACTTCTCGGCAGCCCCGATCAACAAGGAACGTACGCTGAAGTATGACAACAACAGCGGTGACGTGAAGAGCGCGCAGACGATGCTGATTGGGCTTGGCTACAAGCCGGGCCGCGATGACGGTTATTTCAGCGAGGAAACCGTCTCCGCCGTCAAACAGTTCCAGGCGGATCACAAGCTGGGCGCAAATGGCGAGATCGACAAAAATACGGCCGACCAGCTGGAGGCCGCGCTGATCGCGAGAATTACGGATCCGGCGAACGATGCGCAGCTTGGCCGCGCCTATCAGGAAATCAGGCAGGAGATCGGAGCGGCTTCGTCGAATAAATAATGCAAGCTGGGAAGGCTGGTGTCAGCCTTCCCTTTTTTTGAAGCTGCAGCTTTGCGGACTTAATACAGCCTAAGGGGAGTGATCGCTTTGGACGTACTGATGGAATGGCTTTGGAACTTCACGGAAGCTTCCGTGAAGCTGCTCCTGCAGCCATTTTATTATATTTCGATTATCCTGATTACCCTTCAATACCGGAGGCAGGTGCTGCTGGAACGGAAGCTGTTTCATGCCCGGCTGCACAGATGGGGGCTGCAAACCTGGAGAACCTTTCTGGGAGGGCTGCTTGCGGGTCTTGCCGTGTCGGTAATCTTCCTGTTTCTCGGTATGACGCTTAGCACGGAAGGCATTCTTTTGCTCTGGGCGTCATCGCTGCTGCTTATGCTGCTGAGGGTTCGTTATCTGTGTCTGGCTTATGCGGCAGGGCTGCTAGGAGTTGTGCAGTTTGTCGTGAGCCTGTTTCCTGCTGATGAAGCAGGCGGCTTCAGCGGGCAGCTGCTGACCGCGGTGAGCGAGCTTAACATCCCGGCCCTTTTGGGGCTGGCCGGACTGCTGCATGTCGCGGAAGCGCTGCTGGTGAGATGGCAGGGCGCTTCCTTTGCCGGGCCTTTGTTCTATGAAGGGAAAAGGGGGCGGCCGGTCGGCGGCTATCAGATGCAGAGCCTGTGGCCGATTCCGCTGTTCCTGCTCATTCCGGCGCAAACGGCAGGAAGCGTGCTGCCTTGGACGCCGGTCTTCGGCGGGGACGCATGGCAGGGCGGCTTTGCGCTTATTGGCCTGCCGGTGATGATCGGCTTCTCGGAAATGACCATCAGCCTGCTGCCGGAAGCGAAGACGAGGCTGACTTCCAGCCGGGTGCTGTTTTACGGCTTGCTCGTGCTCGGCATGGCCCTGATTGCCCGCTGGTGGAGCCCTTTCACCCTGGCTGCCGCCATTCTGGCCTTTGCGCTGCATGAAGGCCTGATCTGGTACAGCCGGTTCGAGGAACAGAACCGGAGCCCGTTCTTCGTTCACCCCCAGCGCGGCCTGAAGGTGCTCGCCGTGCTTCCGGACAGCCCTGCGGCGGAGCTTGGCATTACGGCCGGAGAAGTGATTGTCCGCGTGAACGGCGTCGACATCGGGACCAAAGAGCAGCTGCACGAGGCGCTGCGGATCAATTCCGCCTTCTGCAAGCTCGAGGTGCTCAACCTGGACGGCGAAAGCAAATTTCTGCAGCGCGCGATCTATGCGGGCGAGCATCATCAGCTCGGCGTCATTCTGGCGCCGGATGAGGACGCTCCGGCCGTAGTTCGTTCCGGCGCGCCTTCGCTGCTGCAGCTGCTGTCGCCGAAGCGGAGCGCCGAGCGGCGGGATGGCAGCAGGCAGCGCGGCAAGGCGGAGCGCGGCGCCGGGCGCGAGAAGCCGGCGAAGCTGTAAGCGGCTTTGCCGATGCGGTGCGCGGGACGCAAGTGGTACGCAAGCGGCACGCAGCGTGTAGTGTAGTACGCGGTACGCGGCAGTTGGTCACTCGGCATTTGCCACCCCCCGTGAAATCGGGAGCAAGGTTGTATTCGAACAAGCAGAGATTACAGATAAAAGTGAACTGCTACAACGGGCAAAAAACGGAATTTCGGATAAAGAGATCTCGATAATAGAAACACATACATTTGCAAGGAATACGAAAACAGGAGAAGTGAAAAACGCAAAAATTTATTGCACTACCCAAAGACTGAAACGCGTGCATCGTAATGGTTCATTAACTGAAACCTATGCAACCACAACATTTGCCGAGATTTTAGCAGATGGATCAAGAAGCGATTCCAAATTAGACGCAAGCTACAGCGTAAGAGCTTATTCAACCTTTTATTGGGACGATGTGTATATAAACGGGGCCCATCACTACAAGATATTAAATGCAACAGGAGGTTGGCAAAACTCGGACTCTCAAATTGGCATCCTGAATCGATTTGCAAGCCTTCGAGCAGGGGGTTGGACTCAGGATGGTTTTTATGTACTCCAACAAAAAGATACGTACCCCTCATCTGATTCGTTTAGCATAACTGCCGACAGTACTTGGAAACCGGTATCTGCATCACAGGGCAAATACGGAGACTTGGGTGTCTATTCGAAATGCACCGTAAAAGACCTAATCAATAACGAGACCTGGGAATTGGAATTGATGAATTACCTGGATATATAATGGAAACAGAATGCCGCCAATAGTTTGGTGGCTTTCCTTTTTTTTGATCCATATTGCGAAGACTGTGTTAATATAATTTAAAACTCATAAATGACGAGGAGGTAAGAATGAAAAAACCGCTCTGGGTTGGACTCGTTATACTTGTCGTCATTGCCGGTATGTCTGTCGTTGCTTGGGATATCTCCATTGCTATTAAGTTGTCCGGCTATGTTGGATTGGCTGCCTTAATATTAGCCGCACTTTTTTCCGGCGCTTTTATTGATCCTGATTCTAGACGTGTGGATATGGCGACCGAAGCAGGGAATCAATGAATCGAAGGTTCAAATTATCCACATTTTTCTTATTGGTTGGTTTACCGAATCTACTTGTGTGTATCATGCTCTACTTCGGTTCGAAATGGTTTTGAGCATAACGTAATTGGGGTAGTACTAGCGTAGCTGACACTACCTGCAAATGTCTGTAAAGCACTGGAAATTTTACGTCAAAAGTTCCGAAAATGATGAGTAACGGAACAAAACCTTGCTTACGATGAGTGGTTTCCGCTTGGATTGAGTGGACTTATGGCGTGCCGAACCGACAAGTTCCAATACCAATAAATAAATTCGGAACAACATTAAAATCCTTGTGATTACAGTATTTATTAGGTGATTACCCAATATTACAATCTACTTTGCGGTGGCATCGCCGCACTGAATCATAAAGAAGTGTTAGGATTATTCGTGTCAAAGGAGGCTCTCATGGGATGAGAACGATCTTGACGTTTTTGCTGGCGGGCACGCTGCTGCTTAGCGGCTGTAAACAGAATGAGAATGGTGTATACATCGGCATGGAACGCAATACTATTCAGGCCCTCGCATCAGGTAGCGAAATGGACTACGTTCACGAGTTCCGGGGGTATTCGGAGCATTGGGCGGCCGTATATATCGTCTATAAGCCGACAGGAGAGGAGAATCACACATCACGATTGTTCATGAAATATATTGTTAAGGACCCTAGACCTTCGGGTCAACTCCGTTACGAGTACGACACGGACGGCGGCGAGGATGGCCACGGAACACTGCCTAGCGTCGATAATATCGGCAATGTGTACAACCTCGGCTCCTCGGGTGGAAACGGTGCATCCGCCAATCCTGATTCCCCCGTGCAAATGCAGGTGTGGTGGAACAAATCGTCGGAGACCATTCAGCTTGACCCAATTGGTGCCGAATAGCCAGCCTGATCAAACCGAGCGGACTCTTGAATGGGAACTAGCTGCCGGTTGAAACCGTAAGAATATCGGGTTGATTGACTCACCGCTCATACCCGTGATCGCGATGTTTAACGTGCCCACGAGACTTCTGTTGCTTGCGCCACTGCTCTTGCTCCTGCTGACGCCGCACCGCGCGATCGGCCTCCTGGATCGCATCCATGGCCCTGCGTAACAGCTCAAGGCGGTCATGCCAAACGGCACGCAGCACGCACACGTCATACGGCACGCCACACGGCAGATGACAGATAAGACAGCGTCCTAGCGTGCATGCGGACTGCTTCCAGTCCGAAAGAACGAGGGAAGCCCCCTGCACAGGGTCCGGTAGAACGGGCGGTGTGCAGGGGGCTTTTTTAGTGTTAAATATAGCTCAGCCCGCCCGTATAAGGGAACGGGATAGGCAGCAGCTCCGAAAGGAGATCCCCGATGTCTTTGGGCAGCTGCAGATCGGAATGCTCATTAAAAATAAGGGCAAGGAACCCATCCATATTCAGTTCGGCGGAAACGGTATCGTCAAGCCAAATGATGGCACCGTCACCGCTTGTGCTTGGAGAGGACACGACAGACAAACGGTCGGCGTCCGGATGTCGGGTTCTCAGATAAGGCAGCAGCTGTTTCCATAGCCTGGCCGGGTCAATGATTTTGACCGTCCCTTTGTTGGGATGATGCTCACCGCCATAGCCGTAATCTTCGAGGAGCTTCGTCAGACTGGCTCGGTGTGCGCTTACAGAGACTTCAAGCGAGTTCAGGCGATACAGGTTCACGGCGTGGGCGCAGAGCTCGGCTATCGCCGCAGGATCGCCGGCCGCATCAATGACTTTCGGCACCGACTTGACGAGCGGGGCGGCAGGCACTCCGATGACGGCAAAAGCGGCGATGTCGCCGCCGGGCTGCTCGGCGATCAAAGTCCGGTGCACCAGCTTGTAACAGCTGGCGAGCGATTCCTTAGCAATCAGCAGCGACAGATCGTAGAGACTGAGCTCGTAACGGGCTTCTTCCTGAGCTGCGAGCGAGGCGATGGCAAAGCTGTCGCCGGCCTGCAGGCTTCGAATCCGAAAAGAGTCCGGATGCGTCATGGCAATCGCGGGCGTAATAACGTACCCGCGGGATTGTCCGAAGATCCGGCAACCGGCACGCAAATACAGAGAGCGTTCCCCGGAGACGAGCATCAGGGAGGCACCGGCGTCGTTGATATGGCTGATCGCACGTTCCAGCAGGCGGCTGGCGTATCCTTTGCCGCGGGCGTCCGGATGCGTACAAACGGATCCGAGCGAGTAGACGTTCAGCCGGGCGGGACCAATCCGGATGCAGCCGGGAACGATGCCCATAAAGGCAGCAAGCCGGCCACCCTCATAGACGCCAATTGATTCAGGAGCATCAGCAG
The DNA here is from genome assembly GCF_019904135.1 of Paenibacillus caui. GTDB lineage: Bacteria > Bacillota > Bacilli > Paenibacillales > Paenibacillaceae > Fontibacillus > Fontibacillus caui. The sequence goes on along the minus strand of NZ_JAIOGQ010000001.1, from coordinate 49,534 downwards.
CAAAAATATAAGGAAAAGCCTCTCCCATCGACTTCTGCTCGGCATCCCTGAACACCTTATCGGCAAGTCGCGCTGCTTCTTTCAAATCCTCCGTCCGCAGTGGCCGGATTTGCTCCATGTTAAGCATCCCCTTTATATGGTTTATGGCGTTAACCTTCCATCATTGCCCAATTTTACTGAAGCCGCCTTTCGGAAGTCAAGCAAAAGCAGGCAAACAGAAAATCAGAAGGATCAGTCCTAGCAAGTCAAAATCCAGCCAAAGCCATATTGGTGATCCGAATTCACAGGAAAAGAAATAATTTACTTTTCGGAAGGAATTACGGTAGTATAATTATACTAACTATATTTTATATAGTTAAAGATAGACGCTATTAACAATTAAATTCGTACATAGAGGAGACGATGCAAAATGAGTCACTTTGATGAACTGGTCAAATCCCGCAGGTCGGCCATGAAGTTCCAGACGGATGTTGAAATCAGCCAGAGCGAGCTGTCTGAGCTGTTCCGCATGGCGAGCTATGCCCCCTCCTGTTTTAATTTGCAGCATGCGCATTATGCAGCGGTTACCGATCCCGAGAACAAGCAGCTGCTAAAGGAAGCGGCTTTTGGCCAATACAAGGTTGGTACGGCTTCAGCAGTAATTGTTGTCCTTGGTGACTTGGACGCCTACAAGAAGGCCGATCAAATTTACGGCGGCATGCGCAGCCTCGGCATGTTGAACGGGGTAGAGTACGATATGCTGATCCAGAACGTCAATAATCTGTATGTCTCAAGAGGCAAGGAATTCTGCCATGATGAGGCGATCCGGAACGCTTCATTGTCCGCCATGCTGTTCATGCTGAATGCCAAAGACAAGGGCTGGGATACCTGCCCGATGATCGGGTTTGACCCGGAAACGGTCAGAAAAGTGCTGAACATTCCGGATCATCTGCTGCCCGTCATGATGATTGCGCTTGGCAAGGAAGATACGTCGCAGCAGCGTCCCCGCGGTTACCGCAAGCCCGTTGCCGAGTTTGTCACGTTCGGGAAATTTAACAGTTAATTTTGTATTTTCAGTATTGAAAAAAAGAACCGAAAGCCCATCCGCGTTGACGCAAGGCTTTCGGTTCTTTGTGCTGTCCGGGATCAGGCGTCCCTGGCTACCGCTGAAGCTGCCGGAGGACGGTAATTTCCACCCGCCGGTTCTTCTGGCGGCCTTCCTTGGTGGCGTTGTCCGCTGCCGGGTGTGTATCCCCGTAACCGGCGTACTGAAAGCTGTCCGGGTCAAGCTGCATGACATCCAGAAAATACCGCAGTACCGACAGGGCCCGCGCGCCGGAAAGCTCCCAATTGTCCTGATACTTGGACGTATGGACGATCGGCTGATTGTCGGTGTGCCCTTCGATGCTGATTTTCGTACCGAGATTTAGCTGGCTGAACAGACTGCCCAGCTTGGCGAGCATCTTCTCGGAGCCGGCTTTCAGGTCGGCTTTGCCCGTATCAAACAGAAACTGGTCGCTGAGCGTAATGGCAATTCCCTGCGGTTTGTCCGTGACAAAGATCTGATTTTCCAGATGGTTGTCTTTCACATACTGCTCGATCATGCTCATTAAATTGGCGAGCTGCTCTTCCTGTTTGCGGAAAGCCAGCTCGCGTTCGCTAAGCGGCTGTTCTCCGCTCTTCGGACCCTGGCTTTCGGCGGGTGCGGCCGAGCTTTTTGGATCGCTGCCCGGAGCGGGATGATCCGCTATATTCGGTTTTTCGGAACCGGTAAGCACATTGCTTCCGTCTAGCACCGAATTTCCGCCTCCTGAGCCGCTGTTGAAAGTAAGCTGCAGGGACTCCGTCACATTTTTATATTTTTCCGTATCGAGCCGGCTCATGGCATACATGATCACAAAAAAGATAAGCAGCAGCGTAATCAGATCGGCGTAGGTGATCATCCACCGGTCTTTGGATTCTGCGCCGCCCTTCTTGATTCTTTGGCCGCGCTGTCTCATATGGCTTCCTCGACTTTGGCGCGAGCGGCTTTAATTTCCTTCGGATCTGCGGAGGCGAAGGATTCCAGCTTTTTGCGGACCAGCAAAGGGTGATCCCCATTCTGCACCGAAAGAACGCCCAGAACGATCATTTCCATCCGCTGAATCTCTTCTTCGCTGCGGGACTTGATCTTGGATGCGATCGGGAGAAAAATCAGATTGGCGCTGGCTACCCCGTATAAGGTTGCCGTAAAAGCGAGCGCAATCGACGGCCCGAGATTGGTCGGTTCCTGCAAGCTGCCCAGCACATGAATCAGCCCCATGACGGTACCGATGATCCCCATGGTCGGCGCATAGCCGCCGGCCGCTTCGAACAGCTTGGCAAAGCCTTCCCAGCGGCTTTCGCGAGCATCGATTTCAAGCTCCATAATCTGCTTGACGAGCTGCTGGTCCGTTCCGTCCACGACGAGCTGGATGCCCTCTTTCAGAAAGGGCTCCTCATGCGCATCGCCCTTCCGCTCAAGGGCAAGCACGCCGTTTTTGCGGGCCGTCATGGCCATTTCCGCGATATCCTGAATCAAGGCTTCCGTATCCTGCCGGCGCGAGGTAAAGGCAAAGGAAATCGCCTGAGGCAGAGTCTTCAGCTTGGCCGGCGAAAAGCTGACCAGGACCGCTGCGATCGTTCCTCCGAATACAATCAGGGCTGAAGTCAGCTGCAAAAGACCGGCGACATGTCCGCCTTCCCATAAAAATCCCCCCACGACCGCGGCTATTCCCAGCAGAATGCCGATAATAGTAATCAAGTCCATTTTAAACAATCACTCCTTTACTAGATTAGACCGCTTGAAACCCCTTTTCCCTTTGACTTTCCGATTGCATCCATGCCGTGAAACAGTTATAATGAATGGGAACACGCATTCTTATATTATGCAATGTTTGGATACAGGAATGTATAAAGGTTTAAAGGATGAGGCGGATGCCTCTTTTTAATATCGGCAAGTAAAGTGTTGTCCCTAATACTTTACTTATTTTTGTCGCAAAAACGGTAAAACTTGTGAAAAAGAAAAGAAATTTCTTCCTTTTTGCCAAGAAAGTTTCATAGTTTTCATTTTAGATGATGAGGGTGATGTTGGACAATGAGCGATATTGTCGTCAGTGACCAAAAATTCGAGCTGGTTTCCGATTTTCAGCCGCAGGGAGACCAGCCCGAAGCCATTAAAGAGCTTGTGGAAGGCGTTAGACAGGGCAAGAAGCATCAGACGCTGCTCGGTGCAACGGGAACGGGCAAAACATTTACAATCGCTCAGACGATTGCCAAACTGAACCGTCCCACACTGGTCATTGCCCACAACAAAACGCTGGCGGCGCAGCTGGCCAGTGAATTTAAAGAGTTCTTCCCGAACAATTCGGTGGATTATTTTGTGAGCTACTATGATTACTATCAACCGGAAGCTTACATCCCGTCCTCCGATACGTATATCGAGAAGGATTCAAGCATCAACGAAGAGATCGACAAGCTCCGCCACTCGGCCACAAGCTCGCTGTTCGAACGCCGCGATGTCGTGATCGTAGCCAGCGTTTCCTGTATTTATGGTCTCGGTTCCCCGATCGAGTATGGAAATTTGCTGCTGTCCTTGCGCGTCGGGATGGAGAAGCCGCGGAACCAGATTCTTTCCCGTCTGGTCGACATTCAGTACCAGCGGAACGATATTAACTTCGTTCGCGGAACGTTCCGCGTCCGGGGCGACGTGATCGAAATTTTCCCGGCTTCCAATAGCGAACATGCGATCCGGGTCGAATTTTTCGGCGATGAAATCGAACGGATTACGGAAATCGATGTGCTGACCGGCGAAATCATCGGTGAGCGGGAACATGTGGCGATTTTTCCGGCTTCCCACTTTGTTACGCAGGAGGAGACGATGCGGCTTGCGCTCATCAATATCGAGCGGGAGCTGGAACAGCGGCTTGAGGAACTTCGCTCGCAGGGCAAGCTGCTGGAGGCGCAGCGTCTCGAGCAGCGCACGCGCTATGATATTGAAATGATGAAGGAAGTCGGCTTTTGCTCCGGCATCGAGAACTATTCCGGTCCTTTGACATTCCGGGAGCGCGGCGCCACGCCTTATACGCTGCTGGATTATTTTCCGGACGATATGCTTGTGGTGATCGACGAATCCCATGCGACACTGCCGCAGATCCGCGCGATGTACAATGGTGACCAGGCCCGCAAAACGGTGCTCGTGGAGCACGGCTTTCGCCTCCCCTCCGCGCTGGACAACAGACCGCTGAAGTTTGAGGAATTTGAATCCAAGGTGAACCAGGTCATCTATGTGTCGGCCACACCAGGCCCTTACGAGCTGGAGCATACTAACGAAATGGTTCAGCAAATCATCCGTCCTACCGGTCTTCTGGATCCGATTATCGAGGTTCGGCCGACGAAGGGACAGATCGACGATCTGATCGTGGAAATCCGCGACCGCATCGATAAGGATGAACGGGTTCTCGTAACGACGCTGACGAAGAAGATGGCCGAGGATCTGACCGATTACTTGAAGGAAATCGGCATTAAGGTCCGGTATATGCATTCCGATATCAAGACCCTGGAGAGAATGACCATTCTCCGGGATCTGCGGTTAGGGGCGTTTCATGTGCTTGTCGGCATCAACCTGCTGCGGGAAGGGCTGGACCTTCCCGAGGTTTCGCTGGTTGCGATCCTGGACGCCGACAAAGAGGGCTTCCTCCGGTCGGAGCGGTCGCTGATCCAGACCATCGGACGGGCGGCGCGGAACTCCGACGGCCGAGTGCTCATGTATGCGGACAACATCACGGAGTCGATGGATAAAGCTATCAAGGAGACCGAGCGCCGGCGCAGCATCCAGATGGCTTATAATGAGAAGTATGGCATTACGCCGCAGACGATCCGCAAGAAAGTGCGCGATGTGATAGAAGCGACTAAAGTGGCGGAGAGCAAGGGCGAATACCTGCCGGACGGGGCAGGCAAGAAGCTGTCGAAGCGGGACCGGGAATCGCTGATCAAACGGCTGGAGGCGGAGATGAAGGAAGCCGCCAAAAATCTGCAGTTCGAACGAGCCGCGGAGCTGCGCGATGCAATGCTGGAACTGAAAGCGGAATAAGGAGGATATTTGATACATGGCATTTGACAATATAGTCGTTAAAGGCGCAAGGGCGCACAATTTGAAAAATATCGACATCACGATTCCGCGCGACAAGTTGGTCGTCATTACAGGGCTCAGCGGTTCAGGCAAATCTTCACTCGCATTCGATACGATTTATGCGGAAGGCCAGCGCCGCTATGTGGAATCCTTGTCCGCTTATGCCCGCCAGTTCCTCGGCCAAATGGAGAAACCGGACGTTGATTCTATTGAAGGTTTGTCTCCGGCCATTTCGATCGACCAGAAGACAACGAGCCGCAACCCGCGCTCGACGGTAGGAACCGTGACGGAAATTTATGATTATCTGCGCCTGCTGTTTGCCCGGATCGGCAAGCCGCATTGTCCGGAGCACGGCGTCGAGATCACCTCGCAGACGGTTGAGCAGATGGTTGACCGCATTATGCAATATCCGGAGAAGACGCGCCTGCAGATTCTGGCGCCGGTCATTTCCGGCCGCAAGGGCGAGCACAAGAGCCTGTTTGCCGAAATCGGCAAGCAGGGCTTTGTGCGGGTTCGGGTTGACGGTGAAATTCGGGATCTGTCCGAAGACATTGAACTGGAGAAGAATAAGAAGCATACCATTGAAGTCGTCGTAGACCGGATCGTCATCAAGGAAGACGTGCAGTCCCGTCTGGCCGATTCCATCGAGACGGCGCTCAAGATGTCCGGCGGACAGCTGCTGGTCGACATTATGGGACAGGAAGAGCTTCGCTTCAGCTCCAACTACGCCTGCCCGATCTGCGGCTTCAGCATTGAAGAGCTTGCGCCGCGCATGTTCTCCTTCAACAGCCCCTTCGGCGCATGTCCGGATTGCGACGGACTTGGCGTGAAAATGGTGATCGACCCGGATCTGCTTATCCCCGACCAAGGCAAGAGCATTGAAGAAGGCGCTTTTGAAGCATGGGCCGGAGGCTATTCGAATTACTATCCGCAGTTTCTGAAATCGGTCGCGGAGCATTATGACATTCCCCAGGACGTTCCGGTATCGGAGCTCAGCAAGGAGCAGATGAAGGTGCTCCTCTACGGAACCGGAGAGACGAAGGTCCATTTCCGCTATCAGAATGATTTTGGACAAATGAAGGACGCCTATGTGCCCTTCGAAGGCATCGTGAACAATCTGGAGCGCCGATACCGCGAGACGGCATCCGACGGGATTCGCGAGCATATTGAAGGCTTTATGGCCGCGAAGCCTTGTGAGACATGCAAAGGCCACCGCCTGAAGAAGGAAGTGCTGGCCGTCACGGTGGGCGACGTGAATATTTCGCATGTCACCAATCTGTCCATTGGCGATGCGATGAACTTTTTTGACGGGCTGGAGCTGAATGAGAAGGATAAGGCCATTTCCAATCTGATCCTTAAGGAAATAGGCAGCCGCCTGGGCTTTCTGGTCAATGTCGGCCTCGACTATTTGACCATGAGCCGCTCTGCGGGAACGCTGTCCGGCGGGGAGGCGCAGCGGATCAGGCTGGCTACCCAAATCGGCTCGCAGTTGATGGGCGTGCTCTATATTCTGGACGAGCCCAGCATCGGACTGCACCAGCGCGATAACGACAAGCTGATTGCGACGCTCGGCCAAATGCGGGACCTCGGAAATACGCTGATCGTCGTCGAGCATGATGAAGACACGATGCTGGCCTCCGATTATATTATCGATATCGGACCGGGAGCCGGCATTCATGGCGGTCAGGTCATTTCCCAAGGTACGCCGCAGGAAGTGATGAACGACCCGAAATCGCTGACTGGACAATACCTGAGCGGCAAGAAATTTATTCCGGTGAATCCGGAGCGCCGCAAAACCGATAACCGCTGGCTTGAAATCCGCGGTGCGAAGGAGAACAACCTGAAGAACATCAACGTGAAGTTCCCGATCGGCGTCTTTACATCCGTGACCGGCGTTTCCGGTTCAGGCAAATCGACGCTCGTGAACGAAATTCTGTACAAGACGCTCGCCCGGGATCTGAACAAAGCCAAAGTCCGGCCAGGGCAGTACCGCGAAATCCGCGGACTGGAGCATGTCGAGAAAGTGGTCGACATCGACCAGTCGCCAATCGGCCGTACGCCGCGCTCGAACCCGGCGACCTATACCGGCGTGTTCGATGATATCCGCGATCTGTTCTCGCAGACGAACGAAGCGAAGGTTCGCGGCTACAAGAAAGGCCGGTTCAGCTTCAACATCAAGGGCGGCCGCTGCGAGGCCTGCAACGGGGACGGCATCATCAAGATCGAGATGCACTTTTTGCCCGACATCTACGTGCCTTGCGAAGTTTGCAAAGGCAAACGGTACAACCGGGAAACGCTGGAAGTGAAGTACAAAGCCCACAGCATTTCTGATGTACTGGAGATGACCATCGAGAATGCGACCGACTTTTTCCAGAACATTCCTAAGATTCACCGCAAGCTGCAAACGCTGCTGGATGTTGGTCTCGGATACGTGAAGCTCGGGCAGCCTGCGACCACCCTGTCGGGCGGTGAAGCGCAGCGCGTGAAGCTCGCCTCCGAGCTGTACCGGCGCAGTACAGGCAAGACGATCTATATTTTGGATGAGCCGACAACCGGGCTGCATGTGGACGATATCGACCGTTTGCTCATGGTGCTGCAGCGTCTGGTCGATTCCGGCGAGACGGTGATCGTGATCGAGCATAACCTTGACGTCATCAAGACATCGGATTACATCATTGACCTGGGGCCGGAAGGCGGCAGCGGGGGCGGAACGATTATCGCCACAGGCACGCCGGAACAAATCGTGCAGGTGGAAGAGTCCTACACCGGACGTTACCTGAAGCCGATTCTGGAGCGGGATACGAAGCGCAGTGCCGTGCTGCTGCAGATGCAAAGTTAAGAGCCGGTATTAGACCGAGCAGCTTTGTGAGGAAGCTGGAGTACGAGGATAGAACAACAATAAATAGAGCAGCGGATGAGAATAGTCTGCTGCTCTTATTTTTCCAGTTCTAACCTCTGCTTCTATCCGGAATAATCGTCTCATCTTTTCTACTAATAGTTGAAGTCCTCTGATAGAGGACGAAAATATTACTGCATTGAGCGATAAAGATTGAATAGGATAATCCGTCAATTGTTCAGTTTCAGAAACTGTGTTAAATTGGAAACTACTAGAGAGATTACTAGGCAGAGATAAACGGCGGATTTAGAAGTCACAGTAGGGGAAGGGTTGAGTCATGAATTTTAAGGGGAAAATCAGTACGGCCGCTTTGCTGCTTGCAACCGTCATGCTTGCGGACAGCCATCTGGAAGCAGGGGCACAGGCCGTGGCCGAACAAGCGATAACGACTCAGAAGAAAGGCGTCACCACGGTACAAGTCGCAGCAAAGACAAGCATGAAGGCTTCGAAGGCGCAGGCCGTGAAAACAGCAGCGGCAAGCGATCTCATTCCCGCAATTATCAAGCGGGTATCTCCGTCGGTCGTCGGAATTATAGGCGAAGCGGCATCAGGCGATTACAGAGACGGCAGCAGCAATGGCAGCGGCGACAACAGCGCTTCTTCAGACAAAGGAATGTACGATTTGGCGCATGGCACCGGTGTCATTATCAAGTCAGACGGATGGATCATTACGAATGCTCATGTGATCAATGGAATCGATAACGCAACGGTTGTCACTTCATCAGGCAAAGAATATACCATCGAGGAATCATACATAGATGAAGTAAGCGATCTGGCTCTTATCCGCATTAATGCGACAGGGCTTAAGCCGGCGAAGCTGGCGCCAGATTCCAGGGTGACACAGGTAGGGGACAAAGTCATTGCTCTCGGCACACCTGTATCGTTCTCCCTGCGGGGGTCCGCAACGGAAGGGATTGTAAGCGGGCTGAACCGTGCCATCAATGTGTCCTATCGCCTGATTCAGACGGATGCGGCCATCAACCCGGGCAACAGCGGCGGACCGCTGCTGAATATGCAGGGTGAAGTCATCGGAATCAATTCGATGAAATACGAAGCGGTTGGCGTGGAAAATATGGGCTTCTCCATCCCTGCGGACACCGTACGTTACGTGATCCATCAGCTGTTTCAGTATGGAGAAGTTTTGCGGCCTTCGCTTGGCCTGGAGCTTGAAGAAGGCTGGTCCGCCGAAATCGGTCTGCCGAGCAACGATCCGCTGACGGTGATTAGCGTGAACTCTGCTGCAGCCAAAGCGGCTGGCATCCAGGAGGGCGATGTCATCTACAAATTGAACAACACGCCCCTGTCCTCCTTGGTCGACCTTAATGAGATGCTCAAAAAGTTTAAACCGGGCCAGACGGTAACGCTGTGGATGCAGTCCAAAGGCGATATAGTCAAACACAGCCTGGTGCTGACAACGGACAGAAGCAGTGAGAGTGATAGCGGCGATAACTAGGGTCAGGAACCGTTTTTGACTAGGAATCACGATAAAGGGAAAAAAGGATGGACATATATGACCATAAAAAATAAAACAACGGCCCTGCTCGTGGCAGCCATGCTTCTGGCGGGCATCTCACCTTCTGCAGCAGACACGGCCTTGGCCGCCGCCAATGAAGGCGGTGCGCTTACGGGCATCAAGGCGGACACTGGCACAGGTTCCGCCGAAAGTAAAGAAGTGATTCAGAAGGAACTGCGGCTGAAGACAGGAAGCAGATCCGCTGTGATCAACGGCAAGGCGGAGAGCATTTTGAGATCTCCGTTTATCTCGGGTGGAACGATCATGGTTCCGCTGGGCGTATTCAGAACCGCATTCGGCGCTGAAACCCGTCTGGAGGACGGCGATGTGGTCAAGATGGCGCTCGGCAATCGTGCCGTTACCTTGACGATCGGCAGTCCGATCATTTGGACCAAAACCGCGAAAATCAAAGCGGCTGCTCCTCCGGTTATGGTAAACGGAGTTCTAATGGTGCCTTTGCGTCCGGTAGCGGAAGGACTCGGGGCCACCCTTTCGGCGGCGAATGGGGAAATCATCGTCAAGCTGACTGTAGATAAGAAGAATTCCGGAGACGACAGTGAACCGGGCAGTGAAGAGACCGACAAAGCCAGGGTTGGCAGCAGCTATTACGGCTGGAGCATCAACAACCCCGGAGAGATGCTGCCAGACGGCGGGGATGATGGCAGTTATGTTTCCTTTAGTGATACGGAAGGCAACTATTATCTGGAAATTCATGTGCAGACAGGGCAGCCTGAACAGGATGCCGAATCGCTGCTTGACAATCTGATCGAAGAGGCCAAAGCCAATCAGGAAACGGTACTTCATGAAGAAACGGCAGAGGCCGGGAAAGTGCCTTATGGACGCGTGATTTCCAGCGATGAAGACGGAATAATGTGGGAAACGAGAGCTTATTATGCCGACCATAAAATTTATTTCGTCTATTTCTCGCTTGTGGATGCTTATACGTATCAGGATTTTGATGCGTACGCCGGTTTATTGAATTCCTTCCAGCCTTCTTTTGACAAGGATGACAACACGCTTGAGGATCTCTCTTTTGCCCCAGACGGCTCCCAAGACGCCTACAGCTACGATTATGGCATATCCTTAACCATCCCGGCAGGATGGGAAGAAGGAGCTAACGGAACGGACTTCATCGGTCCGGACGGTTCAAGCGTACATTTCAGTATTTCCACGAACCCGTCCGGCGTGACCCTGGAGAGCTGGACCGCACAGCTCAAGGCAAAATGGGACAAGCTTTACATCGCTTCCGCTCACCGGCTTGGTGCAGTTTCCGAGGTGGAACTGTCCGGTGAACAAGCATCCCTGCTCAAATCAGAGATCAACAACGGCAGCGGCTGGAGATCGGTCTATCAGGTGCTGCTGCTGAAGGACGGATACCGTTATGTGATGGAATACACGTCAGCGCCTAAAGTCGCTGATCCGGCATCCGGCCAGGATACAGAAAGCGCTGAAGACCCTGTCCTGCGCATGCTGCTGGATTCGGTGGAAATTCCGTTCGACCAGGTCAAGGAATCCTTCGGCAAGCTGGAAGACCGGACGATGGAAACCGATCTTTCCAAGACGGTTACGAAGACGTCCACAACGTATGGTTTCACCATTCAAATTCCGCGGTACTGGACTCCGGAACTGGATCAGTTCGAGGAATCATCTGTGCAGTACAACCTGCCGGGCGGCAGCTTCAAGCTGGCGACGGTGCAAAGCGACGAACCGGAGCTGTACATCGGCCAGCTGCGCAACGCTTACACGGCAGCGGCTGCCGGCAGCAGCGATTTCACGCTGAAAGGTGTGGAAAATGCGCAATTTGCCGGTATTCCGGCAACGATCTTTTCCATTGGGCAAAAGCTGGATGGCGTACCGCTGAGCAAACGGGTCATCGCCTTCAGCCACAAAGGCATCTTTTATAAGCTGACCTTCACGCTGAACGACGCCAATGCCACAGAAGAGCAGAAAGCGGCGATGAGCAAGGTGGAGAAGTCGTTTGCGTTTTTGAAGCAGGATTGATTAGCCCAAGGATGAGTTAGACAAAAAAGTTGAGGAAGGCTTGGGCAAGAAGGTTGAAGTTTCCGCTGACCAGGCCAATCAACCGATCACAATTTCGACCGCAGGTCTCCCAGAAGGAGACTACTTCTTAATGGCCTTGTACGGTCATAGTGTATTCATTCACCTAGTTAAATAATTTTTTAAAACTATCCGGAATCATCAAAACCCCTTCAACGACCGTGCTGTAATTCTGGCGAAAAGGCCTGTGTTGCAGTTACGGTTCAGAAGGGGGTTTGCTTATAAGGGGAGATAAAAAAGCGCGTCCCAAAAGCTACGGCTTATGGGATAGAGGGGTTGGACGGTAATCAGCCCGTCAACGTGTCAACTCCACTGGTGTTAAGCATTCGGTAGTTACGATTGACACACCAGAAACCCCCACTTCAACCGAAGCGTTAGCGGAGGTAAGTGGCGGGAGTATTCATGATACAATGTTGTAGTCTATATACAGGCAAGTGAGATGCAAGATGCAGGAGGACCGTCAAGCCATGAAACCATGTCCGTTTATTGCCGTGGAAGGACCGATCGGGGCCGGAAAAACAACGCTGGCGACCATGCTGGCCCAGGAGCTGAATTTCCCGCTGCTTAAGGAAATCGTGGAAGAGAACCCGTTTCTGGACAAGTTCTACCAAAATATTGAGGAGTGGAGCTTTCAGCTGGAAATGTTTTTTCTGTGTAACCGGTACAAGCAGCTGGAGGATACGGCGCTCCAGTATATCGCAAATAATCAGCCGGTCATTTCCGATTATCATATTTACAAAAATCTGATCTTTGCCAAGCGTACGCTAAAGGGCGTCAAGCTGGAGAAATACCGCCAGATTTATCATCTGCTCACAGAGGACTTGCCGAAGCCAAACATCATCATCTACATCAAGGCGGACCTGGATACCCTTCTGGCTAGAATTGAAAAACGCGGCCGGACCTTTGAACAGGCGATGGATCCTGGCTATTTGCAGCAGCTGATAGAGGATTATGAAGAGGCGTTTGCTTATCTAGCCGTTAACGAGCCGTCTAGGGCAATCGTAACAATTGACGGGAATGAAACAGATTTTGTGCAGCGGCCGGACGAGTTTGCGCCTATTGTTGCCCAGATAAAGGAGCTTTTGACTCATGAATGATTTCAATATACCAAGCGACGCGATCATCACCGTGGCCGGAACCGTGGGCGTCGGCAAATCGACTTTGACGACCGCGCTGGCTAAACGGCTGGGCTTTAAGACGTCGATGGAGAAGGTCGAGCAGAACCCGTATTTGGAGAAGTTTTACCACGATTTCGAAAGATGGAGCTTTCATCTGCAAATTTATTTTCTGGCTGAGCGGTTTAAGGAGCAGAAGGCTATTTTTGAAGCGGGCGGAGGGTTTGTACAGGACCGTTCGATCTATGAAGATACCGGTATTTTTGCCAAAATGCATGCCGACCAAGGCACCATGTCAAAAATCGACTACGAAACGTACACCAGTCTGTTCGAGGCGATGGTGATGACGCCGTATTTTCCGCATCCCGACGTTTTGATTTATCTGGAAGGCGAGCTGCCGTCCATTCTGAACCGTATCAAGCTGCGCGGCAGGGAGATGGAAATTCAGACCGATCGCTCCTATTGGGAGCATATGCACGAAAGATATGCAGCCTGGATCAATGAATTCAAAGCATGCCCTGTCCTCAGGCTGAACATAGAGGAATATGACGCAACCGACCCGGCCTCGCTGGATGAGATTATCCGGCAGGCGGGCCGGATCATCCAACAAAACCGAGCAGAAAAGCAGCAACCTCCCAGTAGTATGGAAAACGCCCAATAGTTTCAGTTCACCGCGAAATCCAATCGCGGGTGAGCTGCCAAATGGCGCAAGTCCCGGACTTGCGCTTTTCTCAAACTATAAGAAAGTATAAGCGAGCCCTATACTTTTTTATAGATCTCGCAGAAACGGATGCCGTCTTTTAAAGGACGGCTTTTCCGTTTCTACTTGTGGAGCGAAAGGTTCGGCATACGGCTAAGGTTGCTCCCTGATTTTTTTAGTAGACAATGCCTGGAAGAAGTAGAGTGCAGCCTAAATGTCTGTTAGAATATATAAGTTAACGGTTATTAAAATTTTTAGAATATGAAAATGAAGCGTAGAACCAATTGTTCTGACACTCATTTTACAATATACCGGCTCTGCCGGTCCGGGAGGATATACCATACATGAGCAAGGCAATACAAAGGCAAGATGTGGAGCTGCTGGCGCCGGCGGGCGATTGGGACTGCATGCGGGCGGCTGTGGCGAACGGGGCGGACGCGATCTTTTTCGGAGTGGAGAAGTTCAACGCGCGGGCGCGGGCCAACAATTTCCGGATGGACGAACTGCCGGAGATTATGGCTTTTCTGCACAGTTATGGGGTTAAGGGATTTTTGACGTTCAACATTCTCGTGTTTGAAGACGAGCTCGAGGACGCGAAGGAACTGATGGACGCTTGCATTGACGCGGGTGTGGATGCGGTGATTGTTCAGGACCTGGGCCTTGTCAAAATGATCCGCGAAATTTCCCCGGACTTTCCGATTCACGGTTCGACGCAGATGACGATTACTTCTCCTGAGGCGGTCGAATTTACGAAGCCTTGGGGCATGGAACGCGTCGTGCTCGGACGGGAAAACAATTTGAAGCAGATCAAAATGATCGGCGATCAGGCCAAGCTGCCGATGGAGGTATTTGTCCATGGTGCGCTGTGCGTGTCCTACTCCGGTCAGTGCCTGACGTCGGAGATGTGGGGCGGACGCTCGGCGAACCGCGGCGAATGCGCGCAGGCTTGCCGCCTGCCATACGATCTGATGGTGGACGGGGAGCAGAAGCCGATGGGCGATGTGGCTTACCTGCTGTCGCCGAAGGATCTTGCGGCGATCGACATGATGCCCGAGCTGATTGAAGCGGGCGTGACGTCCTTCAAAATCGAAGGGCGGCTGAAGAGCCCGGAATACGTGGCCAATGTGGTCAGCAAATACAGCAAGGCGATCGACCGCTATTTCGAAGGCAACCACGAGCGGCCGTCGAAGGATGAAATCCGCGAGCTGCAGCAAAGTTTCTCCCGCGGCTTTACGCACGGCTTCCTGGAAGGAACGAACAACAAGAAGCTGGTCGAAGGGACGTTCCCGAAGAGCCGCGGCGTTTATTTGGGCCGGGTCGAGCAGATTCTGCGCGACGGCGTGGTCTGCAGGCTCGAAGCGCCTCTGAAGCGCGGAGACGGGATTGTGTTCGACGCCGGCGACCCGACGAAGAAGGAAGAGGGCGGCCGCGTCTACGACCTGCGGCGCAAGGGCGTGAAGCTGGAGGGAGAGGCCGGCGAAGGCTGGATCGTCGACATTGTAGCGGGGCGCAATGACGTTGATTTGCGCCGCGTGCATGTAGGCGACCGGATCTGGAAGACGAGCGATCCGGCGCTCGACAAGCGGCTGCGCCAGACGTACGAGACCGAGAAGCCGTACCGGGTATTCCCGGTACATGTGCGCGCGGTCGGGAATCCGGGCCAGCCGCTGATCACCTTCTGGACGGATGTCCAGAGGGGCACCACGGTGCGCGTGGACTCCGAGCTCCCGCTAGACATCGCGCGCAAGCGCCCGATGGATCACGCGCTGCTCGAGGAGCAGTTCGGCCGCCTGGGCGGCACGATCTTCCAGCTCGAGCAGCTGGAAGCGGAGCTGCACGGCGACGTGATCGTGCCGATGCGCGAGCTGAACAGCATCCGCCGCCGCGCGGTGGAGCTGCTTGCGGGCGAGCGCCCGAAGCCTCCCGTTTACGTGAAACGGGAGGCTCAGGTCTACGGCGACGCGGCTGTGCCCGCGACGCCGGTACCCCTGGGCGGTGCGAAGCTCACCGCCCTGTGCCGCAGCCTGGACCAGGTGCTGGCTGCGGTGAAGACGGACGTCGGCCTCATCTACGCCGACTTCGAATTCATCAAGCAGTTCCCGGCAGCGGTTGAAGCCGTTCATGCCGCCGGCAAGCAGATCGCGCTCGCTACGCCGCGCATCCATATGCCGGGCGAGAACGGCTACCATAACAACATCCTGCGTCTTAAGCCCGACGCCGTTCTGGTGCGCAACACCGGCGCGCTCTACTACTATCTCCGCCACCGGCTGGAGAATCCACTCGCCCACCAGCCCAAGCTCATTGGCGATTTCTCGTTGAACATCGCCAACCACAAAGCGGTCGAGCTGTTCCTGGAAGCGGGCTGCGACGTTGTAACGCCGTCCTACGACCTCAACATCCAGCAGATGGTCGATCTGCTGGGCCAAAGCCGGACGGCCCAAATGGAGATCGTCATCCATCAGCATCTGCCGATGTTCCATACCGAGCACTGCGTGTACTGCACCTTCCTGAGCGAAGGCACCGACTACACGAACTGCGGCCGTCCTTGCGAGCAGCACCGCGCCTCGCTGCAGGACCGCATCGGCATGTCCCACCCGGTCCGCGTCGACGAAGGCTGCCACAACACGGTCTACAACGCGATCGAGCAGTCCGGCGCGGAATACCTGACGAACTTCATGGAGCTTGGCGTACCCAGCTACCGGGTCGAGTTCCTCGAAGAGACGCCGGAGCAAGTGTTCGAGGTCATCGACCTCTACACCCGCGCCCTGCGCGGCGAGATCAGCGGCACCCAGGTATGGCGTACGCTGAAAGCGACCAACCAGCTCGGCGTCACGCGCGGGCAGCTGGTGAAATAAGGTAAATGTAAAAGCCTTTAATCTACAAGGAGCCCCTCGAATCGTTGGAGTGTACCCCCTATAATGGATCTGGAAAGGGCCGCTTGGTAATCCGATGCATTATAGGGGCATTTTTTATGTTCTGATGATGTATCAAAGTTTTTGTTTTTGTATATACATATGTATATACCCCTAATAGAAAGAGTGATATAATTGGAACATCAAACAAGCAAGGGGCTGATTCATGTGGTGGCAGCTGCCAAACCAATTGCAAAAGGTGCCATTCGGACATGGGGAAACAGTCTAGCGATTCGAATTCCATCCGAAGTTATCAAAATGACGGGCTTAGGAGACGGGGTTGAGCTAGGGTTCTATCTTTCGAGCAAGGGAGAAATTGTTCTGCGCCGGGCGTACCCGGAAGCTGATGATCAAGAAGGTCTTCGTTCGTTGTTTCTTTCGCTGCGCGGCTCATCAAAACCTAATGTTCGAAGTCATGAAGAAGAATTATATGAGCCCATGGGGGATGAAACGATTTAATGTCGATCACTGGAGATGTAGTTCGCGGGAGCCTGATCTGGCTGAATCTTTATCCCAAAGCAGGTCATGAACAGGCAGGATATCGCCCTGCTATCGTCGTATCAGACGGACTTATCGACCCCACTATATCGGACCTGGCTTTTATTGTTCCGGTGACCAATCAGGTGAAGGGGTATGCTTTTGAAGTGCCGGTTCCGCAAGGGATCGCAATTGATGGCGCTTTAGTTCATACCGATTATATTGAACTAGGTGGCGCCGCTTTAACCGACCATGCCAAGTCGTTAGATTTAAGCGCCAGAAATGCAACGGTTATTGGTCAGATTGATCCGGATTCCCCGTTTTATAAACAAGTTGTTTCCTACGTTCGTTCTATTCTTGCTTAATATAACAAAGCCCCTGGCGATTAGCGGTTTTGACCATCGAATCCCTAGGCGGTCATCTAAATCATACAAAAGGCGGCCTTCCTCCAAGAAAGGCCGCCTTTTCTGCATTCTATTTAACCGTCTGCGCCAACTGCGAAATCCGATCCTTCTGCGACGGGTCCGCGGCAATCAGCTTGTCGTAGACAGCCTGATCATTGCCTCCGCTCTTCTGCAGGGCCGCCAGGTACCATGCGGCAATTTCACGGTTGTTCGCATCGTTGTAATCATCGCTCAGGCCCTGTTTCAGGGTAGCCGCCCCTTCCGCAGCCTGCCCTGAAATGAACTGCATCCGTCCGGCATTCAAAGCAATCGTCGGCGTGACCGAGAACGGACGCCCTTGCATCTGACCCGGAGGAAGCGTCGCCAGGTGGGCGACACCCTTGACCACATGGTCATATGCTTCAAGCCCTGTTTTGAAATACGATTGCTCTTTGGCCGTATCGCCCTGTCCCAAAGCCTGATAGCCGAGCTCATACGATTGCGTGATCAACTTTTCATACCAATCAATATCCCAGGCAAACTTGCCTGAATTGTCCGCCAGCACCTGATAGGCTTGGTCGGGTTGGTTGTTCAGACCATAACCGGCAATCAGCTGGTACAGCAGACGTTTATTGTGAGAATCTTTTTCCAACGCTTTAGTCAGGAGGTCATAAGACTCGTTGTAGAACTGCTCCTGCTTGGTTTGCTTAAATACAGCCTGATCCAGAGAAGCGGCATACAGCACCGCATCCGGATGGCTGGAGCGTATGCTGAGCGCTTTTTTCAGAGGAGCCATAATTTCCTCATAGTTGTTGCTGGTTTTTACTAAGGCTTGTCCCTTTTGAACATCATTTGCCGCAACAATGTAGCGGGCTCCGACAATAACCAGAACGATAGCCGCAAGTCCGAGTACTACGGTAAAAGCAGGGCGCATGAACTCCTGGCTCAGTTTTATTTTTCCTAACGGCTTGTTGTCCATTCCCGCTGCCATGCCGCCAAGTCCAATAAACACCAGTATACCGATAAAAATATAGCTTAAATTAAAGTCCATCGTACTGTGCAGCAGAATCGACAGAACCAGAATGAAATAGATGAAATAAGCATTGCGGTGCTCTTCATCCCCACGGATAAACCCGCGAATATATTTGTAGAAAATATAAATGATAAACGCCATAAACACCAGAAATCCGAGAATCCCAACCTCAACCAGGTACTGCATAAAGAAGCTGTGTGCCTGACGGCTCGTATAGGGGTTGTTTTGATATTGCTCATAGAGCGAAGCCCATGCGCCGCCGCCTGCGCCTATAATCGGGTAATCCTTGACGACCTTTAAAGCATCCTTGTAAAAGGTTAGCCGCTCCAGCACACTATGCTGCTGCAGGTTAATCGTTTCAAGACGTTCGCCAATATTGCCCGGCAAAATGTAACGCGCGCTTGTACTGATCAATATAACAGCTATAATGGCTACCCCAACGACAGAGCCTATCGGAAGCCAGAGGCTTGCAGTTTTACGATCTGACCAGCCCTTCAGCTTGTTCTCGAGCCATGGGGCAACATAGCGCTGAATCAGCCATACGAGCAAAGTCGTTACAATCGATGCGGCCAGAACATAAATCCAGCCTTTCGCTGGAGGTTCCGTATTCGTCCCCTGGTAAAAAGATTGCCCCAAATCCGTAACCGGTTTGGAGATCAGCAGCGTGGCAACCCCGGAGATGATGGAATATACAATCCACAGCAGTTGTTTGGCCGGCTTCAGGAACAAGAGCAGCACGATAAACACCACAGGCAGGAAGACAAGTCCCCCACGGGACAAAGTCAGCAGAACCGAAATGACAATCGGTACGAGCATGAAAGCGTGAATAGCTTGAACATAGCCCTTCTTTGACCGGGTAATGCAGAAAATCGCGATAAAGAAGAAAGCCATCAGAAAAGCTGCATATGTATTCGGATATTGAAAAACAGACGTAAGCCGCGGACCATTCGCATCAATCCACACAGCCTGTGTATATTTTCCGTTTGCCACCGTCTTCGAGAACCAGCCCACCAGCCCGGCCATCAGTTTGATTTGCCCCAGCCAGTTGAACAGCCCGAACAGTACGATGATATACGCTACCGTGATGATCGATGTCTCGATAATCCGGTTTGCTTGCTTGTCCCGCAGCAAGTGGACGGAAAGGATAAACAAAAAAGCGTACATGCATTGAATCAAAACCATATTCACCGCAAGATATACCGACGCCGCCGAGATAAGAGATAAGAGATAAGTAAGCGGCAGCAGCAGGACGAATAAGGTAAGACCGTCTTTCTGATCCTCCAGCTTAAAAGACCTGAAATAGGCTATCAACCCAACTACCAGCAGTACACATGATACAATCACCGCCCAATAAAGCGGCTTCTCAAAAGATAGCATCTGCCCATTGAACAGCCCCGCCTGGAACGGCGACCACACCAGAAAAGCGATAAATCCAACGATCAACAGCCAAATAATAGCAGGCTTTTTGCCATAGTTCCTCGACGTATGGTTCTTTTTCCCGTATACTGGATTCGACAACGTTTTAATCTCCTTTTCTTGTAGATACGACAATATATTAACATAATACAAGAAAATTGAACAAAATGATTGAATATTATACCAGAGAGATTATGATTTTTTTCTTTCTATGGAACACTAAGGAGTAGTTTTGAAATGAAATTTTGGAAGCGGATTGTTTTGATTTCAGTCGGATTGTTGGCGATGATGGGATCGTTTGTTATATTCAATTATTACGATCAAGATAACTCAAAGGTACAATTGAGCTTTGAAATAATGGGACCTGTATCAGATGATTACCAACTATTTTTTATTACTAATGATCAAAACTGGAAAGAAGAAAATTCCATACACAAAAGCTATGATACACCGGGTAAATGGAAGGAAATTCAATTTGATTTACCCAAGGATACAACACGGGTTCGAATAGACTTGGGAATGCAAACTATGAAAATTAGTATGAAAAATTTGGCAGCAGAAGCTATAGTTAAAGAAAAAATTGACTTAAATCTGCATAATACGAATCTTAATCAATTGGTTGAAGAGAGTCATTCTGATTATGAATGGATCTTCTTATCAAAAGGGAAAGATCCGTATATTGATTTTGAGTTCAGTTCCATACGTAATAGTATCTTACATGGAATTAACTATCTAAATATTGTGAAAAATGTATTCTTAAGTGTATTAACTGGAATAGTCGTTAGTATAATTTTAAGATATTTGAGAACAAGTTTAGTATTTGGTATTCAGGTAGCTAGGGACAAAAAATTGATTTTTAGTTTAGCTAAAAATGATTTTAGGACGAAGTACGCATCTTCTTATTTAGGAGTAGTTTGGGGCTTTATAACCCCGCTTTTAACAATCGTTACTTACTGGTTTGTCTTTCAAGTTGGTTTACGAAGTGGAAATGTTGCCAATGTTCCATTTATTTTGTGGTTTATTGCCGGAATCATTCCATGGTTTTTTTTCTCGGATGCATTTTCTGGGGCAACAAATGCGCTTACTGAGTACAGTTACTTAGTAAAAAAAGTTGTATTCAGGATTGAACTTTTACCATCAGTTAAGATCGTCTCCGCATTATTTGTTCAATTCTTTTTTATCGGATTTATATTTATAGTTTATGCTTTTTATGGATACTACCCGAAATTATACAGCTTTCAATTGTTGTATTATTTATTTTGTATGATCATTCTTGTGTTTGCATTATCTTTCTTGACTTCTTCAATAGTCTTGTTTTTTAAAGATTTAAACCAAATTATAGGTATTGTATTGCAAATAGGGTTTTGGTTTACACCTATAGGTTGGCCGGTAACGATGCTTCCTAATTTCTGGGCAAATATATTTAAGCTTAACCCTATGTTTTATATTGTACAGGGATTTAGGGATACCCTTATTGACGACATTCTGTTTTATCAGAGGCCATATCAAACACTATATTTCTGGGTTCTATGTTTTGGAATATTAACATTAGGAGTAATTACCTTTAAAAAATTAAAACCACACTTTTCTGATGTGCTCTAGGAGTGGAGTCGCGTGAATCCTATGATTGAGATTCGTCAAGTTGTTAAAACTTATAAGCTTTATAATAAACCGACTGATCGGTTGAAGGAGTCTTTATCCCTAACGAAAAAGAAGTATCATCAAGAATTCAGTGCTTTAAGTGGAGTGTCTTTTACTGTTCAACAAGGGGATGCTTTAGGTATTTTAGGGAAAAATGGTTCTGGAAAATCCACATTATTAAAGATCATTACAGGAGTTCTCTCACCAACCAGTGGAAATATATTAGTAAACGGAAAAATATCGGCTATTTTGGAACTTGGTGCGGGGTTTAACCCTGATTATACAGGAAGAGAGAACATTTATTTAAATGGACTTATGATGGGTTATACTAGGGAGCAAATGGATGAAAAAATTAATTCTATAATTGAGTTTGCAGATATTGGTTCCTTTATAGAGCAGCCTGTGAAGGTATATTCCAGCGGTATGTTTGCCAGACTGGCCTTTGCTGTTTCAATTAATGTTGATCCAGACATTCTTATTGTGGACGAGGCACTGGCAGTTGGGGATATCCGGTTTCAGACTAAGTGCATTGAAAAAATGAAAGAGTTAAAAGCTAAAGGGACGACCATATTATTTGTTTCCCATGCGACTGAACAAGTAAAGAGATTTTGTAATAAGGCGGTTTGGATAAAAGAAGGGAAAATAGAGGCTATAGGTGAATCAAGTGAGATAGTAGACCTTTATGAGGACTTTATGAAGAATAATACCGAGCATGTTACTCCTTCCCCCCCACAAATAAAGGATATAAATGAGGACTCAATTCAACTAGATGCAGACTTTGTGCTGCCTGATAATCCTGATATTCTTGCTAGTCTTACTGGTATTAATATGAATCGGAATGAATTCAAATCTTTCGATCAGCTAGAAGTTGAAATTGAGTATGAGATTTATGAAGAAGCAATTGATAACTTGCTGATTGGAGTTGCTTTATATACCCCAAAAAGAGAGTATATCTTTGGTCCTAACACCTTTTTGGAAAAAGTAGAGATTCCTAATAAGCTGGGAAGACACAAAATTAAATATGTTATTCCTCAACTTCCTTTGCTAGGAGGAACCTTTTGTATTGATGCAGGGATATTTAATAACGAAGGCTTGGTTTGTTTAAATTATAAAGAAGATGCGGCCCGGTTCACGGTTACGAACAAATATTTTTCTGAGGGACTGATATATTTGAATCATAGATGGGAAGTGATTAAATGACCCAGATTTCTTTTGATCAATATCAGAGATATAACAATGTTGCGAACATAGTAAATCGTTTACGAGAAAACAATGAGACTTTTCGTATTCTGGAAGTAGGAGCTAATGAACACCAAAATTTAGAGTCATTTTTGCCGAAAGACACAATTTATTATTTGGATATTGAATTACCGGAACAACTTCTTAATAATTCAAAATATATTTTGGGTGATGCGACAGAAATGACATTTCCGGATAACTCGTTTGATGTGGTTGTGGCCCTGGATGTATTTGAACACATCATTCCGTCAAAAAGGGACAAATTTATTGATGAGTTATACCGGGTTAGCTCGCAATTTTTTGTTGTTACAGCGCCATTTCATTCTCCCAAAGTGGTAGAGGCTGAGAAAAGAGTTAACAATATTTTTAAATCGTTTTTCAACAAAGACTATATTTGGCTTGAAGAGCATATTTTGAATGGCTTACCCAAGCAGGACAAATTAGAGCATTTTCTAAACTCTAAAGGTATTCCTTACCACGTGTTGAGTCACGGGAATATAGATATCTGGGAGAAAATCATGGGAATCCACTTTGTTACTGTTTCTAACCCAACTTTGTTGACGTATCGTCAGGAAATTGATGAGTATTATAACAACTATTTATTTGAGTATGATTTTTCTAATGAATCCTACAGGAAAATATTTATTATAGGAAAAGGTAGAGATATTGATATCACTCAAGATGACCATCCAAATGAAATTCCTCAGGATAAATTAAGTAAGCTAAATGAATTGGAAGATATGTTCTATAGACTTGCCTCGTTGTTAAATCCAAGAACAGAGGTAATTCAACAAAAAGTTTTCGAAGAGAATATGATGGTTCAGGACCGTATTCAGGTTTTTGTCAATGATGGACTCGGCTTTAATGAAGAAGAAAGCTATATATTGGACATAAATAAAGAACAACTACTGAGCCACTTTTCCGTGGAGGTTAATCCTAATCATAGTCCTGTAACTTCAATAAGAATTGATCCTTCGAATTATCCGGGCGGATTTAGTATTAAAAATGTGAAAATATTCGATGCCGAGGGTAACTCGATATCTCAATATAAAGTATCTGGAAACTTCAGTTTCTCTTATTTGGATTTATTTATTTATGAAAAAGAGGATCCCATGCTAATTCTAGATTTTGATTCTGAAATTAAAGTGAAAAGTTTAGAACTTGATATTCTTCGTGTTTCTAGCGATTTTCGATTACTCGGTCAGGAATTCAAAAATATAATATTTAGTCAGGAAGAACAGAACAACCAAACGTCTGCAGAAAATAAAAAGCTGAAGCATTTGTTAAGTGAACTTACAGCAGAAAAGAATGAAGTACTAATGTCACTTCAGCAGACTAAGAATGAGGTAAATCAGCAGCGTACTGAAATAGTAGGATTAGCTAAAAAGCTCAAGGCTACGGAGAATACAAATGCACTTGAAATTAGAGAGATCAATGAACAACTCATTTTGAAACAAAAGGAGCTAGATAATATTTATAATTCGAGTTCTTGGAAGTTTCTTGAACGATTAAGAAAATTTTTCGTTAGCGGTAGGCGTTAAGTAAAGCATTATTATATAGGAGGGTATGTTTTGAAGCTTAGAACATTAATCAAAGACAACCTGATTGTTTCACTTGCCGGAATTTTTGGAGTTAAAACAAAAATTAAACTACACCCTATTCTGGATCTTAAAGGATCTGAAGATAAGTGGGTGTCTGAAGGTAACGATCCAGCCTTACTACTCGAAGGCAGGTTCTTCGGCGGCTGGAATAAGATGATTTGGTATTCTAAGGCAGATGAATACATCCCTTTAAAAATGTATTGGGATTCTGGTAATGGATTTTCGGAGATTGAGAGTAGAGTGATCAGTTCAATCAAACCGGATGTTTTTGAATATGAGCAATTTGTTTATATTCCAAAAGGAGCAGTAAAGCTGAGGTTAGATCCGGGAGAGAAAGAAGCGGAGTTTGTTCTTAAAAATATCCACTTCAAGAAGATAACGAGAATGAGTGTAGTATTTTCCTCGATTTCATCCATTATTAGACAAAGAGGTAGAACTTTTCTTACGTACAAAACGATCTTCAATAAGGCTATCCATGTCTTAAAAACTCAAGGAATAAAGGCTCTATGGATTAAAGCAAAACAAGTGGTAGGGGGAGAGGGGGATAGTTCTACTCATGATTATGAGATGTGGATTAGAAAAAATGAATTAAAAGAAAACGATATAATGCAAATCGAATCGCAAATAGATACATTTACATACAAACCGTTGATATCTATAATTCTACCAGTCTATAACGTAGACGAAATTTGGTTGCGAAAATGCATCGATTCGGTAGTAAATCAGCTTTATACAAACTGGGAGTTATGTATTGCTGATGATGCTTCTCCAAAACCTCATATTAAAAAAGTGCTTGAAGAGTATGCTAAGCGAGATGCAAGAATAAAAGTGGTTTTTAGAGAGGAAAACGGACATATATCCGAATCTTCGAATTCTGCACTTGCTATTGCAAAAGGAGAGTTCATTGGATTGTTAGACAATGATGATGAACTCGCAATAGATGCATTATACGAGAATGTAAAACTCCTTAATAATTATCCTGATGCCGATATGATTTATAGTGATGAAGATAAAATAAGTATTGAGGGCGTTCGACATTCACCATTTTTTAAACCTGACTGGTCTCCAGACTTACTCCTTACTCATATGTATATCTGCCATTTTGGAGTATACCGCACCTCTATAGTAAAGGAACTTGGAGGATTCAGAAAAGGATATGAAGGAAGTCAAGATTTCGATTTAGCGTTGAGGGTTAGTGAATTAACAACTAATATCTATCATATTCCTAAAATACTTTACCATTGGAGGACTATACCTGAATCAACGGCTTCTGGCCCAGGTGCTAAAAACTATACTCACTATGCTGGTTTAAAAGCGGTCAAGGATGCTTTGCACCGTAGAGGAATTAATGGATGGATTGAAGAGTTGGAAGGTTATTCCAATTTCTATCGAGTACACTATAATGATACATTAAATTCCAATTCGATGGTTAGTATAATTATTCCGACAAGAGACGGGCAGCTGTTAAATAATTGTATTCAATCATTGACTGAAACCCTCTCTGAAAAAAATATTGAGATTATAATTGTAGATAATGGAAGCCAAAAACAAGAGACCTTTTCTTTATTCAGCAAATGGAAGAATATCTTTAAAAGTAAAATAAAAATTATATCTATTAATGACCCATTTAATTATGCAAAACTTAATAATATTGCAGTTGAGAATGCAAAAGGTGAATTTCTCTTATTATTAAATGATGATGTTGAGATTATTAGTACTAATTGGTTTGATGATATGATTGGACAAGCGGCTAGGAAAAACATTGGAGCAGTTGGTGCATTTCTGATGTACCCCGATAAAACTATACAACACTCCGGTTTGACACTTGGATTGGGTAAGCAGAGAGCGGCTGGGGATGGGCATCATAATCGTCCAATAACAGACCCTGGATATTTCGGAGCGATGCTCTCAGTAAAAAATGTATCTGCTGTGACTGCTGCCTGCTTGATGGTTAAAAAGGACTTATATCTACAAGTTGGCGGAATGGATGAAAATTTATCTGTAGCTTATAATGATGTTGATTTTTGTCTGAAATTAAGAGAACAAAACTATTTAAACATATGGTTACCTTATGTTCAAATGATTCACCATGAATCAAAAACTAGAGGCTTGGATCATTCTGAAGAGAAGCTTAATAGACTTAACAAAGAAGCCTCTTACTTGCAACAAAAATGGGGAAGTGCCTTATTAAGAGATCCTTATTATAATCCCAATCTTTCTTTAGATACTGGATTTATGTTGAAGTTGTAAATATACCAAAAAATCATAATCGGAAAATGCAACTAAAAAACAATATTTATGTAACTAAAAAAGGGAGGGGTAAAGTGTTTGTGAAAAATAGAACGTTTTTAGTAAAAATGGCAATTTTATTTTTATGCGTATATTTATTTCAATTAATAGTAAAAGTAGCCCCAGGAGATGACACTTGGTTTAGGGATATCTCAAACCAATTTTCATTTTTTGATTACTTAAATTTTCGATTTAATGAATGGTCAGGGAGAATTCCGGTTGAAGCAGCCTTATATTTTTTCTTAAATGGTAAGGTCTGGGCATGGCGAATATTGAATACTAGTTTAATCATATCACTGGGATACTTAATGTTGAGGACATTAAAACGCAAGG
Source organism: Paenibacillus caui (assembly GCF_019904135.1). Classification (GTDB taxonomy): domain Bacteria; phylum Bacillota; class Bacilli; order Paenibacillales; family Paenibacillaceae; genus Fontibacillus; species Fontibacillus caui. Next base: position 22,800 of record NZ_JAIOGQ010000001.1, on the reverse strand, counting down.
TTCTGTTCCAGGAATTGTTGGCAGTAGTATTGCTTTTGGGCTTCTTTAGTCATAGTATATTGAGTTCAGGTCTCTTATGGATAACTGGATCGATGAACTATCTTTGGCCAATTTGTGGTGCTTTATTTGCAATGATACCATTTGCTGATTATCTATTAAGAGATGAGCCTGAAAAAAATACCATTAAATTGATTTTGTCAGGATTTATTGGGTTCATATCTACACATAGCAATGAGCAAGTGGCATTATGCATGATATCTTTTTCGGTTATTTCCATTATTGTTCCTCTGATAAAAAAGAAAGAGATTAATATAAAATTAATCTTTCTTTTGTTAGTTTATATTATTGGAGCACTTATATTATTTCTTGCACCAGGAAATTCAAAACGATTTATTTCTGAAACAGCAACCTGGTTTCCGGGCTTTGATAAACTGTCGTTAAAAGACCATGTCTATGTAGGGACAATTTGGATATTTAATAAGTTGTTCAATGAGATGAAGTATATTATTTTATTGCTTTCGGGCGTCTCCACGATTTTAGTTTACAGGAAAATGGAAGACAAAAAATCTTTTAGTTATATTCTAGTGTCTATATCTATTGTGTTATTTGTTATTGTTCTTAGTGTTTCACTGATAGATAACATAAAATTTTTGTTTTACGACTTTAGCGCAATTCAAAAACTTGATATAGGTAACGGGTTGCTTCATTTTTGGAGAATTGGCCCTCACTTTTTTATTACGTTATTTCCTTATATTTTTTGGTCTATATATCTAGCTGTTTTGATTTGCCTGGTTGTATTAGCCTCTGATCAGAAATATTTTGTATTACTTTGCTTGTTGGCTTCTATTGCTTCGATGGTTGTTATGTTTGCTTCGCCTACAATCTATGCGTCGGGAAATAGAGTTCTAACTGTCAGTTCAGTCTTGATATTATTGGTAATAACTAATCTGATTATTAAATCAAATTTATTAAATAATAAGGCTATTTGGTTAATTATTTGTACATTTTCTGCAACGAATATATTATCACTTTTTTTCAATTGGTTAATTAATGGATACAGCCCTATACTATAAATAGGATTGGAAGAATATTTAATGAAAAAAATAACTATTTTGATCCCGGCTTATAATGAAGAGGAAGTACTGTTTTCTTTATATGAGAGGCTTCAATCAGTGATTGACAGATTACCTCAATTTCAATTCGAACTTTTATTCGTTAATGATGGGAGTAAAGACAACACACTGGGAATCATTAAGTATTTGAGACATTCAGATTCTAGAATTTCATATGTGGATTTATCTAGGAATTTTGGTAAAGAAATAGCCATGATGGCTGGATTTGATCATGCGCTTGGGGACGCGGTTATTATTATTGATGCAGATTTGCAAGATCCACCAGAATTAATACCAGAAATGATACGATATTGGCAGGAAGGTTATGATGATGTATATGCAAAAAGAAGGACAAGATCTGGAGAAACTTGGTTTAAAAAATGGACTGCAACTACGTTTTATAAAATACTCCAGAAACTCTCAAGCATTCCTATTCAACCGAACACTGGTGATTTTCGTCTTCTAGATAGACGTTTTGTAGATGCTTTAAAACAACTGCGTGAGACTCAACGCTATACTAAAGGTATATTTAGTTGGATTGGTTTCAACAAAAAAGAGATTCTTTTTGATAGAGAACCTAGAGCTGCTGGGAAATCTAAGTGGAACTATATAAAACTTATTGATTTGGCAATAGAAGGAATTACTTCTTTTACAACTAAACCTTTACGTATTTCAGCTTTATTTGGTGTGGCTACATCATTGTCAGCTTTTTTCTTTTTAGTGTGGATAATATTAAAAACGTTAATTTATGGTGAAAACGTAGCTGGGTACCCTTCATTAATGAGTGTGATTTTATTTTTAGGTGGAATACAACTAATATCAATGGGAGTTATTGGAGAATATTTAGGGAGAATTTTTAATGAAACCAAAAAACGACCTTTATATTTTGTTAACGAATATAATGATGTGAAAGAGACAGTGCGGTGATAATCTTAAAAAATATTATATTACCTTTTTTGGTATGTTGACTACATTAGAAATAGTGTAACTATTTATTTATTGAATAAATTTTAATATTATATCGAGAACTATCTTATATCTTGGTTCTAATTCTAGTGAATCATGTTCATTAATCTCCCGATATCAAAAGTATTAGGAGTATATTAGTTAATGTATTTTATATAATTAGCAAAAAAGTTGTTTAAAAAATGGAGGCTAGCAAATGAAGGGAATTATATTAGCAGGTGGTACAGGTTCACGACTGTATCCATTAACAAAAGTTACCAACAAGCATTTACTACCAGTCGGGAAATACCCTATGATATTTCATTCTGTGTACAAGCTTAAGCAATCCGGAATAAAAGAAGTTCTAATCGTTACTGGTAAAGACCACATGGGTGAAGTAGTAAACCTCTTAGGCAGTGGAAGCGACATGGGGGTGTGTTTTACATACAAGGTTCAGGATGAGGCTGGTGGAATCGCTCAAGCTCTGAACCTTGCGGAACAGTTTGTAGGCGATGACCAGATGGTTGTTATTTTGGGCGACAATGTATTTGCTGATGATATTTCACCTTACGTGGAGAACTTTAAAACGCAGCTGAATGGAGCAAAAATACTAATTCAGGAAGTAAAGGACCCTCAGCGTTTTGGAGTACCTGAAATCGAAGGGACACGTATCATTTCTATTGAAGAAAAACCGCAGCAACCTAAAAGCAACTATGCCGTAACTGGCATCTACATGTTCGACCATACCGTTTTTGACATTATCAAAACATTAAAACCTTCTGCCCGGGGCGAATTGGAAATCACGGATGTCAACAATGCATATATTGAAAGAGGTCAGCTCACTTATGATATCCTTCAAGAATGGTGGACGGATGCGGGGACGCATGCTTCCTTGGCCAGGGCCAACGAGCTGGCTAAGGAAATCGTCTTTGGCGAAGAATTTGGCAAATTGAAACTATAAGTCAGGAGGAACTACATTATGAAAGTGACTCCTTTAAAATTTGAGGGAGCAAGTTTAGTAGAACCAGTCGTCCATGGCGACCATCGTGGTTTTTTTATGGAAAGTTACAATGTGCAACTCATGCAGCAGCGAGGGATTCATTACAACTTCATTCAAGATAATCAATCTTTATCCGCACAACCGGGAGTTATCCGTGGCCTGCATTATCAGCTTAACCCAAAGGCGCAGACGAAGCTGGTTCGCGTGATTTCAGGAGCTATTTATGACGTGATCGTGGATATCCGCCGAAGCTCGCCGACTTTTGGACAGTGGGAAGGGTTCATTTTGAGTGAATTTAATCATCGTCAGCTGTTGGTTCCGAAGGGCTTTGCCCACGGTTTTTGCACGTTGGTGCCAAATACGCAAGTGATGTATAAAGTGGACGAATATTATTCCCCTGAGCATGATCGCGGCATATTATGGAATGATCCGGCTTTAGGGATCGATTGGCCGACTTCAAGTCCTGTTTTATCGGATAAGGATCAACGTCATCCCTTGTTAAAAGATGCAGAGATGAATTTTGACTAGTAGAAGGAATGCAAATTAGGAGGTTCAATTCATGAAACTGCTTGTCACCGGCGGAGCCGGTTTTATCGGCAGCAACTTTGTGCTGTATATGCTGAAGCAGCATCCGGAATATGAAATTATCAATGTGGATGCTTTAACTTATGCCGGCAATTTGGAAAATTTGAAATCGGTTGAGCAAAATCCGAAGTACACGTTTGTAAAGGCAGATATCCAGGACGCCCATGCGATGGATCAGTTGTTCCGCCAAGGGATCGATGTTGTGGTCAACTTTGCCGCCGAATCGCATGTGGATCGCAGCATTCTGGATCCGGGTATTTTTGTGAAGACGAATGTGCTCGGCACGCAAGTTCTGCTGGATACCGCTAAAAAATACGGCATTACGAAGTTCGTACAGGTGTCGACGGACGAAGTCTATGGAACGCTGGGCGAGACAGGCTTGTTTACAGAGGAAACGCCTCTTGCTCCGAACAGCCCGTATTCGGCTTCAAAGGCTGGATCGGACTTGCTGGTTCGGGCGTATCACGAGACCTTTGGGCTGCCTGTAAACATAACCCGCTGTTCGAACAATTATGGGCCTTATCAGTTCCCGGAGAAGCTGATCCCGCTGATGATCTCACGGGCTTTGAACGATCAGTCGCTTCCGGTCTATGGAGACGGGCTCAACATCCGTGATTGGCTCTATGTGGAGGATCACTGCAGTGCTATTGATCTTGTAATCCACCAAGGGCGAGTTGGTGAGGTTTACAATATTGGCGGCAACAACGAACGGACGAATATTCAAATTGTCAAAACCATTTTGGAACAGCTGAACAAACCGGAATCATTAATTACCTATGTCCAGGATCGTCCAGGACATGACCGCAGATATGGAATTGACCCGACCAAATTAACAAGCGAGCTCGGCTGGAAGCCGAAACATAATTTTGAGAGCGGAATTAAAGCCACTATTGAATGGTATCTAAATCATCAGGAATGGTGGACACGCATTCAGTCCGGAGAGTACCAGGAATATTACGAAAAGCAGTATGGTACCCGGCTTGGTGAACAGAAATGAAAGTACTGATTACAGGGGCTAATGGTCAGCTAGGGCGGGATACCACTATTGTATTCGAGGCTGCCGGACATACGGTCCTTGCATGCGACCGGGATAAACTGGATATAACGGATCAACAGCAGTGCGAAGAGGTCGTTGCTGATTTTAAGCCGGATGCGGTGCTTCACTGTGCCGCCTACACAGCGGTTGACGCAGCGGAATCGGATATTGACGGGGCTTATTTACTTAATGCGGCCGGAACCCGAAATGTTGCGGTAGCTGCAGAGAAATGCGGCGCCAAAATGGTCTATATCAGCACGGATTATGTCTTTGACGGTTTGGCAGAACAGCCGTATCAGGAGTATGATGCCGCAAAGCCGCGAACGGTGTACGGTAAGTCCAAGCTGGCTGGAGAAATGCTGGTTCAAAGCTTGTCTTCGCGTTATTTCATTGTGCGCACTTCCTGGGTATATGGCATATACGGCAGCAATTTTGTAAAAACGATTATGCGTTATGCCCAGGAGAAGCCTGTCCTGAAAGTAGTGGATGACCAGATCGGTTCTCCGACTTATACGGTGGACCTGGCTCATTTTTTGCTTGAGCTGGCTTTGACTGAGAAATACGGAATTTATCACGCATCGAACAGCGGGGCTTGCAGTTGGTATGAATTTACGCAGGCTATTTTGGAGGAAGCGAAGGAGCTTTTGGGTTTGTCTGTAACCGCAGGGCTGGTGCCTTGTACTACCGAAGAATATCCTAGACCTGCCCCCCGTCCCCGCAACTCGGTACTGGAACATCTGTCCATCCGAACGAACGGATTTAAGGATATACGTCCATGGCGTGAAGGCCTGAGAGACTTTCTGAAAGAACTAAAGCAAGAACAGTAGATTAAAAAACTATGCACGGTAAAGCTCCTAATCCGTTCGGCGGATTAGGAGCTTTTCAGTTATAATAAGGTGAACTTCACTATAAAGCAAAGGATGTCCGTCATGGCCCAGCCCCAAATTCAAGTTCTGCTTTCTACATATAACGGAGAGAAATACATCAAAGAGCAGTTGGATAGTGTTTTAGCTCAACAAGGCGTTAGCCTTAACCTGCTTATAAGGGATGATGGATCGATAGATTCGACATGCTCAATCATAGAAAATTACGTGGAGAAGAATCAGGGGCGTATTCTGTTTTCCCAGGGTGCAAATTCAGGGGCTAAGGGGAGTTTTTTCAAGCTAATCGAACAGTCATCGGATGGAATGGACTACTACGCCTTCTGCGATCAGGATGATATATGGGAACCGGGAAAGCTGCAGCGAGCTGTTTCTTTGCTTAAGCAAGAAGACAACGATCTTCCTCTCATGTATTGTTCGGCAACTCGAATGGTAGATAATACCCTCTCCTATTTAGGAACGTGGCCGTCTGTCCCGCGAAAATCACTAACTCTTTATAACGCTTTGGTGGAAAATATAGCAGTTGGCTGTACCATGGTCATGAACCGGGCTGCGATGGAGCTTGTGAAGAAACACCTGCCTAGGGACTATGCCAACGTCATTATGCATGACTGGTGGGTATATCTCATTGTTTCCGCCTTTGGAAAAGTGAACTTTGATGATACGCCGCATCTTTTGTATCGGCAGCATGGGGGGAATGTGCTTGGAGGTCAAACCGACGGGGTACTCGCTAAATGGCGCAAGCGACTTAAGAGATTTTCGCAAGGGCAGAATCACTACATTCTTAGCAATCAAGCACGCTTATTCTACAGCACATTTGAGCCTCATTTATCTGACGAACACAAGAAATCCATACTTCAGTTCATGAATACATTGGAACAAAACGCTGCGCATAGAATGATCTACGCAATTCATTCTCCATTCTACAGACAATCCGCACTGGACAATCTGGTACTTAAGGTGATTTATGCGGCCAGAAAAGTTTAACCAATGAAAAAAAGACAGGAACCCGCTGAACGGATTCCCGCCATCCTATCTGGCATTCGATTTACTGGAGCGCTTTGACCAGAGCTGCCCCAAATTCCTCGGCGCCGTCCGGGCCGTCTCCGGTAATAATGTCCGGAGATGCTACGACATGCTGCGCTACATAGTCCACGCTGCCCGCTTTTAATTCGTTAATTTGGACATCCACTGGATAGCATGTTGCCTGACGTCCGGACAGTAAGCCGGCTTTGACCACGGTTACAGCGCCTGCACAAATGCCTGACACCAGAATTTTTTGCTCATGCGCTTGCTTCAGTTTTTTCAATAGTTCCTCATTGCCCCACAGATAATCGTTCGTTCCTGAACCTCCAATGACGGAGACGACATCATAGTCGCTGAATGAAACATCGGAGAATAGAACCTCGGCTTCGGCCTTGCCCTGATAGTCGCCGGTAATCGTTCCGGTTTTGGTGCTGGCAAGGGTTACTTCAACCCCTGCCCGTTCCAGGGCTTCTTTCGGCGTGAACAGCTCGGTCTCATTGAAACGCTCGGGTGGTATAATAAAAAGGGCTTTTTTTCTCATTTGGTGTTAATCTCCTTTACGCAAAATAATATAGCTGCCAGCTAAGAATAGTTTAAGGCGCTTTGCTGGCCTTTGTGAAGAATGCACTATTTTGTGCGGAGGTTACTGTATAGTTACTATTGGATGAATAAAAGGGGATGGAATCTACTTGGCAGATACATTACGCAAGGAAATTAAAGAGAAAATCGTAAACGGAGACTTTAATTGCGAGAAGGAGCTTACGCTTTCTATTTTGAGCGGAAAATGGAAGGTTGTCATCCTTTGGCATCTGGGCGTCGAGGGACCGCACCGGTTCAGCGATCTCCAAAGACTGTTCCCCAAAATCTCTCACAAAATGCTGACGAACCAGCTGCGTGAGCTGATAGAAGACGGAATTGTACGCCGTGAAGTCTTTCCGGAGGTTCCGCCAAAGGTGGAATATTCCATGACTGAGCTGGGTATGACGATTCTGCCGATCGTAGAGATGATGTTTGATTGGGGCAAGAAACGGATGAATCAGATTAAAGAAGAGATCGGATATTCGGACTGAATCTACTTTACCTGCGACAAAATTCAGCCAAACCTGCTATAATATCACTAGATTACTAATTTTGTCAGGGGCAGAACTCCAATGGATTTGAGCATTATTATTGTAAATTACAACACTCGGGATTTAACGCTGGACTGCCTGCAATCGGTCTATGATTCGAGGACGGCGTACCGCTACGAAGTCATCCTGATCGATAATCACTCCTCGGATGGTTCCGTACAGGCGATAGCGGAGCGTTATCTGCAGGTCACCGTCATAGCAAACGATAACAACGCAGGGTTCGCCAAAGCCAACAATCAGGGGATGAACATAGCCAAGGGCCGCTACATCCTGCTGCTGAATTCAGATACGGTGGTGCAGCCGGATACGCTGCATACGATGGTTTCCTTTATGGACAGCCGGCCCGATGTCGGGGCGTCCGGATGCAAAATCATCCTGCCCGACGGTTCGCTCGACAAGGCGTGCAAGCGGGGATTTCCAACGCCTTCAGCTTCGTTCTATTACGCCTTCGGCTTCTCGAAGCTGTTCCCGGATCGGCCGCGGTTTAACCAGTACCAGCTTGGCTATCTCGATCCGGACGATTCTTACCCGGTAGATTGCCTGGTAGGCGCGTTCATGATGGTCCGTCGAGAGGTAATAGATCAGGTTGGAGGACTGGACGAGGACTTCTTCATGTATGGGGAAGACATCGATTGGTGCTACCGGATCAAGGAAGCCGGATGGGGGATTTACTATAATTCCGACACTTACATAGTGCATTATAAAGGCGGCAGCGCAAGACGCCGTCCGCTGAAGATCGTGTATGAGTTTCACCGGGCGATGGTGCTGTTCCATCGCAAGCATTTTCGCAGGAAATATAACGCCGTCATCAATGGCTCGGTTTATGCCGGTATCGGACTCAAGTTCGGGCTGGCGCTGCTCGCCGGCTGGATTAAGCCGCCAAGACCTGCGCCGGCTGCATCCGAAGCGGCCCATGATTCAAAGGCAGGTGTGAAATTATGATACGCAGCAACCAGCGTTTTCTGACGCAGCTGTACGCTTTTGCAGACCTTATGATCATCCAGATTTCCTTCCTGCTGGCCTGGTGGCTGAAGTTCGAAAGCGGATGGATTGCGCATGAGCATCCTTTGCCCATAGAGTCGTACGCTTACTGGAGCCTGATCTATGGGGCGGTATCCGTAATGGTCGGGCTGATGATTGCCCTCTATTCACCCAAGCGGAAGAAGCGGTTTGCCGATGAACTTCTGAAAATATTCCAGACTCACCTCATCAGTCTGTTCGCCCTGCTCAGCTTGCTGTTCTTCGTGAAGGAAGTGAACATTTCCCGTTCTTATCTAGCCATTTATATGGCTTTGAATCTGTTATTGATCATGTTCTACCGCTATGTTCTCAAGTTCGTGCTGAGACAATTTCGCAGCAAGGGGTACAACCGCCAGTTTGTGCTGATTCTGGGGGCGGGCTCGCTCGGCAAGCGGTTCTATGACAACCTCAAGCAGTACCCGGAGCTGGGGTATGAGGTGGTCGGTTTTCTGGATGATTACCAGCAGTGGGACGCTATCGAAGCGAAGAAATATAAGCCGATTCTCGGACCGCTGGATGAGCTGGAGCAAATGCTCAAGAAATTGCTGATTGACGAAGTGATTCTGGCGCTGCCGCTGGACGCGCACCATAAATATCCGGCCATCATCGGGCTTTGCGAGAAGGCGGGCGTCCGAACGCTGATTATTCCCGACTTTTTCGACTATTTGCCGGCCCGGCCGTTTTTCGATAATTTTGCCGGCATGCCGATGATCAATGTTAGGGAGATTCCGCTGGATCTGATGAGCAACCGCCTGTTCAAGAGAGCTTTTGACATTATCTTCGCTTTATTCGCGATTATGATCACTTCGCCCGTTATGCTGGCCGTCGCGATCGGAGTGAAGCTTACGTCCCGGGGGCCGATTATTTTCAGGCAGGAAAGGGTTGGCCTTAACCGCCGTAATTTCAATATGTACAAATTTCGCTCGATGAGGGTTCTGCCTGAAGGGGTGGAGGACAGAGGCTGGACGACCCGAAATGATCCGCGCCGCACGAAGTTCGGTTCCTTTATCCGCAAAACAAGCCTGGATGAGCTGCCGCAGTTCTTCAACGTGCTGCTGGGCCATATGAGCGTCGTTGGTCCACGTCCGGAGCGTCCGCTTTACGTGGAGCAGTTCCGGGAAGAAATACCGAAGTATATGGTCAAGCACCATGTTCGTCCCGGCATAACCGGCTGGGCGCAAAGCAACGGGCTGCGCGGCGATACCTCGATCGAGGATCGGATCAAGCACGATATTTTCTACATTGAAAATTGGTCCCTTTTGTTCGATATCCGCATTATTCTAAGGACGATTCGCAACGGATTTATCAATAAAAATGCGTATTGATTGAATGTCTCCACACAGGAGACATTTTTCTTTTTGGGATGAACATTGCGCACGTTTTTGCTTGATTTAATGCGAAATTATTGTGTTTTTATCGTGGACACCTATTAACAAATTGTTCTTTTCATGTTATGATGTAAGCGAAACCAAATGAGTTGCAATACCATTCTATCATCATCCAAGGAGGATGAAGAACATGCTGGCAGGGCTGAAAGAAATCAAAAATTTCGTTACGGGCAACCGGGAAAATTTGATGGCATCCGGCGATGAAGAGTACCGGAGAATCGAGTTTGGGCTGGAACGCCACCTGCGTACTCCGGAACCCGCGCACCGGCTTACCGCAGAGGAAGAGGCCCGGATTAAACACGTGATTTATCACTGAACCTACGTTAAGCATCTTTGATGAGCTGAACATATACTTACAGGCCGCATGAGTGAAATGAGCACAAGCCATTTCGCGTCAGAGCGGTCTTTTATTTATCTTCGGACGGAAGCTGCACTTTCCGGGCGAACGACTCATATGCTGGATTAAAACCTCAGTAAAGTGAAGGTGCAATTGCATGAAATCCTATTTTGCCAATGCTGGCGGTGTTTCGCCTTACCGGCGAATGGCTCCGCGTACCGTGTCAAATGCAGAAGTAGTGCAGGACCGTGCCTTTGGAGACGTAACCGGGGATGGAAAGCCGGATGAGGTGCTGCTGACCGGGACGCAAAGCCCTGACAGCCCTTTTGTCCAGAACATTACCCTGATCGTCAAAGACGGCGCTTCTTCCGCCGTATACCGGATCCGGCTTCCGGAGCCCGTGGGTTATCATCCTACCGTCCTGCTTGCTGATTTCACGGGCGAAGGACGCCAGGATATTCTCGTGCAGATTGATTCCGGCGGTTCGGGGGCAATTACGTACGATGACGTGTATCATTTTGCGAACGGCAGCTTCCGGCATATTTTTAACTCGGAGCATCTCAATCAGCAGTGGAAATATCGCGTGGACTATTTGGATGGCTACAAGCTGCAGGTCACCTCGGAAGCGACGGGAGAAACCTATACGATTGACATCAGCGGGCGAGGCAAAGATTATCTGGATCAAATCTATAACCCCGACGGCACGCTTAAGCAGCCCGTTCAGGGCTTTGTCGACCCGGTGAGCGGTCTGTATCCGGTGGACACGGATCGGGACGGCAAATATTCCCTGATGGCTTTCCAGGGCGTAAGCGGGCTCTACCATGCCGACCGGTTTGGCTATATCGTGAGCTTGCTGGACTGGACTGGGGGCGGCTGGAAACTGACGGAACAATGGTTCTCGATTAACGGAATGTGAGCGGCCTAATAGAGCGGGCAGGATTGTCTACCGGAACCCCTGTCCGCAATCTTAAAATGATTTCTTCTTGCAAATTTGCTCCCCATTCTATTGGTAATGATATAATAGTTTCTATTAATGACGATATAGGTAGAAAAGGGAGAAGCCATTTATGAAAATCCGTAAAGCTATCATTCCGGCAGCCGGGCTAGGAACCCGCTTTCTGCCGGCCACCAAGGCAATGCCGAAAGAAATGCTGCCTATCGTGGATAAGCCGACGATACAGTACATAGTTGAAGAAGCGGTTTCCTCCGGGATCGAAGATATTATTATCGTAACTGGGAAAGGGAAGCGTGCGATTGAGGATCATTTTGACAATTCGTTTGAATTGGAGCATCATTTATTGGAAAAGAGCAAGCTGGATCTGCTGGGTGAAGTCCGGAAACCGTCCGACATGGCCGATATCCATTATATCCGGCAGAAAGAACCGCGGGGCCTCGGGCACGCCATCTGGTGCGCGCGCAAATTTATCGGGGACGAGCCGTTTGCCGTCCTGCTCGGGGATGACATTGTAGAGACGGAAGGCACGCCTTGCCTGAAGCAGATGATGGGCGTATTTGAACGTTATGGACGTTCAGTGGTGGGTGTGAAGCCTGTGCCTCATCAAGAAGTGTCCAGATACGGTATTGTGGATGCGGATCTGCTGGAGGACCGGGTATACCGTGCGAAACGGCTGGTGGAAAAGCCGAAGCCGGAAGATGCACCGTCGGATTTGGCGATCATGGGGCGGTATGTTTTGACGCCGGGCATTTTTGGGGAGCTTGAAGCGCAGCAGGAAGGGGTAGGCGGGGAAATTCAGCTTACCGACGCTATTGCCCGGCTTGGGGAGAAAGAAAGCATCATGGCCTATCATTTTGAAGGACGGCGGCATGATGTGGGGGAAAAGCTTGGTTTTATCGAGACAACCATCCATTATGCCCTGAAACAAGAGGATATGAGAGATAAGCTGCTTGCGTATATGAAGAGCCTTTTGAACTAATATTGAAGGAAGAGCAATCGAAGCAATGATCTTGGCCGGAGGGTAATGCCAATGAACCGATTGTTAAGTCTTTTTGGCCTGGCCGCCGCAGTCCTGCTTCTGCTTCTGGCGGGAAATGGACTGATCTTCAACGATCAGGGGCTGGGCCAGAGACAGGGGTTTACCCAGTATCGCGCGATTTCCCACGCCATGGGGGCCATTAACGGTAAAACCCATTCCAACAGCTATGAAGCCTTTATTGCCAATTATGCCAAGGGCAATCGGCTGTTTGAAATGGACATGCTGTTTTCGGCGGACGCACACTTGATTGGCCGCCATGAATGGGGCGCCAGCTTTTCCAAAATGATGGGACAGCAGGGCGCTTTGTCCGCGGAGCGACTGGATGCCCGCTTCACCTACGACGAGTTCAGAAAAGCCAAAATAGATGGCAAATATGACGCGCTCACTTGGGAAGACGCGATCGAGTTGTTGCGAAATTACCCGGACATCTATATCGTGACGGATACTAAAGAAATTGAGCCGGACAAGATCAAGCGCATGTTTGAAACTATTGTTCAAACTACGGAAAAGGTCGATCCGGAGCTGTTAAACCGGGTAGTGCCGCAGATTTACAACGAGTCTATGCTCGAACAAATCCAGTCGATCCATGCGTTTCCCGAACTGATTTACACCCTCTATGTCTCCGAGGATACTGACGAACAGGTTGTTGAGTTTGTCCGGAAAAACTCGATCAGCGCGGTCACCATGTCGAATTCCAGAGCCAACCGCAAGCTGATCGGAGCGCTCAAGAAGCTTGGCGTGCCTTCCTATGTTCATACCGTTAATGATAAACAGGATGTATTAACTTATGAAGCGATGGGGGCCTACGGCTTTTATTCGGATTCCCTGTCGGAAGGCGATCTCAGCAAGCCGGTCTGGAAAATACTGCTCGGGCTGTAGATTTTCAAATACTCATCCCAAAGCGGATCCTTCCGCTCTTAAAGTTACGGTTGTTCATGTCATAAAGTTTTTTCTGCAAACTTGCGCTCTGGGGATGGGGCGCTTTTTTTATAATTAGGAAGTAAAAGTGAAGCTCTCAGGCAGGTGTGGATCAGAATAGGAGATGGGTATGGGATGGAAAGCGTGGGGCCGCCTTTAGAGTCATGTTCTAACCCTAAGATAAGTTCAATAGAACATGATTCTAACAGCGGGTGGAATCCCATACCCAACCCTCCAGGCTACTCCAAACGTAGGGTTTACACGATAAAGGAACAGAGGCTTGCTCAGTTTTTTCATGCAGCCTCTGTTCCCCTTTTATACGAACATTGACACTATCCGATGCCTGACATAGACTAGAAAGTAGTGTCTGTCAGAACGCCGAATCGGCAGCATTCGGAGAAAATTCGAGAGCGGGCAAGTGGCCTTGCGACGATCCATCGGACAGGCCGTTTACAGGTTGCGGATTTCCGCATATTTTGGAGGAATTTTAAATTGAAATCAATCATTCATACATGGAGGCATGTGTTTAAGCTGGACCCGGACCGCAGCCTGACGGATGAAGAACTGGAAGCTGTCTGCCTGTCGGGAACGGATGCGATTATCGTGGGCGGATCAAGCGGAGTTACCTATGACAATACCGTGGAGCTGCTCTCCCGGGTAAGGCAGTATGAGCTTCCCTGCGTGCTTGAGGTATCCGACCTGGAGGCGGTTGTGCCGGGCTTTGACCTTTATCTTATTCCGATGGTGCTGAATACGAAAAATCCCGAGTGGCTGATCGGCCGTCACAGCGAGGCGGTTGAGCGCTTTGGTTATTTGATTCCTTGGGACATGGTGATCCCCGAAGGCTACATCATTCTGAATCCGGCATCGACGGCCGGCATCCTGACGGAAGCGGACGGTACGCTTAGTGCTTCCAAAGCGGCAGCCTATGCGCAGGCGGCTGAACGTCTTATGTCCATGCCGATCATCTATTTGGAATACAGCGGCATGTTCGGCGATATGGAGCTCGTCGCTGCCGTACGGAGATCCATAGGACAAACCAGACTGTTCTACGGTGGGGGCGTGGCGGACGCCGAAACGGCCCGCCAGGCGGCTCAGGTTAGTGACACGGTGGTCGTTGGGAATATCATTTACACCAGTCTGCCGCAGGCTTTGGAAACCGTTCAGGCGGTTAAAGGCAAGGATATGACCTTAAACTAAAGCGGCGTGCGGGGCGGCCTGATTAGGGGACATACCGAAATGGAATCCCGGACAAAGTTAAAGTTGTGGCGGAACCGTTTGGCGTAAGAAGGAGCAGACCGGTGCCGCTTCATTTATGAAAGGAGACATGGACCATAATGTCTGTTGATATAGAGCAAGCGATTAACAAGCTGAATCCCGAGCAAAAGAGGGCGACACTCACCACGGAAGGCCCGCTGCTGATCATGGCTGGAGCGGGAAGCGGCAAGACGCGGGTGCTGACGCACCGGATTGCCTATTTGATCGCCACACGCAAAGCTCCGCCGTGGGCCATTCTGGCCATCACGTTTACGAACAAGGCGGCACGCGAGATGCAGGAACGGGTATCCCATCTCGTCGGCCCGGAAGGCCGCGATATTTGGGTATCCACCTTCCACTCCATGTGCGTGCGTATTTTGCGCAAGGATATCGAGCGGATTGGGTTTACCTCCAACTTCTCGATCCTGGATTCCACGGACCAGTTGTCCGTCATCCGGAATTGCATGAAGGAGCTGAACATCGATACGAAGAAATTCGAACCGAAGGCGGTTCAGGCGATGATCAGCGGCGCCAAGAACGAACTGGTTACCCCGCACCAGTATGAGCAGAAGATCGGCGACTATTTTCAGGGCATCGTGGCCAAGGTTTACTCTATGTACCAGAAGCGTCTGAAGAGCAACAACTCGCTCGATTTCGACGACCTCATCATGAAGACGATCGAACTGTTCAAGGAAGTGCCGGAGGTACTGGATTTTTATCAAAAGAAATTCAAATACATTCACGTGGACGAATATCAGGATACGAACCGCGCGCAGTATATGCTCTGCCGCATGCTGGCGGACGGGCATCACCGTCTGTGCGTGGTGGGGGATAGCGACCAGTCCATTTACCGCTGGCGCGGGGCGGACATTTCGAACATTCTGAACTTCGAGGAGGATTACCCCGAGGCGACGACGATTTTGCTGGAGCAAAATTACCGGTCCACCTCGAACATTCTGAATGCGGCGAATGAGGTTATTGCCCAGAATACCGGCCGCAAGCCGAAAAAGCTGTGGACGGACAAGGGCGAGGGCCCCAAAATCAAGGTCTACCGGGGCGATTCGGAGCATGACGAAGGGTATTTTATCACCTCGGAAATTCATAAAAATATTAAGCAGTCCAGGTCGTACCGGGATCATGCGATCCTGTACCGCACCAATGCCCAGTCCCGGGTGATCGAGGAAATTTTGATCAAATCGGATATCCCTTATCAGATCGTAGGCGGCATCAAGTTCTACGACCGTAAGGAGATCAAGGATATGCTTGCTTACCTAAGGCTGCTGTCCAACCCTGATGACGACATCAGCCTGACCCGGATTATTAATGTGCCCAAGCGGGGCATTGGGGATACCACTGTAGGGAAGCTTGCGGCGGCTGCGGCAGAGCGCGGCATGTCTATTTTTCGGGTGCTGGAAGTGGTCGATGATCTCGGATTTGCCGGACGGACCCGGAACACGCTCGTAGAATTCTATGATATGATTGTGGGTCTGCACCGGATGGTCGAGTTTCTGTCGGTTACGGAGCTGACGGAGAAAATGCTTGAGCTAACCGAGTACCGTTTGGAGCTGCAGCGCGAGAATACCCTGGAATCCAAATCCCGTCTGGAAAATATAGACGAATTCCTGTCGGTGACCATGGAATTTGAGAAGAACAACGAAGACAAGTCGTTGGTCGCTTTCCTGACGGATCTGGCGCTGATTGCCGATATCGACAGCATGAACGACAGCGAAGAAGCGGACTCCTCTGACGCGGTAATTCTCATGACAATGCACAGCGCCAAAGGTCTGGAATTTCCGGTCGTCTTTATCATCGGCATGGAGGAAGGCGTCTTCCCTCACAGCCGGGCTTTCCTCGATAACGAGGAGCTCGAGGAGGAGCGCCGCCTGGCTTATGTAGGCATCACGCGGGCGGAAGAGCAGCTCTTCCTGACCTGCGCGCAGATGCGTACTCTGTTTGGCCGGACTACGGCCAACCCGCCGTCGCGCTTCCTGAGCGAAATTCCGGATGAGCTGAAGGAAGAAACCGACATCGCCCGCGACCGCTACCGCCGCGGCGCAGCAAACGGCGGCGCCTTCAGCGGGCGCGGCTTTGGCGGCGGCGGCAGCAACTTTGGGGCCGGGCGCGGCCTTTCGGGCGCGCCGGCTGGCAGAGCTGCCGCAGGTGCGCAGGGCGCCGGCCGTGTCACCGTCACGACCGGCGGCTCTGCGGCTCCGGCCGCCCGCGCCGCGGGCGCGCCTGGCGAGCTCAAAGCCGGCGACAAGGTGTCGCACGGCAAGTGGGGCATCGGCACGATCGTGGCCGTCAAGGGAAGCGGCAACGATACGGAGCTGCAGATCGCCTTCCCGGCGCCGGTCGGAGTGAAGCGGCTGCTTGCCGGCTTTGCGCCGATCACGAAGGTGGAGGGATAGGCCGAATTGGCTTGTGTATCTGGATTGCCTTGTGTAACCGAATTGGCTGATGTATCTAAATTGGCAGGTGCAGCCATACTGGCTGAACTTGCCGACTGGCTGGGGGTTCGTAAACGATGGCTTGACTGGCCAGATTAGCTGAGCTTGTTGAACATAGCTTGGTTTGCCAGCCTGACCGGTCTGCACTATTCCCTGTCGCTCCCTGCCAACCATCGATTAGACCGGGCCTAAACAGCCTACAATAAAAGAAGAATCAACAGAGCGGAATAACAAGACTTTGGAGCAGGAACAGGAATAGTCCGCATTTTAAGATGATCATAAACGGAGGGTTGTCCCCGCATGGATAAAGTGCAGAGGATGGAGAAGCTCGTTCAGGAGCTTGACAAATACAATTACCATTACTACACGCTGGATAAGCCGCTGATTAGCGATAAGGAATACGATGTGCTGTACGATGAGCTTGCTACGTTGGAAGCGGAGACAGGCACCGTTCTTCCGGATTCCCCTACACAGCGTGTAGGAGGGGAACTGCTTCGCGGGTTTATGCCGCACCGGCACATCGTGCCGCTCTGGAGCCTTGACAAAGCCCAAAATGAGGAGCAACTGGTGAGCTGGAATAATCGTGCGGTCAAACTCATCGCGGATTACAATGCGAAGAACCCGGAGTCTCCGCTCCCGCCTTTGTCTTATGCGGTCGAGCTCAAATTTGACGGCCTGACACTGAATTTGACATATACGGACGGAAAATTGGTTCAGGCTGCTACGCGCGGGAACGGCGCCCAGGGCGAAGGCATTCTTGCCCAGGTCAAGACGATCAAGTCGGTTCCGCTTACAATTCCTTATAAGGAAGGCACAATTGAAGTGCAGGGAGAAGGCATCATGAACCTGTCGGTACTGGCCGCTTACAATGAACAGGCCGCCGAACCGCTCAAAAACGCCCGCAACGCTGCGGCCGGAGCACTGCGCAACCTTGACCCGAAAACAACGGCAAAACGCAGGCTGAACGCCTTTTTTTACAACGTAGGCTATGCCGGGAAGAAAACCTTCAAGGATCACCGGGAGATGATGGCTTTTCTGAGGGAGAACCATTTCAAGGTGAATCCGTTCATCTTCTATTTTGATGATTTCAGCCAGGTGATCACGCAGCTCCAGCAAATCCAGCAGCAGCGGAGCGAACTGGATTATCTGATTGACGGGGCTGTCGTTAAAATCATGGATATGCGCACGCGTGAAGTGCTTGGGTATACCGACAAGTTTCCGCGCTGGGCCGTGGCGTTCAAATTCGAGGCGGAGGAGACGACTACCGTCTTGGAGTCGGTCACATGGAATGTAGGGCGAACCGGCAAAATCACGCCGCTCGCGCGCGTGGAGCCTGTTGAACTGGCAGGGGTAACGGTCCAGAACTGCACCTTGAACAATGTGGGAGACATCGAGCGCAAAAACCTGAAGTTTGCCATCGGCACCCGGGTGTTTATTCGGCGTTCCAATGATGTGATTCCGGAAATTCTCGGCAAGGTGACCGATGAGAACGATGGACAGGAGATCGTTTATCCGGCGCAATGCCCGGCTTGCGGGTTTCCGCTGCAGCAGCGGGGAGCGCATCTGTTCTGCGACAATCGCTTCGGCTGCCGTCCGCAAATTGTGGGGCGCATCACCCACTTTGCTTCGCGGGATGCGATGGATATTGAAACGTTCAGCGACAAAACGGCGGGGCAGCTCTACGACGAGCTGGAAGTCCGCGAGCCTGCGGAGTTGTACAGCCTGCAGTTTGAGAGTCTGGTGAAGCTGGAACGTTTCGGGGAGAAAAAGGCCCGGAACCTGCTGGATGCCATCGAGGCCAGCAAAACGCGCGATTTGGCGTCGTTCCTGTACGCTCTCGGTATTCCGAACACAGGCAAATCGACGACAAAGCTGCTGGCGGATCATTTTGGCTCGCTGCAGGCCGTTATGGAGGCGGATGCCGAACAGTTGACCGCGCTGCCGGATATCGGCGGGATCGTGGCGGAATCGATTGTTTCGTATTTTGCCGACCCGTTCAATTTGGCTTCCATCCGCAAAATGCTGGAGCAGGGCGTTCAGGCCAAGGCGCCGGAGACGCCGCAGGCCGCCAGAACCGACTCTTATTTTAGCGGCAAAACGGTCGTCCTGACAGGAACGCTGCACCAGCTTACCCGCGACGAGGCCGCAGAGAAGCTTGAAGCGCTCGGGGCGAAAGTCACCGGCAGCGTCTCCAAGAAAACGGATCTGGTCATCGCCGGGGAGAAGGCGGGCAGCAAGCTGACGAAGGCCCGGGATCTCGGGATCGAGGTCATTGAGGACGAAGATGAGTTTATCAGGCTGCTTGAGGCATAAAGGAAGGGCTTGGCGGATTTCCGTCAGGCCTTTTTTAATCTTTTTCCGTATGAACTCAGGGTTCGTGTCTAAGTTTCGGTCGGGCCTTTCTTGGACACCCAGGCATCCTCATCATAGCCTCTCTGGTCCCAATACCCGATATGCTCTTCAGCCATCAGTTCAATTCGGTTCAACCATTTGACCGACTTGTGGGCATACATTTTGGGAACGATCAGCCGCGCCGGGCCGCCGAGATCGCTTGGGGTCGGCTTGCCGTCGTGCAGCACATCTACCATCACATCGTCGCAATACGCCTGCTTCAAGGAAAGCCAATCGGTATAAATATCATCGCCCAAGTAGAACTTCACGTATCCGGCTTCGGGGCGAACACCCGCCATGTCGAGCAGTTTTTTGAGCTGAATCCCCTCTCACGTATTCTGAAACACCGACCACCCGGCTACGCAGTGAAAGTCGCTGACTTGTACGCTGCGCTTCTGTTCAACGAATTGTTCCCAAGTCTACTGAATTGTGCGGTGGGCCAGGCCATCATCGGTGTAAACGTGAATTCTTAATTGTTACATAAATCATACCTAATTGATAGCGGCTGAGAAAGATTTAGCTCCTTTTATTTAGCAGGGATGATTCTTTTTTGCGGCTCTTGTGGACCACTATTGTATACCTCTAATAGTACAAAAGTACCTTTTATTCTCATTCGACAAATTTTGCAATGGAAATATGCTATAAAAATGATAATTTCCATTTAATAGATTTACAAATTTTAGGTTACACCAACCTGAGTTACTGTCCAGCCATATATTTTTGCTTCATACTCAGGAAAATACCGAGAGGAGATTGAGTAATGAGAAAAGCCGGTTTTTTGTCAAAGGTCACAGGTTCGGCCATGGTTTTCTTCCTTCTAGCCGCTAATCTTGCGGCTGCAGCTCCATCAGAAGCGAAAGAAGGGAAAGAGCATTCGTTTCTGGTGGGTCTGACTCCAGGAGTTGCTGCTAAAGCATTGGATGCTCCTGGCATTCAGATGAAAGATCGTTGGGATGACCTTAACGTGGTTCAAATTGTTGCGTCGGAGGCTGCGATAAAAGGACTGGAGCACAACCCGAATATCAGCTACATTGAGGAAGACCGTACCGTCTATGCGAGCAGCCTTGGCACGAACTACACGGATGGCGCGCTCACCTGGGGGTTGCAGGCCGTGAATGCCGAACAAGCCTGGAGCCAGAATGCAACCGGGCAAAATATCAAGGTTTGTGTTTTGGATTCCGGCATCGATTATGACCATCCGGAGTTTACCAGAGACGGTGTCTCGGTAATAAAAGCGAGCAAAAATTTCGTGAACGACGGGCACCCGGATGCGACCGACGGTGCGGGACACGGCACTCACGTCGCAGGTACGATTGTCGGACAGACCAGCAATAGCGGAAGCCGAATTGGAGTTGCTCCCGACGTCGATCTGTATGTAGCAAGAGTATTGGGTGACGACGGCAGCGGATCAACGAGCGGAATCATCAATGCTCTCAGTTGGTGCCAACAGAATAATGCCAACATTGCAAGCCTCTCGCTCGGAAGCTCCAGATCTTCCCGGACTGAAAAAGCGGCGTTTGACAAGGCCTATCAAAATGGAATGCTCAGCATTGCCGCAAGCGGAAATGACGGCGGCGCAATTGGCTATCCAGCAAATTATAGCTCCGTTGTAGCGGTTGGGGCCGTGGACAGCAGCCTGAATCTTGCAAGCTTCTCCAACTACGGTAAAAATCAAGAGGTAGTGGCGCCCGGCGTAGCGACATTATCCAGCATTCCAAGAGGTACCGGTATACAAAGCTCCGCTAAAGAGACCGAAAATGGGGTTGATACAAGCTTTTCAAGCGTGCCACTTGAATTTTCCGGTCAGGGTGAGGTAACAGGTGCGCTGGTTGACTCCGGCTTGGGTGATTCTGCTGACGCATTCAGCGGAAAGCCTGCAAGCGGTCCTTGGGTTGCTTTAATTAACCGGGGAAGCATCTCCTTTGCGGAAAAGATTCAGAATGCAGTAGCCCAGGGGGCATCGGCGGTCATCATTGCCAACAATGACACCGCTAACCCTGATGATCCGGGCAGCTTTACATTGGGAAGCGAAGGAAACTGGGTCCCGGTCGTATCCGTCTCCTACAATAGCGGCAATTCGATTCGGAGTAACGGACTCGGAACGGGAAGCGTTAATGTATCTTCATGGGATTACAGCTACTTCCAAGGAACTTCGATGGCCACACCGCACGTTTCTGCGGTAGCAGCACTAGCTTGGTCCGCCAACCCGCAGCTTACGAATGAGCAAATCCGTAATATTCTTCAAAGTACGGCTGTAGATTTGGGTACAGCCGGACGAGACAGCAGCTTCGGATTCGGGCTTGTTCAGGCTGACGCAGCGGTTCAAAAGGCCAGAAATTTCTAAACGAATAAGCGATAATAAAGCCAGCCTATCAAGGCTGGTTTTATTGCTTCTAAAATGTCATTACGGGATCAGGAGATCATTTATCGTTGCCCAAATAGTAGCTCGAATAGTAATTCCGAAAATTCAGCGTTTTTTGCAGAGCGGAATGTCCGGATAGAGAAATGCCTGAGTTACTGGATGCGGCTGTTGAACAACCTCCTGAACTTTGAAGAACAAAGATTTATGTTGAATTCACATTCAATTTCCTGATGGTGTTCGTGTTTAAGGATTGCAAAGACTGTTTGTTATACCGGATAGGAGCCTGCGGATGAGACAATTACTGAATCATATTAGGTTATGATGAATTTCTATAAAATACCTGTCGAAAAAAGTGTCAAAAAAAGTTGCAACGTTATAAGGAATATGATATATTATTTCTTGTCGCTTCGAGAGCTATCTTGATAGATTGACAGAATTTATGTCAAAAAAAGAAGTTGACAAATTGGGTATTAGCGTAGTACAATATTAAATTGTTCGGCGATATTTTTTCGCTGAATAATTAAGTTCCTTGAAAACTGAACAAATGGATCACGTCAATGATTTTTTAAAATGAATCGTCAGATTCAAAATGAGCTAATCGCTCTTTCATTAAAGGAACAACTTTATTGGAGAGTTTGATCCTGGCTCAGGACGAACGCTGGCGGCGTGCCTAATACATGCAAGTCGAGCGGAGCTGACGGAGTGCTTGCACTCCTGATGCTTAGCGGCGGACGGGTGAGTAACACGTAGGCAACCTGCCCGTAAGACTGGGATAACTACCGGAAACGGTAGCTAATACCGGATACGCAAGTTCCTCGCATGAGGGACTTGGGAAAGGCGGAGCAATCTGTCACTTACGGATGGGCCTGCGGCGCATTAGCTAGTAGGTAGGGTAACGGCCTACCTAGGCGACGATGCGTAGCCGACCTGAGAGGGTGAACGGCCACACTGGGACTGAGACACGGCCCAGA